>NZ_JBALDU010000033.1:0-250298 GCF_036917235.1 Nostoc sp.
TAGCTTCATGATTTGCTTGAGCCGTGTACTTGGAAACTTGTACGCACGGTTCTGAGGGGGGAAAGAGGCAGAAATGCCTCTGCCCTACCCGATTACGCAGTTAAGGGATTGGGCGTTGGGTAAAACAGTTCCGAGTTCCGAAAGTTCTGAGTAAAGAAGTGAGATTCCCTACTCAGCACTCAGCACTCAGCACTCAACACTCAGCACTCAGCACTCAAAACTCACTACTTAAAATACTCCATAAGCGGTAGATACTCATTGTGTTTGTCCTCAGCGGTTACGAGTACCTTCTAGGCTTCTTCATCATCTGTAGCCTAGTACCTGCCTTAGCGCTCTCAGCTTCCAAGCTCCTACGACCCAGTGGTTACAGCCCAGAACGTCGCACCACCTATGAATCTGGCATGGAACCCATCGGGGGAGCCTGGATTCAGTTCAACATCCGCTACTACATGTTTGCTCTGGTCTTCGTCGTCTTTGATGTGGAGACTGTTTTCTTGTATCCTTGGGCGGTAGCTTTCCACCGTTTGGGGCTATTGGCTTTTATTGAAGCGCTAGTCTTTATTGCAATTCTTGTAGTCGCTTTAGTTTACGCGTGGCGTAAAGGAGCTTTGGAATGGTCTTGAATTCTAACTTAACAACCCAGGGTAAAGAACGAATCATCAACCCCATTGAGCGTACCAATGTCACTCAAGACCTTTCAGAAAACGTCATTTTGACGACGGTTGATGACCTCTACGACTGGGCGCGGCTTTCTAGTCTGTGGCCGTTGCTGTTTGGTACTGCTTGCTGCTTTATTGAGTTTGCAGCTTTAATTGGTTCCCGATTTGACTTTGACCGTTTTGGGCTAATTCCCCGTTCTAGCCCCCGCCAAGCCGATTTAATTATTACGGCAGGGACTATTACGATGAAGATGGCTCCTCAATTGGTGCGTCTTTATGAACAAATGCCAGAGCCGAAGTATGTAATTGCGATGGGAGCTTGTACAATTACTGGCGGGATGTTCAGTGTTGATTCTCCTACAGCAGTGCGCGGAGTCGATAAACTGATTCCTGTGGATGTGTACTTACCTGGTTGTCCTCCCCGTCCAGAAGCAATTATCGACGCAATCATTAAGCTGCGGAAGAAAATCTCCAATGAATCGATGCAAGAGCGGGATAAAATTAAGCAAACTCACCGCTACTACAGCACGACTCATAATTTGAAGCCAGTAGAGGAAATCTTAACTGGTAAGTATTTGCAGTCAGACACTCGCTATGCACCACCGAAGGAATTGGCGGAAGCGATTGGTATGCCAATACCACCTGCACTGCTGACAGAAAAGGCGCAAAAGGAGGAACAAACCCGTGGCTGAAGAAGAATCTAAACCAGTACCAGCAGCGAAAGAAGAGGCATTGGTACAAGCGGGTAAAGTTTCCCAATGGTTGACGGAAAATGGCTTTGACCATGAGTTTTTAGCACCAGACAAGAATGGTGTAGAGATAATTAAGGTGCCGGCAGATTTCTTGCTTCCCACCGCTACAGCCCTTTATGCTTATGGGTTTAATTATCTCCAGTTTCAAGGTGGTGTTGACCTTGGGCCAGGACAGGAATTGGTGAGTGTGTATCACTTGACTAAAGTGGGTGATAATAGCGATCGCCCCGAAGAAGTTCGAGTTAAAGTGTTCTTACCACGGGAAAATCCCGTAGTGCCTTCTGTGTACTGGATTTGGAAGACCGCAGATTGGCAAGAGCGCGAGTCTTACGATATGTACGGCATTATCTACGAAGGACACCCAAATCTCAAGCGGATTTTGATGCCGGAAGATTGGGTAGGTTGGCCTTTGCGGAAGGATTACATCTCGCCTGATTTCTACGAGTTGCAAGACGCTTATTAGAGATTGCTGAATCGAGACGCGATGAATCACGTCTGTACAATATAGTTTCGGCAGTGATTAACCCCTTTCCGGTGGCGGAGAGGGGTTATGTTTTTGGTGTTTTATGTCAAGTTGGTTGACAAAACTTGCTGTAATTGGAGGCAATACGGTTCGGTTAAGGTTTTTTGATGAAAATTCTAGCATCGCTAAAGATGCGATAATTCATCACCAAGACGGCGATTCATCGCGTCTCTTGTCTAGGGAAACGCGGAGGTTCGCAAAGTAGGGAGGGAGAGGTGGGATAGAGATATTCAGTGAAATTTCCTAGTAATCGGAATCGCTATCTCCACCGTTGTATCTATAATTTATGGGAAGATTTAATGTAAATATTTAAAGTAATATGTCAGAAACACCCCAAAACGACGGCATTTGGATTGTAACGGATGAAGTGCCGCAAATATCGATTCCTGATGGTGCTAAAGGCGGGAGTACTAATACACGCGGTTGGGGAGAAGAAACTATTAGGGATAATACTGGTAGCAAAGGGGTAGGAGATGCCGTTAAGGTTAGTGCTCAAACATTAGAGCAAAATATGAGTCACTTTCTCAAACTCGTGGGAAGTTTGTTTAATCAAGCTGAACAGCAAGCAAAAGTTAACTCCAGAATGCAGCTAGATGAAATTGAGCTATCGGTAGAAATTAGTGCAGATGGGGAAGTTAAATTAATTGGCAGTGGTGTCAAAGCTGGAAGTAAAGGAGCGATTAAGCTGAAGTTCAAGCGCCAAGAATCACAGTGAGATGGCAAAAAATTGGGCGATCGCGATCGGAATTAACCAGTATGATTATCTGCAACCGCTAAACTATGCAAAGCGAGATGCACTGTTAATGCAGGAGTTTCTAGGCAATGAAGCAGGATTTGAGCGGATATTCTTCTTCTCTGATGACTCTCCTGAACTTGCTGGAAAATCGACTCGCCCAACTCGCACTAACTTGCTGCGAGTTTTGCGACAGTTATTTGAAAATCCCTTTATGGGAGCAGGGGATAATTTCTGGTTTTTCTTCAGTGGTCATGGGATAAGATACGCTGACCGTGATTATCTCATGCCCTGTGATGGCGATCCAGAGGATATTGAAAACACGGCAATTGCGATTAACTTTGTGACTGAACGTTTGCGTCGGTGCGGTGCTGATAACGTTGTCTTAATTCTGGATGCTTGTCGCAATGAAGGTAAAAAAACAGGTGAAGGAATTGGGCGACAAACCGCAGAAGAAGCACGTCAACAAGGAGTTATCAGCATTTTTTCTTGTATTCCCCAGGAGTATTCTTATGAAATTGAGGCTTTACAACAAGGTGCTTTTACTACTGCACTACTAGAAGGGTTAGGAATTCAAGGTAAATGCGCTACTGTTGAACGATTGGATCAGTATCTCAAATTTCGTGTGCCTGAACTGGTTCGCCAGCATAAGAATACAAGGCAAACGCCTTATCTTATTGCTGAACCCGTGAATAAATCGCACCTAATACTTGTACCGCGATATGCAAGTCTAGCGGATATCGCCACGTTAAAAAATGATGCTTACCAAGCAGAAGTAAACAGGAATTTAGATTTAGCAGAGCAGTTATGGATTCGGGTATTAGCTGCGGCTTCAGGGCAAGATATGGACGCGGTGAGAAGTTTACAAAGAATTGAACGGTTGCGAAATAGTTCTGCAATTCCTGATTTACCTCAACCAACAATTCCACAACCATCTAATTCAGTCACAAATACACTTATAAGTAAACCTCCTCAAATTCCAACTCCCAAGCTAACTACACCATCCTCTATTAATAATACTCAGACTTCTGGTGCGGGAGAATTTTCGACATCTAATATTCCAACACCTTCAACAACTTCTTCGCCATCAAAAAACCTCATATTACCTAACTGGTCACGACGACGTGTAATTCAAACTGCTGGGTTTGCAGTCGCTGGGTTGGGTTTGACAATTGCAATACCACGTTTTTGGCCATCTAATTCAGGAGAAAGTAGCACCTCCCACACCACTGAAGCAATTAGCCTAAAAAGCTTTCAATTTGAAGTCGTAACGGTGGATGCAAAGGGAAAAATCACCAACCGTAGCAATCGTGAAGCGAAATACTTCATTGAAGACTTAGGAAATGGTATCAACCTGGAAATGGTGCAGATACCAGGGGGAACCTTTATGATGGGTTCACCGGAAAAAGAAGCAGGGAGAGATAAAGATGAAAGTCCACAGCATCAGATAAAAGTACCTGGGTTCTTCATGGGTAAATATGAAATCACCCAGGCGCAGTATCAAACAATTATGGGTAATAATCCTTCGTACTTCAAAGGTGAGAAACGACCAGTAGAACAGGTGAGTTGGGATGATGCAGTAGAATTTTGTCAAAAATTGAGCCAGAAAAGAGGAAAAACCTATCGACTACCTAGTGAAGCAGAGTGGGAGTATGCTTGTCGGGCTGGAACCAAGACCCCATTTTATTTTGGTGAAACGATTACCACAGATTTAGTTAACTACAAGGGTGACTCTCCTTACGGCTCTGCACCAAAAGGGGAATATCGTCAACAAACAACAGATGTAGGAAAATTTTTGCCTAACTCTTTCGGTTTATACGATATGCATGGTAATGTATGGGAATGGTGTAAAGATGTATACAATGACAATTACCAGGGTGCGCCAAAAGATGGTAGTGCGTAGCTGACTGGTAAAGATAATAACTTAAAGCTGCTGCGTGGCAGTTGTTGGGACTTCTTTGCCTGGGCTTGCCGTTCTGCCAATCGCCACAGGTTCCCGTTCGCGGCTCGTAACAACGTTGTTGGTTTTCGCGTGGTGGCGGTGGCTGTGGCATGAGTACTCCCTATTGTCAGAGTTGGTAAATGGGAATTTATCGAGCGTACACCAGGGAGTCCAGACCTGAACCAGCGAGGAAGGCGACAACCTCCGAATATAAAACCGAGTCTGATAGCTTGGTAGGTTGCAAAACCGAACAGTTGTTCAACTCAATTAATTTTGCGACATTTAAAAGAAACTTCTAAAACCTAGCTTATTTTTAATTGTTCTAATTTTTGTTTAATCAAAATTTCGACTTCTTCAATCTCAGCATTCGATTTTGGGATGTCAAAAGTCTCTGGAGACGCTTCAGAAGTTAAGCGGTAAAATATAGGATCTTGGTGCGTCGTCACAAAGGTCAACGCACCATTATCTAAAGAAGCGGCAAGTCCAAACAATTACTTCACTGATATCACTGTTTGGTTTACTACTGGACGTGGTTTCTTGCGGTCTGACCTGCGCGTTCCACCAGCCATCCCATATTCATCACTATTTTTGCCATAGCGAGATGCAACATTTAACAGCATTTGTTCAGAATAAGTATTCAACTCTCGTTCTGCTTCTATTAATGCATTGTGTGTCTTATCTACTATTATTTGTGCTTGATTATAAGCGGCTAACTTTTCTCGTAACTCAATTACTTTAGTATTGTAAGTAGTAATTGAAAACCCATTACTAAAGTCTAACTCAGGGTTAATTGTCTGCATTCCTTCAATCCGTCGTTCAGCTTTAGTCAGTGACATGGAGTTTCGTTTCCGTTGCGTCATATAGTTTTCCTGTTTGGATTAATTTATAAATAACCCTGACTTTACACACTGAGTTATTTATATATCATCACAATACGCAATAAGCAGATGCACCAGCCACAGTGAAGTTACAGAATTATAAAAGCATTAGATGGCATTAGCCAACTAGATAGATGCGGGTATATTTGCTGAAATTCGTTGAGAAAAGCTGGTTTTGATGTCGCAAAAGCTGGTTTTAAAGTCACAAAAGCTGGTTTTAAAGTCACAAAAGCTGGTTTTGATGTCACAAAAGCTGGTTTTGATGTCACAAAAGCTGGTTTTGATGTCACAAAAGCTGGTTTTGATGTCACAAAAGCTGGTTTTGATGTCGCAAAGCCTTATCTCATGTAGAGACACGATTTATCGCGTCTAAAAAATTGACACATTAGAGAGACGCGATAAATCGCCGTCTCTACAAAGAATGTACTCGTCAATTATTCTTTGACAGACTACTAACTAATAGTAACAACAGCTACCATTGCATCGGCTAGAGGGGAATGAGACGAAGCACACTAAAAATTTATTTTTATAACTGAAAATTTTATTTTATTTATGTGTTAAGTAGCTTTCACTATTTTATCTGTATAATCTATCATTCAGTCTGAATTATCGAATGTATAATCTATCATTCAGTCTTATTGATTATTGACCTCTGTTACTCATTGATAGGTTGAAATTTGGAAATTACGGTATCTCTTTTTAAGACATAACATACCACTCACTTAGTAGTTATTTATTAACGGAATTTGAGAAGTTATGTAGGCATACTCTATCTTAGACATGACCTAAACTTGTGCTTCAAAAATCATGAGCCATTATATGAATAGTTAGCACGTTTACAGCAGTATCCAATGTCTGAAGACTTATTAAACTCCTTTCAAGAAGCATACAGCAATCTCGAACTGTTTCCGTTGATGGAACGGAACGAAATGGAAAGATTTCGAGTCGAATATGGTGATGATTTGATTGCAGACCTGAACCAATTAGTGGAAGATAGCCCTAATGGAGATGGCAAAATTGTCTTTACAGGACATCGGGGATGTGGTAAGTCTACTTTGTTAGCTGAATTTAGCCGACAAATTCAAAATAAATATTTTGTAGTTCTGTTTTCTATTGCTGACAAAATTGAAATGTCGGCGGTTAATCATATTAATATACTGTTTGCGATCGCAGTTAATTTAATGACAGAGGCAGAAGCCCGCAAAGTTGATATTCCACAATCTACTAAAGAAGCTCTTTATAAGTGGTTCGCTACCCGCACTCGCACTGAAGAATTAAATTTGCAAGCAGAAGCTAGTATAGGTTTTGATCTCTTAAAATTGATTAGCTCTAAATTAAAAGCTGATGCTAGCGTTCGGGATGAAATTAAGCAAGAATTTGAACGCAAGTTATCAGATTTAGTTGCCAGAATTAATGAAATTGCTGCTTTAATTCAAGCTGCAACTAAACAAAACGTTTTAGTAATTATTGATGATTTAGATAAACTTGACTTAGGCAGAGTTAACGAAATTTATCGAGATAATATCAAGGCTCTTTGTCAACCCAACTTTCAAATTATCTACACTATACCGATCGCAGTCCTTCGCGAAACATTTATTAGCACAATAATTGCCACTGAAACTAACGATCAAGTTGTGGCAATGCCTGTATTAAAAATATTTGATAAAGGTAAAAATCGCTTCCTAAATGCCCAACCTCGCCCGGAAGCAACAAAGATTCTCGGTGAAGTTTTACAAAAGCGAATTCCTAGCGAATTAATTGCGGCTGAAACTGCTGAAAAAATTGTGATTTATAGTGGTGGCGTATTACGAGAGTTAATTCGGATTTCTAAGGAATGTTGTCGCATTTGTTTGCGGACTATCCGGCGAAATCCTTCAGCCGAAGTTATTATTGATGATAAAATTCTTCTGCAAGCAATCAATAAAATTCGCAATGATTTTTCCATACGCTTAGGAAAAACTGATATTGATATTTTGCAGAGTGTTTATGAGCAATTTATGCCCAACGACCCCAAACAAGCAGAGTTTTTAGATTTGTTACATGGGCTGTATGTTCTAGAATATCGCACCGATGAAACTTGGTATGATGTTCATCCAATTATTATCGAAAGTTTGAGAAGACAGGGAGCCATTAATGTTAAATGAAGAATTATTAGATGATGAAGGAGAAAATCAAGATGCGTATGATGATTTAATTGTTTCTATTGAAGCTCAAAAGCGGGGCTTAAATTTACTGATTGCGGTTTGCGATGATGCTAGCTTTCGCGATGAGATTATTGCTCAATATGAAGCCGAAGTACAACCCGCCTTCGGTGCATATCGAGTAACTTTAGCACGTCAAGAACCAAGCCTGAAAGCTGCTCTTAATCAACTGGTACAACAAGAAGAATATCTCCGTCAGCAGAAGCCGGCGGTGATTACTGTGACGGGTGCTGAACAACTTTATTTTCTCAGATTGGGAAATGAGCAATCAGAACAGGAGAAATTTTTTGGTTACTTACAATGGACAAGGGAAGGATTGCGCGAATTTCCCTTTGCGATCGTGCTTTGGGTAACTAACCAAATTTTAGTCAACCTGATTAAAAAAGCGCCTGATTTTTGGAGTTGGCGCAATGGTGTATTTCGGTTTGAATCTAAAAAGACAAATGCTATTCCTGGTAAAGAATTAGAAAATATCCGCTTTGTTTTTCGAGACACAGAATTAGCCAGCACAGATACTAATGAAACTAATCGCTTTTTCTTACCCATTCAAGATTTACAAAGGTTAATCGAGAAAGTAGAACAAGAACGGGGAACTAAAGACCCCACTTTGGCTACCTTATACTCAAGATTGGGCGATATTTACCACAGCAGATTAGATCGGGGTGAATCTCAAAATTATCAAGAAGAACAAGAATTAGCAATTAAATATTGGCGTCAGGCGAGTGAGCTACAAAATGAATTAGGTTTGCAGATAGACTTAGCTAATAGCCTCAACAATTTAGCAGGAATATATCGTGCAACGGGACACTACAGCGAAGCCGAACCCTTATATAAACAAGCTTTAGAACTGAGAAAACGCCTGTTAGGAGAAAATCATCCTGCTTTTGCTACTAGCCTGAATAATTTGGCAGGACTTTACAAATCTACTGGACAATATAGTAAAGCAGAACTCTCATATCAACAAGCTTTAGAACTGAGGAAAGGATTGTTAGGAGAAAACCATGCCGATGTCGCTGCCAGTCTGAACAATTTGGCATTACTATATGATGAACAAGGACGTTATGACGAAGCAGAACCTCTGTATTTGCAATCATTAGAACTCGAAAAACGTCTGCTGGGTGAAAATCATCTTTCTTTTGCTCTTATACTGAATAATTTAGCGCTACTTTATTATCATCAAGGACGTTACAGTGAAGCTGAACCGTTGTCGCAACAAGCAATAGAATTAGATAAGCGATTTTTGGGAGAAGAAAATCCTGATGTTGCCACAGATTTGCACAATTTAGGTTTAATATACCGCGCTCAAGGACGCTACAGTGAAGCGGAATCTTTGTTTTTAGAATCATTGGAACTCAAGCAACGTGTATTACAAAAAGCGCATCCGCTTTTAGCAGATACGATCTACGCTTTGGGTTATATGTACAGGGAACAGGGACGTTACAATGAAGCGGAACCCTTATGTATAAAAGCCTTAGAACTTGATAAGCACCTATTAGGAGCAAATCATCCTAATGTTGCCGAAAGTCTCAATAATCTGGCAGAAATTTATCGTGCAACTGGACGTTACGGTGAAGCAGAACTGCTTTATTTACAAGCTTTAGATATTTGTGAACGAGTCTGGGGTGTAAATCATCACCGTAGTGTTACTGTTCGTCAAAATTTAGAGAAACTTGCCACAGCAATGCAGAATAATGGAGAGTGCGATGTCTTGTCTACGACACGCAGCGCGAACGACAACCCCTTCGGGGAACGCACTGCATAGAGCAAAAATATAATTTTGGGTTCAGCTAAACGCTAAAATATCATAAAAATAGAATGTTTTCATTTTGAGACTCTAATCTAGAGATAGCAAAATGGCTAAAGATGTTTTCCATCAACAGGTAAAAAAAGCATTAATCAAAGATGGGTGGATAATTACTCACGACCCTTTTACAATTCGTGTTAGTGAGGCGATTAAACTACAAATAGACTTAGCCGCTGAAAATGCCATTGCCGCAGAACGGAATACAGAGAAAATAGCTGTTGAAATTAAGAGTTTTATTGCAGATTCAGATATCAGTGAATTTCATACTGCACTCGGACAATATTTGAATTACTGCCAAGCTATTGAAGAGAAAGAAGCAGACAGAGTGCTTTATTTAGCTGTTCCTATCGAAACATATCAAGACTTTTTCCAACTTTCTTTTGTCCAACGCACCCTTCATCGTTACCAAATTAAGTTGATAATTTACGATCCAAAACGTGAGGAAATTCGGCTATGGATAAAATAGAACGCTATCGACAATTTATCAAACAAATTCTCAGCGAACATCAACAAATCACGTCTAACACCGATACTGTCAAATCACAATTAATTTTAGACAACGAAAACAACCATTATCAACTAGCTTACGTTGGCTGGCAAGGAGATAAGCGGGTGTTTGGCCCGGTCATGCATTTTGATATTCAAGATGGGAAAATATGGATTCAGTATAACGGTACAGAAGAGTCTGTTGCTGAACGATTGGTTGAGTTAGGTGTATCCCCTTCTGATATTGTTATTGGGTTCCATTCTCCTTTTAAGCGCCAATTTACTTCTTATGCTGTTGAGTGATCTTCAACTCAAGTGATGAATAAATGAATATTGAACAAGTAGTAAATGGATAGAAAAGCGATCGCTTACCCTAGATACCCGACCTCTTAAACAAGTCGGGTATCTCTGGAAAGCTTGCTCAATTGTCCTTCAAATAAATCTACTAGCGAACTCCAATAAAACCAGCTTTCTCAATTGCCCTTTGTCCCTGGTCAGTTAATAAAAGATTGGCATAAGCATTTCCAATCTGCTGTTCTGAACCTTTATTCTGCTTAATAATTACAAACAAATTAGCAATCATCGGATAGCTGCCATTTTTGATCGCCTGAGTATTTAGCTGGTTACGCTGACGTGGACATTGCTCAGACGGTACTATCGGCTCCTGATACGGGGTAATTAGCTGACCAGAAGTCTGACCCAATGGCAAAGCCTTCACGCTACATTGAAAGACTACTGAACGGGCAGAAGCGTAATACACACCACCAGGGGTTTTACTGAGTTGGCGCACTGCTTCTGTAGCAGAGTAAACATATTGCACATTAGAGCCAAATGCTTGCCCCTTGAAGTCGCTATTGCTAGGAAATATTACTGTATCTGCGTCCTCTGGTCGTTGAGAAAAAGCTGTGATGGGTAGATTTGGCCCGCCTACTTGATTCCAGTTAGTAATTTTCCCCAAATAAATTTGCTGCAATTGTTCAACAGTTAGACCAGGCACATTGAGTGATGGATTGACTACCACTGCTATCCCATCCATACCTACTTGACGTTGCTCAAGGGTGAAGCCTCGCTCTTTTGCCGTAGCTTGTTCTTCATCTGTGAGGGGACGGGAAGACTGAGCAAAGTCTAGTTTCCCATCAAGCAACATCCGAATGCCGGAGCTAGAACCAGGACTACCATTAACAGGGTTTACATAGCGTAATTGTAGTTCCGGGCGATCGCTCTGGATCTGAGAATCTACCAATTGCCGAATAGATGCCCAAGCGGTACTACCTCCGTAGTTGAATGAGGCAGGGGGAACATCAGCAACTGTCTGAAAAGTTGATGCATTATTAGAGACGCGATTGAAATTTTGATTAGAGGAAGAGTTAACGCTGTTGCGGGACAATATATTTGGCTTCAATAACCACCAAAGTAATCCGCCAATAACCATAAGTGTGAGAACTTTACCAATAATCAAACCTCTAAGAAAGAGGGAGATTTCGCTGTTAATTAAAGCTTTTCTTTGATTTGTATTGTCCATATTTTTAAATTTTCTTTAGTTGTATTTATCTTACAGGAATATCTAAGTATTTATCCTAGAGTAATCTTGAAATATTTAAATTTACAGTAAATTTGTAATAGCTAGTTAATATACAGTTTTATGATTGCTGCTAGATGATTAATTTTTCTAATTTAGTGAGATTAAATTTGCTATTTGGTAGTTTTTTTAATGGTGCAATTGCTTTGACAGATTCTTCTGTTAGGTGCTGATTTAGCTAGTAGACTACTAGTATTAGTTAACGGGAACTCAACAAATCTTTCTAGAAAACTCTTTAGTGGAGTAGGTTGATTTGGAAGCGATGTCCCCGTATTAATAAATGTGTAGATTAAAACTATTACTATCAAACTAGTGGTTGCACCAAGACCGATGCCCAGCAGCAAAATAAAGTTTCTATAAGTTAGCAAATAGGTATCATCAGCCTTGTGGTTGATGTCAACAGATTGTGAAGACTGTGACAACGCTACATCAGAATTAAGTGCTTGTAAAGCTTCTGTGGCAGACTGATAACGCTGGTTGTAGCGATCGCGAACCATTCTATCTAAAATATTTGCCAGAGTATCACTGACCTCTGCCTTGTCGCGCCAGATAACTTCTCCAGTACTGGGATCTTCTGGTAATTGCTCAGGTATTAGACCTGTTAAAGCTTGAATGCCAATCATCCCGACTGCATAGATATCGCTGCAAAGTTTTGGCTTTCCCTTAGCTTGTTCGCTTGGCATATAGCCAGGAGTGCCAACAGCAATTGTTAAGCCTGCTCCCAAAGCACCAATTTTCTTAATACTCCCAAAATCAATTAGCACAATCTTTTGATCGGAGTACCGCCGCATTAAGTTTTGAGGCTTAATATCTCGGTGAATAATATCGTGTTGGTGGACGAAGGCTAACACTTCTAAGATGTCTTTTAATAAATTTAAGACTGTATTCTCGTTAAGACGCTGACCTGGGACAATTTCTTGAGTCAAGGCATGACCATCAATAAATTCCTGGACTAAATAGAAATCTCCATCTTCATTAAAATGGGCAAACAGTCTCGGAATTTGATCGTGGTCGTTGCCTAGCTGGTATAAAACTTCCGCTTCTCGATCGAATAGCTTTTTAGCGATGGGTAGAACAGCAGGGTTGGAATCTTTCGGGTGGAAATGTTTAACGACACAATGAGGTTGTCCTGGTAAATCCAAGTCAATAGCCAAGTAGGTATCACCAGATCCTCCGCTTCCTAAGTGTTTGACAATCTCAAAGCGATTCCGAAGTGTTTTTCTGTTGAGAGAGTATCTATGCCTGTTACGTGTAGCACTCCCTACTAAGTAAGTATTACCAGATTCTCCGCTTCCCATCACTTTGACAGTTTCAAAGCGACTTCGGAGTGTTTTTCTGACTAGAGGGTTCTGGCTCATGTGGCGTATACTACTTCTTAATTTACTGACCATTCAGAGCTTGAGTAAGGTTATGGATAACTACTTGCTGCTAGATTTACTGGTATTTGCGGCAGTTAGCCATCGTGCGACCTATGTTTTGGATACGTTTGTTGCTTAATTGCTTGATTGCTTTGTTTAATACCCTTATAAGTATCTTAATACAAAATTAATTTATGAAATACTTTTGTAATATTATCACTTAAGTAAATTTAACACTATTCCACAGGTTTTAAACTCTGGGCAGAAAATAATTAATATTTATGAGTTAGGATGGTTATCTGTTTTAACTGTTAAGTCTGATTACTGACAAAACCTTGAAGAGTGAAATTTAAAGGCACAAATACCCTTACAGTGTTCGCCACAGTTGTGTTACCAGATTTTAGTCATCACCAACTGCGATCGCGTTGTCAGATCAATGTGAGTTTGACGAAAAAACTAAAAAATATCGGGTAAGTTTTTGAGTTAAATATCGAGTAATGGTTTTTGAGGTAATACCAATTTAATGTGAAGTTGCACATATCTTGATCCCCCTAAATCCCTCTTAAAAAGGGGGACTTTGATAGATGTTTTTCCGGTTCCCCCCTTATTAAGGCTGCTGTGTACACACAAGTCGAATTACCCCTCTTAATCCCCCCGGTATTTTGGGGGGAAACAAAAAATTTGGTTCCCTCCCCTTTATAAGGGGAGGGTTAGGATGGGGTAAAACCTTGGTTAATCAGCAATTAATACGTGTGATACCAATTCTTAAAAAAGAATCCATCCCTACCTACCCTTAGGAAGGCGAGGGTACGCGTCAGCGCTGGTTGGGTTATCTGTCGTAAACATTTTTTGAATTTGTATCAACTACTTAAACGAGAAAGTAAAATTGCGAATTACAATACTTGCAATCTCTTCAATAACTTCAAATTTCTACTTTTATGACTAGAAGAAATATTAGGACTCCATTTCCTTAAATTAAATTCGCATAAATTTGCGAACTTTCTTTATTTATTGGTTTACTCAGTCCTTAGAATATCAATTTACAGTATATTAACTGGTTATTCAATACTTTCTCCAAAACATCCTACTTTTCCGACCTTTCCCACCTTTTACTTTACTTGCATCCATATCACTTCCAGTAACTCAATTGCATCTAGCAAAAGTAATAGTGGGAATAGTCTTAGCTTGTTTTTATATATTTTTTATTTAACTTTTTTAGGCAACCGATAAATATGCGTTATCTGTAACCATTGTATAAGGGTAGCACTGCTACATCTCTAAAATCTTTTTCACTGATATTTTTATTCTGTTAATTAAAAAAGCCCCCTAGTGGGGGCTTATTAAGTTGTCCGCGTGGATTGAACAACTAATTAATTAATACTCACAGTAGATACAGTAATCCGAACAAAATAATCCAAATCACGTCAACGAAGTGCCAGTAGATTTCGGCCGCTTCAATACCAAAGTGCTTTTCGTTACTATAGTGACCCGGAACGCGCGATCGCCATAACACAGCAACAATTGCCAAAACACCGATAGTAACGTGCAATCCGTGGAACCCAGTCAAAACGTAGAATGCACTGGCAAATAAATTAGTAGTTAAACCAAATTCTAAATGGGTATATTCATATACTTGACCTATCAAGAAGATAGCACCCATTGCAGCGGTAATTGCTAACCAGATTCGCGCACCCCGTGTATCGTTCTTTTTAATAGCAGTGTCGGCATTGTGCATGACAAAACTACTAGAAATTAGATTGATGGTGTTAACTCCAGGTAGCAATAGTTCTAATTCTGGGGTACCTGCTGGCGGCCACACAGGTAAGGTCGCACGGAAAGCCAAATAGGCTCCGAACAGTCCCATAAAAATCATCCCTTCAGCAATCAGGAAAACAATTAGCCCAAATAGGCGATGGTCTGGATGTTCTTCATGATGACCGACGGACGCTTCCGCCGCGTGGTGATGATTCAGTTCCGTTTTAGCTGGGTCAATAGTTTGACTTTGCATGAATTTTGATAAGTGGGGATTGGGGATTGGGGATTGGGGATTGGGGATTGGGGATTGGGGATTGGGAACTGGGTATTGGAAAATAGTATTATTGTTTGAATTTATTCCCTAGTCACCAGTCCCCAGTCCCCTGTTTATTTCCGGTCTTCGGGATTGGCAGCAACCGCTGGGTCTGGTTCTGCTCTTAATACTGAATTGGGCCCACCAGATAAAACGGGATTGGGATCGTATAAAGGTACACCTTCATTAGCATTTTCCAAACCGTAGTCGTAGGGGCCTGTAGCCAATACTGGAGTTTGATCGAAATTTTCGATCGCAGGTGGTGAGGTTGTCATCCACTCTAAGGTAAGTGCCCTCCAGGGATTATTACCAGCTTTCTCGCCGTACAACCAACTCCAAATCGCATTGATGATAAAGGGAAATGTGGAAATTGCCAATATGTAAGAACCATAGGTGCAGATTTCGTTCAGTGTGGTGAATTTGGGGTCATATTGGGCAATACGGCGATTCATGCCCATTAAACCCAGTTTGTGCATGGGTAAAAAGGTCATGTTGAGACCCACAATAGTCAAGGCAAAGTGAACCTTACCCCAAAATTCGTTTATCATCCGTCCCGTTATTTTCGGGAACCAATGGTAAATACCAGCAAAAATCCCTAACACGCTACCGCCAAATAGGACGTAGTGCAAGTGGGCAACCACAAAATAGGTGTCGTGAACGTGAATATCAAAGGGCACTGCTGCCAACATCACGCCACTAATCCCGCCGATTACAAAAGTGCCAACAAAGCCGATGGCAAATAGCATGGCACTGTTAAGCCGGATTTTTCCACCCCACATGGTGGCTAACCAGCTAAATATTTTAATTCCTGTGGGTACGGCAATGATCATGGTGGTGATCATAAAAAACATCCGCAACCAACCAGGGATACCGCTGGTAAACATGTGGTGCGCCCAAACAATTAGCCCCAAAAAGCTAATAGCAAGAGACGAATAAGCGATCGCTTTATAGCCAAAAATCGGCTTGCGGGAATGGATGGGGATAATTTCTGAAATTGCGCCAAAGAAGGGCAAAATCATGATGTAAACCGCTGGGTGGGAGTAAAACCAGAACATGTGCTGGTATACTACTGGGTCGCCACCGCCAGTTGGGTTAAAAAATGTTGTCCCGGCAATTAAGTCAAAGGAAAGCAGAATCAGACCTGCTGCTAAGACTGGGGTTGATACCAAAACCAGTGCCGAAGTGGCGAACATTGCCCAGCAGAACAAGGGCATTTTGTGTATGTCCATGCTGGGGATACGCATCTTGATCAATGTTACCAGGAAATTTATCGCCCCCAAAATAGATGATGTACCCAGCAGCAGGACACTCATAATCCAAATGCCTTGCCCCACTTGTCCTGTTACCAAACTCAGGGGAGGGTAGGAAGTCCAACCTGCATCCGGTGCATCGCCTACCGCTAAACTGGCGATCAACAATATACCCGCAGGCGGGATCATCCAAAAGGCAACAGCATTCAGCCGAGGAAATGCCATATCTTTTGCCCCAATCATCAGGGGAATTAGATAGTTAGCAAACCCTGCCCCCGTTGGCACGATCCACAAGAAAATCATGATCGTGGCGTGCAGCGTAAACAGACTGTTGTAGACTTCTGGGGTAACAAAATCTACCTCTGGAGTTCGCAGTTCTGTGCGAACCAAGTCAGCCATTACGCCGCCAATGCAGTAGAAAATAAACGAAGTGACTAGGTATTGAATCCCAATCACCTTATGGTCGGTTTGAAAGCCAAAGAAGTCTTGCCATTTTCTGCCCCCTGGTTCCTCAAGAAGGGCAGGGATATTGGCAGTTTCTTGCAACTGAGCTTGTGTCATAAGAGTGCTGAGTGCTGAGTGCTGAGTGCTGATTTATTACTTTTTTAGGTGGATTGTTGACTAATGGTGAACTTGATGAAGGATTTCTGGCTTAATTCCCATGTCCTTGGTGTAAGGCGCGAGAAATTCATTTGGGGATAGATCGGCAGGGTTAACAGCGATCGCTTGATTCAGCGTTTCTTTGCTGGCAACTAGCTGTTCTTGCACCCATTTGTCAAAGGCTTCTTGTGGCTCAACAACTACTGGCGCTCTCATTGCACCGTGGTAGGGACCACAAAGTTCAGCACAGATTAGGACATAATCTCCTGCTTTTTTGGGGGTGAAGCGAATCTCGCTTTGCCTACCGGGGATCGCATCTTGTTTTAGGCGGAACTCTGGAACCCAAAAGGCGTGGATGACATCGTTGGCGGTCATACTGATTTCCACTTCTCGCCCGATGGGGACGTGCATTTCACCTGTAGTTATACCAGTTTCAGGATAGGTGAAAATCCAGGCATATTGTAAACCAGTGACGTTGACTTGTAATTGTGCTGGTTTACCTGCTTTATCAGGAGTTCCCCCAATTGTCGGAGCAACAATACCTACACCTGGGGCATTCCGCAGTTGGGGAATTTGGTCAGCATTGCGGACTTCTGCCGTAGCGGGGTCTTGCATTGCCTCATCAGATTTTTCTTGATTGAGGTTGGGTTCAGTGCCAGGAGGTGTATCGCTTAAAGTTGCGGCCATAGCACTCCCACGCTCTGGCATTTTCATTGACTCCTGACTCATCGGTGCTTCATGGATAGCATGGGGATCAAAGCCACCGATTTCGTTGTACACATCAAAGCTGTAAACAGAAATACCGATAACGATAATTGCTGGGATCGCCGTCCAGAGAATTTCTAAAGGTACATTGCCCTCAACTGGTGGGCCGTCTTTATTGTCACCTGCACGCTGACGATATCTAAATGCAGAGTAAATTAAAATACCTTCAACAAGCAGAAATATCCCTGTAGAAACGATCATCATCGCGTTGAACAGACCATCCACCAAGACGGCTTCATCAGTGGCGGCTGCTGGCAACAGACCGTGATTTTGACCGTACCAAAGGCTGGCTAGCGTTAGCACGATGCCAATGAGTAATGTCCAGATGGAACTTGGAATCTTCACGGCTTACTTAATTGAATTTACTATGTTATCTCGAAGCTACTCACTTACTAAGGTAGTCTAGGCTGTCAGACATGGGGGACAAAGGCCTGAAATTTTTATTAATTTTTTTGGCTATTTCACTAATTTTGAGTATGAGTTTACTATCATACAACGCCAAAAATAGATGCAAATCAGTGAAAAAATTTAAGGAAAAACTTATAATGCTTAAATTAATTGTGATTAATCAATTTCCGACATCTTGAAAAATACCTAAAGCTTCAGGCAGAACCTTGCTGGAGTGATTCAAAGTATAAGTGAGTGCTAATCTATAAACCCATAGCCTATACGCTAGGGTGGAGATAGGACACTAAAAGAAAATTGAAAATTTTAAGAGATCCACCAAGAGCGGGCAGAAGGTATCGTTCATGAGCGAATTTGTCCTACAACAACAAAATGAAGCGGCGCTTCAGCAGCAAAAGCCCAAGGAAATGATTCGGCGCTTGGTGTGGAAAATGTGCATAGCCACCTTAATTTTGATGGCCATAGGCAGTGCCACCCGCGTCATGAATGCTGGGCTTGCTTGCCCAGACTGGCCCTTATGCTATGGCGAACTCGTGCCAGCCAAGCAAATGAATCTCCAAGTATTTTTGGAGTGGTTTCACCGATTGGATGCAGCTTTAATTGGTTTAAGCGCGATCGCACTTTTTGGTTTGTCCTGGTGGCGTCGTCGCTTCTTACCCTCTTGGCTGCCTTGGGCATCCACATTCGCCCTATTTCTAATCGTCTTCCAAGGTATTTTAGGGGGACTCACCGTTACCGAATTGTTGCGGTTTGATATCGTTACCGCTCATTTAGGAACGGCGCTGTTGTTTTTTACCACCCTCCTGATTATCGGCACAGCACTCACACCCTATCAGGGGAATGGAACCGTTGGTAACTTGCCTTGGGTTGGTTTAACTGCCGCTGTTCTGGTTTACCTGCAAAGTCTGTTAGGTGCTTTGGTAGGCTCTCGCTGGGCGCTACACCAATGCCTCAGCGGTTCTCAACTTTGTACTGTGATGTACAGCCATATTGCTGGTTTGGTGCCGCCAACAGTGGCAACCTTGGCAATGGTATTTATCTGTTGGCGGACACCAGCACTACATCCAGCCTTACGGCGACTGGCAAATATGGCTGGTGCATTGTTAACCTTACAAATCTTGTTAGGATTTGCCACCTTCAAATTACACCTCCAAGTCGAACCTCTCACCGTCTCTCACCAAGCTATAGGAGCTGCTTTGCTGGGTACTTTGGTGGTTTTCACAGTTCTCGCACTGCGTGACTGGGCTACTAGCCGTGACATCACAGTGTTGAGCAATGACTGCTGAGTATGGAGTGAGGGGACAAGGGGAGTAACAGAAGGAAGAATTCTTAACTCCTGTACAGACGCAATTAATCGCGTCTCTACTAAATTATGGCCGCAACGGCGAGTATTGCGACCCACGCAGGTGCAGAAAATCTGTGTTTCATTTGCCTGAAAGAGCCACCTTGAGCGGGGGCTGCATATAAGTTGTTGAAAAATAAGGAACCAGAGCCAAAATGATTGAGACTAATGTCTCTCGCCACCACCAAACATTTTTACAAGTAATTCAAAGTTACTACCAGCTAACGAAGCCTCGGATTATTCCGTTGCTTTTGATTACCACGGCTGGGAGTATGTGGATTGCTGCTAAGGGAGAAGTAGACCCATTGCTGTTGCTAGTAACTCTCACTGGTGGCACTTTGGCTGCTGCAAGCGCCCAGACGATTAACTGTGTCTATGACCGGGATATTGATTATGACATGGAGCGGACGCGCCATCGCCCGATACCTTCGGGTAAGGTGCAGCCGCGCGATGCTCTAGTTTTTGCGATCGCACTGGCGACGATTTCCTTTACACTCCTAGCAGTATTTGCCAACCTGTTAGCCGCTCTATTAGCTTTCTCTGGCATCGTCTTTTATATTTTGGTCTATACCCACTGGCTAAAACGCCACACCACCCAGAATATCGTTGTTGGTGGGGCTGCTGGGGCAATTCCCGCATTAGTGGGTTGGGCTGCTGTCACAGGCACTTTAAGCTGGTCAGCATGGTTAATTTTTGCCATCGTCTTTTTGTGGACACCGCCCCATTTCTGGGCTTTAGCTCTGATGATTCGGGATGATTACGCAAAAGTCGGGATACCAATGCTACCTGTAATTGAAGGTGATACGGCAACCGTGAAGCAGATTTGGTACTATACGCTGGTGACAGTATTTGCAACCGTGTTATTGGTTTATCCTTTGAGTGCAAGTGGAATTCTTTATGCTGCGATCGCCCTAAGTCTGGGAGGATTATTTATCCACAAATCTTGGCGGTTGTTGCAAAATCCAGAGGATCGCACTGTCGCTAGAGAGTTGTTTCTCTATTCCATCTCCTACATGATGCTCTTGTGTCTGGGGATGGTAGTTGATAGTCTTCCCGTTACTCATAATCTAATTAATGCAGCGATCGATCAGTTGCATTTTATAGCTTAGGGGATGGAAAATTTAGCGATCGCGTTTGGTAAAGGGGCGCGATCGCATTTTCAGAAAATAAAAAATATACATAATAATTAGAGTTTGGCGGATTTGCGATTAAAAGTAAAATTTCAGTTATGAATAAATTTATTCAAAATTAATTACACACATCTATTTATCCATTTTTAATAGCTATGGAAAAAGCAACGCAAGCAATTCGTCACGAGTTAAACCAGCATGAGCCACAATATCTTTGAGTATGGCGTTAAGAGTGCCAATTTTAATCGTTTTGTTCATTAGGAAAATGACAGTGAACTGCATCACGCAGCATTTCCCGTAATGTTTCTATATCGTCAGCCTGAGTAAAAATTGACTCCGTTAAAGCTCTAGCTGTATAACCACCATCAGGATCATCTTCAACGAGAAATACAATTTCAGTCATAGCTAATCTTTCCTTAACCACTAAATTTTACAATTTACAAGCCCTAACAAGGGAGAAAAAATCTTCGCAAGCGCCTGAAAACCAAATATCAACTTTCTTCGCTCTCCACCCCAAAAAGTAGGAAATGCTCCTTCTGGTGCTTTAATACTAAAAGTAAGTTTAGAGTATTCTTTCCAGCGATTATTGACACGCCAACCTAAGCGATCGCCTACTTTAATCTAATCACGGTCTAATTTTAACCACTTTTTCTTACATCAAACTCAGGTTTGAATACCACTACCACCTCTTCTAGCAGCATTTGCTGCATCAATATGCTGAGGCTCAACTGTTCCGGTATTACCTGCGTGCGCTAAGGAAACAGCAACGTTAATGACACCAATGTGCGAAAAGGCTTGAGGAAAGTTACCAAGATGCGCCCCTGTCTCTAAGTCAATTTCTTCTGCAAACAGTCCCAGCGAACTGCTTCGTCCCAGCATTTGCTCAAACCAAATACGAGCCTCTGTTGTCCTTTGAGCTAAGATGAGTGCGTTGATCAGCCAGAAGGTACAAAGGACAAAGGATGCCTCTTTACCATTCACTCCTTCTGGTGCATCTCGGTAACGATAACACAGTCCATTATCAACTAAATGCTTAATAGTAGCATCAATAGTTGATACCATACGCGGGTCAGTTCCATCAATGAAGCCGACACAAGACATGAGCAAATTCGAGGCATCAAGAGTTTCCTCCTCGTAGGATTGCTTGAATGCACCAAGTTTTTCGCTCCATCCTTTTTCAAACACCTCATTGCGGATTAGTTCGCGCTCCTGTCGCCAGCGAGTAGTATCACCAGCTAGCTCAAGCGCCTCAGCCATTTCGATGCCACAGTCTAACGCCACCCAGAGCATAACTTTACCGTAAACAAAATGCCGCAACCCCCCGCGCACTTCCCAAATGCCGCTATCCGGTTCGCGCCAACGTTCAGCAGCCCAATCTACTAGTGGGCAAATGTGTTCCCAAATTGCAGTTGGATCGTACTTTCCAATCTTCCAGGCGAAATGTAAGGCACTAAGCACCTCACCATAGACATCAAGCTGAACTTGCCCAGATGCACCATTGCCAATCCGAACTGGCTGTGATTCCCGGTATCCCCGCAAGTGGTCTAAGGTTTGCTCAACAACCTGTTCGCTTGATGCGATGGGGTAAAGGATTTTGATTCCAGTTCCTTCCATCTTCACAGTCTGCGCCAGCCAATTGAAGTATTGATACTCATCATCAATGTATCCTGCTAATAGCAATGCATAAAGAGTAAATGATGAGTCCCGAATCCAAGTGAAGCGATAATCCCAGTTCCGCTCCCCACCAATTTCTTCTGGTAACGAGGTTGTAGGTGCAGCCACAATTGCTCCCGAAGGGGCGTAAGTCATCAACTGTAAGGTGAGCGCACTGCGGACAACTGCATCTCGGTACGCTCCTTGATAAGTACACTTATTCGCCCAACGCTGCCAAAAGGCGATCGTTGATGCTAGGGCATCGTTAGGGGCTAGGTTTGGCAGTTGTGCATCCTCCTGAGTCAAAAGCGTGAATACGGCTTGCTCTCCGGCATGGAGGATAATCTGGCACATAAATGTATTGCTTGTTGTGTCGAGATGCCATTCAACGGGGCCAGTAACTGTAAATGAACCAAACCTGACTTCGTTACCAAATTTGAGTAATTCGGGAATTGTGCGCCCATAATCAGGGCGAGGAGAGCAAGTGCTAATAATTTCAACTGTTCCTTCGCTAACCTCAACAATTCGGATCAGTCTACCAGGCGTAGTCAGGCGTTGCTGCTGCTCATTATTAGTGATATCCATAAAATCCAGCAGCGAAATTCGTCCTGACTCACACGTAAAAATAGTTTTTAGTACATTAGTTTCATTCAAATACTGATGACTACTTTCCCAAGCAGTGGCTGGCTGAATACTCCAACTTCCACCACGTTCGAGATCCAAAATCTGAGCAAACAAAGACGGGGAATCGAAGCGAGGTAGGCAAAGCCAGTCAATCGAACCACAACTACTGACAAGAGCTGCGGTATGGCAATTGCCAATCACCCCATAATCTTCTATGGGGAGAAAGGATCGGGTAGGAACTGTTGGGTTGCTATTGGGATCGGATGTAATACTCATTACCGTCTTTAGTTACTGATAACCTTTTACAAAAATATTATTTGGAATTACGAATTTTTGACAAACTTGATTCCTTTAAATGTTAATCGTTAAATTACAATCTTGAAAGTTATTTGGCAGAAGTAAATTTCTCAATCTCATCTATCTAAAGGAATAGTAAAACATATATCTTGGGATTATCTAATTAGGACAGTAAACACTTTAAAATTCCTGAAGTTATTGTATTTAGGCTAGCCTTCATAGTATTAATGTAAATATGTAAGGGTTTTATTACGTAAGCAATCAGGCGGGGAGTTTGGGGTGTTCCAGTTTCACCACTCTCTATTTTTAATTAGATTTATTTCTATGGTGTCTACAATCTCAAGTCACTTTTGCTAGCGTAGTGATATAGAGTTTATCGCTCCCCAGTAAACGGCTGGAAGCAAAAGGATTAATATGGCTCATTTAAATCAGCGTCGCTCCCAAAATGTCAACGGCGATTTTTATGTAGATACTACTTGTATTGATTGTGATACCTGTCGCTGGATGGCTCCTGAAGTATTTTATGATGTTGACGATCAATCGGCTGTTTATCATCAACCAACTAATGATGCGGAAAGATTAGCAGCGCTTGAAGCACTTTTAGCTTGTCCTACTAGTTCTATTGGCACAGTTGAAAAACCAAAAGATATCAAAGTAGCTCAACAACAGTTTCCAATATTAGTAGCGGAAAATGTTTACCACTGCGGCTATCATTCTGAAAAATCTTACGGTGCCGCTAGCTATTTAATTCAACTTCCAGAAGGTAATATTTTAGTGGATTCTCCCCGGTTTACGCCGCCTTTAGTCAAGCGTTTAGAAGAACTGGGGCCAATTCGTTATATGTATTTAACTCATAAGGATGATGTGGCAGATCATCAAAAATTTGCCGAGCATTTTCAGTGCGATCGCATCCTTCATGCTGATGATATTACTGCGGATACTCGCAATGTAGAAATACAGCTAACTGGTTCTGAACCATTTACTTTGACACCAGATTTATTAATTATCCCTGTTCCTGGTCACACCAAAGGACAAACAGTCCTACTTTATAAAAATAAGTTTCTGTTCACAGGCGATCATCTCGCTTGGTCAGAAAGCTTGCACCAACTGGCTGCATTCCACGATTTCTGCTGGTATTCTTGGTCAGAACAGACTAAATCGATGCGTAACTTGGCTAATTACTCTTTTGAGTGGGTGCTACCAGGTCATGGGCGAAGGTTTCATGCTGATAGGGAAACCATGCGCCAGCAGATGCACAAGTGTATTGAATTAATGGAATCTTTGGATTGACATTAGATAACTGACTTTCCTCACGCGATATGGAAAAACCTAACCCCCTTTCCGACGCGGGAAGCTACCGTGTATACACAAGTCGAATTACCCCCCTTAATCCCCCCTTGTAAAGCAGGGCCGTTTCGTTCCCTCTCAAACAGGATTTGTCAAGATAGTTAGCAATAAAAATCATCAGTATGGGTAACGATGAAACAGAATTTTCAGCACATAAATAACAGTGTGATTGTCTATTTTCTTGATACGTAGGTAGCAAAATAAAATTGATTATTTTGCTACAACCCTTGATTTTTCAAGCTTATTAGGGAATGAAACAGCCCTGCCTTGTAAAGGGGGAAACCGGAAAATCCAGTTCCCTCCCCTTTCCAAGGGGAGGGTTAGGGTGGGGTAAAATCGATATTTATCAACTGCGTCGTATGCCGAAATAACAAATGCGTTGGCGTAGCCCGCCGCAGGTATCGCCATGATTGCAACAATTTAGCTTTGTCACGCCGTCGATTCCCACCGCAAATCTTTGGTGGATGAAGTTTTTCAGACTTATGTGTACACCGTTCCTCCTTTTAGGAGAGAGATTTAGAGAGAGGTCAGCCTCTATTGCATACAAACCAGAAGCGCTATAACCTGGGTTTTAGCACCTTTTTACCCAGACACGGATTATGAAAAAGCTGATCAACAAGCCGGAAGACTTTGTGCGGGAAAGTCTAGAAGGTATGGCGGCGGCTCATTCCGATTTAATTAAAGTAAACTACGATCCCACTTTTGTCTATCGAGCCAATGCACCTATTCCGGGTAAAGTAGCAATTATTTCAGGTGGTGGCAGTGGACATGAACCAATGCACGCTGGCTTCGTGGGCAAAGGAATGCTTGATGCCGCTTGCCCTGGTGAGGTTTTCACTTCACCTACTCCTGACCAAATGCTAGAAGCAGCAAAGCTTGTAGATGGAGGCTCAGGTATCCTTTATATCGTCAAAAATTACAGTGGCGATGTGATGAACTTTGAAATGGCAACGGAGTTAGCCCGTAGTGAGGGCATCCGATCGCTAAATATTTTAATTGATGACGATGTAGCAGTGAAAGATAGCCTCTATACCCAAGGACGGCGGGGTGTGGGAACAACAATATTGGCGGAAAAAATTTGTGGTGCTGCGGCTGAGGCTGGGTATGATTTGCCACAAGTAGCAAATTTATGTCGCCGTGTAAATCTGAATGGGCGGAGTATGGGAATTGCTCTAACATCTTGTACAGTCCCAGCTAATGGAACGCCGACATTTGAACTGAGCGATCGCGAAATTGAATTAGGTATCGGTATCCACGGTGAGCCAGGAACAGAACGCACAGCTATCAAATCAGTAGATGAGATTACCGAAATTTTAACGCGATCGCTCATTGAGGATGCAGCATACAGCCGTACACTTCGTGAGTGGGATGAAGACAAAGGAGAATGGGTAGATGTAGAACTAACAAATCTACCATTTGCCAAAGGCGATCGCTTATTAGCTTTTGTCAATAGTATGGGTGGAACCCCAATTTCCGAACTGTATATTGTTTACCGCAAACTCGCCCAAATCTGCGAACAGCAAGGATTGCAAATTGTGCGAAACTTAATCGGCCCTTACATCACATCTCTAGAAATGCAAGGTTGCTCTATTACCCTGTTGAAATTAGATGACGAAATGATCCGCCTATGGGATGCACCAGTCAAAACAGCAAGTTGGCGCTGGGGAATTTAACTAATTACGAATTATTATGATAACTCAAGCGCAGATATTACAGTGGTTGCAGGCTTATGCAACCGAGATAGAGCAGAATAAAACCTATTTGACAGAATTAGATGCTGCGATCGGAGATGCTGACCACGGGATCAATATGGATCGCGGCTTCAAAAAGGTAAGCACTCAGTTACCAACTCTTACAGACAAGGACATCAGCAGCATTCTCAAAGCTGTGAGTATGACCTTGATTTCTTCCATTGGCGGTGCTAGTGGCCCTCTTTATGGCACTTGGTTTTTACGAGCCAGTACAGCAGTAGTTGGTAAGCAAGAATTAACAGAACAAGATGTTTTAGGACTACTCCAAGCAGGCTTAGATGGGGTGCTGCAACGTGGTAAAGCGCAACTAGGAGACAAAACGATGGTGGATGTGCTGTCTCCATCTGTAGCCGCTTTTGGGCAAGCTGTAGAAGAAAGTAAGGGAACGCTGGAAGCTATGCAACAGGCTGTAGTAGCAGCTCAAAAAGGGTTGCAGGAAACTATACCAATGCAAGCGAAAAAGGGACGGGCTAGCTACCTGGGGGAACGGAGTATCGGACATCCAGACCCAGGAGGAACTTCTACTTATTTGATGTTGAAAAGTTTGTTAGGGGTATTGGAAACCTAAACATTACAACTTATCTAATTATCTGATTCACAACAGATGCACTCTGAATAAGCCATTTACCTCGTTGTCGAATCAAATCATACCGAACTCGCAAATTCTCGTTAGAAGAGTTTTTAAACTGACCATTTTCATATAACTGCGTCGCTTCCTTCACCGTAGCTACCACTGCGGCACGATCCGCAAATAAATCAATTTTCTCTACAGATTCTACCTTTACGCTATGGTCGTACTTGCGGTAGCGGTTGTCAGACCTAGCCTGTTGAGCGATCGCCCGCCATTGAGACAAAGCTGAACCAGTTAAAATCTGCTCTAAATTATTAATCTCATGATTCGGCCCTAAAGCTTCGGCTTTAGTAGATAGCCAAGTGCGAATGATTTGCTCTGCCGCAGTATCTGTTAAAGGGCCATCTAGTCCTTCTGGTGGACTATTTGGAGGGGGAATAGATATTGGTGGTTGATTTATTTGTACAAACAACTGTGAAGGAGGTACAGATCGTGTAGGAAAAAACAGATTTTTTAACCATCCAAAAGTTGTTGTGGCTAACACCCAGAAAACTAAAATACTCACTAAAGAAATAAATATTCTCCATACCAGCCGTGTTTTCCCTTCTATGGTGTTAGCAAAAGTTCGCCGCCGCCGAGGACGACGAGAATGGGGACGATTATCCGGTACACGCTCCCGGATAGTAGATGGAGTAGGTTTTCTCCGCCGACGCTTTTGGTTATGAGCAGGTGTAGCACTTTTAGCTGAACCGTTCAAATTCTGATTAGTGTCTCTGTTCGTCCGTTCAGCAGCAGGAACCTCTGATTTTACACTCCCAGATGAATTCCACATCGGTGGTGAGAAGTTTAAATGTTCTGGTGTTTCTGGTAAATCTAGGTCAGGTGTTCTGCTGTGGTTAAATTGCTTTGAAGTCCTAGTCGAATTTTTAGGGAAAGGCGAATTATTTGTCTGCGGCTGAGGAAAATTTTGGGGGTTAATTACAGCCCACTCATTAGTTGTTTCTGCATCCGTTGGCAGTGCTTCTAAATAAGCTTGTACCTGTCGATTAGCAAAGTAATCTTTTAGAAACGCTTGCTGGTTGGCTAAATCTCGAAAATGCGGAAATACTTCGTGTTGCAACCACTGTTCTGCATATAGACATAGCCCTGGTAACAAATCGGGAGAGTCTTGAGATTTTTCTCTAATAAAAGCTAAAGCTTCGTACTCCTGACTAAGTTCTAAAACACGAGTTGCTTCTTCAGTTTGTCCCAATAATAATGCACATAGCGACTGTTCTAAATGTACATCTTGACGCTTACCCAGACGTATGAGCATTTGCCTTGCTTGACGAATTAAAGCAGGTTGACGTTGAGCAAATCCCCGTGCTATCAAGGCATAAACAGCTAAGTAAGTGGCAACAGCAGAATTACGTTTGCTTTGGGCTTCAAATAACTTGTGCTGCTCGGCGACTGTTAAGTGGTTGCGTAACTGCTGGATAAATCGCAGAAAGTCATCTATATTTAAACCAGAATCATCATTATTGGTGCCATCAATCCCGCCACGATCTTCTAAGAGGTTTTGCAATAATTCTAAACCTTGGCTTCGTTCGGCAGTCTTCTCTTGAGGTAGTGCCAACAACTCCAAAATTCTATATGGCCGCAATTTATAAAGATCCGCCTGAATTTCTGCCTGGACACTGGCGAACAACCCTTCGCGTACTAACAGTTCTTGACCAGTTTCTAAAGATATGGCGGCATTTTCATAGTGACCTTGTTGCCACTGTTCGCGACCTAATTCTAGACAAGCAAGGGCGACAGTGAGAACGACATCAGGATGTTCAGCACTTTCGTGTATTTCTTCGTCTGCTAAATTATTGCCCTTTCTTGCACTTGTAGCACCATTTTTATTTACCAGGTACGGGCGACCTAGTTTTAATACAAGTTCGTATTCCCCTAACTCCTGCAAAATTAATAAAGCGCCAACCAACTCGTCTTGGGTAATTTCGATACCCAGACTCTGAGTATCACTACCCCTTTTGGTGCTTTCTGGACGATTTTCCAGTGCTACTGCGGCAGCAGCAAGGTTATCAGGGTCATAGGCGTGAGCAAGATAAAGCTGATCGTAGGTACTGCGTTGTTTTGGATCTGATAAAACCACGTAAGCTTCTTCTATGAGTTGTTTACGAGAAGAAATTGCTGCCTGAGAATACTCACGTCGAGGCAATTGTACAATGCGATCGCTGTATGCCTGTCGCAATTGTTCTTCACTTGCCGCTAACGGTAGTCCTAAAATTCGGTAGTAATCTAGCGGAATTCGCACAGCCTACTTCCCCTGCACCGCGATCAACATAATGTCACCTAGAGCTTTCCAGGCCTGTAAAACCGTGCCATAAAAATGCCGTATAGAATTTACTCTACAAGTGTATATTGCAACAACTTGTTTTGTACCTTCCCGAAATTTTGAGTCACATTTTAGTACTAATTTTTTGCTTTCGCCTAGAAAGCCTCAATTGTTTGTTTTAATTCTTAGTATTTTTGTTTAACACAACTATTATCAGCCTTCGATACCACAAACCACAACTACCGCTTTTAATCACGGCATAATTGTTGTGGCTGGAAGAATCTATTGATGATTGATTTTTTTGGGACTTTCCCACTAGAACGGTAACAAAAATACCACTATTGGGGATTTACACTGATAACAAGAGAATGAAACTATATCATAATTTACCTTTAATTACAATTACCTATTTGGGTATTATAGGTTTTTGTCTCCTTTTTTTTTTAAATTGTTAATGGATATGCAGAAAGCAGTCTATCTTGATTGCTAGTCTATGAAGGGGAATATTTAAGAGTGCTGAGTTTTGTTAGCGGATAGCTAAGGTTTAGCCTGTGCTGAGTTCTGAGTAAGAAGTAATGAGTAAGACGTAGTACTTATGAATCTTTTCCTAAGTACTCACTACTCGTAACTGATTTGATGCCTAATCGGTCTAATTTTACTTTTTACTCAGCACGGGCTGAACACCCCGCTTCCGCTAACGGTACTCAGCACTATTTTGGTGAGAGAGAAAAACCCAAAGCGGTAAATATTGCCGTTAGAGTCAAATCCTCACGGGGCATCAGCTGAAAAGTTAAAAATCAAAAATCAAAAATTCAGCTATTCCCTAAGACCCTTTTTTGGTGCATAAATAAAGTTTGTTGAGTCTTACAAACGCTAGCCTGTTAAAAGCTGAGGTGTTATCAGACCAACTTATTTAAGACCGTAACTTTAAGTTGTACAACAGGGATACTCAAAAATAATGGTTCAAGAGCGTACTTTACCCACTTTTAATCCTGCTACTACGCATATTACAAAAGAAGAAGGGTTACGGTTGTATGAGGACATGGTATTAGGGCGCTTGTTTGAAGACAAATGCGCTGAAATGTACTACAGGGGCAAAATGTTTGGTTTTGTCCATTTGTACAACGGTCAAGAAGCCGTTTGCAGTGGTGTTGTGCAGTCAATGCGACCGGGGGAAGATTACGTTTGTAGTACCTACCGCGACCACGTTCATGCTCTGAGTGCGGGAGTACCAGCAAGAGAGGTAATGGCAGAATTATTTGGCAAAGCCACAGGTTGCAGCAAAGGGCGCGGTGGTTCCATGCACATGTTTTCTGCCGAACATCGCTTGCTGGGTGGCTATGCTTTTGTGGCTGAGGGAATTCCTGTAGCAGCTGGAGCGGCTTTTCAAAGCAAATACCGCCGCGAAGTGCTGGGAGATAAAAATGCTGACCAAGTGACAGCTTGCTTTTTTGGCGATGGTGCAGCTAATAACGGTCAGTTTTTCGAGACGTTAAATATGGCAGCCCTATGGAAACTGCCAATTCTGTTTGTGGTCGAAAATAATAAGTGGGCCATTGGGATGTCTCACGAACGAGCGACTTCCCAGCCAGAGATTTATAAAAAAGCCAGTGTCTTTAACATGGTGGGCGTGGAAGTAGATGGCATGGATGTACTAGCAGTTCGAGCCGTGGCTCAAGAAGCTGTAGCCCGTGCCCGCGCAGGTGAAGGCCCAACATTGATTGAGGCGCTTACCTACCGCTTCCGAGGTCACTCCTTGGCTGACCCAGATGAAATGCGAAGCAAAGCTGAGAAAGAATTTTGGTTCGCCCGTGACCCAATTAAGAAGTTAGCAGCTTATTTGCTGGAGCAAAATCTCGCAGATGCAGGAGAAATCAAAGCCATTGACCTTAAAATTCAGGATGTAATCGACGAAGCCGTTAAGTTCGCCGAAAGCAGCCCCGAACCAGATCCAAGCGAGTTATATCGTTTCGTGTTTGCAGAAGACGAATAAACAGTGCTGAGTTATGAGTGCTGTTAGCGGATAGCTAAGGTTTAGCCCGTGCTGAGTACTTTTTATTCTACTCAGCACTCAGCACTCAGCACTTGGTACTCAGCAACTCCATCTTACCCAGGACTAAAATTTGTGTTTAGCATTGCAGTTCAAAAGCAACAATACAAGACCTATATTCTTTCTGACGAAGCCGCTGGTTCTCAGTTGGAGGTCGTACCCGAACGCGGCGGTATCATCACCCGTTGGCGCATTCAAGGACAAGAAATTTTCTACCTGGATAGTGAACGCTTTACTCACCCTGAGTTGAGTGTCAGAGGTGGGAATCCAATTTTGTTTCCTATTTGTGGCAATCTACCAGATAATACTTACACTCATAACGGTCAAAAATATACTCTCAAGCAACACGGTTTTGCTCGTGAATTGCCGTGGAAAGTAACAGAACAAGAAACTGGAGATAAAGCTAGTCTCACTGTTGTCCTTGATAGTAATGAGCAAACTAAGGCAGTTTATCCTTTTGATTTTCAGCTGGCTTTCACCTACGAGCTTCAAGGTAATACCCTAGAAGTCCGCCAGCAGTATAAAAACTTGTCATCTACATCAATGCCCTTTTCGGCTGGTTTCCATCCCTACTTTCTGTGTGGTGATAAAACTCAGTTAGAGCTTGAAATTCCCTCTAAGCAGTATCAAGACAATCAAACTAAGGAAATTCACTCTTTTGACGGCAATTTTGACTTTAGCCGTGATGAAATTGATTTTGCCTTTGGACAGCTAACGAGTCAATCAGCCACCGCGATAGATCGCAGTCGGAAGTTAAAACTCACGTTGGATTATGATGATTTCTCTACCTACCTGGTATTTTGGACAGTCAAAGGCAAAGAATTCTACTGTCTAGAACCGTGGAGTGCCACCCGTAACTCTCTCAATACAGGTGATAACCTGACTGTGTTAGCACCAGGAGCTAGCCACAGAGCATCTGTAAGGTTGACGGCTAATTTTTTCTAAACCCCTTTACAAATCTACAGATGTATATGCTATGATTGCAAAGTTGCGAAATGCAGCGAAAGGGTCGCTAACTCAACGGTAGAGTACTCGGCTTTTAACCGATTAGTTCCGGGTTCGAATCCCGGGCGACCCATATAGAAGTTTATTAAATAATGTAAAGAAGCGATCGCTCCTCTTTGTAATTGGAGGAAGGAGAATTTGGGATACTGGGCTACCAGAGCTACTAATTCTAGGGTATCTAAATGTACAGCAATACAGAGCAGGTGTAGGGCATAGTACAACAGTAGAGAGCAAATATAGAACATATTTGTAGTAACTATGGCGTAAAGTTTTTCAACATAGATACACCACACTAGTTATAATTTCCTATAAGTTGAAAAAACTCTTAAGATTTAGCGTAGTGATTACGCTTTTCTCAGACCGACTAGCTGACAACCACATTAGGAGGACTATCTATGGCGCTTGTACCACTGCGGCTGCTGTTGGATCACGCAGCTGAAAACGGTTACGGCATCCCAGCTTTCAACGTTAACAATTTGGAGCAGATTCAGGCAATCCTGAAAGCTGCTGTCGAGACAGATAGCCCCGTAATTTTACAAGCTTCACGCGGCGCTCGTAATTATGCAGGAGAAAACTTCCTTCGCCACCTGATTTTGGCAGCGGTAGAAACCTATCCTCACATTCCCATTGTTATGCATCAAGATCATGGGAATGCGCCTGCTACCTGCTACTCAGCAATTAAGAACAACTTCACCAGCGTGATGATGGATGGTTCTTTAGAAGCTGATGCGAAAACTCCCGCTAGCTTCGAGTACAACGTCAATGTTACCCGCGAAGTTGTGAATGTAGCTCATGCTTTGGGTGTCAGCGTTGAAGGTGAACTCGGTTGTTTGGGTTCTCTAGAAACTGGTGCTGGTGAAGCTGAAGATGGTCACGGCTTTGAAGGTACACTCGACCACTCACAACTGCTAACCGACCCCGATGAAGCTGTTGACTTCGTAGAAGCAACCCAAGTAGATGCTTTGGCTGTTGCCATCGGCACAAGCCACGGTGCTTACAAGTTTACCCGCAAGCCGACTGGTGAAATTTTGGCCATTAGCCGCATTGAAGAAATTCACCGCCGTCTGCCTAACACCCACTTGGTAATGCACGGTTCTTCTTCTGTACCTGAAGATTTGCTTGCACTGATTAACCAATATGGTGGCGCAATTCCTGAAACCTACGGTGTACCTGTAGAAGAAATCCAAAAAGGCATCAAGAGTGGTGTACGTAAGGTAAATATCGACACCGACAACCGTTTGGCTATTACTGCTGCTGTACGTGAAGCTTTGGCTAAAAAACCAGAGGAGTTTGACCCCCGTCACTTCCTCAAGCCTTCTATTACATACATGCAGAAGGTTTGTGCTGAACGCTATCAGCAATTTGGCACAGCTGGCAACGCCAGCAAGATTAAGCAAATTTCTTTGGAAGATTTTGCTGCTAAGTATGCTAAAGGTGAACTCAACGTTGTTACCAAGGCAGCTGCTAAAGTTTAATTTTGACAACCAACTAATAAATAGGGGCATAGCACGACTATGCTCCTAAAAAACTGAGGATTTGAATGTTGTCAGAAACCGGGTAAACACCCGGTTTTTTGTTGTATTCATAAGGGCTAGGAATGGGGAATGGGGCATTGGGCATTGGTCGATAATCAATAGTTTTTCTTCCCCTGCTCCCCCTGCTCCCCCTACCTCCCCTGCTCTCTACTCCCTAGAACACCCGATGTTGTAAAGAAGGCATTTGACGGCGGACTTGTTCGAGCCTAGTAGGTTTGATTTCTGCGATCGCAATTCCCGGTTTTTCTCCAGCATCAGCTAAAATTACACCCCAAGGGTCAATAATGACCGCGTGACCGTGGGTTAGACGACGGGCGTAGTTATTCCCCGTTTGGGCGGGAGCAATGACGTAGGCGGTATTTTCGATGGCTCTGGCTTGTAGTAGTACTTGCCAGTGGTCTTTACCTGTAAAGGCGGTAAAAGCGGCGGGAATAAATATAACATCGGCTCCCTTATCTGCCAGATGACGATACAGTTCTGGGAATCGGACATCATAACAAATAGAAAGCCCTAAATTACCGAGCTTTTCTGAAAAATACACGGGGGGCAGTTGTGTACCAGCTACAACCGTGCTGGATTCCCGATAGGTGTTGCCGTCGGGGACATCAACATCAAATAGGTGTACTTTGTAGTAGCGGGAAAGTTCTTGACCGCTAGGGTCGATGAGTAGAGTTGTGTTATAAACTTTGCCTGTATTATCTACAGGAACTGGAAAGCTGCCGCCCAAGATGGTAATTTGAAAGCGTTGAGCCATTTTTTTGAGAAATTTTTCACTTTCAAGAGCGATCGCATCACCTTGTGCGAGTTTATCTTTTTCTTCTCCCATATAGGAAAAGTTTTCTGGCAAACCTACCAATTCAGCACCTTGACGCACGGCAAGCTCTATTAATTCTTCTGCCTGTGCCAAATTTTTATGTAAATCGGGCACACTGGTCAATTGAATAGCGGCGGCTAAATAAGACTTCATAGATTCAACAACAAACAGTTGATTTATGGAAGATAGATTATCAAAATATATCGCTACTTCAAAATCTGTGGAACTTAATTAGAAATCCATCAGGGTTCCTTTTCTTTAACAGACTTGTTTTATTGCTGCTTTTAATCTTCCTCTGGGTTCTAGCAAACTGAGCAAGATAAAGATTAGGTTTGCGATCAAACCCTGATAAAGGCTATCTCCTGTGGATACTTCTATTCTCATTCAAACATTTATCGCTGTGTTTGTCTTGGCGGATGCTATAGGCAATATACCGATTGTTTTAGTTTTGACTAAGGGCATGATGCCAGACCAAAGAAACAAAGTTATAGATAAAGCAATTATCATTGCGATCGCAGTTCTTTTGCTATTTGCCTTTGCAGGGCAAATAATTTTAAATTACTTGGAAATCAGTATCGGCTCTTTGCGAGTAGCAGGAGGAATATTGTTGCTGTTAATTGCTTTGCAAATGCTACGGGGAGAATTAGATCAGCCGATTATTGAAGAAGGACGCGATGTCGCAATTACTCCACTAGCTTTACCACTGTTAGCAGGGCCCGGTACTTTGACAACGGTGATGTTGCTGATGTCGAAATCACAGAGTCCGCATATTGCTGTGGCGGTGGGTATCTTAGGGGCAATGTTTATCACTTGGTTGATTTTGCGTTTAGCAAATCTGATTGACCAGTGGATTGGTACAGAAGGTGGAGTAATTGTGACTCAACTTTTGGGTTTTCTGTTAGCGGCCCTAGCAGTGGAAATTGGTAGTACGGGAATTAGGGAGTTGTTTTTGAGGTAGAAAACTCCTAAAAAAATATTCTGGAACTGTATACAAATGTAAACAAGCTTGAGAGACAGAATATTTGTGCCCCTCAAACTTGTTTATGAAAATTAACTTAAAGTTAGAACAAAATGGATAACTCAAGAGCATTTTATTGCCGATTGAGTTTCAAAGATGCTTTTCGAGAGTGGAAGCTAATGTACTTTTAGGCACAGCGCCCACCACCATATCCACTTTTGCTCCACCCTTAAAAATCATTAATGTGGGAATGCTGCGGATGCCATACTGACTAGCAACTTGAGGATTTTCATCTGTGTTGACTTTGACGACCTTAATTTGACCTTTGTACTGTTCGGAGATTTCATCGACAACAGGAGCTACCATACGGCATGGTCCGCACCAGGGTGCCCAAAAGTCAACTAAAACAGGTACATCGCTGTCGAGTACTTCTTGCTTGAAACTAGAATCGGTAACTTGTGCGGCTGTTGACATGCCTAAAACCTTCGCCAATAATATCTGAGCTTGGTGAAAATTCTACCATAGCAAAAACCTCAGCTTGGGAGTGCGAGGATGTACATTTGCAAAGAAGCTCTAGAATTTATTTACAAACATAAGGAACCGCCCGAACAGTAGTCCGGGCGGAGTGTGGTGTGAGGAGTGAACGGAAACATGCGTCTCCGCTATCTCTATTGTAAGCGACATATCGGATTTTTCCAGCAATTGTTTAAGGGGCCAGAAAAATTTATTGAAGGATTATTGGGGATTAGGGATTAGGAATTAGGATTAAAATAACTCTTTTCTAGTACCCAGTCCCCAGTTCCCAGTCGCAAATTTTATTTCCCCATACCTAATTGTTGAGCTTTTTGGTAAACTTTGCCTTCGGTTAATAAAGAAGGTGCAATCACAACTTCCACCTGCTGCATTTCTTTAATATTTTTCGCTCCCAAAGTGCCCATACTGGTCTTTAAGGCTCCTAAAAGATTGTGAGTACCATCATCTAGTCCTGCTGGGCCAATGAGTATTTGCTCTAGGCTACCAGTCGTAGCAACGCGAATGCGGGTCCCACGGGGCAAGACTGGGCTAGGAGTCGCCATACCCCAATGATAACCTCTTCCAGGGGCTTCTGCGGCTCTCGCAAAGGGGGAGCCAATCATCACACCATCAGCACCACAGGCGATGCATTTGCAAATGTCGCCACCGGTGATTAAACCGCCATCAGCAATAATGGGGATATAGTTGCCAGTTTCGTTGTAGTAATCATCTCGTGCTGCGGCACAATCTGCGATCGCAGTTGCCTGTGGCACACCCACACCCAATACCCCACGAGAAGTACAAGCCGCACCCGGACCAATTCCCACCAGTACCCCAGCCGCCCCAGCTTTCAACAAATTCAACGTGACTTCGTAAGTCACGCAATTCCCCAACACCACGGGGATGGGCATGGAACGACAAAATTCTGCTAAATCGAGTGGTACTAAAGACTCTGGTGACAGATGTGCAGTAGAAACTACCGTAGCTTGGACAAAAAATAAATCTGCCCCAGCTTTGGCCACTGCCTCACCGTATTTACTTGCACCGGCTGGAGTCGCACTCACCGCTGCAATGCCACCTTGTTGTTTAATTTCCTGAATACGTTGTTCAATTAATTCCGGTTTTATTGGTTCGGCATAGAGTTCTTGCATTAGGGCAACAAATTCATCTTTCCCCACAGAGGCAATCCGATCTAATATTGGCTCTGGGTCAACATAGCGAGTTTGAATACCCTCTAAATTGAGGACACCTAATGCTCCTAACTGTGACAAACGTACAGCCATACGAACATCTACTACGCCATCCATAGCACTAGCAATTATCGGGATTTCTCGCTCAATATTGCCAATACGCCACTTAGTATCTGCCAAACTGGGGTCTAGTGTTCTATTACCAGGGGCTAGAGCAATTTCATCTATTCCGTAAGCTCTGCGAGCTGTTTTTCCCCGCCCAAGTTGAATTTCCACGCTTTAACTTTACTCAAATCTGTTTAAGCTAGGGTATCAAATTGTGGGGAAATTTGGGGTGTTTTTTTTCCCGAACCATATAAGTGACTAGTGACGGTTGTCATTAGTCATTTGGATTTTGACAGATTAAAAATCCAAAATTAGTTTGATTTACCGTTTATTTTTAGTGGCATCCACACCAGTGTAACCAGTTGCTAACCAAATTATCGCTCTAGCTCCATCACGAACAGATTTTTCGATAGATTCAGGGGGTTTTTCGGAAGGAACTGGCACTGGTTTTAAATAAATACCCCGACTACCCAAAATAATTTCGCCAATGACACAAGCCCGGCGCATATGGAAGTCTGAAGTAATCAAATAAACGCTCTTAATACCGCGAGCTTGCAAATCATCTACCAAAGTAGTAAAATTAGTAACTGTATCTACTGCTTCATAATCCAAGTGTAAACGTTGAGGATCAACACCAGCTTTGGTAAACACTCTTTGGGTGAATGTACGTGGACTGCCACCTGTAATCCAAATCGGTATATTTGGATGCTCGCGAACGAATTTTGCTGTAAATTTTTCTCGCTCTAAATGTCTCGTTGAACCACCTAACACTACAACTGCTTGCGGCTGCACAGATTGGTTTTGTACTTCTTTGTATCCCCACCACATAAATATTGGTAGGACAAAAGCCATAAAACGAAAAGATTTATTTGTAAAGAGTAGCTTATTCAAGGCTCAATAACTTAGATTTACTTAGTACACAATTTTCTCTGGCTATAAGAAAAAACAATTGATAGTAGAGTAGCAAACTTCCAAAGAATCTGCCCAAATTCTGCCCAAATATAAATTTGGTTGTTTTTTGTGTAACAGCGCGATTAAGCGTGCCTGGAGTTTTTCCTCTAATTGATGGATTATCCTAACCGATATCGGACGATTCATCAAAGGGTTCTAACCACTTTATATAGTAGTTCTCAATTGCACAGAATCAGCAGCCAGTCGGGTGGACGGATATCCCGACTTGGGCGAATAGGCGTACCACTATTAGGGGCACAGCAATGCTCTTACTATATTAATTGCTGTATATATGAATAGTCTGAAGATAACGGGACTGGTGCGACTTGAACGCACGACCTGACGCTTAGGAGGCGTCCGCTCTATCCAACTGAGCTACAACCCCAACTGCGAAGCATATATAATTATAGCAGTAGTTTTAGGGAGACTGCCAAAAATTATCCCAAGAGCCGCCGCCTACTTCTAAACCACAAAGAAAACTTTCGGCTTTTAGAATTATTTTAGATTTTCTCCCATTTAGTTCTCGTAACTCTAAATTTAGTTTTCCTTGCATGGTGTCCCGGCAACAGTATCTTAAACCTTCTGCTGTCGGCGCACGTAGGGGTGTACCAGATAAATCCGTAGTTCCTGTTAATTCAATTTCATAACTAGAGTTGCTAGCTTTCATTTGCCATCTGCCCCAAGGCTGAATTTCCCACTCTACTTGTGAATTCCAGGGAACAAATTCATAAAACTTGCCTTGATAGTGCAGTCCAATCATCGCTACAGATTCCATCCACCACAGCACACCCCGCCGCCCACCGCCAGCAGTTAATGCTAAGTCGGGTTCGCCCTCGAAGCAATTACAGTTTATCCAAAACCATTTTTGAGGAAAAGCACCACCCCAATTTTTCTCGCCGTAGGCTGGGGCGTTAGTGAATTCGTAAATTTTGCCATTCCAGTCAATCTTCCCACTGGCTAAACCGTGAGCCATCAAAATTTGCCATCCAGGTTCAAAAATCTGCAAGAATGACAGCCAACCTGCGGTTGATTGCTGAATGCTATTTTGATTGCCCCAACCGTATACTGGTTGAATTTCATACTGCCAACGGCAATAATTATTGGTGGCGCGTTCGCGAATTATTCCCTGATTCAAGGTGGCTGTAGCTTGATATCCTTCTTGGACATGATACTCAAACTCTGCTGGGAGTAAGTATAGGGGAGAAACTTGCAAATTATTTTTACCCCAATGACCTAAACCCAAAACATCCCGACTACCCCAAAATTTGTTGACATCAGGAAAAGTACGGCAGAGGTACTCATCATCTGGGCCGAGGATTTGGGCTGCACCGCCACTGTAAGGTTTACCGCCGATGGGATCTTCAATAGAGTACATAAAGGCGAATGTTTGCCCAATTTCCGGCAACGTGACGCGGTAATACCAGCCTTCAAAGAAGCGACGGCTACTGCCATCCCAGTGATAACCAGAATGGGGCGTTTGGGTTGATTGGAGAGGATTTATGGGAATAGTTAACATAGGTTTAGATAGTTGCCGATTTTTTCAGTATGCGCGATGTCTTTGATATCAATGATGCTTATGAAATTCTTGGGCTGAAACCCGGTGCGTCTCAAGCACAGGTGAAGCGAGCTTACCGTAAACTGGTGAAAATTTGGCATCCCGATCGCTTTGTCGATCAAAGGCAAAAACAGGAAGCTGAGGAAAAAATCAAATCAATCAACGCAGCTTACAACAGGCTCAAATCTGAAATTCCATCTGAGCCTCCTATTCCTGAAAATCCATCTTCATCTTCGCCTAAAAATCCCCCCAAAATATCTGTCAATCGTTGGGATGCAGAAACTTTCTATACTTTAGGAGTAGAAAATGCTACACAAGGAAGATATGAGGATGCGATCGCAGATTTTACCCACGCAATTCGTCTCAATCCTCACTATATTGACGCATATAAATATCGTGGGCTAGTTTGCTCACAATTGGGATACGAATATAGAGCCGCTTCAGATTTAAATAAAGCTGCACAAATAGAAGAAGAGTTAAGAAATCCGGGAAGTACGCGTAGATCGCGATCGCCTAGATATGTATCAAAACCTAGACCTCTGGTAGAAAGATTTTGTCAGAGGATAAAAACTTTACTGCGGCTAAATCGGCGTTGGAGATAAGGAGTGGATATAGTTTAAGACACTTGGGGCGGCTACACAGACCTAGAGTTACTCCAATACTTTGGATAACCATTCAGATTGGGTTACTCTGTCGCTTTCAGTCCTGATGGCAAAACTTTGGTTAGCGGTAGTCGAGATATGACCATCAAGCTTTGGCGATGCGATATCTAACGACAAATTAAAAATTTAGAGAATTGAAGCAAATTGCTAGATTTTTTGAGCAATCCATTAACTGACAGTTTAATAACATCCATCTTTGGGATACTCTTTCTCTTGATTAAGTATTAACTCTCTAAAGATTAAGTATTAACTCCCTGGAGATAGAGCCACTTGTTTGAGGGCAGAGGTTATTCTGAGATCACCAACAGTTGAGTAGCAAATAAGACTCAATATTTATCAGCAACATATATTTTTCAGTTAATTAAAACCTCTTGTTTTCACAAAGCTTTAGTTCGTCAATATCTTAATCTGAGGAGTTAAATCAACGGCTATGTCTATTCCTAATGAACGCGAAATCAAAAACAGTGAAGTCAAGCAAGAATCTTACACTGATATTAATGGTAATACTCACACTGACTTGACGCGAACCACTGAAACAGTCAAGAACAATACAGCTAATCCCAACTCTTACACTAACGGTTACGTACAAGGTCGAAATGTTGAGCGTAGCTACCAGCAAGCAGATTTAGCCCAGCGTGATGAAAACAATGCTAGTGGTGGTTTACTGTTGGGTATTATTATTACTTCCCTACTTGGTTTGGTAATAGGTGGGGTTTGGTACTTCAACCAACAGAATAACGCAGCAGTTAACAATGCTGTGCCGGTTGTGGTTCCTGTACCGAGTAAGAGTAATCCAACTCCCAGTGCATCTCCTCAACCACAAACGAAGATAATCGAAAGCATTAAGGAAGTCCCTGTACCTGTTGCTGTACCTGTTCCTGTTCCCCAACAGCAAGTTACACCTCCCTCTGCACCTCGCCAACCGGATATTAACATTACTATTCCCCCCCAGCAGCCTGCGGCAGAAAAAGCACCTTCTGTAACCCAGGCAGCCCCTAAAGCGACACAAAGTCCAGCGACGAGTCCAACTACCAATACTCCGGCTTCGCAGAACGATAGTTCTACTAATACTGTTGCTCCTGGTACGAAAAGTGACACTTCTAAAACCACTACACCTCAAGGAGTAGACCAGTCAAACAGTACATCTAATAGTAGTTCTTCTACCGCAGGCGGTTCTGGTCAATAAAAGCTTCTGAACTTTCAGCCCACTTGGTAATGTTGGCGTGAATGCCAATATTATCAAGTAGGACAATTTTTAAGCAATATTTCTGAATTGTTGCGATAAATTAATGGTATTCAAGTTTAGTAAAGGTGTCTTGTAGCTAAACAAACACAATGCTAGATTAAGACCAAGGTACAAACAGGTTAAAAGTTAAACAAAAACTTTCAAGTTAGAGCCTGTGCCTCGTGCTCTAATCTTCTCGCGATCGCTATGATTGGTTGTGACATCCGTTGAATGTGTTTTTGCCTTAAGTTCAATGAGTTGTTTTGGAGGTTTTAGAACGCACAACCAGAAAATGCCTGCCTAGTTGGAATGTAAGGATGTGCAATTCTGAGTAGAGCGATGTCTACGACGGGCTACGCCTACGCGAATACTGTCCACCAAATTTTAAGTTAGCCATTTTTGAATTCTCCAATCTTCAAGGAACCGCCCCAAGCTATTGAGATTTATCCATCGTAGCTTCAGGCGGTTTCTGCTTTGAGTGTTATGCATTTAAATTGCGATCGGTTAGCGCTATCATTAGTCATTTGTCATTTGTCCTTTGTCATTTATTTAGATTAATAACCAGTAACTAATGACTAATGACCAATTAAAGTAATTACAGTCACTTCAGGCGGACAAAATAACCGTCCTGGTTTATAAGTTCCTAGACCACGATTGACATATAGTTGATTTTCTTCCACCTTGTGAAACCCTTGCGCCCACTCCCAATATCGCACTACTTTCGAGCAGTCTCCTAAGAAAAATGTTACCCAACGCCGCAATTTTTTGGGAATTTGTTTGAGGAGCTTTTTATAATAGAGTACTAGAGGGCCAATGCCGGGAATGACGATGTGACCACCGTGGGTATGACCAGATAGTTGCAAATCTACGCGCCATTGTTGCAATATCTTGGCTGTATCTGGGTTATGAGATAAAACGATGCGCGGTGTAAGCGAGTCTAGTTGATTCATCACTGGTGCGGGGTAAAATTCCCGTGACCAATAATCAGCTAGTCCTACCAATGGTAATTCTTTTCCTAGTGGATAGGCGATTTCATTCCAAAGTACATGAACCCCAATGCTAGTTAAAGCTTGTGTAACTTCTACTTTGGAGTGGCTGTAATAGATATCGTGGTTCCCAAGTACGGCGTAGATACCACAACGACTTTGCAGATGCTTGAGTCGAAGCACCAATTGATGGATTGGTGTGGGATCGTCAGTTACGTAGTCACCAGTTAATAGAATTAAATCTGGTTCAGCTTCATTAGTAAGTGCGATCGCTTTTTCTAACATCTCTTCCGACAGTCGCAAACCATCATAGTGAAAATCTGATAACTGTACTAACGTTGTACCTTGTAAAGATGCAGGAAGTTCTGCAATCTTAACCGTTATTTTATCTACTCTTAAATGTCCTGTAAACAACCAATGCATAAGTTAACCGATACTCCTCATACCAGCGCTTACAGCTTACCAAAAATCAAAATGTAACTTGATAAAATGCAATAATTTATGTCATCTACCCCAGATACAATTAATTCATTGATTTAAATTCTGCGATGAAAGTAAGCAGGTTCTGACTAAGTTTGTAAGCACTCATTAGCCAGAATACCTGCTGTGATTGCGTTCTGTTATTTTGAATTTGAAATTATCTACTCACCTTGTAGAGTGATTATAGTAACTTCTGGAGGGCAAAATAAGCGTCCTGGGAGGTAAGTTCCCAAACCACGATTGACATATAGCTGATTTTTACCTAGCCGATGCAAACCCTGCGCCCATTCCCAATGCTTGACTACAGAAACATTTACTTCTAAAAATGGGAATCGACGCCTTACTTTTCTGGGTATTTTTTTTACAAGCTTTTCGTAAAACAACGCCGCAGGGCCAATTCCGGGAATCACGATTTGACCACCGTGAGTATGACCAGATAATTGTAAATCAACTCGCCATCTTTGTAATATCTCCGCAGTATCTGGGTTGTGGGATAAAACAATGCAGGGTGTGTCGGGGTTTAGCTGGTTCATAACTGTTGCGGGATGAAACTCCCGTGACCAATAATCAGCCAGTCCAACGAGTGGTAATTCTTTTCCTAGTGGATAGGCAATTTGGTTCCAAAGTACGTGAATTCCAATGCTAGTAAGGGCTTCTGTAACTTCTGCTTTTGCCTGTTTATATATATCGTGATTGCCAAGAATAGCATAGATACCACAGCGACTTTGCAGATGTTTGAGTCGAAGTACCAGTTGGTGAATTGGCGACGGATCGTCAGTTACGTAGTCACCAGTTAATAGAATTAAATCTGGTTTAGCTTCGTTAGTAACTGCGATCGCTTTTTCTAACATCTCTGCCGACAGCCGCAAACCATCGTAGTGAAAATCTGACAACTGCACCAGCTTTTTACCTTGTAACGATGCAGGCAACCCTGCAATGTTAACCGTCAATGCTTCTGTACTCAACGGCCCAGATAACAACCAATGCATAAAACGTTCAATAAAGCTCAATCATAGCGCTTACAGCTTAACTGAACATTGTTGGTTTGTGTGTAGCGACCAGTGCAACTTATTGAGAATTTTATGAAATCTATAGACTTAAACGTATTTATACTTAATAAAATCAAAAACAAATTTACTCCTAGATTATTTTGTCAAAAAATACTACTTAATACTAGAGTTAATGTGCGTAAGCGCAGCCCATCATACCCCTATGAGGAAGCAAGCTACGCGTAACGTCTGGCAAAGAAGATAGATATCACTTTCCAGATTTATGTATAATTTTGGATGCGACGTTTAACAACAAACTCAAAAATAGAGTTTCTTCGACTTTGCGCTATCGGTCTACGCACTTGCAATTTACTACTGTAAACGCCAAACTTGTTTTAGTCTATCAATTAGTTGTTCTTGCCGTTTATTGATAACTTCAGGTGTCCATTCCTTTTCCATCAGCACTTGCGTAGTTAGCGCAAAATTTTAAACACCTGTTTTCGTAGTGAAATACTTCTGCTTTTTCAGTTCAAAATCGTAGTTCTGGGCTTGACTATTTTTATAGGAGGAGAGCAAGACTAAATTTCCTATACGATTAACATATTGATCGCGTTCTTCCTGAGTGGCAAACCAATTTTCCCACACACTATTAGAAATGGGATTTTGCGGGAGTACATGCTCAATAGTAATGTTATGGAAGTGATACGAAGCTTTTCCTTCCGACAATGCAGTATCTAAGCGAATTAAAACATAAAGTCGAATTTTCTTCATTAAATAAAGGTCATCATTCAGGATATTGAGAATATATTGCTTTTCTTCCATTTTCAATTGCAACGGTGAATGAGATGCGTACAAATCTTCTCCAATCTCGATAGCATAGAGCAACTTGCTGTAACGTTCTATGCGTTCATTAATATTAGCCCGTTGAATCATTAAACCTGAAGCGAGGCGATCTAAATCTGTGAAAAACCTCACTAACAATTCAGGATTGCTGTAATTCCGAGCAAGGTAAAAAATAGCTGGAGGTATCCAGTCAGAATTATCAATAAGCTGTAACCAGCTAAAAAATTGGTTTACTTTTTCAGCTAAAATATCACTGTGATAAGCTTGATTATTAATGTCATAAAAAGCCTCACCGAAAGGAATCAGTGTTTTATCAATTAACTGCTGAGGATCGTGGATTGGTTTAATATCATTTAAGAATTCCTTAAGTATACTTTCACGGGGCTTGGATTTGACGTGAATCATTCTGATGTGAGAGAATAAGCTTTTGAATAGATCACGTCCCAGTTTCTCTTCTAACTCTTCCCATTTTGTAGTATATTTATCCTGTTGTTCAAGAGGAATTTTACCAATAATTTCAGCTTTTAATATATCAGCATGAGATAAATCCATTCCCCGATTATTAATTACAGAAAATATTCGATATGCAGAGTCAATATCTGGAGTAGAAACTACTACTAAAAAACATCGTTTAATGATGAATTGAGTTAGGCGTAAAAGCTGATTATTAGTAAATACCTGTAAGCGCTTTACAAATAAAAATGTATTTTCTTTTATGTTTTTACGACTATCTGATAGTTTAGCACTATGTAAATTTTTAAGTTTCTCAATTCCACCTTCATCCTGAATATATTCCTTAAAAAACTGTGCATCTCGCTCACGCAAATTCAAACGGTAAACGTTATCACTAGGATCAAAATCATCTTTTTCGTAAAGATATCTTGTTAATATATGTATGTGTTCTTTAGAAACGCATGTCCGTAAAGCAGCTAGTAGTATAGTAAGTGTAGTCAAACGCTGTTGACCATCCACAACTTGGGCATCTCGTTTATCTCCTTTTATGAGTACAATATTTCCTAAGAAATATGGGTTTATCTCATCAATTTTATCGTCACTGTCTCCCAAAGCAGTAATTAAATCTTCAAGCAGTTCTCCAGCTTGTTCAGTTGTCCATGCATAGGGACGCTGATATAGAGGAATAGTGAAGACAAAATCGTTGCTAAATACTTTAGAGATAGGATAATCAGTAGCTTGAATTTTAACCGCGCTCATATTTACCTACTTTAGTGGCGTAATAGACTGCACTTTACTAAAGTTAGTTTTCCCATTAAAAACAGCAATATTTCAAGGCGTTGTAATATTGATCAGTTTTTTAGGGCTTGAGGAAAATGAGCAATTGTCATTAGCGATCGCTAATCTTCTTATAAAATTTTTACCAATATCTGTCCCAAAATCGAGCCTAATACAGAAATTCCCCTCTAACCTGACGGTGTAGAGAGGTTAGAAGGAACGTCGTAATGCACTTAACAATGGAGGGAGCTTGGGGTTAGGTCTGTATTGGACTCTACTGAGAACCTCTATAATTACAAAATAGCGCCAGACTTATCACAGACTGGCGCTATTTTTTTAATTTAATTCACAGTTAAAAATAGTTAAATGAATTTGCTAAATCTTTGTCATTGATTTACCGCAATTTTTTATACAGCACTGCGGTTGGTTAATAAATTCCACAGGAAAACTGCGACAATCGCACCAAGTACAGCTACCGCAATACCTGGAATACTAAGACTAGGAGCGGCTAGAGATAGAGTGCCCGTACTGAAGAATACACCTAAACTACCGCCAACAAAAGCACCGATGATTCCTAATACAATTGTTCCTAGAATTCCGCCACCTTGATGACCGGGGTAGATAGCTTTTGCGATCGCACCAGCAATTAGACCTAAAACAATCCAAGCAAGAATATTCATTGTTGTTAAGTTGGTAAACGTTTTTGACTTACAAATACATATTAACGATCTTCATTTCTAACTTAATCTATCATCAGAATTAATTATGAATATCCATTAGGAATAGTTTAATTGCTATTATAGCGTTTCCTAAGCAACTGAGGTACACCCAAATCTTTGTGAGCAAGGTTAGTAGCTTTGAAAACGTACCTCAGCAGATCGGGAACCGCTATAAGCTTTTTGATAATATATTGCGGCTAACATCCAGCTTATGACAAGTCCGCTATGGATAGCTGTGACAGTTGCTCTCTTGCGATTTGCCAATGTTCTAAGCTGTCTGACAACTGCTATATGACCCATTTGAGGCAGATAGTCAATTAAAAAAAAGCTCCTAGTAGGTCTTTAACTAGGGGCTTATATAAACTATTGCTTGGTAATTGCAGTATATGCATTTTTAATTAGCTCTCTCCTCTACTATAAGAATTAAGCTGAGTTTTTAGGACTGTCTCTAAAGTAATGTAAAGGAAGCAAAATCAGATAATTGAGACGATCGTCTATCCCTACCAACCTCATATATGGCTTTTAATTTTTAATCGCTTATCCCACGATCGCTGCCAATGACTCGATGGCCGATCAATGGGAACAGTCTGCGGTAAGACCAATGCATACTTAGGAAAATCAGACTTACTAAAGTCAGCAGCATGACGCCCAGAATCGTTGTATATGACTTGGTGCGCCACCAAAATCCATTTGCACCTAGTCGCATAAGCTTCCATAAGCTAGCTATATCGACGCTTTCGGAATCGTGAATGGTGATTGCTAAGGATGCAGAAGTGTTTTGTCGTGCAATTGTCATTTTAATTACTCCTTTAAACCCAAATGCTAAGGCATTTAATCTTAAACTACGGCAATGCGATAGATTTAGTGTTATTTATGTTTAATATCTCATAGCTTGATGCAAGAAGCAAGTTTTAAGGGGATTATGAATCGGGAATTGGGCATTAGTATTAAAAATTAGGTATTTACTAGATTGAAAACTATTCTCTAGTCCGAGTCCCTACTCCCAGTCCCCAATTCCCAGTTAAAATGCCTAATCAAATTTGGTTATCACAGTTGCAAAAACATCGAGCGATCGCAGTCATCCGCGCCCCCCAAATGGAATTGGGACAGCAAATGGCAATGGCTGTAGCATCTGGGGGAATGCAGCTAATTGAGATTACCTGGAATAGCGATCGCGCTGGGGAATTAATCAGTCAACTACGTTCGGAATTACCAGCCTGTATCATTGGTACTGGTACGCTATTCAATGTGCAGCAGCTAGAAGAAGCGATCGCATCTGGGGCGCAATTCCTCTTTACACCCCATGTTGATTCGGCAATGATTCGAGCAGCACAAGAAAAAAATGTGCCGATCATACCAGGAGCTATGACTCCTACAGAAATTGTTACCGCTTGGAGTCAGGGCGCTAGTTGTGTAAAAGTGTTTCCGGTGCAGGCAGTGGGAGGGACTAACTATATCAAAAGTTTGCAAGGGCCGCTGGGTGAGATTCCCTTAATTCCTACTGGCGGCGTGACTCTAGAAAATGCCAAAGAATTTTTGCAAGCTGGAGCGATCGCTGTCGGTTTGAGCGGGGAATTATTTCCCCAAAAGCTTGTCATAGAGAGAAATTGGTCAGCGATCGCAACTCAGGCAAAAAACCTAATGCAACAGTTAGGTTAACTTAGAATCAAATCATCAAACATTCACGTCTATTAAAGTAATAGATATGGAAATAAAGGTGAAACCTGATAAGTTTCTCAAGACCCCATGATTTGAGTGTGAGTGTATCTAAAATGAAAAGACAAATTTCTCCTGACTGGGTGCGTCGCTTACAAATAATCCTCACTGGTACAGTACTGTCCCTAAGTGTTTTTACTACTACTGGAACCAGTGAAGTTTGGGCGAATTCCAAAACTCAAGTAATTGCACAAAAAATCCAGACATTACAACAATCAAATCAGCGCTGGATTCAAATTGATCTTTCCAAGCAAAGATTAATAGCTTGGCAAGGTGACAAAGTTGTTTATGGAAGTGCTATTTCCTCTGGCAAAAAAGCCACTCCTACTCTTGTCGGTACTTTTAAGGTTCAATCCAAGTTTAAAACTACGCGGATGCAGGGAGAAAACTACAACGTTCCCAACGTTCCTTATGCGATGTTTTACCAAGGTAATTACGCTATTCACGGAGCTTACTGGCATAAGAAATTTGGCACTCCAGTGAGCCACGGTTGTGTGAATATCGCACCTAAACATGCAAAATGGCTATTCGAGTGGGCATCGGTAGGGACACCAATAGTTATTCATAAATAGTAGGTGAAGTAGCCAAAAGGCAATTTAGGTAAAATTATAAATAACAACAAATCAAGACAATTAAGTGATTCCCAGCATAAAATATTGCTGGGAATCTTCGGAGTCGGAATTACTGAATTTGAAATAAAATTTAGAAAAGGGCATTTAACGATTTGCCCAAAAAATAAGCGGGAATCCTGACAATTCCTCTATGAAATTACAAATGCAAACATAAATTTGGGGAAAGTTTATATTTAAGCATTTAAATGACAGATTTTTGTAAAGATTGTCCTTTGTAATTAGTCATTGGTCATTAGTCATCATTGAACCAAGAATAAATGACAAGTGACAAATAAAAGATGAACTGCGTAAATCCTGCACAGAAAGCAAGTAATTTTCTGGAAAACTACAAATTTCCAGAAAATTACTTCACTTGATGATTTTTACGTAGTTTAGAAGGTGAGGCATAATGCAATCCTGGATTCGCAGTAATGGAATTCGTTCTTCAGGAACTTTTTGTTCAGGCGTGGCGCTGATGGTGGTGACTTTATTCTCTTGGTCATCGCCGTTAACAGGTACACCCAACTCGACTACAGCAACAGCCACGTCAGTCGATGAAAACAGCATCACTGTATCTAATAATATTAGCCAACCTCGCTGGATTGAAATTGATTTGTCAGAGCAACGTTTACGTGCATGGGAAGGTAATAAACTTGTTCATTCATATCGCATTTCTGGAGGTAAGCGAGCGACTCCTACACCCATAGGTAGGTTTCGGATTAATTCTAAGTATCGTATTAACAGAATGCGAGGCAGAGGCTACAACATTCCTGACGTTCCTTACACAATGTATTTTTACAGAGGGTATGCCATTCACGGCGCTTATTGGCATAATCGTTTTGGGACTCCAGTCAGTCACGGTTGCGTAAATTTACCTGTTAAGCAAGCTCGTAATCTTTACAACTGGGCTTCAACAGGAACTTTAGTAGTGGTGCGGAAATAATTCGTAATTTAAGAGTTGCAATTCTTCCTTTGATGTATAGACGGGTGTGTTCATGGAGTTAAGCACCTGTCTATACATCTTGCTAGAGTGACCTAAACAGTAAAATTCCCAACAGCTTCTGTTTGAGGATAAACTGCTTGTACTTGGGCAAGATTAGTACCAGTTTTTAAGTGCATCACAGGAATCAGCATAATTTTGGCAAAATTCGCGCAGCTTTTCCCGACTAATAATGTGCATTATATTTAACTCAACTGTGCCACAAGTTGATTCTCCAAAAGTGTGTCATTAGTTAACAAGTCTTCAACGGTAATTCGCAAAAAGCGTTGTTCATCAACTTGAAAGAGAATTTTTATGCGATCGCTTCCAGGATATCCGGCTGGTGTCAGTTGGGCAATTGTCTTCGCACCTTCTCGATCGTTGAGGGGTTTGACGCTGGTTTCACTATTGTCCATACGGCGAGTAATTAAGCGATCGCCATCAAAATAAACTTCAGTACTACCTGTATCTGCTCCCAATTCTCCCATAATTAGTTCAATACTGGGCTGATTTTCTACAGAAGCGCCTAAGACTAATTCCACTGCTTGACTCATTGGGTATGCCTGTCCAGCTTTAATTAAAGAATGCCATTTGTGACGCTGGTTGCGGCGATCCCAGTAGCGGATACCATAACTATGGTAAAGAAAGTCTTTGATTTGTATCCCTTGTGCTAACTGTAATGCACCTTGAGCGATCGCTTCAAATGGACGTTCGCAACGGATTTTTTCTGGCTCAAAATACTGTTTGATCCATGTCTGCACTGCTGGCAATTGCACTGTTCCACCAACTAACAAAACTGCATTAATATCTGGAAGTTCTATCCCTTGCCGTTTTGCTTGCTGCAACAGTGTCGTCATTGATTCATCGAGTAACTCAAAAAATGCGTGTTCTTTGAGGATATTTTCAAAAGTATCGCGGTTTAGTTCCAGTTCATAACTTTCAAATGTCTCATCATCAAAATAAACTTCACTAGCTTGGTTTTGGGTTGATAGCTGAATTTTTACCCGTTCTGCCAATCGTGTTGTCAAGGGACTTACCGCCAACTCTTGAGTTTTGGCAAAGTAATCTACTAACCAGTTATCAATATCAGTACCGCCCAGATTTTGCCCAGCTTTCGCCAAGACACGGGCAGTTTTAACTTTTTGTTTTGAATCTTCAGCTAAGGACTTATTACCCCACTTGAGGATAAATCCCAGCGGTTTGGTTGTTGCTTGCACACCTCGATCCAACCGGACAAGGGACAAATCTAAAGTACCGCCACCAAAGTCAATCACCAAGAGAATTTCTTGATCTGCCAAGCCATAACCCAAGGCGGCGGCTGTGGGTTCATCCAGCATTCGCACTTGTTCGACGGGGAGAGCTTGACAAACTTTCCCCAACCAGTGACGATAGGCTTCAAAACTGTCTACAGGTACGGTTAAGACTAGAGAATCTAAGCCACCTTCCAGAGGCGCTAGTTGTTCAATTACTTTGGTGAGGAACCATTGCCCTACTTGTTCAAAGGTGACAATTTGCCCATCTAGTTCGGGTAAAAAACCTTGAATATCTGCACCAATACCGCGTTTGAAGCTGCGGAAAAATCGCGTTTCGCCTTTGAGGTCAAGACCGCGATCGCGTACTTGTTGCCCGACTAAGACTTGATTTTGACTTGCGTCTTCCACATAAACCAAGCTGGGAATCAGTGGCGGATTGAGACTTTGTTTAATTGATAAGCCTGGTAGAGTCAGGGTTTCTGGCTGTTGGGTTACAGGGTTCCAACGAGCAATCACTGTGTTGCTAGTACCAAAATCGATTGCGATCGCCATATTTTATATTTATTCTCTCGCACGAAGATGCCAAAGCTGCTTTCTTTGTGATTATTCTCTATAAGTTATCAAGAATGCAAATGCGCCCAGATGCTTACTTCTTTGTATCCCAACCCAGATATCGATTCAGTCTGTAAGTCTACTGCGATTGGGCAACCGTCTGCTAAGGTCATTACCAATTGAGTGATAGGCAATTTTTGGCATAAAATAGGGGAGCTAACCTCAGTAGAGGTCAGATCCCCAGAGCTAAGACAGCTTACTTCTTCTTCTTAGGTTTAGGTGCCCGCTGTGAGAGAGCGGAACCCGCGACGGACTTGCTATCTTTGCTAGTCCTGCCATCACGAAGTATTTTTGAGGCTGTTTTAGCCACTTCAGCGCTTGTTTTGCGTTGTGGCATATTATTTACCTTTTTTATTGACACCTACATCTCGACCAGAACCTACTGCTTAAGCAGTGTGGTAGATGCGGGGGAAGGATTGACCCTCTGTTTGTAAGTTAACACTACAGACGATTCAAAAAATAAGTATTTTTACTGAAAATTTTTCAGTAGTAAAAGGATGTAGTTACAGATGCTATGTAAGAAAATTAACGCTACAGTGAAGTGTAAATTGATGAGCAGTTTGTAATGCCAAACACAAATGAGAAGGACTATCAGACCGAGGCTGTGACATCGCTATGGAAAGCAGCGGCAGAAGCAGCTAAGTATGTAGAAAAAGTTATTACCTCAGAAGATTATGTAGTTGATAAATCAAAGTTAGAAGCGGCTACCAAACTTTTGGAAATTGCCTTTAAGCCCAGAGGAACACCATAAATCTCCGTTCTTAAAATAAAGTTACAGCGGCTTGATTTCATCATGTGGCGCATCCAAGAGCAGGTCAACTTCCAGATAGAGGTGGTGTTGCAGCGATTAACCCCGGTTTTTATAAGGCGAACTTTTCTCAATGATGGTTGCCGCGCTCTTGCATCTTTTCTACAAACGGTGGTAGCGTTGCGCGTTGCAGTAACTTCCGACTTAAACTTACAACTTCACCAGCTAGTTGGTGGAAGTTGGAAGTTAGTGATTGATTAATTACGATCGCGCTATGACTGCGTTGATTTGTCAATAAAACAACGCAAGTGACCAAACAGCTGATTATTTCGTTCACGAATCCAGGTTATTAACCCAGACTTATGAATAAGACACATAGCAAACCTACTTACGTAGATTATATTGTTAAACTTCCTGAGCGATCGCTGGAGGAGTTTTGTCGCTGGGTGTACCGCTTCATGGGCAATGCTCAGTTCATCTACCCTCAACATCTAGCTGAACAACACCAGAAATTTGCTTGTGCATTAATAGATCGGTATTCTTCCAAAGCCACATAAATCAGCATAATTGACCCACATGACTTTATGCTGGGCGAAATTCAAAGTGGAGACACTGGCTAATTAGTACAAAAAACTAATCTAACCCTAAACTTCGGGTTAGTGGTAATTCATGCTCAATCCTCATTCCGTAACTGCCAGACTGCACCAAAAGCGGCCCCAGCCCCAGCTAACAATCCAGTACTCATTCCTTGGATAGTTTTTTGGAATGGATCTTGGGTTAGGCACTCACTTGTAACTTTACTGTCTTCCAAGCAGAGACTACTTTCTGCCCAACCAGCAGTACCTCCTAAAATTACACCAGTTATACTACAGGAAACAATTAGCAGCAGAAGACGTTGTGTTTTTCTAGCCATAGATGGATGTTTTACTCAATTTTGTATTTTAGACTTTAAATTGGGAAAGTGTGTAACTACACTTGGTTTAGATAAAAAATTTTAGATTTTTCCATACTTGAGCCATTGTTTAATCGGGCTGCTTCAGCAAAATTCCAAATCTAAAATTCTGTCAAAGGTTAGAAACTTTAGTTGACTCTTAACTACTTTTACACATCCAAGCAGCAAATGTCAGCTGGTTTATGGCTTAAGAGGCTAACTTATGTGTATCGCTGTAGTAGTCTGTCTTAATATTGATGGGTGGGTAGGACTTTAGTCTTGAGAAAACAAGGATTAAAATCCTTCCTACAAATCCTCAAAACTAGTTTGACGTAGTATTCGGTGAGTTGTTGCCCACTGATGCTCAAAAAAATATCTACTCAATCTTCAAGTTGAAAGGCAAGCGGGCGTAGACCCCCTGTGGATCGTTCATTGAAAGCGGCGGGAAACTCCATGCCCCATGCCCAAAAACTCTATCCCCTTGTGGGTGGAGTTTTTCATCTTTTGCAGAATCTCTACTTCCTGTTGTAATTTCTAAAATTCAGCGGCGAGGGGATTGGATTGTTTGAGTTGCGTCCCCTCACCGAAAGTAGTCCGCGCTTCTTGTGTTGCCCGCCCAAAAAAGCGTTCTCCTGATTACGACCTTGGCAAGGCCAACTCATCCGCCTCGCTGTTCAAATTAGCCTATTTAGGTAGAACTTCAATAAAACAAAAAAATCTGTGTATTTAGATACTTTTTAGAGACTTTTTTTGCAAATATCATGTTATTGTAACTTAAGCAAAGCCTTGCTCAGTCAATTCAAGGAGTCATGAGTATCGAGTGGTTGATTCATGATCGATAGTAAAAAAGTTCGGTTGAAGTGGCAAAATTATTGGTTTAAAACCTTTGGTAGATGGCGCTTGTGTCCGCTAACCTGTCCAATAGAAAAACCTCATCATCGGCATGTTTTTTGGAGTTGGATCGGTAGTTTTTTAGCCATCACAGCAACGTCCTACCTTGCTGTCAAAACTAATTCTCCCTTGCTGATGGCTCCTTTTGGTGCTACAAGTGTCTTGATATTTGGTGTCCCTGATAGTCCTTTGGCTCAACCTCGTAATGTCATTGGGGGTAATCTTTTAGCTGCTATAGTGAGTCTGATAATTCTGCATTTTTTCGGTTCCTCTCCCTTGGCAATGGGAATGGCTGTTTCTAGTGCGATCGCAATTATGCAGTTTACCGGAACTGTACACCCACCTTCGGGTGCTGTTGCATTAGTCGTTATGATGACGAAACCGGACTGGCAATTTCTGCTAACACCTGCCTTTGAGGGATCGATGATTCTAGTGCTATGCGCTGTGATCTTTAATAATTTGGCAGCAGAAAGGACGTATCCAAAGCACTGGTTATAACATTGTCTCTAGAGAAAAATTAATCGTATCAAGTACAATGTAGGGGCAATTCATGAATTGCCCCTACAAAAAATTACTCAATCTTCAAGTTGAAAGGCAAGCGGGCATAAACCCCTTGCGGATCGTTCATCTTTTGCAAAATCTCTACTTCCTGTTGCAATTTTTGGAATTCCGTAGTGAGAGGATTGGCTGATTTAAGTTGCGCCGCTTCAATCCCTAAAGCAGTCCGTGCCTCTTCTGTTGCCCGACCAAAAAAGCGTTCTCCGAAGGTGCTAGTGCGAGGATATTCTTGCACTTCCCAGTCTTCTCCTAGTTTCGCCTGCTTGGCAGTATATGCGATCGCACTATCTAAACCACCAATTTCATCCACCAAACCAATTTCTTTGGCCGCCTCACCCGACCAAACCCTTCCTTGGGCAATTTCTGCTACTTTTTGTTCTGGGAGTTTGCGACCTTGAGAAACTTTATTCAGAAACATATTATAAATACGGTTAACACTGCGCTGATAAATTTCTAACTCTTGAGGCGATTTCGGACGGGAAACTGTTTGACTATCAGCATAGCGTGCAGTTTTCACTGAATCCCAAGTAATACCATTATTATTAGCCAGCTTTTCCCCATTGAATAGCATCCCAAACACTCCTATGGAACCTGTAATGGTATTTGGTTCTGCAAAAATGCGATTAGAGTCGCTAGCAATCCAATAACCACCAGAGGCGGCGACATCACCCATTGATACTACAACTGGTTTTACCTCACGAGTTAATTTCACTTCTCGCTGCATGACTTCAGCTGCGGTAGCGCTTCCACCAGGACTATTAATCCGTAATACAACTGCTTTCACATCCTTATCTTGTCGCAGTCTGTTGAAGATTTTCGCAAAGCGATCGCCTCCTACTTGCCCATCTTCTCCTTTACCATCGACAATTTCGCCCTCAGCATAAACAATGGCAATTTGATTTTTGGAGTTACGTTCTACACCTAAAGATTTACCAGAAACTTGTGCGTAGCTATTCAGGCTAATTTGTCGGAATGTTTTGTCTTCTTTATCGCTATTTGTCAACTTTTTGAGGTCAGCGACAACTTCATCGGGGTATTGTACTCGATCGACTAAACCGCTAGTTTTGGCTTGTGTGGCTTCTAGTAAAGACTGATTATCTGCGATCGCTTGCAATTTATCAGGTTCAATTTTGCGACTTGCGCCGACAGCAGTGCGCCACTCTCCCCAAACATCATCCAACAATTTCTGAGTTTGTTCGCGGTTTTCTGGACTCAACTTGTTAAGAATAAACGGTTCAACAGCCCCTTTAAATTTTCCTACTCGCACGACTTGAACCCCAATGCCATACTTCTGTAATGCTCCCGCTAAAAACATTGGTTGTGAACTCAAACCGTTAACTTCCATCATCCCCAGAGGATTAAGGACAATGGAATCTGCCACTGAACTAACGTAATATTCCTTTTCACTCCAATCACTGCCGTATGCAACAATCTTTTTCCCCGCAGCGCGAAACTCTTCCAGCGCTTTCCGAATTTCTTTTAGAGAGGCATAGCCGACGTTACCAGCTTGGCTGGCATTTGTTGCATCCACATAGATCCCGACAATGCGCGGATCGCGTCGCGCCTTTTCCAAAGTTTCCACAACTTTGCGGAGTGCCATTCTATCTTCATCGACACCTGATATTGTGTTTTGAAACAGTTCCCCGGAACTAGGTTCGCTATCAGTAATTTTCATTGACAAGTCAAAAACCAACACTGACTTATCTTTCACATTTGGCCCAGTATCTTTAGACGAGCTAGCAGCCAATATCAGCAAGAACAGTCCAGTGGTTCCCAAACCACCGAAAATAATTAGTCCTAGTAAAGTGCCAACTAAACTAGCAAAAGTTTGTTTGATAAAATTACGCATTAGTTATTTAGTTATTAGTTATTGGGTATGGGGCAAAACATTTCCGTTAGCGGTAGCGGGGCATTGAGCCAGTTCTGAGTAAAAAAGTGAGATTCCCCACTCAGCACTCTTGAGGGAGATTGAGCATTTACAAATGATCTATTTACCTATTCTATGCCCTGTAAACTACCAGAGTGCTTTAACTGATACAAGGTAGCATTGCCAGTACAAAATAAGACTGTGGTGATTTCAGCGATTAATACTTCAGCCAGTTCCGCAACTGCTGTCTCTGATGTTGCTGCTGCTTGCAAAAAAGGCATTGCTAAACCAGCTATATCTGCTCCCAAGGCGATCGCGGCTGCAACATCCAATCCATGACGTAAACCTCCTGAAGCAATTAAGGGTACATTTGGAGCGATCGCTCTAATAGTTGTAATACACTCTGCCGTCGGTAAACCCCAATCTGCAAAAGTCCTCCCTAAGCGACGTAGCAAGGGACTTTCTGCCCGTTCGCTTTCTACTTTTGCCCAAGAAGTACCCCCCGCACCAGCGACATCAATTGCTGCTACTCCAGAAGCGAAAAGTTTTTGGGCGATCGCTGCTGAAATTCCGTTACCAACTTCCTTTGCAATTACTGGCACTGGCATCTTACTGCACAAATCAGATATCTTGTCAAGCAAGCCACGGAAATTAGTATCACCTTTGGGTTGAATGCACTCTTGTAGAGGGTTAATGTGTAAAATCAGGGCATCAGCCTCTAAGATATCAACTACCCGTAGACATTCATCTAAGCCGTACTTATAGTTAAGTTGCACAGCCCCCAAGTTCGCAAATAGTAGAACATCGGGCGCATACTTGCGGATAGCAAAAGTATCAGCCACCTGGGGTTTTTCCACCGCTACCCTCTGGGAACCGACACCCATTGCAATTTTGTAGTGTTGTGCGGCTTGGGCCAAACGTTGGTTAATGATTGCGGCTTGTTCTGTTCCGCCAGTCATGGAAGAAATTAACAAGGGTGCGTCAAGGTGTTTCCCCAGGAAAGTTGTACTGATATCAATATCATTGTGGTTGAGTTCGGGTAAGCAAGAATGGGTGAAACGATAACGTTCCAGTCCATTGGTGATTTGATCGCACTGAACGTCTTCTTCTAAGCAGATGCGAATGTGATCGGCTTTGCGATTCTGAGTTTGTGCAGAGATATTGGTAGGGGCGTTCACTGGTGGGTATGACTAAAAGTATTGACTTGCGATCGCTATTGTTACATTGTCTGCAACCGTCTTTTGATAACAAAAATATTTATTTTGGCTATCTTGAAGGTACGTTACGCTATTGATAACATACCTATTCCCTCATTTTATGAGTTAATTAATATGGTTTTACAAACAGAAAAGCGCTACTACACCCCAGAAGAATATTTGGAATTAGAAGAGAAAGCTGAATATAAAAATGAATACAGAGACGGAGAAATTATACCCATGACAGGAGGAACAACTAACCACAACAACATTGCAGGTAATTTTTACAAAAAATTTCCCCTGACAGTACAAGAACAAAATTATAACATATATATAGGCGATGTTAAATTATCAATACCTCGTTATCGCATTAATACTTATCCTGATGTTATGGTCATCAAAGGTAAGCCTATTTACGAGGGAACAGGTACAACAATTATTACTAATCCCTTGTTAATTGTTGAAGTCTTATCAAATTCAACTAAAAATTATGACAAAACAGATAAGTTTAAATATTATCGTTCAATTCCTGGTTTTCAAGAATATATCATGATTGACCAGTATAGTTTTGCTGTGGAACAATTTGCCAAGCAAGCAGAAGGTCAATGGATTTTTAAGGAATATGAAGGTGAAGATGCAGTTTTAGTCTTAAATTCTATCGATTTTAAAATTACCTTGCGTGATATTTACGAACGGGTGAATTTTGAGTTGATTGAGGAATAAAACAGTAGACAAACATCATTATAATTGCGATCGCCAATTAAAAGCGATCGCCTGAGATTAGTGAAAGTATGGTAGGTAAAAGTTAGCAGACGCGATCGCGGCAGTTCGTCTTTAAATGGCTAGAAGGCGATAGTGAAACATCTGATGACTCAACAAAATGGCGATCGCAGAGCAAAATAACTTGTATTGAGCAATCAAAGGCGAAGTGCTTAGAATAGCACCTCACAACTCATACTTAGAATAATGGTGAGACTGCTAATCATGATTCAATAACCACAAAATTGTTTTCGGTTAGTGACAATCCAGCTGATAGTTGGGCAAATTTTACCTGAGTAAACCCAGACGCACTGCCATCTTGGTCAAAGAATAGTCCACCTGTCGCACTGTTGTAGATAAATCGTTGAGCGATCGTCGTTGCAGATGTTCCGATGGTAAACTGACTTTTCTGAAGTGAACCTATTAATAACCCGCCACCAAAACTAGCAGCCGATACCTGAATGATTTCATTAGTGGCATTAAAGTTATAAATACTGTCAACACCTTCATTGTAGCTATTGAAAGCAAAGGTATCAATACCAACTCCTCCAATTAGGCTATCATTGCCATTGCCACCTGTCAGATAGTCGTTGCCATTACCACCAATGAGTGCGTTATTACCAGAGGCACCAGAGGCTGTAAGAGTATCATTACCATCACCACCAGAGAGGAGATTAGCACCTGATGAATAATTAACAATCAAGCGATCGTTACCAGCACCACCGTTGAGCGTGTTACTGCCAGAGACAGTATAAACTTCATATAAGGAGTATAAGGAGACTGAACCAGAAACGGTGAGAGTATCATTGCCATTGTCCCCATTCAGTAGGTTATTACCTGATGAATAGTTAGTAACTAAGTTATCATCGCCAGCGCCACCATTGAGGGTGTTATTCCCAGAAATAGCAAAGAGAGAGAAATTACCTTGGTAGTCATTGTAGTCGCCATAGGCAAAAAGAGTATCATTGCCATCACCACCATCCACCAGGTTATTACCATCTGAAAACTTAGCGCTTAAGTAATCGTTACCCGCACCGCCGTTGAGAGTGTCATTGCCACCATAATTGCTATAGATTTCATCGCCCCCAGAGAGCGTATCGTTGCCATTGCTCCCCACAATATTGTCATTTAAGGATGTACCTGAGATATTTAATTGTTCGATATTCTTGTAACTAACCCGATCTGTGCCTGCCGTAATCGAGCCAATGTTAGTAGTGGCATTGAAAGTTGAAGTGATTCCTCTAGTAGGATTGCCGAAACGCACGGTCAATAAATCTTCACCTATCCCCCCATCGATTGTATCATTGCCACTATCGCCCCCAGAGAGCGTATCGTTGCCATCGTTCCCCACAATATTGTCATCTAAATATGTACCTGAGATACTCAATCGTTCGATATTCTTGTAACTAACCCGATTCGTGCCTGCTGTAATTGAGCCAATGTTAGTAGTAGCATTGAATGTCGTTGTGATTCCTCCACCAGGATCGCCGAAACGCACGGTCAACAAATCGTAACCTATCCCCCCATTGATCGTATCATTGCCACCATCCCCCCCAGAGAGCGTATCGTTGCCATCGTTCCCCACAATGTTGTCATTGGAGCTTGTACCTGAGATACTCAATCGTTCGATATTTTTGTAACTAACCCGATTCGTGCCTGCTGTAATTGAGCCAATGTTAGTAGTGGCATTGAATGTCGTTGTGATTCCTCCAGAACCACCGTAATTGGCAGACAAAAAATCGTCACCTATCCCCCCATCTACCGTTTGAGTCACGAAGTTAGAGGAGCCACTATTACCGCTGCTTACATAGAAGGAATCATTGCCATCGCCCCCAGAGAGGAGGTTATCGCTTATTGCAGAGTCAACATTTAAGGTATCGTTACCAGCGCCACCATCGAGCGTGTTATTCCCAGAGGGAGCATAGCCTTGGATGTAGTCCTTCCTTGAGGCAGAGAGATAATCATTCCCATCGTCCCCCTTTAGTAGGTTATTACCTGATGCATAGTTAACATTTAAGGTATCGTTACCAGCGCCACCATCGAGCGTGTTATTCCCAGAAGTGCCAAAGACTCCGAATTCAAAGTCATAGAAGCCTCTAGCATCAAGAGAATCATTGCCATCCCCCCCAGAGAGCAGATTATCGCCTGTTGAAAGGCCAGCACTCAAGGTATCGTCACCAGCCCCACCGTTGAGAGTGTTGTTGCCAGACACATAGCCATAGAAGTCGTATCCGTTAGGGCCGAGTCCAAAGAGGGTGGGAGAGGTATCAAGAGAATCATTCCCATCGCCCCCAGAGAGCAGATTATAGCCTGTTAAATCGGAATTATCCGATAGAACATCGTCACCAAAACCACCAATGAGAGTATCATTGCCTGCGCCACCTCTCAAAAGGTCGTTGCCACTTTTCCCGTCAATAATGTCATCACCTGCTTGGCCATTGATTACATCATCCGAATTATCAAAGCCGTTGATATTGTTGGAGAGGTCGTTAAGGAAGGTGACTGTGTTTTTGTTGAAGATGGTGCTTTGGGTGGAGTTGGTATCGAAGACATCAAAGCTATCTGTGGTGCTAGTTTGCCCATCAAACACGATATTGCTGACCTGGGCTAAATTGTCTAGGTTTTCTAGGGCAAAGTTCTGCAAGACCACTTTGAAAGCAAGCGCATTTTCAAAAGTGATTTCAGTGTTGTTACCATTTTGAGTTAATTGCAGATTTCTCACAATTAATGTGTCATCAAAATCAGTTCTTCTAAATTGCAAGCTATCCGCTTGGGCAATCACCGCTGCTGATGGGTTTGAGCCTTTACCAATGCCATCGAAATCCGTGATGGTAATAGTACCACTATCAAAGACATCCCGCTGAAAAACAAATTTATCCTTGCCGCTGCCGCCAGTTAAAATTTTATTGAGCGAATCAGCACCACTATAAATGATGTTATACGCACCACTATAAAATGTGTCATTTCCATTGCCACCGTTGAGGGTGTTATTACCATAGATGTCATAGGCGAAGAGAGTATCATTGCCATCACCTCCAAAGAGCAAGTTATTGGCTTTTGGATCGCTAGCATCGAAACCGAAACTATAATCGCCTATCAAATCCTTAACATTTAAGAAATCATCACCAGCGCCACCGTTTAGGATATTATTTCCCGCACCAGTGTCAAGAGTGTCATTGCCGGCGCCTCCAATGAGAGTATCATTGCCATCACCCCCAATGAGAGTATCATTGCCTGCGCCACCTCTCAAAAGGTCGTTGCCACTTTTGCCATCAATAATATCATCGCCTCCTTGACCATTGATGACATCATCTGAGTTGTCAAAGCCGTTGACATTGTTGGAGAGGTCGTTAAGGAAAGTGACTGTATTCTTGTTAAAGATAGTGCTTTTAGTGGAGTTAGAATTGAAGACATCAAAGCTGTCCTTGATGGTAGTTTGCCCATTAAACAGGATATTGCCGACCTGGGCTAAATTGTCTAGGTTTTCCAGGGCAAAGTTTTGCAAGACCACTTTGGAAGAAGGCACTCCTTCAAAGGTGATTTCTAAATCGTTACCATTTTGAGTTAATTGCAAATTTTTGGCAGTCAATTGCTCAGATCCTGTAAATTGCAAGGTATCTGCTTCGGCAATCACCGCCACTGATGGGTTTGAGCCTTTACCAAGACCATTGAAATCGGTGATGGTACCAGAAGCACTTCCGACGTTGATAGTGTAAACAAATTTATCCTTGCCGCTGCCACCAGTTGTAAAGTTATTGTTAATATTGTCACTATAAAAAAAAGTGTCATTCCCATTGCCACCGTTAAGGGTGTTACTACGATAGGGAGATGTGGCATTTAAGTTAGAGGTCAAGAGAGTATCATTGCCATCGCCTCCAAAGAGCAAGTTATTGCCTGATGAATCTTCAGCATTTAAGGTATCATCACCAGTGCCACCGTTGAGGGTAGTATTGCCTGATGAATAGTCAACATTCAAGTAATCGTCACCAGCATCACCGTTGAGGATGTCGTAGCTTCTGTTACCGTATAGTTTATCGTCACCTACTAAACCATTAATCAGGTCATTACTCGTTGTCCCATAGAGGGTATCATTGCCGTTAGTGCCATTGATATTTGCCATAACCTTCCTACCTATCTAAATCGATTTTTTCAGTAACTTTCAGTTGTCAATTTGTAGCTAGTGCTGTTTTATGGCACAAATAACTCATCAAAAATTAACTTTTTCGGCATACTTTTAGTCACCCTTGTGAGAAAACAATTTTTATTTCAATATTCACCCTGTTAAGGAACTTGCAAGTAGTAATTATCTAGCTATCTCAAATACCGCTTACAATGAGATATATATTTTTTTAGGAAAAAATATATATCCCATTGGTAGCAGGAAATCTGTGTAACTCTACCACGTGTCGCCTCTAACAAAAATTAATTCTATATTGTCTTATTGACGGGTATAACGATGTTTTACCCCAATCGGGAAATATTCAAAATCACCCATTGGCGCTAATGCAACTTGTGGTGTTTGATATTCTGCGGGAACATAATTAGCAAACTCGCTATTGAGGCGTAACAGTTGTGAAAGAATAGAAGATGCGATCGCAAGTCTTTGATCTTCACTACCCTCTACCCCTACCGCTAATTCTACAACCACAGATAAAAATCGATTCTTGTCAGTATCTTCCTTCACCTGCAACACAAACTTACCCGTCACCCATTCTTGAATTCCTGGTTGTTCTAATCCCACCGTTACATTTTCGGGATAGATATTCGCACCAAAGTAAGAAACTGTAAAATTAGAACGACCAAAGACATAAACAAAAGGTAGCTGATGAATACCTCTAGCTGATTCTTGAGTGTCAGAACAGAGATTTTCAAGCGGGTTAAATCCCCATTCAGCTAAAAATTGCAGCATGGCATCATAACTAATTATCCCGCCAGTATCCAAGATGTCATAACGCACTAAGGGAATACCGTTATCTCCCGAAAACAGCAATCCGCCATCTTGAACTTCAAAAAAGCGATTGCAAGGATCGTATTGTACTAATGTGGGTAAACGCGATTCCCCAAATAAAGCTCTAGCTGCATCGGGATTTTGTGCCAAAAAACGGCGAATGCAGATACTTAACGGTGTTTCATTACCTAAAACTCCTGCATCAGCAGTGCCGTAAAGTGATGCAAAATCATAACAAGGATTTCGCGAACCAACTCTTTGGGCAACTAAACTCCGCCATTCTTCGCTAAATACTTCTCCCGCCATCACTAATTTAATCTGATATTGCTGCCACTCCACACCACGAGCGATACCAGTATCAATTACATCTTTTAAAAATGGCGGGTATCCCAATAACACCACTTGCTCAAAACCTGAGCCTAGTTCCTGCACAACTCGCAAGATTTCTTCTTTGTTGTTACCAGGAGTAATTACAGTGATGAGATAACCTTTGCTAGCAAGATAACGACAGCAATTAGTGGTAAACATCCCACCTACCCAAGTGCCTAAAGAGAAACAAATCACTGCTAGGGTACGTCTAGTATCTGTATAGAAACTATCGTGAAAAATCTGTTCAAAGCGTGTGGCGATTTGGAGTTCATCTGTGAAAAAACGAGGCCAAAATGTCGGTTTCCCACTAGAACCTGATGAAGCAGCTATCATGTCGCACTCTTGGAGTTGTCCGTTACGGCACAAGTCAGGTAAGGGATAACGCAGTATATAATTTTGTTTAGCGATCGCTGGTAGTTTTTGAAACTCCTCTAAGGTTTGAATAGTCGCGGGATTAATTTCCCTTTCTGCTAAAAACGCCTTGTAGGCTGGTACATTCGCCGCCACATCGTGAAATAAACTCAAAGCTGCCGAAGTTTGAGTGTTGAGATGCCTTTGCAGTATGGTTTCTAGAGGGGTAGATAAAAAATCTTCAAATGCTTTAATTACTTGCTGCTGTCTTGATTTGCCGTTCATGACGCTTGCTTATTTATCCTGAAGTAGAACCAACACCGTTTAAAATAATTCGTAATTCGTAATGACGCTCCTGCGTCCCTAACGCTGCGCTAACGTAATTCGTAGAATATCCGAAAATGAGGGTATGCGCGTTGTAGTCATTCAATAAAACCTTAATTTATCCTTCAGCACCATGCAGCTCTATTGCAGTAAACAACACACAAATAATGGTAGTAACCGCTTTTGCACCCATTGTGGTGAACCATTACCTCTTGCTGTGGGACAGGTTGTGGATAATCGCTATCAAATTATCCGTCATTTAGGACAGGGCGGCTTTGGACGCACCTATTTGGCGGAAGATATCAATAAATCACATCAAACCTGTGTGCTGAAGGAATTTGCACCCCAAGTACAAGAAAATCAAGATTTACAAAAAGCTAAAGAGTTATTTGAGAGAGAAGCGAATGTCCTGAAAAAACTCCAGCATCCACAGATTCCACGTTTTCACGCCTCGCTACAAGTGAAGATAGGCAGTAAAGATTTTTTCTTTTTAGTGCAAGATTATGTGGATGGTGACAATTACTACCAGTTATTAGAACAGCGTGAAAGTCAAGGCAAAACCTTTAGTGAAGAGGAAGTAATTACCCTCCTGCAACAGATTTTACCTGTGTTATCCTACATCCACTCACGAGATGTAATTCATCGTGATATCTCTCCCGATAATCTGATATGGCGGCGTTCTGATAATTTGCCAGTGCTGATTGATTTTGGTGGCGTTAAGCAATTGCCAGCTTCTCAGGGTTTTTGGCGTACCAAGTTGGTTGGAAATAACACTCTGCTGGGTAAAAAGGGCTACGCTCCAGAAGAACAGCTACGGCAGGGCAAAGCATTTTTTAGTAGTGATTTATACTCTTTAGCGGTGACAACATTAGTGTTAATCACAGGTAAAGAACCGCAGAAATTATACGATAGCTATCAGGGAATTTGGGGATGGGGCAAGGAAATCCAAGTTAGTCCCAAACTAGAAGCAGTGTTAAAAAAGATGCTGGCTTATAGACCGAGCGATCGCTACCAACGAGCCGAGCAAATCCTCAGAGATTTACCATCGCCAACTGCAACTAAATCTCCAGGCAATTATATTACCACCAAGATCAAGACAATGGTCGTTGCTCCGGGAAGACAACGCGCCAGTGCGGTTATGAGTAGATTCCAGAGGCAAACGCAAGCGATTGCTAAACCGAGAACTTTCCCTGTTTGGATTCGCCCTTTTATGATGAGTTTAGGGGGAACGGCTTTAGTTGGCTTAACTTTAGCGGCGGGAAATGCAGCTATTCGGGCCGTAACTTCAATCACCATCCCATCAATTTCATTACCTTCATTACCGCAAATCCCACACTTTCCAACTGGAAAACCAGCCGGCGACAAAGGAAAAAATAGCGATCTCCAGAAAATTATCAGTCGTCGTCAAGAGTTAGAAATTACTGAAGGATTTTTTATTCGCACAGTAGATGATTTATTTTATACAAAAAAGCCAGAATTAAAAGGACGTAGCCTGACATCTAAACCTGAAGATGCTGGTTTACGAGATGAATGGTCTGATATAGCTGATAATTTATTGGATAAACTAGAACAGGCTAACCTAAGTACAGCAGTTCGTCGTAAATTAGGGAACTATAGTCAAAAAGATTACGATACATGGAGACAACAAGCGCGATCGGGACAGTTTGGGAACTATACAATCGATCAGTTGACCAAAGACACCAATGAAAAATTCGATCGGTTGTTTCCCGATCAGCAGCGTAGGAAACTCAATCAACAGACTTTTGGTCAAATTTGGTATGCGATCGCAGCCGATCGAGTCAGTAAAGTACAATCTGGCAAATAAGGCGACTGGGGAAGAGTAACTTAATAACAAATGACAAATGACAAGTGACAAATGACAAAAATATATTGTTCTAAAGGACATGAAAATTCCCCAGGTAGTCGCTTTTGTCTCCAGTGTGGCGAAAATTTGTTGGATAGGCCCATGAGTTATAGTATCCAACCGGGACTGACTTTAGGCGATCGCTATGTAATTGTGCGTCAAATTGGCCAAGGTGGCTTCGGACGCACTTATTTAGCTGAAGATGTCAATCGTTTCCGCGAACTTTGTGTTTTAAAAGAATTTTCCCCTCAAGTTCAAACCGCTTACGTTGTCCAAAAAGCTGAAGAACTCTTTGAGAGAGAAGCAAGTGTTCTTTATAAACTGCAACATCCCCAAATTCCCCGCTTCCGGGAACTGCTGCGGCTGAATTTAGGGGGCAAAGAATATCTGTTTTTGGTGCAAGATTATGTAGAAGGGGAAACTTACAATTCTTTGTTAAATGCCCGGATACAAAAGGGTTTGCGCTTTACAGAAGTAGAAATACGCCAATTGTTCCAGCAAATTTTGCCGGTGTTGGAATACATTCACTCACTAGGAGTAATTCATCGAGATATTTCTCCAGATAATTTAATGCTTCGGACTGTTGACAAACTGCCAGTTTTAATTGATTTTGGCGGTGTCAAACAAGTAGTAGCAACTGTGGCTTCCGAATATTACCAACCCGGTATGGCTGCACCTCCGCCAGCACCAACCTTATTAGGTAAAATCGGATTTGCGCCCCCAGAACAAATGCAAACTGGGTTAGTATCCCCCCACAGCGACTTGTATGCTTTAGCAGCAACAATGTTGGTTTTACTGACAGGGAAACAACCCCAAGAACTAATTGATACCTATACTCTCAGTTGGCAATGGCGACGGGAAGTTAATCTGAGTCAAGATTTGGCACAGGTATTAGATAAAATGCTATCTGCCAGACCAAGCGATCGCTATCAATCAGCCCGTCAAGTACTCCAAGCCCTCAACTCACCGCCAGCGAACTATCCGCCAATTCAATATCCCACTCCACCACAACCCACATCCGCCACCGTCGCCGTCTCCCCACCTCCTCCTCCTTCCTCAACCCCTCCATATCCCTCATATCCCTCATCTTCCCCCTCTTCTTCCTGGTGGACACCAACAAAAACCTTTCTTGTGGCGGCGCTAGTCGCTGGTAGTGTGGGATTAATTTGGTGGGGATTGAATGGCAGACGAGATATCGGGCAAGTCGAACCTAATCCTACAGCCAGTCCCATTCCAACTGGCGAACAACCAACCGATCCTTTAGCGCAATATTCGCCAGCAGAACGAGAACGCAAAGAAAAATTAAGCGATCGCCGTCAACAGTTGGGTATTGACTCTAACTTCTACGTGAACTTGGTGAATCAAGTTTTTTGGGATACAAATCCCAGTTTACGAGGACGCACTCTCAGCAATGGCCCTGAAGATGAGAGTTTGCGCGCAGAGTGGGATAAAACAGCTTCGGAATTACTAGAAAAGCTTGCACCACTGAGTAATAATGCACGGCAAAAGCTGGGAACTTACACAACTGCTGAACGCGATCGCTGGAAAGCAGAAGTCAACAAAATCAACGTTGGTAGCCGTTCTTTGTATGATTTGGGAGATAGTGCGTTCTTACGTGTATTTCCTGAACAGCGGGGTAAAAGTTTTCAAGGTCAGCCCATTGGACAAGTTTGGTACGGATTTGTTAGCGATCGACTCAGTGCTATCCTCGACGGTAGCGCTTTCCAGAAACTTGTTTTTGATCCTGGGGCTACTAGCAAAACAGTCAATGGTACTCTCCAATCTGGTGGTGGTAAAGTATTCATTGCTGGACTTGCCAAAGACCAATCTCTGGACTTGAAGCTAGAAGCAAATTCCCAAGTCTTGTTATCAGTCTATTCACCCTCTGGCAAAATTCGATTTTTAGAAGACTCTACCAAGCGTAGTTTGTCAACTAAATTACCAGAAAATGGATTTTATGAGTTTGTTGTAGTTTCCACAGCAACGAAACCAGTAGATTATCAACTCACTATTACAGCAGAAAATCCCACAGTTCCCCCATCACCAACACCCACGCCCACCGAAACATCCACGCCGACGCCAACACCTACGCCCACACCAACTCCCACGCCTACTGAAACCTCCACACCTCCTGAACCTACACCAATACCAACTCCTGAGACAACGCCCTCGTAGTCTGTCAAGTTTAAATTGATAGGTAAGCAAGTTCGTAGTAAGCACTTTAGTCCTTAATTTTCTAAGCACTAAAGTGCTTACTACAAACTTTTAATTACTAACTTAAATATTGTAGTAGTGGCTTTCAACCTGTCTCTACTACACCTAAACGCAACGCAATTCGCTGGTGCTTCGTTGGATCGTAAGGTCTACCTCTGTGCATCACCTGTGAGTTGTCCCAAAAAAGAATATCTCCTGGCTGCCAAACATGGGAGTAAACTGGCGTGCAGTCTAGAACAGTCGCAAACAAATCCTCCCAGAAACGTTTTGCTTCTTCTGGTCGATCTTCCATACCAACTGCGATCGCAGTGTCCGAACCTAAATATAATCCCTTTTTACCAGTGACTTTGTGAGTGGATACAATGGGATGCAGTTTCTTCGGTATATCAGTATCTACATTGGGTTTTTTAGACATCATTGGTGGCGAGTGATACATCGACATCTGCTCTAACTGCTGCTGCTGTTGAGGATCTAGATTAGTGTACGCTTCTACCATATCGAGGAACTCGGTAGTGTGAGGTTGCCCATCTATACCTTCCGGCACTTGTATCCCATAAAGCATCACAATATATAGTGCGTTCATATCCAGTCCCTCTGCACGGGGGAGACCATCTTTATCATGATGCCATTGCCACGCATACTTCCCGGCTGCATCGGCAACCGGCCCTTTAGGATTGCCCAATATATAGACATTTTGGCTTTGTAAGTCTGGACTAATATCAGGATCTAATGTTTTAGGAGGACCGCCAAACATAAAATCACCAAAAGTCTGCTTGGCAAATTCTTTTAATTGTTGTGCGGTAAGCTGTTGCTGTCTGACGACTACAACGCCATGTTTCCAAAGTGATTCCTTTAATTCACGCGACTCTATTTCTGTGAGGCAGTTAAGATTGCAACCGCGCAGGACTTCAATTCCGAGTCTTGGGTGATGCTGGATTGGTTGTTGTTGAGTAATTTGAGTCATTGCTATGCATTTATTTTGGGAGCAAACTATATAGTTAATTAGTGTAAATAGAACATTTGTTTAGTAGCATCTTACCTAAAAAAGTTGGTCAAATATATTAAATATTGAAGGGGCTACTAACGCTCTTTTTTACTCTGAAAAAATAAAATATTTGTAGCGACTTTCTTGAACAACAGTGAAACCCAACAAAATCAAAGATTATTGGTGTTGGGTTTCGTTCCTCAATCCAACCTACGCATAGATTTATAAAAACTTATTACAACAAAGGTTTCTAACTTTTATCTCGTGAAAGTCATAAAACAGTGCTAATCAAAGTCTGTCGGTAAATTTGGTTGGCGATAATGTTGAAAAAGTCGATTTATTTGTGCTGGTGTCACACGTCCGAGAGAAAGTTCTGGTAACGCACCTTCAGGGAAAAAACCTACTTCTTCAGTTTCAATACTTGATGATGGAGAACCACCAATAAGTTCACAGTGAAAAAACAGCTTGTAGACATAAAACGGTAATGGTGGATGTCCCTGTTTGTTTCTGTCATAGACTGCTAGAAGTTTGATAGCGCGTGCTTGATATCCAGATTCTTCATATACTTCTTTCACAACTGACTCACTGGCAGACTCGCCAATATCAGCCCATCCACCAGGTAAAGTCCAGCAGCCGTCTACCCGTTCCTTGACTAACAATATAGTATCGTCACGGAAAATAGCTGCCCGGACATCAACTTTGGGAGTTGCATATCCGACTTCACGGCTAAATAAATCGAGGACATAGGTGTGTTCTACATTTGAGTAACTCGCCATGATTTCTGTGGCGATCGCTCGTAATTGTTTGTAACGTTCTATATCAAAAGGGCCTTCAACATAGGCTAGACCATTTTGAGCGATCGCTTGTAAATTTTGTGCCCATTCCAGCCATTTGGTTTCCACAGTTTTTTCTCCTATCTACAGTAGAGGCGCACATCTGTGCGCCCCTAACGATGGTTTAATTACCTGAAAATTGCTGTAACGTTTGTATTAAGCATCATCTAAAGCTGCAATTCCAGGCAACACCTTGCCTTCAAGTAACTCCAAGCTAGCGCCGCCGCCGGTGGAGATGTGGCTCATTTGGTCGGCTAAACCAACCTTTTCCACAGCCGCTACTGAGTCACCACCGCCAATGATGGTAGTTGTGCCAGTTTTGCCGATTTCAGCGAGAGTATGAGCGATCGCTTCCGTACCTGCTGCAAACTTATCAAACTCAAACACACCCATCGGCCCGTTCCAAATTACCGTTTTGGTATCTGCAAGAGCTTCTTGGAAAAATTTCACCGAGTCGGGCCCAATATCCAAACCCATCCAACCATCGGGGATATTCTCAATGCTAACGGTTTGAGAATTGGCATCAGGAGCAAAATTATCTGCCAATACCACATCTGTGGGAAGCAATAAAGCAACGCCCCGTTCTTTAGCTTTAGCTTCCAAAGATTTCGCTAGTTCCAGCTTGTCTTCTTCTACCAATGACTTACCAACATTCAAACCACGGGCTTTGTAGAAGGTGAAAATCATCCCACCACCAATGATTAGCTTGTCGCACTTCTCCAGCAGTGTTTCAATTACGCCAATTTTGCTAGAAACTTTGGAACCGCCAATAATTGCCGCTAAAGGACGTTGGGGATTTTCAATGGCGTTTTGCAGATATTGCAATTCCTTCTCAACCAAATATCCAGCCACAGAAGGGCTAAGGAATTTAGTCACGCCTTCAGTAGAAGCGTGGGCGCGGTGTGCAGTACCAAAAGCATCATTTACATAAAAATCAGCATTAGCTGCCAATTTTTTCGCAAATTCTGGATCGTTTTTCTCTTCTTCTTTGTAAAAACGGACATTTTCAAGTAACAGCACTTGGCCATTTTGCAACGCGCCAACTTTAGCTGCAACTTCATCACCAATGGAATCATCAGTTTTAATGACTTCTTGTCCCAGTAACTCAGACAGACGCTTGGCAACGGGAGTTAGGCGTAATTTGTCATCCACACCCTTGGGACGGCCAAAATGGCTGGCGAGAATGACCTTAGCTCCCTTCTGCGTCAAATCTTGGATGGTTGGTAGAGCGGCGCGAATGCGAGTATCGTCGGTAATGTTGCCTTGATCGTCCACAGGCACATTAAAGTCAACCCGCACTAAGGCACGTTTCCCAGAGATATCAGCCGAAGATAAACTTGCTAAACTTTTTTTGGACACACCAAACTCTCCTGATTGCCTTTTTGTTATTGTTTTGAAAGTAGAACCATCAAGATTTTACCGGAGTCAGGGGTACCCAAGTGACAGATATATTTAAGACGGTATTATTTCCTATCGATCAAAGCCGGGAAACGCGGGAAGCTGCTGATGTTGTTACCAACGTAGTCAAAAAGTACGGCAGTCGCTTGATACTGCTGTCTGTGGTAGAAGAACCACCAAAAGACGCGCCTAGTGCCGACGATCCGATGGTGTCGCCAGAGGTAGTTGCGAAACTACTGGAAAATGCCCAATCTTTATTTTCTGGGCAAGGAATTCAATCTGAAACCTTAGAAAGGCGAGGCAAACCAGCTTTTACGATCTGTGATGTTGCTGATGAAATCGGGGCAGATTTAATTATCATGGGCTGTCGGGGGCTAGGTTTGACTGAAGAGGGAGCGGATGATAGTGTTACCACTCGCGTGATTAACCTTTCCCCTTGCCCAGTGTTGATTGTGCCTTAGCAGTGTGTTGCTCAATACTAGTTGTAGTGCGATCGCTAATAAAAAGTTCTGCGGTTGCTATAAAAAGGGGGCTGAAGAAGGTTGTTCTAGATTTATTGGTGCTAAATAAAGGCATCAAGTTTTTAGCCTTAACCAAGCATTATTGCCTCCTGTCTCCTTAGCTCGACTTTATCCATTTTTTGGCAACGCTCACACTGACGCTGAAACCTTTGTAGGACAGTAGTTTTGCTTTTTCGGCTTCACCAATAATTTGTGGCGTGGAAAAAGTATTTGCCAAAAAGCCAGGGTTTTTGCCGGATAAAGTCGAGCTTAGAGCATATTTGAAAAGTCCTCTTGTCGGTATTAAAAGTTTTAGATCCCCTGTTACCCATGATGCGATCGAACTTTTTTGCAACTTATTGGACATAATGTATCCTTGCAAACCACCGCGTTCGCGGCAGCGTTCCGTAGGAATCTCGTGCCATCGGTTTTCCAGTTTTTCACGAGCAACACCAAGGACGGAGGTAATGATTTGATTCGCAGCATTCCCAAGTATTAAAAACTCAGCACTCCTTACTCCTTTTGAGGCCAGCGCCAGTTGTAGCGATTCCATTCATACATTCCTTGAATTTCATACTCAGCGCCATTGAAGAAGCGGACGACGCAATTAGTAGAGGAATCATTGCTGCATCTACGCCCGTCGTAGACATCGCTAATTTCCTCAACCTTGATCGCTATACAGGGAAACCATTCCCGCTTACAAGGTCCATCTTCTTGCACCCATTCCCATAGTGCATTGGAAACTTCAATGCGATCGCCTACTCTTAACTTCAGTGCATCCTCAAAATAAGAATACTTGTCAAAATGATATGACTCAACCCGATTCAGCCACTGCAAACCATAGCGTTGGCGAATAAATTGTACCGTTCCAGAGTCATTTTCCAGCAACCAGTCGTTGAGTAATTGCACTTTCCAAGTGCGGTTGCGTTGTTCTTCATCCTTAACAAATTGTAAAAATGCTTCTAACTCGTCTGGGGTAAGTTCGTCCAAAGGATTAGCAATATTTGACATCCCAGAGGTAGAATTTCCCTGAATTTGCTCAACCACTTGCAGTAATATCTGTTTCTGCGTGTCAGTGAGAGGACAGCTTGCTGCATCACAATCATTAAAGGCTGCGAACATAGCTACTTCAATCTCATCTGGAGTCATAAGTTCATAGCAATCGAGGGGTTATTCCCCTAATTATTACAAATGTTAAATTCAAGTCTCCAATCACCCTGTAGTTAAATTCAGGTAAGCTGAGGTTGTAAGTTAAATATTGTTTGCTAAATTAACTCACGGGGTCTTTTATGCGGTTGCGTTCACTCACGGTCGTTTTTATTTCATGTCTCATTACCTTTCTTTCGTGGGTGATTATTCCCCCAGCTGTGGCCCTGACACAGATTAAACTATTTGATGTCTCCTATAAAGATTGTCCACCAGAACTAGCACAAGGGGCTGTTATCAGTAGTGGTAGCGCTGCTGCCAATTGTTTTCTTGTCATTGGCAAAGCAGAAAATGGCACTAATAAAACAGTCTACGACGCAGATATTTTTGGACGCATTTATGATGCCAATAATGACTCGGTAATGCAAAACCGCACTCGCTTAGGCTCTATTACCGAGGTGCCACCAGGTATTAGCGATTTTGAATTGAGAATTTCTGTACCTGCGAATCAGCCGACTCCGTTGAAGCTAAAACAGTTCAAGGCTGCCGGATTTAGCGGTCAAGTGCGTAAGTAATAATATGATGTTTGGTAAAACAGAATCCCACTTCGCTTGCTGTTGGGGGTTGAGTGTGGGGTGTTAGAATATACAACTATATAATTTAGACGCAATAAAAATTGTAGAGACGCTTTTATACTTGGCGTCTCTACAAAAGTTTTTATTAGGGTAGTAATCAAAATCCCTGTGCGAATGGCAGACGAGTTAGGGTTCTCAGAAACTCTCCAGCTAAGTTGAGTGCTAAGAAAGCTAAAATTGGCGAAAAATCCATACCACCCAATGGGGGAATAATTGAGCGGAATAGATTCAGATAAGGATCGGTTATCTGGGCTAAAGCGGCAAATGGCTGGTTATACCAGTTGATTGTCGGGAACCAGGTTAACAAAACCCGGATAATTAGCAAATAGCTATAAAAGGTGACAAAGGTAACTAGTGTCGTAATCAGTAAACTCATGGATAGCTTTGTTTCCTACTAGGTGTCAAACGCGGTCTTATCTTTTAATTTTAATTTAGTCCAAAGTCAAAAGTGTTTGCGGATTTCACGTTTACCACACTTGACACTTTCACCACGCCTGAACAAACTTCAGGAGTCTTTAGTGAGGGAGCGTTCATTGGTTGGTTGGGGTGAACTGCTATTAACATTTCCCAGTTGCTTTCGCACTTCATCAATTGTGGCATTTAGCTGGGCAATTTTATCTTCTAGCGATCGCCTGGCCGTTTCTATGCCGATGCTTTCGCTTTCTGAGGCTTTCATCTGACGCCGCTTTGCTGCTATTTTCTTCGCTTCGATTTGGCTATCTGTCAGTTCTGTCTCCTCTTCTATTAGCAATTGAGGATCGCGTCGAGAAGCAATCAGCGCCCCGATAACACCGCCAAATACGCCACCAACAAACGCCCCTGCTACAAAACCACTGCCAAAACCATCTCGCTGACTCATATCTTTACCGCCTTCAACAAACCTTGCAACTTTTACAGTACTTATGCTATTTTCCTGCCCTAGCTGCATACTAGCTTAAGTCCCAAAGATGCGATCGCCTGCATCTCCTAATCCCGGTACAATATATCCCTTGCTGTCCAGTTTTTCGTCAATAGTAGCGGTGTAAATTATTAAACCTGGATAAGCTTCACTCAATTTTTGTAAAGCTGGTGGAGCCGCTACCACACAAACAATCCGCGTCAAAGCTGGGTCAGCACCCCGTTGTGTCAATTCTGCCATTGCCGCCATCATTGACCCTCCGGTTGCCAACATTGGATCGGTAACTAACACTCGTGTTTGGGGGTCAAATTTTTCTGGTAACTTGTTCAGATAACAATGAGGTTGCAGTGTCTCTTCATCTCGCGCCAAACCAAGGTGGTAAATCGATGCTAAAGGCAGTAAAGTCTGCGCTCCCTCTAGCAATCCTAGCCCAGCCCGCAGAATCGGCACTACTGCCATAGGCACTTGCGGATCGATCACCGTTGCTGGACACGTATCTAAGGGACTCTGTACTGCTGTTTCTTGAGTCGGCAACCAGTCTCGTGCAGCTTCATAAGTCAGCCATCTTCCCAACTCAGTCATGGCACTGCGGAACAATACTGAAGGCGTGCCTGCATCACGGGCAACTGCTAGCCAGTGCTTGATCAGGGGATGAGGTGGAACATAAACGCGCAATTGTAGCGTCATAGCCAGAAATAGGCGCCTTTTTATTGTATAAGAACTGAAACACCATAATACTCTTTCCTGCATCCGGCTAACAGCTTAAAATTAACAATCTCAATTTTATTGATAAAATTTTTCATTAGTAGTTGACATTAATTCTCAATCAAGGCTATATTCTTATAAAGTGTTCTCCTCTCTTTTAAGGATCGGCAGACGGGATTAGCCAGCAGTAGCAGGCTCGTCCCTCTTTTTTTTGATTAGTCATTGGTCATTAGTTAAATTAAATATTGATTGACTCTAGACAAAGGACAAATACTTACTTCTCTACGAGACGCTACGCGTTAGCGGAGCTTTAGCTTTAGCGATACGCTCAGTACAAATGACAAAGGACAAAGGACAAAGGACAAATGACAAATGACAAATGATGCGATCGTGATTGGGTCTGGGATTGGCGGATTAGTAACAGCGACCCAGTTAGCGGCAAAGGGAGCGAAAGTACTCGTACTGGAACGTTATTTGATTCCAGGTGGTAGTGCTGGTTATTTTGAACGCCAAGGCTATCGATTCGATGTTGGCGCATCAATGATTTTTGGACTGGGACAGAACGGTACTACTAACTTACTCACCCGTGCATTATCAAGTGTAAATGTCAGCCAAGAAGCGATCGCAGATCCGGTGCAGATTCACTATCATCTACCCGAAGGTTTAGACCTGAAGGTTGACCGAGTTTATGAAAAATTTTTGCAAAATCTTATTGCTCATTTTCCCCATGAAGAACAAGGGATTCATCGCTTTTATGACGAATGCCAAAAAGTATTCAAATGTCTCAACAGCATGGATTTGCTGTCACTGGAAGAACCTCGGTATTTACTGCGCGTATTTTTCCAGCATCCTTTGGCGTGTCTCGGTTTAGCTAAGTATCTGCCCCAAAATGCCGGCGATGTGGCGCGGCGTTACATCAAAGACCCGCAATTATTGAAATTTATCGATATGGAATGTTATTGCTGGTCGGTGGTTCCATCAGACATGACACCAATGATTAACGCTGGGATGGTCTTTTCTGACAGGCATTATGGCGGAGTTAACTATCCCAAAGGCGGAGTCGGACAAATTGCTCAAAAACTAGTGGAAGGTTTAGAGAAGGCTGGAGGTCAGATTCAGTACCAAGCTAGAGTCACCAAAATTCTCACAGAACAGGGAAAAGCGGTAGGTGTACAACTGGCTAATGGTAAAGTATATCGGGGTAAACGCATAGTTTCTAATGCTACACGCTGGGATACATTTACACAATTACTACCAGTAGAAGCAATACCAAATAATGAGAAAAAGTGGCAACAAAACTATCAAAAATCTCCAAGCTTCTTGAGTTTGCACATCGGGGTAAAGGAATCAGTTTTACCTGCGGGGACAGAGTGTCACCATATTTTGCTGGAAGATTGGGAAAAGATGACAGATGCAGAAGGCACAGTGTTTGTTTCGATTCCCACATTGCTTGACCCAGATTTAGCACCAAATGGATATCACATCATTCATGCCTTCACGCCTCACTGGATTGATGATTGGCAAGAACTTTCTGTGAGTGAGTACGAAGCCAAGAAAGAAGAGGCAGCTTGGCGAATTATTGACCGCCTAGAGAAGATTTTTCCAGGTTTAGATGCCGGATTGGATTATTTAGAAGTGGGGACACCGCGCACCCATCGCCGCTTTTTGGGTCGTGAAGATGGTACATACGGGCCAATTCCCCGACGTAAGTTATGGGGGTTATTGAATATGCCCTTTAATCGCACAGCTATTTCAGGACTTTATTGTGTAGGGGATAGTACCTTTCCGGGTCAAGGTTTGAATGCAGTCGCTTTTTCTGGATTTGCTTGCGCCCACCGTATTGCCGTAGATTTAGGATTTTAATTACAGAAACAGCGTCCGCAAAAAACCTAATAAGCAGATAGCTTTACTAGTGAAGCTGATAGCTACCCTAGCAATCTGAGTAACTCTCAATACGGTTTGGTTAAGAAAGTTATTTGTTAAAGCGAGTTCTTTGAGCGAAAGTAGAAGAAAGTGCTGGGGAAGCAAGAGTATTTAAATTTAATCTCTTCACTTTAAGTGCCTCTAAGCCACCTCCCCAGCTTATCCAAAGCGTATTGAGATGGGTAGCAAATACAATCAAAAAGTTACTAAAATTAGTGTTTTTTCTAACACAATAGTAAGCTTTATTACTCCTGATCTGGTATTTTTTGGTTCTGAAAATTAGCTAACTCTGATGCTAAAGTCTCTTCTAATGCATCTAGAATCGCTTGGGGATCAACAGCTTCCTTCATTATTTGAGCCTGCGGATCGGAGCGATTTTTGACATTGGGAATATCTTCGCGTAATTCTTCAACTAAAGCGATAAGTTTTGCGATTTTCTGCTCAGAGAGCAGGTTAAGCTGAAGGCTAAGTTGCGCCCGTTGCTCTGCTAATTTTTCCTGACGCTCTTGTTTTATCAACACCCCTGTTGTTACTAACAGGGAACCTGCGGTCAGTGAAAATTGTAGCCAAGAAAATGGCGGGGGATCGAATCTTGATATGCCGAAACGTCGTGGTAAAACATTAGGTGTTACCCACAGAATAATTCCTAACAGGATACTATACAGGAATACCGGACGACCAAAAAAGGCTGTTACTGTTTCTACAAACCGTTGATGTTGAGGTACGTCTTTTTCATAACGTCTGTGCAGGGCAATAATAGCCTCGATATTTTGACTAATCGCTTCCGGCAATGGGGCTGTGGGCAAAATGGTTTGGCAAGGTGCTGAAGATGGTACTTGCGGTGAATCTTTTGGATTTGGTTTATCTTGGGAAAACATGGACAGTTTTCTTGTAGTACTGATTTCTCTAAATCAATAACTCAAGTTTTACCTATATATGTATACTTTTAGGTAGAAAAATATATGAAAGTATCTATAGACAGATTCTGGCAGATTGCTATTGCTGTTGAATCAAGCAGAGATATTGAAACAGAATCATAGCATCAAGTTTCTTGTTTCAATATTGTATTGAGACTAAACGCCTCAAAGCCTAAATCCAACGTCCAGTCAGCGCTGTTGCGATCGCGTACAGGGGGCGCTCACTGATTTGAAGGAAACACTCCAAACAATTAAAGGATTAAGTCACCAGAGGCTGTGTTTGTAGCTGCTAGTAAGTAGGGGAGAAAACTGCAAAGCGCACAGGTAAAATTGAATAAGTAAAACTACTGTCCCACTAAGGTTTCAGCATCAGCTTGAGTGGTGCAAAAAAATGGATAAAGTCGAGCTTAGACGAGATTTTAATTGAGATTGCAAGTGAACGTAGACAGCTAATTTTTAGAAGTTGAAAAGTTCAATTCCTGTTGAATACTTTTAGTGTCCTCATCCAGATTTGTCACTCTCAAATCATTACTTGGACAGCTAATATCTTGAGATAGTTGCCCTTGATACCTAACTTGAGTTGATGTACCGAATGAAACAGATTTAGCACATGATTTATATGGTAATTTTGACAATGGTTTAGCTGCCGAAATATCATTGAAAAATTTCGTAGCTGTCTCCACTTTTATTTCACCTGCACCTTTTCTGTTGCAAACAGTATAAGTTGCTTTTCCGAATGGCAATAGGTGAATTCTATATTTGCAGGTATTTGTAGAGCCACTATTAATAATAACCGCTGGCTGTTTTGGATTTGGACTTTGTGCAAGTATTTTCAGAGGAAAAATACATAAGGGTGTAGCTAACAATACCGAAGCTAAACTAATTGTATATATGTTAAAAGCTTTCATTTTTACCTCACATTAATTTTTTGAGTTACCTAATTAGGCTAGAAGTAATTTAAAATATCTTATGCAGCAAAAAATTCTGCAATAGCAATTGCTTGGTTAATACTCGATTAAGTTTTATTAAATTTGCGAGCGGCGCAGTTACTAAACAGAAACTATGGTTATTTTTTAAAAGTATAGTTGATTATATACTTTTTAGATATGTCATTCTGATGTCAATGTTATGTCAGGAGAACACTTATTTTTTATGTGGTATTCCTGTCGAACATCTACTGTAGATTTCGCAATAAAAGCTTTCAGTGACACAATTGTGGCATTGCGACTCGCGCCAGAGAAACAGCCATTAGCCGCGATAGGCAAACAGATTCGCGCGTGGATGAGAGACCAGTCAACCAGTGTTTGCATAGTTACAAAACTTTTCATAATTGTGCTTTAATGGTGAACGGTTTTTGTTTTTCAAGAATTTTCCTCACACACAAAGCGATCGCTAATGCTCCTCACACACAAAGAAAACATTGTAAAATTTAGCTGGCTTCTACCCAGCTTCTTAAGCTTGATCCTGTTTGGCTCCACTGTAAAGACTAATGCTGCGATGCCTGCGGCGGGCGTAGCCATCGCAAATTGGCATTTTGATAGCAATCGCAATCATCTGGACTTCACCACAGATGAGAATGTTCAACCGAAAGTACAACTACTTACCAACCCTACTCGTCTGGTAATTGATTTGTCTGGAGTTACATTAGGATATCCACAGACTAGTCAAAGAGTGGGGCCAGTAATTAAAGACATTCGTATCGAGCAGTTTAATGCAGAGACTACCCGCATAGTAGTTACTTTAGCACCCGGCTACACCTTTGATTTAGCACAGGTGCAACTGCAAGAGGAATCCCCCAATCATTGGTCTGTGCAATTACCCAAACCAATACGATTGACTGCAACCCAGCCACAATATTTAGAAAGAACTCCGAGTATTTCTCCAAGAGTGAATGATAATAGCACTCTCTTTGCGGGCGTAGTTCCGATGCATTCACCGATGAAAGTGCTGGAACCTCAAATTAAAGCCTTGATGAGTCGTTATAGTTTTCTGAAAACAGGAATGTTTTTCCTAGATTTGGATACTGGGGATTATTTGGATATTGGAGGCGATCGCGTTTTCCCAGCTGCTAGTACGATTAAATTACCAATACTCATCGCCTTTTTCCAAGATTTAGATGCTGGTAAAGTTACCCTTCAGGAAAACTTGACGATGCGGCGTGACTTAGTTACCAATGGTTCTGGAAGTATGCAATATGAACGAGTTGGTAAGAAGTACACAGCTTTGGAAACCATCACTAAGATGATTACCATTAGTGATAATACCGCCACCAACATGATTATCGATCGCTTAGGTGGAGCGGCGAAACTAAATCAGCGCTTCCGTAGTTGGGGACTGAAAGACACAGTAATTCGCCATCTTTTAGCTGACTTGAGAGGAACCAACACCACAAGTTCTCAAGATATGGCGCGGGTGCTGGCTTTAGTTGTGAACAACAAGCTAGTTTCGCCACAAAGTCGGGAGCAAGCCTTAGATATTCTGCGCCACACCACAATTCACACACTGCTTCCCGCAGGTTTGGGGAAAGGTGCAGTTATCGCTAACAAAACTGGAGATATCGGGTTTCTCATCGGCGATGCAGGATTTGTAACTATGCCCAATGGTAAGCGTTACCTGGCGGCTATCTTCGTCACCCGTCCTTATAAGGACACAAGAGGGAGAGACTTTATCCGTCAAGTTTCCCAACTTGTTTACAATTACCTGAATCAAGAGAACCCGGTTGCTGCGGTTAATTCGCCTCACGATGTTACGAGATAGGCGGTTAGAAACCGCGTCTACACAAACAAAACCCACCTCCGTGGGTTAAAAACCTTAATTTGACGTTAGTCCGCGGAGGCGGACTTTGCCTGTATAGCCGCGAATTCCATTCGCCCAACGCACAGATGTGCGCCCCTACAGTAATTAGATAATTGTGATTTTACTTGCGGCTCTAGTAGCCTTTTCCCTAGCCTCTTGGACATTAACACCCTTCGCTAAAGCTACGCCCATTCGTCGATATGGATGAGCATTAGGTTTACCAAATAATCTAATATCTACATCTTTTTCTGACAAAGCATCGGCTACACCACTAAAACTAATAGAATCAGATTTTTCTGAAGCTAAAATTACTGCACTAGCTGATGCTCCTAACTGTTCTATATGAGGAATTGGTAAGCCTAAAATTGCTCTTAAATGTAGTTCAAATTCATTGAGATTTTGTGAGATTAATGTCACCATTCCTGTATCGTGAGGTCTGGGAGAAAGTTCCGAAAAAATTACTTCATCTTTGGTAATGAAAAATTCAACACCAAAAATTCCGGCTCCTCCTAAAGCATCGGTGACTTTGATAGCTATTTCTTGAGATTTTGATATTTTATCTTCAGAAATTTCTGCGGGTTGCCACGATTCTTGATAATCGCCTCGTTCTTGACGATGACCAATGGGAGAACAGAAAATTGTCTGTGCATTCCACTGTTTAATTGTTAGTAAAGTTATTTCGATTTCAAAATTAATAAATTCTTCGACGATGACCTTTTGACTGTCTCCTCTAGAATTAGCGATCGCATAATTCCAAGCCTTCTCAACTTCACTCTTATTCTGCACTACAGACTGACCTTTACCAGAGGATGACATCACAGGTTTAACAACATTAGGAAAGCTAATTTCATCCGAAACTGCAATCAATTCTTCTAAAGTTGTTGCATAACCATATTTAGCTGTTCTGATGCCCAATTCTTGATGTGCTAGTTCCCGAATTCTATCGCGGTTCATTGTATAGTTAGTGGCAGCCGCAGTCGGAATAACTGTAATTCCTCGCTGTTCAAATTCAACCAGTTTTTCTGTTCTGATTGCTTCAATTTCTGGTATAATAATATCTGGCTGATGTTTTGTCACTACAGCTTCTAAATCATTGGCACTGAGCATAGAAATAACTTCATAAGCATCAGCAACTTGCATTGCCGGAGCATTGGCGTAGCGGTCAACGGCAATCACATAATTACCAAGACGTTGAGCCGCGATCGCAAATTCTTTGCCTAGTTCTCCTGAACCTAGCAACATCAATTTTTGGGGTAACTTAATACTCATTAACTTATCCAGTCAATTTCAATTTAATCATCTTATAATTTTTTGTGTTTCCATTACCATCTTCTCAAGAATTAAAGCCTCGGCTCCTCTAGGTTCTAACCTTTAACAGTGAGCGAAGTCGAACTGTTAAATCTAGCTCCACGTAGTTCTAAATCTTGACGTTGTAAATCATTTAAACCAGTACCTACGCCAAGCTGGCACTTATCTACTAGAGTCTCTAACCAAATAGTCTCGTTTAGGGTTGCACCTCGTAAATCTGCATTTCTCAAGTCAGCTTTTGTAAAATTGACGAATAATAGGTCTGCATTAATTAAACTACTGCCTTGTAGATTTGCTTCTGATAAGTTTCCTCGAATGAAGTTTACTCCATCTAAAATTAAACCAGATAAATCTGCTCTTATAAGATTAGGAAACTTGAGTTGACTTGGATATTTAAAAAACCGCATTATACAAATAACATTTGCTTCATTTAATCGTAGTTTAGTTAAAAATTCATACCGAGCTATGCCCAATTGCTTGAGAATTTGTAGACGCTGTGGGGGGCTTTGTTCTAAAAAATCGATGGCTATGTAGCGTAAGTCTTGAGTCGACAGATTTAGCATGATTGTCAGATTGTCGTGATACTTGTGCTAATTAAAAGTTTAACCTTAATGCAAAAACCCCGACTTCTCAAAGAAATCGGGGTTCTAATGGATAACTACTTACTTAACGTCCTGCCAATAACGCTTTGGTAGCAGATTCACCCGCTAATCTCACCTGCCTTGTTAACTGGAAGTTCAACAAAGCTAAAACACTCAACTCTGCTAAGAGTGCCATAAAAATTGTTGTCGTCCCAGAGTATTCTATCCCTGCCCAAGGAAAAGTTGAAAACAGCCATACAGTAGGATGTTTCCACGAAGAGACGCCGATAAATCCTAGAATCATCGGTGGTAAGAACATTGCAGCACCTAAAGTTCCCATAGCCCAGAAAGAACGTTTAGGAGTTTTCAGCAAAAGTATTAATTGGGCGATGGTAGCATAAATCATCATTAAGCTGATAGACAGAGCTATAGCTAAAAGAATTTTAAATCTGCCAATATCGTTACCTAAGAAACTTTGACGATCGTTTGGATCAAAAACAGATGTAAATGAAATCCAAGCTAGCCAGGGGATAGTAACAATTGTCAGATTAATAGCGATCGCCACGAGTGCAGGACTTTTTTCAGCCCAAATTAGATCCTGCCAAACACTCTTGTGGCTAGAAACTCCCTGATGTCGATATCTTGCCCAATCTTGTACATCTTGACGGTGAGGGGAAAGAACCGCAATTAAACTTAAAATCAACACAAAGTTGTACAGTGCTAGATAAATGATATTTTCTGCAATCTGTTCATGTAATTTGAAATTGTTGTTAGCAACTTGTAGGGTAAATCCCCACATCATCAACTGACAAAATGCTACTACTAAATAACTTTGCTTCTTGCTGATGATTAAAGCTTGAGGATTACGGAAACAACGTTTAAGAGCTTGCAAAATCCCGTAACTACACAATCCTAAGTTCAGTAAATGCAAACCAACAACACTAACAATACTTTTACCTAATGGTAAATAGAAAAACTGCAAGTATGTCAGGGGAGAAGCATTAGATAGATGGAACAAGTTAGGAAATAAATAATTAGTTATATCCCAAGGATTAAAGAGTCTAAACCAAGCACTTGAATGATTTAAATTGTTGTAAGATGATGCCAGCCCCATTGTTGTGCATAGAAAAAGTAAAACTGCACCACTACCCAACCAAGGCTGAAAACCACTAAACCAACGACTCAGTAAGCCAAATATTAGTGCTGCACTGTAGAATAAAATACAGCTAGCAGCAAGAATTGCGTAGTAACTCAAAATGTAACTAAAGGCAATTTTGACAGTCAGCCCAGCCCACAAATGTAAAGGAACTGCTACTAAGATGATCAGATAAATAAAACTCGGAACTCCTAGCAACTTGCCAGTCAATATAGTTGTTTCTGATTGAGGACTGAGACGGATGAAATTCAGCGTACCGCGAGTTTCTTCTTTGGCTAAATCGTTGATTAGCAAAAAAGTTCCTGCGACTAATAGTGTAAATACAAAAATTACACTCAAGGAGAGGAATATATATTCCCAATGATCTTGCCACCACAATTGCCAATCAATTTCATTTTGGGGACAAAAATTCCTGGAGAAGAAATCATTGAATTCAGCAATTCTAGATTGATCTAATTCCTGGTAAAACTGATTTTGTTTTTGTTCATATACTTGACGTAAACCACAGTATGCACCAGTTAGGGAGTATTTATCATTAGGAAACTCGCGGAACTGATATAAAACAACTACCAGTTGCAGTAGTAAGGATGTCGCAACTGCGATCGCTACATTAAAAAATTTCAGTCGTCCTTTGAGTTCCCGCAATAGTTGGGGATTCCAATCGCCGATTTTGTCTATTAAATTGAGCATCATAGCAAAAAATTCTCCAAAAATGGGGAGTGATATTTATTGACGTATCAAGATGCTTGTTTGTGACCTAATTTTAAGAAAATACTTTCTAAGTCTTCTTGTGTGCAGTGAAAATCAGTCAGAGGGATGTCTGCTTTGATGAGCGATCGCAGCAACTCAGCACTATCTTCTTCTTTACCCGAAAAATTCACCCGCACGCTATTTTTTCCTGATATCACCTCCCACTCTTCCACTAAATGATGATGTTTCAATTCCCTTAAAAGTGTCTCCAGGTTCCCCAGAGTTGAGATCACAATTTGCTGGTGCGAAAGACGTTGGTACAGTTGTTGTAATGAAGTACTTTCTACCAAGAAGCCAAGTTCCATAATTCCCACAGATGTACACAGTTCCGCTAGATCGCTGAGAACATGAGAGGAAATAATTACAGTCATCCCAGCTTCTTGCAAAGCCTTGATGATTTCACGAAAGTGCATCCTGGCGATGGGGTCAAGCCCAGAAACAGGCTCATCTAGTAGTAGTAAAATCGGTTCGTGGATAATGGTTCGTGCTAAACTCAAGCGCTGTTTCATCCCCCGCGACAGAGTAGAAATCTGGCTATGGCGTTTATTTCCAAGTTGAATTAGTTCTAAAACTTCATGTAACCGTTGAGTGCGGCGCGGTTCTCGCAAGCGATAGAGACGCGCAAAATAATCTAGGTAATCCCAGACTGTCAGATCCTCATATAGCGGGTAGTCATCGGGTAAGTAGCCTAGACGACGCTTAAGTTTGGGATTACTCTTATCACGGAGTAAGCGATCGCCATTAATATAAATCTCACCCGTCGTTGGTTCCTCAGCAGTTGCCAACATTCGGATGAGAGTTGTTTTACCCGCGCCATTCGGCCCAATCAGTCCATATACTTCCCCCGCCTGAATTTCTAAATCAACATCATTGACAGCAACGTGCCTGTCAAATTGCTTAGTTAGTCCACGGGTGCAAATTGCTAATTCTTTTACCATCGCTGCTGGGGTGCGGCTTGTGATTAACACTTAACGTAACCTCTTTCCACAGGTTTTGTCAGGCTGGTTTCAGAAATTGAAACTGAATCTAACGAAATTGGCTACATAAAAAAGTAGGTAAGGCATACACCTTAACTACTTATTAATTCTTATTCTGCTATTGATGAAATCTTTGCAAATTAAACCTTGACTTTTTGCTTTAGTGTCAAGTTATTTCTGATAGTGGTGGGATGACATTATTAATTCCATTACCAGATGAACCGCTAACTGCATAACGGTATTCGGGAACTGGATATCCAGCTTCACTAAAGGTTTCACGAATAACTTTATTAGTGTCGAAGTAAACTTGCCAGTAATGATCGTTATTGCAATAAGGACGTACAGCTAGTACAGGCCCTGCAAAATTGAAAGTCTGAATTTCTACATCCGGTGCTGGATTTTGGAGGACATTAGGGATTTGGCTAATTTTCGCTTTTAAAAGTGCGATCGCTTCGTTATGTTTCACTTCATGATGAAGTTGAGCTACCAGATCAACCCGACGGTAAGGATTGGCAGAATAATTCTGGATATTGTCAGCAAAGATTTTATTATTGGCAACAATCGTCAATACGTTATCAGGTGTATTGATACTAGTTGTGAACAGCCCAAGTTCTGTAACAGTGCCTGTGACACCTGCTGTCGTGATGAAATCACCAACTTTAAATGGTCGAAAAACGATTAAAAATGCTCCGGCTGCAAAGTTGGCCAATAGCCCCCCCCAGGCTGCACCAATTGCAATGCCGGCTCCTGCTAGCAATGCAGCAAAGGAAGTTGTTTCAACCCCAAAGAAGCCGAGAATTGCCACAACTAGAATAATTCTCAGCGTAACGCCAATGATATTCAGAAGATAGTTAATCAGTGTCGGATCAACGTGTTGGCTTCGGAAAGCACGTCGCGCTAGCTTCAATGCAAAATCAATCAAGCGTTGAGCAATCAGCCACAGAGCGATCGCACCTAAAATTTTTAGCCCAAACAGAGTTAAAAGTTGACTAGCAACCAAGCTAATTTGTTTTAAATCCATAATTTTTTTGTCTGTGAATTATTAAACACAATAAACATACAATAAATTAAATAAAATTTTCCTATAAATACTTTTTTTTAATTTTTGGTGTGCTATGCAGCAAATAGCAAACCCGATCTTAAATCGCTATATAAATCGCGCCATACCAGCACCAAATTCTTTAGTCAAGGCTTCTATAGCCCTTCCTACGCTGGTGAAATATAGCTAGACCTCATATATATCCCTTTCAACTTTGAGGATATGCCTCATTCGATCGAGAGCCGCTATATTCCCAACCTCTTAATCTCAGCTTGATTATATGCCTGCTGTTCAACGATTATAAGACTATATATTCCTAAAGAAGTTACAGGTGTCAAGCAAAAAAATCGGTTTTTGGTCTGTGTGGGCGTTGGGTGTAGGAGGCATTGTCGGTGGACTTTTTCCAGCGCTGGGAGTTGTAATTCAAATAGCTCATACAGGCGCACCACTAGCATTTGCGATCGCAGGGACAATAGCTTTGATAACTACTTATGCTTATGCAAAACTTTCGGTAGCTCATCCATGTCGAGGCGGGACAGTAACTTTTTTAAACCAGGCTTTTGGTCTAGGGCTGTTTAGTGGGACACTGAATCTTCTACTATGGTTTAGCTATGTAGTCATGCTTTCCTTTTACTTGAATGCTTTTGGTAGTTATGGAGTTAGCCTGTTTACATCTACTCAACCTATGTGGAAGCATTTACTGATTAGCTTGGCAATTTTAGGGACAACTGGACTAAATCTACTAACTGCGAATTACATTGGTAAATCTCAAATTTGGATTGTTAGCTTCAAAGTGGGGATTTTGATCCTGTTTATTACTATGGGGAGCAGTCATATAGATATTTCCCGTATAGAACCAGTCTCAGTGTCGTCGCTACAGTCAATTTTCGCAGGAGCAATGGCGATCTTCTTGTCTTATGAAGGTTTTGAGCTAATCGCCAATACAGCAGAGGATCTTGTCAATCCAAAATACACTTTGCCACGAGTTTATTACTCTGTAATTGGGTTCGTTATTTTGCTTTACGTTTTAATAGCACTCGTCACATTGGGGACAGAACCAATAGAAAAGATTTTGGCAGCAAGAGACTATGCTTTGGCTGAAGTTGCCAAACCAATTATGGGGCAATTGGGATCTGTTTTGATTACGATTGCTGCTCTTTTATCAACTATCTCGGCTAGTAACGCAACACTCTACGGTTCAGCTCGTTTTAGCTCTATTATTGCTAAATCTAGGGGGTTTTACTCTGGCAGCCAAATAAATGGCATAGATCAATCTTCAATTGGCTTATTTATTACTAGTGGTATTACTCTAATAATCGCCAATTTTTTTGATATAAATCGGATCTCTACAATGGGTAGTGCCGGGTTTCTGTTGATATTTGCTGCGGTTAATTTAGCTAATGCTCGGATGTATCGTTATACAAAAAGCAAGCAGTGGATTTCACTTTTAGGTGCTGGAATATGTTTGGTGGCACTAGGAATGTTAATTTGGTTTGCTTTGCAAACAGATCCACAAACCGTCTGGATTTTAGTGTTTATGGTAGGAGTCGCTATAGGCATCGAAGTAATTTACTATTTGTCAAATAAGCGACAGCTACACCTTTGAAGAAACTTTGCTCAATAGAATGTATTTGTAATACGTTTGTATTAATTTAACTTGAATTGGCTAACAGTGCCTTATTTGGCGAGTTGCTCACATCTGTTAAAGGTGATTTAGGAATGGCTCATAAGCGGTAACTTTATCTGGAACGTCGAGCCTTTACCCTCATTGCTCATCACATGAATGTGACCGCCGTGAGCTTGGACAATTTGTTGAGCGATCGCTAATCCCAAACCAAATCCGCCGCTTTCTCTTGCACGTACTGTATCAACTCGGTAAAAGCGATCGAAAATGTAAGGTAAATCTGCCTCTGGAATTCCAATTCCAGTATCAATAACCTGAATTACTGCCCGATCTGGGTGAGATTCTAAGCGTAACCAGACAGTTCATTGCAGGCGTTGTTGAGCAAGTTTTCCACAGCTAGCCGCAGCAAATCGGGGTCAGCCCACAACTCAATGAGTTGTTCTGGTAAATGGCTAATCAACTCGATCGACGCTTTTGCAGCAACAGTATTGTAATAAATAGCTAAATTCTCTAGCAAGCTATTAAGATTAACCTTTTTGAGAGATTCAGGAGTTAATTTTCCCTGATGCCGAGCCAACAGCAGTAGGTTATTGACCAAGGTACTCATCGACTTAGCGCTATCGATGATGTTCTCCACTGAGGGATGGATTTGAGGATGGTCTGCTGCCATTAGTAACCCAACTTGGGCATTGGTCAAAATCGCAGAAAGGGGCGATCGCAACTCATGAGAAGCATCTGATGTGAAGCGTTGTAGTTGATTATAGGCTAGCTGAACAGGCTGCATAGCTATGCCACTGAGTACCCAACCTGTAAGTCCAATTAACCCCAGCGCTACAGGCACAACCAGCGTCAACATTAACTGAAATTCTCTGAGATCGTTTTGAGTTTCTGTAAGTGGGATAGCAACTTGCAGATAACCGATGACCGAATTTCCTCCTTGAACAGGTAGGGTGACTTGACGAAGCCAAAGCGTCTCACCTGTAAACTGGTCAATGGACTTAATCGTGAGAAACTCAGATGCTATTTTTAACTCTTCTGGAGGTGGAGTACCAAAAAACCGCTTGAGTTTGCCATTGGGGTCATACCAGCGAACATAAACTAGTTCAATATCAGCGGGGTGAGAACCACTACCCAATAGCGGTATATTGCTCAGTTCGACTTGTTTTTGTCCTTGAAACAGCCGATACTGCGAACTGGCTGCCATTAGCTCTGCTCTTTTATAAAGCAGCTGATCTAATGCTTTGAGCTTGTCTTTTACCTCAAGATTGTAAATGACTCCAGCAAAGAGAATCAGAATGCACCCCATTGAAAGGGTAAACCAACGAGCTAAGTTACGACGACTGCGGTTAAACACAAATAGAAGAAGAATTCAGAATTCAGAAGTCAGAAGTCAGAATTCAAGATGTAATTAAATCGGATTAGCATTCTACTTGATTGTAGACTCTGAAATTAAATCTCAAGATGGTTCTGGAGGGTTGAGGCGATAGCCCATACCGTAAACAGTTTCAATCCAATCGGCTGCTGCTAATGTTTGCAAACGTTGGCGAAGTTTACGAACTAGAACGGTGATTGCATTGCTTTCTGGCTCACTACCCCACTCCCATACAGCTTGCTCAATTTGATTACGAGTCAGGACTTGCTTAGGATGACGCATGAAGTACTCTAACAACTGAAATTCCTGGCTGGAAAGGGATACGATCGCTCCTTGTCGCTCCAAAATTAGTCTATCGAGATGCAGTTCGAGGTCTGCCAAACAGAGGGTGTCTCCTTGCCAGAGAGGCGATCGCCTCCTCAATGCCCGCACCCGTGCCATGAACTCCACGATATCAATCGGTTTGACGAGGTAATCATCAGCTCCGGCATCTAATCCTATGACTTTATCGGGTGTGGTATCTTTTGCCGTGATCATTAATACCGGAGCTGTTTTTCCCGCCGCCCGATACTGTTGACACAAACTTACTCCACTAATCCGAGGTAACATCCAATCCAAAATCAGCAGGTCATATTCTTTTTCAGCCAAAAGCCATTGAGCCATTTCACCATCCTTGACACCATCGACGCTGTGTCCCGCCTGAGAGAGAAGCATTTGCAGCGGCATTAATTGCTTGGGATCATCCTCTACCAGTAAGATTTTCATCACCTTTATACACTTGTGCTTGTTTAGAATAATCCATTGAAGCAATCTCAACGTCTTTCATCAGTCATATTTCAGAGGATTGTCTACCTCATTAGGATATACATGAAGTATGACCTAGCAAAATCAGAAGCAGGTGTAATGTGTGGCGTATTAGTAAACGTTGGCTGCAAGGGCTGGGATTAGAGTTTTGGTTGCCTCTACCACTAGTAGCGATCGTGTTTTGGCTTGGCTGTAATTTCCTCGCTGCTCAAGAGTTAAGCCGACCCTATTCCACGCAGAAAAAACTTCAGTCAGATACTCAACTTGAAGCACGGGTATCAGTCAATGTATTGCTCATTAACGCTGCCGTCAACCGAACTAAAAGAATTACTCAAGTAGAAGTGGAAACAGCAGATCCCATTCTGAAGCGATTGGAATTAGAACTTCCAACAGTAGAATTCAGCCAAATAGAAGCGACAATTGCCCAAGAACTAGGTCTACCCCGTGAGGATGTTAGAAAGTTAGTGCGCTATGAGGTTGTGGAATAACATTGATCCGATTTCCGGCTAGCAGTCTGCTAAGGTAACTTTAAAGGAAAATCAGAAGTGTTTTTGATTGCTACAGCTTCTTCTTACCCACCCTCTGGATGGGTGAGATAGACAATGCAACTTTTGGCAGACCACTTAATAGAAGTTGGTATCCTTGATTCGATTTCTGAGTACAAATCTTTATCAACTGTAATCAGAATACAGCCGAGAGTGTGATTTATGCTGTCGCTTTTACTGACCGACGTTTGCGGCAATCTCGTTTAAATCGTTGACCGTTTGAGGAGGAATTTGCAATGTCGCGGCTTTGAGGTTCTCGCGGAGGTGGTCAACGGACGACGTGCCGGGAATTAGCAAGATGTTCGGAGAGCGCTGTAGCAGCCAGGCGAGTGCAACCTGCATCGGCGTAGCGTTCAGAGACTTCGCGGCATCCTCAAGTGCCGAAGATTGTAGCGGCGTGAACCCGCCGAGGGGAAAGAACGGCGTGAACGCAATGCCCTTCGCTGCAAGTTCGTCGATAAAAACATCATCCTCGCGATGAGCCAGGTTGTACTGATTCTGAACACAGACGATTTCGGTGATTGACTCCGCCTGCGTGAACTGTTGGGAAGTGATGTTACTGAGTCCAATATGACGGATGAGACCCTGACGTTTGAGGTCAGCGAGTGTGGCGAGCGGTTCTTCGATAGAGCCTTCAGAGGGCCTTTCGGTGCCTCCTACGCGCAGGTTGACGACGTGGAGGGACTCCAGACCGAGGTTGTGCAGATTATCGTCTACGGCAGCTTTCAGTTCTTCGGCTGAAAGAGCAGGGTTCCAAGACTGGTCCTCTCCCCGGCTAGCGCCTACCTTGGTTACAATGACCAGCTCCTCTGGATAGGGGTGGAGCGCCTGTCGGATGAGTTGATTGGTGATGTGCGGACCGTAAAAATCGGCTGTATCAATGTGGTTGATTCCGAGTGCAACCGCCTCGCGCAAGACGGCGATCGCTCCATCAACATCGCGCGGTGGTCCCCATACATGGGGCCCAGCGAGTTGCATAGCACCATACCCGATGCGGTTCAAGGTTAGTGAAGTCCCTGGGAGTGTGAAATTGCCACCGAGCTTCGTTTGATCAGTCATCTTGCTTTACCCAGTAAACTTCCCTTAACAGACTACCAGTACAGTACAGCGGAAATTAACCATAGTTGAAAAAAGTTATAAAAGCTGATTATATAAACTTTCTGACCTCCTGACTTTTATTTTCAATGCGTTCTGCCTTGGTTTTCAATGCTTGGTTCATGGCTTCAAACCCTTGGCGAACGTCGATATTTAATCGACGAGCCAGCAGAGGTACTAGTAAACCCTGGAAAGATTCTTGCTGAATGAAGCGGACGCGTAGGCGTAGCCCGTCGTAGACATCGCTTGCTAACGGTTCAATGATAAAGCTATGTTCAACGTCAAATAACCCTGGTATCAAAAAGTGCCATAACCAGCGCAGTTTGCGATTAGGTTCTACTGTAATTACCGTAGGTCGAAAGGTCATAATATCTCTACCCGGAGGCTGAAAGTGAACGGTTAGCTGTGCCCCTTCACTCAGCAAACCACTAATTTGACGAATAAACAGATTCCAATGTGGAAAACTGGCAAAATCAGTGAGTAGGTTCCAGACTTGCTCATCGGATGCCTGAATTTCAATTTCAGTGTGGATTTTCATGGATATGAGTTGATAGAAAAACCATAATTAAAACGGTTGTTCCTGCTAAAAATAACCCGATGTATTCTAGTCCTAGTAATCGAGTCACCCAAAAATTACGAGTGAAGGTAGGTAGATAAAGCAGGGGGAGCAGGGGGAGAAAATAACTTGATTTTTCTACCATAAAATAAACCATCCAAAGTTTCTTTGGTGGACTACGAGGAAACTAGATTGTTTCTTGTAAAACATAATGAATACTATTCGTAGAAAACTCACGTTTTAACAGCAAAATTCTGGCGGTTGGTAGACAGTTGTGAAGAAACTACTGACTTTGAACAACCAGGACGGAACATGGAGCGTGATGAACGACGTGATTGCTCACACTTCCTGCTAAAAGTTCGGCAAATCCTTTAAGTCCTCTACGACCAAGCACAATCAAATCTGCTCCCCAACTCCGGGCTAAATCACAGATGTTAGTACCAGGATCTCCTGTTTGATAACTGGCTTCTGCCATAATGCCTAGTATTTTCGCTTTCTGATAGTACAACTGGAGTAAACTTTGTGCCTGTTGTGTTTCTATTTCCAGGTCTACTAAATTCACAGTGAGTTGACTAGAAGTTGCTAGCTCAATGCTGTGACCAATCATTAACTGAGCAGCATCTCTTTGGGCTAACTCCAGCGCTTTTATAAACACTGTTGCAGTCGCAGGTGAATCATCGACTGCCACCAAAATCTTCTTAAAGCTCATATTTAGCTCCAATAATCAATTACTTCATTCACATTTGTTGTCTCTTAGCTTGACGGACAAATGTGATTTAAAAGTGAAATTAAGTACGATAAACGATTTATTCACTTTTCGTTCACATTCATCAGTAATCCTGGGAAAGAAGCAGACAAACGAAACTAAGCCAACTGAGGTTTTAAACCAATACCCGAACTAATACGGTTCATGTTCACACTAGAAAACTATAGTTTTTTCCTATTTGGAGATTAATAAAGCTTCGTTTTAAACTTACTGATTTTTATAGGAGATATTGTTATGAATTTTAGTCCAGTTAAAAATGCAATCGGTGTCATTTCTACCCGTCAGGTAGTAACACAGGTGCTTGATGAACTAAAAGCAATTGACTTTCCCATGCATAAAATTTCTGTGTTCACTTTAGACTCTGAAGACGAAAAGTTGCACGAGGATACTAATGGGGGTAAACATCCCATAACTCCGATCGAAGGTGCTAAAGCAGGTGCAATTACAGGAGGAACAACCGGGGGCTTCCTGGCACTAACAGCCGGACTTGGCGTATTAGTTATTCCCGGTTTTGGCCCGGTATTAGCGGTTGAATCTGTGGTGGGTACACTGCTGGCGGGTGGAGCGAGTGCGATTTTTGGCAGTGTTTATGGTGCATTTCAAGGTTGGTTTGCTCCCGAAAGGCAAGCTAGACTCTGTGAGCCAAGCACCTGTCAAGAAGAATTTTTGGTGAAGGTAGAGGGAACAGCAGATGAAATCTGGCAAGCGGAATCGATCCTCAGTTATTGGGGTGTGCGGGAATGGCATATTTATGAACTTAGCAAAAGATTCTGTCATTTTAGGTTTAGCTGCCCTGACATTTGCAGTCGGATTAGGACAAGGCGAATCTTGGATTGATGTTTTCAAAGCGAGTGTGGCTCTGGTAGTCAGCGCGATTCCCGAAGGATTACCTGCAATTGTTACCGTCACTTTAGCGATCGGAGTTTCCCGGATGGCACGACGTAAGGCGATTATTCGCAAGCTACCTGCTGTAGAAACCTTGGGAAGTACCACTGTTATTTGCTCTGACAAAACTGGAACGTTAACTGAGAATCAGATGACGGTTCAAAAGATTTATGCGGGTGGGCAACATTACACCGTTAGCGGTATTGGTTATGCCCCAGACGGTGAAATCCTGATCGATCAACAGCCTGTTGATTTCAATGCAGATGGACATGTTGCTCTTTGGGAATCCCTCGAAGCAGGATTGCTCTGCAATGATTCTCATATCGAATGGGGAGATGGAGAGTGGGACTTAGTAGGAACCCCAACTGAGGGAGCATTGATTACGGCTGCCAATAAAGTGGGATTGACGCAAGCCAATCTAGAGCAAGAATTACCCAGAATAGACACCATTCCCTTTGAGTCTCAATTCCAATACATGGCGACTTTGCATAAATTAGATGCAAAGCGATCGCTGAATATGATTTATCTCAAAGGTTCTGTAGAGGCAATTCTCCAACGATGCGATCGTATGTTCGATGCTCAAGGACAACTCGCTCGTCTCAATCCTGCCGCAGTGGAACAGGAAGTTGCTGGCATGGCAAACCAAGGGTTACGAGTGCTAGCTTTTGCCAGCAAAGAAGTTGCCACTAAACGATCATTGGATCGCAATGATATTGATCGAGAACTGGTATTTCTGGGACTTCAGGGCATAATCGATCCGCCGCGTGAGGAAGCGATCGCCGCAGTAAAAGCCTGTCAATCTGCTGGAATTCAGGTGAAAATGATTACAGGCGACCACGCACTAACAGCAGCTGCGATCGCCCGTCAAATGGGAATTTGCTCCACTGAAGCACAAGTTTTCACTGGACAGCAATTAGCTCAGATGGATGAAAAAGAATTCGCTCAAGCGGCTGAACAAGGTATGGTATTTGCGCGAGTTGCTCCAGAACAAAAATTGCATCTGGTGAAAGCATTGCAGTCTCAGGGTGAAATTGTGGCCATGACTGGAGATGGTGTCAATGATGCTCCCGCTCTCAAACAGGCAGATATTGGTGTAGCGATGGGTATAGCCGGAGCAGAGGTTGCCAAAGAATCGGCGGATATGCTTCTAACTGACGATAACTTTGCCTCAATAGAAGCGGCTGTAGAGGAAGGACGTGGTGTTTATCGCAACTTGCGAAAAGCGATCGCCTTCTTGCTGCCGATTAACGTGGGAGAATCCATGACGATTTTGATTGCTATTCTCCTGGCAACTGTGCTTCCCATCTTACCAATCCAAATTCTCTGGTTGAACATGGTCAGTTCAATAGCATTGATTGCTCCCCTCGCCTTTGAGCCAAAATCTGGACAGGTGATGCAACAACCACCGCGCAACCCCAGAGAAAGACTTTTATCGGGTGGGTTACTCCAGCGCATCATCGCGATTTCCGTCTTCAATTGGGTAGTAATTTTTGGGATGTTTCAATGGATACTTCAAACTACAGGCAATGAAGCCTTGGCGCGAACGATGGCAATTAATGGGTTGGTGGCGGCAGAAGTCTTTTACCTGTTAAGTATTAGCCAGTTTTTACCATCTCTAGTCGTGAGAATGCAAGGTAAACGCACACCCGTAGCCTATGCACCTGCGATCGGAATTGTGGTTGTAGTGATTTTACAATGTCTGTTCAGTCAGTGGAGCATGATGAATCAAGTGTTTGACACCACACCTTTAACATTTATCCAAGCTCTCATTTGTATGGGTGTAGGTTTACCAGTGGTGTTTATAGCTCTCATCTTGCAGCGTTTCGATCCGCTCAACTAGGAATATAGAAGTCTGATAGTGGTTTTATCCAATCCCAAATGATTACGTTAGAGCTGCACCCAAATAAATTAAAACTCCATCAGTACATTTTGCTAGGTATGATATTTAATCTGAAAGCATTTACCTAGTAATAACCAGCTATGACCCAGAACTACCGCATTACTCTACTCCCCGGCGATGGCATTGGCCCTGAAATTATGGCAGTGGCGGTAGATGTGCTGAAAGTCGTAGGGAACCAATTCGATCTGAAGTTTGAATACCAAGAAGCCCTCATCGGTGGTGCAGCGATTGATGCCACAGGCGAACCTCTACCATCTGCCACTCTAGATACTTGTCGTAACAGTGATGCTATATTACTCGCTGCGATTGGTGGTTATAAGTGGGATTCTTTGCCATCCAATTTACGCCCAGAAGCAGGTTTGTTAGGACTACGTGCCGGTTTAGGATTATTTGCCAATTTGCGCCCAGCGAAAATTTTGCCCCAACTAATCGACGCCTCAACTTTGAAACGCGAAATTGTCGAAGGCGTGGATATTATGGTGGTCCGTGAACTCACTGGTGGGATTTACTTTGGTAAACCTAAAGGGATTTTTGCTACAGAACGCGGTGAGAAACGCGGTGTAAATACAATGGTTTACAGCGAATCGGAAATTGAACGCATTGGGCGGGTGGCTTTTGAGGCGGCTAGAAAACGCGGTGGGAAACTTTGTTCGGTGGATAAAGCCAATGTATTAGAAGTATCTCAGTTGTGGCGCGATCGCATCACTCAACTTTCTAAAGAATATCCAGATATCGAACTTTCTCATTTATATGTAGATAATGCTGCTATGCAGTTGGTACGCGCTCCCAAACAGTTCGACACCATAGTTACAGGCAACTTGTTTGGTGATATTCTCTCTGATGCTGCTGCCATGCTCACGGGTAGTATTGGAATGTTGCCTTCGGCTAGTTTAGGCGCTTCTGGGCCTGGTGTGTTTGAACCAGTCCACGGTTCCGCCCCAGATATTGCCGGACAGGATAAGGCAAATCCTCTAGCACAGGTTTTGAGTGCGGCGATGATGCTACGCTACGGTTTAGACCAACCAGAAGCGGCAAATCGGATCGAACAAGCCGTATTGCAAGTTTTAGAGCAGGGCGATCGCACAGGAGATATAATTTCTCCAGGAAAAAATCTCCTTGGTTGCCGCGCTATGGGAGACTCACTCATCCAAGCTATCGAACAAAAATAATTTTGTATAGCAACTTGGGCAATTTGGCAACCTTTGCTATAAGTTTCGGGTAGACTAAAGGGAAATCTAGCAATCAAATAACAGTCGATAGTGTACGCATTACGACAAGGTCAAGTAAATTTTACCGCCCCAAAGAACCAATCGCCTTTGATTGATCCCTCTGTAATCAGAGCTGCTGGGCAGATATACTATACTCACTGTGAAGTCCATCCCGAAATAGCTGGGCAACCTTCCGGTGTAGCAATTAATCGTGTGACTCATCGAGGTAAGGTTATTTTTACTAACCAACCAGTTTTATTACCTCAAGAATGTTTTGTGCCCTTAAGTCAAATTGAATCCCACATGTATTAGTCATTGGTCATTGGTCATTAGTCATTGACAAAGTACAAATGACAAAGCACAAATGACACAGGACAAATGACAAAGGACAAATGACTGTATGGACATTTTGTTCGCCATCCCGGCGAGTGTAATGGTCTTTGCTTTGGGTGCATCTATTGGTAGTTTTCTCAATGTTATTGTTTATCGCCTACCTGCTGGGTTGTCAATTCTTTGGCCGCCTTCTCGTTGTCCTAAATGCTTAAACCAGTTAAAAGCTTACGACAACGTACCAGTATTTGGCTGGATTTCCTTAAGAGGGCGGTGTCGATATTGCAAAAGCAAAATTTCTGTCCGTTATCCCGTGGTAGAAGGGGTAACGGGCATAATTTTTTTACTAATTTTTTTGGTATTTCAAGTTTCGACTTTAACAATAGGCTATTGGGCTTTTTGCAGTTGGTTATTAGCGCTATCACTCATCGACTTAGATACAATGACCCTACCCAATCCACTTACTCAGTCGGGTTTAGTGGTAGGGATTTTGTTTCAAATGGTAGTTGGTTTTCTACCAGAAGGTAGTTTTGTGGCATTGGTAAATCAACTTATGATCGCGATAGTTGGTGCAGTATTAGGCTTATGGCTGTTTGATGCGATCGCCCTATTGAGTTCAATTGCCTTTGGGAAAACTGCAATGGGTGCAGGTGACGCCAAGTTAGCAGCTATGATGGGAGCCTGGTTAGGCTGGAAATATTTACTCTTGGCTAGTTTTATTGGCTGTGCGCTGGGAGCATTAATTGGCATCGGTATTTTGATTATGCAGCGATCGCGACAAAAATTAGGACAAAAGATCCCTTTTGGCCCTTTTCTGGCTTTAGGATCTGTGATTACCCTGTTTAGCGGCGAAGCCATTTTGTCTAGCTACCTGCGGTTATTTTTTCCAGCCTCTTGAATTGGAGTAGGGAGCAGGGAGTGGGGAGCAGGGGAGCAGGGGAGCAGAGAAGAAGTTGCAGTAAGTTTTCCCCCTCTGCCTCTTGTGCCCAATGCCCTATACCCATACCCGATGCCCTTTCATAAGAAATATTTATAATTCGTGACTGTAACCAACATTACCCCACCTGCCCTTCACATTTTGATAATATTCAGCTTGTGACTTGTATTACCCTCTTAACGACGATTAACCGTTGGCAAGTACAACTAGTGCAACAGATGCTGATTGTTCAAAACCCAGCAATACAAATAATTGATTAGGGTGGGAGGGGGAAAGCATCTTATTTGGAGGTTGGTATTCTCATGGTTTTGTCACTACGTCCATATAATTAAGTCTGCTGAAAAAAAGAGCAAGAGACTTGTATTGGTATAAGTATTTTCGTTAAGCTGGCAACCAAAGACGAAAATTAAGGTCTGAATTGCTTAAAAACGTAGTTTAACGATGTATTCATAAATCATTAGTAAAGACAAATGATTTATGACTAAGGACAACCCAATACGGTTTGAAATGTTTTCGACCTCATACCCACTTAAAATAAAATAAAAAATGGCTAACAACGAAGAATCACGTGGTTTAAAGTCTCTATTTGATTGGTTTGCAAATCGAAGGAAGTCAGGATCTACCAGCCTCGAACGCCAAGAACGTGAAATTGCTGATGGTTTGTGGCATAAATGCTCTAAGTGTGGCGTGTTGGCATATACAAAAGACTTGAAAGCCAATCAGATGGTTTGTGTCGAATGTGGTCATCATAATCGGGTAGATAGTGATGAGCGCATCCGTCAATTGATAGATAACAATACCTGGAAACCGCTGGATGAGCATTTGCGTCCAACCGATCCGCTAGAATTTCGCGATCGCAAACTCTACAGCGATCGCTTGCGGGAAACACAAGATAAAATTGGCTTAATAGACGCGGTTAGAACTGGTTTAGGTCAAATCAATGGTTTGCCCATTGCCCTTGGAGTTATGGACTTCCGCTTCATGGGTGGTAGTATGGGTTCGGTCGTGGGAGAAAGACTCACCCGGATGATTGAGCAAGCCACTCAACGACGCTATCCTGTAGTTATCATCTGTACCTCCGGTGGCGCCAGGATGCAAGAAGGTATGCTCTCTTTGATGCAGATGGCGAAAATCTCCGCAGCCTTACAGCGCCATAAAGACGCTCGATTATTATATATTCCCGTTTTGACCAATCCGACAACGGGCGGCGTTACCGCTAGTTTTGCAATGTTGGGCGATATAATTTTGGCAGAACCCAAAGCAACCATTGGTTTTGCTGGTCGGCGAGTGATTGAGCAAACCCTGCGGGAAAAACTACCCGAAAATTTCCAGACTGCTGAAGATTTGCTCCAGCATGGTTTTGTTGATGATATCGTACCCCGTACCCAATTAAAGAACACCCTAGTCCAGCTGATTGCTCTACACCAGCCTGTACTAACAACACCTCACATGGTGTTGTGGGAAACAATGTCCTTGACTTCTACCGCCGCAGAATAAAGCAGGGGGAGCAGGGGGAGCAGGGGAGGAAGGGGAAGACAAGGAATAAAAATACTACACTATCCTCCTCATCCATCTCATCCTCTCCCTGGCTCTTGGAGAAACATAAGTGGAACCAGAGCTACTAGTCGGAATAGAGCAGAGAGGACAAACAAGCTTAGTAAACCTCCAGACTGGGCAAATTGGGCGATGAAACTGCCTATAGTTGTGCCCAAAGCACCACTTGCTCCAGCAACAGCAGCTGCGATCGCAAAATAGATAGACTGATTTTGAGTTGGTGCGATCGCCAATTGTATATTGTTGGTACACAAGTCAATCGCCGCCCAAGTACCTCCAGTCAAGATGTGTAATAGGGGCAACCACAACCAGATGTCAAGGCGATTAACACCAATCCCCAGCCAAAGCAGTGGTGTGGCTGCAACCAAAATCCCAATACAGATAAGAATGGGACGATTGCCTATTTTGTCTGCTAATTTGCCCCACACTATGAGCATCAGTAAAGTTGCCCCCGCCTGAAGACTGTTGTAGATAGTCACGTAGCTCACATCCAAATCCAGCGTGTCGAGCATATAGAGGTTAAAAAAAGGACTGCTGAGGTTAACAGCAAGTGCCCAGAAGCTGAAATACAGCAGAAATCTCAAAAAGTTAGAGTTTTTCCAGATGCTGCGATCTAATTGGTTTTGTGGAGTAGGTATATATGGTTGACAATTAGATTCAGGTACAGTATCCGCTTCATCTTTTGTAACCTCTGTCTGAATCTCACTTGTTTGAGGTAACTTGCCAGAACAAGTGTTCTGCGCTCGCGGATTCATGTCCACCTGAAAGTATTGACACCCCAATCCCACAATTCCAAACACAATACCTACCAGTAGAACTACTCCATAACCTTGTAGAGATCCCCCATACCAATGTGATACAAATAGACCGGCCATTGGTACGCAAACCAAATTGGTGAGGCTAGCAGCACTATTGCGTATTCCAAAATACCTGCCTCGCAATTGCCGGGGAACGATCGTTGCCACCCAACTTAGCCACGATGCCGCTCCTAATCCTCCCAAAAGATTGCTGAATAGGACAATCAAGAGTGTCAATATCACTAACTGGTGAGTATTAATCACTCCCAAGCTTACGCCTACAATACCTATTACTAGAACCAGCCATGACAGCCGACCAATTCCGTGTGTCCGAAGAGAATATTGAAAACGGCTGGTACTGCGTTCAGACAAGTAAGCACCCAACGGCTGAATGAGATTGACCAACATAGGGATAGAGCAAAGCATCCCAAATACCACTGGACTAGCACCCAATTCCACCAAGAAATTGCTGAGTAAAATCCCGCCAGTTCCAAGGGAGTAAACCGCTGCTAAGACAGAATCCGCAGTGGAAGCTTTTAAACTAGTGCGAATAGTATCCTTGGGAATTCGAGAAATTGCTGTTGGTGGTGAGGCAATCTGGTTAAATTCTAGAGTCAGTGGCGCAGTTGTTTCAATCTGAACAGAATCCATAAACATAGATTATGGGTGAAGTATCCTCAGATAAATCAGGTTGCAAAGGAATTCAGTATGCTTGAATTAGCATTGCTGATAATTTTTTGTTATTTTAGCTTGCAATTTTGAGCAAAAATTTCAAATAAGTAAAATATCATTCCTTAATAACACAAGGTATAAGCGAGGAAAGAGAATATTATTTGTTTGTGAACAATAAAGGATTATTTAATTTTTTAGCATTGGTGATGGCGATCGCGATCGCCATTAGTAGCAGGAGTTAATTATGCTACACCGTGGCAGGTAGGGAAATATCCAAGTGCGATCGTCAATAACTTTGATAACCAGTTTGTCAGCGCCTTGTTGGGACAACAACCATTAAAACAAGCAATGCTGAAGGCAGAAAATGAGGCTAATCAGCAAATTAGGGCGATGGAGTAATACTTAGTCTAAGCAATCTTTGCTTGCCTCTACCAAATCACTTCTTGTCCATTCCTCGGTTGGTGTAGTTAAATCCTCAAAGTACTTCACTTTACCGCGCATCTCTCCAAATAGCTCCTCTGTTGAAGGTGTTTGTGCGTATTTGGAAATTTTCACGACTGGCTTACCGCGATCGGTAACTACAATTTCTTCTCCTTCTGACTCTACAAGTCGTAAGAACTCAATAAGTTGAGATTTGAGTTTACTTTTGGAAATTGATTTCATAATAACCGTAGTCATGACTATAGTCATATTTTAATAGGACATAGCATGAACTATTACTTAAAAACGCTGTATTTATTCAGTAAACCAGCGACGCACGGAACCATCCAAGCCATAATAAGCGGATTTGAACTGCTTCATAGCGGCTACGTACTGAGATAACATCAGTACTACATCACTATTTTGAGGGATATCATCCTCATCAATGAGATCAAGATAGTCAAGCGATATTTCCGAATCTAATACTTTACGACAGCTTTCTAGAAGTCTGTTGACAATTTTTACCTTATTCTTGCTCAACACAGCCTCTGGCTTTTTCTTGCTCAGTTCTTTAAATTCTATATGCATGGCATCTATTAGAGGCATTGTAACTTCATGCAGTTCAGCTTTCACTAAGCTTGTCTGTTTTTGATCTATTTTCATAATAATAATTTATTCTCTTAAGCGCTTTGGACGAGTTTAAACTTATTAACTGCATTATTAGGAGATTTTTTAGATAAGACAGAAATTTCTTCGTAAATACCTTGAAGTTGTCCCGATAGTTTTTCAAACTCATCAACATCTTTACGCTTCATCTATTTCACCTTTCAAGAAGGACAAGCTCGACGGAAATCCACATACTTCTTTTTGAGAACATCAATTGGTGAGCGCTGCTTACTCTCAAAAATATTAACCATTAACGAGATATCCTCATCTGTAAGCGTAATAATACATCGCCTTTGCCCAGACCATAAATCAATAGTATTGCCGAACATCGCTTTTGAGAGAGGGTTTCTTGTCACGAGAACACCAAACTTACCAAGACCAGAATCAAGATATCTATTAAGTTGGTTAATGTGTTCACGCTCGATTGACTTGACGTTCTTTAACTCAAAAACAAGCTGTCTATTGCCATAGCCTTGATAAATCTCTTGAAGAAAATCAATTGACCTATTATTGTAAAAAATGAGGTCTCGAATTAATCTTCCAGATTCTGTACGGCTCTGCTTTGCTGCAAAGTCAAGGTCTGGATAGAAAAGCGATGCAAGAAGTTGACAGATGTAATCTTCGTATTTCATGTCTGCTTCATCCGTTTTTCCTGTTGGTAGCTTTTGTATTTCACCTAATTTCCGTTTAGCAGACAAGACGGGAATCTGTTTAAAAAGCGGATCGTTTTTACAGTCGTCTTGAGTTCGCTCTTTTATCTTGATATATTCCTGAACAATGCCATAATTCTCTCTATTGAAGTTTAGAACCTTAACACGTTCTTCTGGTTCACCAGGATTAAAAATTTCATCACGAGGACAGTAATCCTTAAAATAGTCTTCAAAGTTGATCCAAGGAGAAAATTTTAGCCATCTCTTAGGAACAAATATTAAAGGCTCTTTAGTTTCAGGATTCACAGGTAATGTAATTTCCTGATCTCGGACAAATGAGTTTTTACGGTAATCATAAATTCCATAAATAACAGCTTTATGAATTGGTATTCCTACTTGATCGCATTGTTGTATTGTAAAGTCTATCAGAAATGATTTAATAAAGTTACAACAAATATCACTTATCCGATCTTTCGCAATTCCATCTACATAAAACTGGATTTCTTCAAAGTGAACAAATCCATATTTTCCATACTCAGGAATTTTCTGAAAGAGAGAGATAATTTCATCTGCTTTATTACGACTAATTTTTATACCTTTTCGTTTTTTTGACAATCCAAGTCCAACCTCTTGGCATTCAGATGCAAGAATGAGGATGTCACGAGCCTGATCTATTTTGCCTTTCTGAACAAGAAAGTTTAGGTTATTAAAGGAATTAATTATAGAGGTATGAAGTGATTGGTCTTGTTGTGAGGGAGACTTCCATAAAAGAAAAGGGTCAACGTAAAGGGGAATATCTTCATCTAGAAATGCTATGGCAAAATCTAGCTGTCCTTGGGTTGCTGAAATGCCGTGGTAATCAATTATTCTTGGGTGGATGATCCCCATTTGCTATTTTTGTCTACGTATAATTGACTATTATAATGTCAAATAATTTTTGTGTCATGACTACAACTTCTCCCCTCGAAGGTTTTATCTCATTTCGTGGTCATCAGGTATGGTATTGCGTTGTCAAACCAGACCAAGAAGATTCTGGCAAGTTACCCCTGTTGTGTCTTCATGGAGGCCCAGGAGTACCCCACGACTACTTATAACCTGATTGGGACTTTTCAACTTTTTGACCAGTCTTACATCTTTTCTGGCGGTACTGGCGGGCCGAACAACGCTACCTTAACTGTGGTGCTGTTGATTTATCAAGCTGTGTTTCGGAATTTACAAATGGGATATGCAGCTGCGATCGCATTTTTGTTAACAGCAGCGATCGTTGCCATCACTTTGATTCAGGGGCAACTTTTCGGAGGCAAACGAATTTGACTAACACCTCTGGCTTATCCTGGTTCAAAGCCCTGTTATACGTCTTGCTGACTATGCCATCATTACCCTAATACCCTTTCTCTGGGCACTTTCAGCATCATTTAAACCGCTAACAGAGATTGTCGGCGGTGAACCCAACTTTCTCCCCAAAAATTTTACTCTCGGTAACTACAGACAAATCTTTCTCCAAGAACCGCTGTTTTGGCGCTGGTTGTTTAACAGTGTAGCGATCGCTCTCAGCGTTACACTTTTAAACTTATTGTTAAATTCAATGGCAGGTTATGCCTTAGCAAGACTGCGCTTTGTAGGCAAACGCTTTTGGTTTTTCCTAATTTTGGCAGTACTAGCACTACCAGCGCAAATCACCCTGATTCCCACATTTTTGATTTTGAAAGCGATGTCTACGACGGGCTACGCTTACGGCTGGCTAGAATTCTTACCAAGGCATGATTGTTAATAGCATGGTGAATGCCACTTTTATCTTCATGATGCGGCAGTTTTTTGTTAATTTTCCTAAAGAACTAGAAGAAGCAGCTCAACTCGATGGCTTAAATACTTTTGGAATTTTTCGACACATTGTCTTACCTTTGGCAAAACCAGCACTAGCAGCACAGGCGGTTTTTGTGTTCATGGGGAGTTGGAATAATTTTTTACTGCCTATAGTTATCCTATTTGACCCAGAAATGTTTACCCTCCCCTTGGGCTGAACACCTTCAAAGGTCAATACATCAGCTATTAGAACTACATTATGGCGGCTTCTATGGTCTTCACTCTGCCCGCTTTAGGTATTTACGCCTTTTTTAACCGTTACTTTATTCAAAGCGTCACCTTTACCGGGGGAAAAGGTTAATAGGCATTAGTCAAAAGTTAAAAATTCTTCCCCTGCTTCCCCTACTTCCCCCTACTCTCTTTCCCCTCCCATTCCCCAAACAGTATTTTGGGCAACAAATTGCACTCCTAACGTGATATTGGTATTACAGCGACTCAATCTCTATCTATCAGTAAACAAGCATTATGGGTTTTGCAGACCTATCGATCGCAGAGATAGCAGCTGACTACAGCATTCCTGTAGAACAAGTGTTTTCTCTGTGCAACCAACTGGGAATCGCCTACAAACACCAAAAGACCCGTTTGGCGTTAGAAGATGCAAAGGCAATTATTTCCCAAATATCCTCTGAAATATGCCCTAAAGGTACTAACGACTTGGTGAACGATCGCGAAGTCACCTGAAGGGTTATCTCAGAACTTTGGCTAATAACTGATAGCTAATGATAAAAAACAATGAGTCATTAGCAATTAGCAGCTTGGAGATTGAGAATCGCGTTCTTAGCTGTGTTGAGCGTCAAAATCTTTAAGGGGAAACATGTTTATAAGACTAATTGGCGTTGTTGTGGCTACTGTTTTACTCTCGTTTCAGTTGATTGTCGGTAGCGCGACAGCAGTGGAACTAGACAAAGCTACCCGAACAGTGCCATTAAATACTCAGGGTGATACCGTTGTACTCAGCCTTAAACAAGTCAAAGAAGGCAAACGCTTATTTAATTACGCTTGCGCCCAATGTCATGCTGGTGGAGTTACTAAGACAAATCAAAACGTCGGACTCACTCCAGAGGACTTGGCACTAGCAACACCTAACCGTAACAACATTGAAGGTTTAGTAGATTACCTCAAAAATCCCACTACTTACGACGGGGAAGAAGAGATTTCCGAAATACACCCCAGTCTCAAAAGCGCAGATATTTTCACAGCAGTGCGAAATCTGACGGATGATGACTTGGAGGCGATCGCCGGTCATATTCTCTTACAACCCAAAATCGTTGGTACTAAGTGGGGAGGCGGAAAAATCTATTACTAAATCCCGGAACTGAGTCATTGGGAATAGGGTATTGGGCATTGGGAATAGGGCATTGGGAAGAATTCAGTCTCCATTCCCCATTCCCCATTCCATATTTCCTATTCCCCACTTACTACTAATTGGACGGCTTTTTGCAATAAATTGCTCTCCATTATTAAAAAAAAATATATCTATGACAGATTGTCATACTTTGGCGTTAATTTTATTTAAAATGAGAAAGGGAAAAAAATTGTTTGTTAGGAGAGAGCTATGAAATTAATTTCGGCAAGCTGGCGACGCCTTAGTTTAGCTGTGTTGACAATCCTTTTAGTTGTTAGCAGCTTTGCTGTTTTTACTCCCAGTGCTTCAGCTGAAACCTACAAAGTGAAATTGGGTAGTGATAAAGGAATGCTGGCATTTGAACCGAAAAAGTTGACAATTAAACCAGGTGACACTATTGAATGGGTGAACAATAAAGTTCCTCCCCATAATGTTGTGTTTGATAATGCCAAAAACCCCACTAAGAGTGCCGATTTAGCTAAATCTCTGTCTCATAAGAAGTTGCTCATGAGTCCTGGTCAAAAGGAAACAACCACCTTTGCAGCAGACGCACCTGCTGGTGACTACACCTTCTACTGTGAACCTCATCGTGGTGCTGGTATGGTTGGTACAATCACTGTCCAAAGCTAGAAACACCAGCGTTTGACACGAGATGATTACTCAGTGAAATTAGCTCATCGCCACACGCTACACTCCTAGAGTGACGCATAAAATGCAGAAATGGCGGTAACGAGTTCTATCCTTTCCTAAGACGCTAAACAATCTGTAGCGTTCGAGGAGTGAACTTGTTACCGCCAATTTTGATCAAATTTGACTTAATCAGGGATTAATCGCGTTTATACTCTTGCTGGAGGCTTGTTGCGAGGAAATACTGTTGAGAATACTTTTATTAATTCTACTGTCCGCGATCGCCCTATTCAAATTCACATTCATTAGTCCAGCACTAGCTGCGGAAACATCCAACGGTGCGAAAATTTTCGAGGCTAACTGCGCTTCTTGCCATATAGGTGGCGGTAACATCCTTATCAGCCAGAAAACCTTGAAAAAGGAAGCATTGTCAAAGTACCTAGAAAATTACAATCAAGACTCAATCCAGGCGATTATCCACCAAGTGCAAAATGGTAAAAATGCTATGCCTGCCTTTAAAGACAAGTTAAGTTCTGAAGAGATTCTGGAGGTAGCTGCTTACGTTTTTCAAAATGCGGAACAAGGCTGGTAAAGTAGCTATATTGTATAGTTTTTGTGGTGTGAGCGTTTGCCTATCATTTAGTTACTGACAAGCTAGACGCTCACCCCAAAACATTGGAGAATTTCTAAATTAAGTATTATGTATGACGAACTAGCGATCGCTAATTTGTCAACTATAAAAAACAATATTTTAAACCCAAAACCCTGTAGAGACGCGATAAATCGCGTCTTGAAACTACACTAATAACCCTTAACTCAAACGTATTGTATTTTAAATAGGACTTATGCAAAAAATAGTCGAAAAGAATGATTCAGGTAGGCTTTTTTATCAGACGCTGCAAATGCATCTAGATAAATCACCCCTACCTGAATCCAAAATCATCAACGGGCGATTATTTATTCTGGATTAGACTTTTGTCTGTTTTCCTTGACTTCGCGTAACCGTTCTACTAATTTTTTATCTGATTCAGCAGCAGATGTAGACTGACCCTGATTGATTTTCGGCAACAATAAAGGTTCAGAAGTAGTAGCTGCCGATGAAGGCGTAGACTGGTTATTTTTAATTTGCAGTTCAGATAATGGTTTGGGAGTAGCTGCTGGTGTAATTAATGGTTTGAGAGTACCTGTTGGTGAGGACGTAGGCGGGTTATTTCTGATTTGTAAATCAGGTAATGGTTTAAAAGTAGCTGCTGGTGAGGGGGTAATCTGATTGTTATTGATTCCCGGTGCAGATAATGACGAGGGGTTTTGCTCTTGAGTAGTCCCAGTAAGATTGCTCGTGCTGTTTTGGAAACGTAGGTTAAATGGATAGGAACTAATCTGTTTATCTCCCTTGGGGGATTGCTTGTTGAAGTATTGCCTTGCTTTTAATTGCAATTCCGGGGAAATTAACTTGTCTTGAAATTTGATATCTAAGACTTTACCATCAGGATCTACAACCAATACTCCCAAAACAGCACCTTGAAGATTTGACTTATTCGTGGATAATGTTTGACGGATGACTGGTTTTTGTTCAGCGTTGGGGTATTGTTGCTGGACTTCCTTTCTCAGGTTGGCGTAAGAGTCTAGCTGTGCAATTGTCTGTTGAGTTCCCTTCGGTGATAAATCAGCTGTTTGTAGCGTGCTTCCCCTAGTTCCAATTAAAGTATCCCCATTCCTTGGAGCTTGTTTTAGAGAATTTATCAGCGGGTTTTGAGCAATTGTAGACGACGCACTAGGAATTGGTTGCGTCATTGGCTGCGAAGTCGGATTTACCTGTGCCGTTGCAACGGGTGTACTGTCAGATAAGATTGGAGGCTGGGGATTCCGCAGCATATCAGCAGGTATTTGCTGCGACTGCAATTCTGGCAATCTATTTATAGCTAGCGGCTTAGGTGGCTCGTATTTGGCAACACTCTCATTCACATTTACACGAGGAACTGGTTGAGAGAATCTGGCGCTGGTATTAAATTTAGAACTATCAAATTTAGAAGCATCAAACCGCAAATTATCACTAGGAATCATCCGCAAAGATTGCCTTGTAGGCAAGGAAGAGACTCGATAGTTATTTGATGATGCGGGTAGCGGAGGTAATACCAACTGGCTGGATGGCGATGGCGCTAATGGGGTTAATCCCGGTTGGAGACTAAAGTTTGAAGCAGCAAGTGGGGCGACTGGAGGTAATTGTTGTAAACCAATTTGGGGGGTGCTTTGCGGCAAACGGTTTTGGTCAGCTTGGCTCAATTCCAAAAGTCCGACTGTTTTGGCTGATGCTGTTTCTTTGGGCTTGTTAGACTCCATCGGCATCAATGGTACGATCATGGCGATCGCACCGTGGATACCAAGGGAAGCTATAGCTGCTATCCCAATTGGCTGGCTTAAGATTTCTGGTATATTTTTCAGCAGAGAGACGTAAGACATGGCTGTTATCGTTCACTCACTCGGTTGCAGTTGACTAGCGATTTTCTCTTTTCGACATTGCAATATCTTGCAAGATATGCGTTCTTCATAAGGAAATAATAACTTCCCCAGTTGGCAATCAAAACGCCAAAATTGCCCTTTCATTTCATTCAAGTTTTTAATTAATCTAATGACGCTGTATCATATTTTCAAAATTCGAGCTTGCTAAAGAGATATTTGAAAAATTACTACTTTTGATTTTTTATTCTTATGACGCACACAATTAAAATTAATATCTGAGAGTTTTATAAAGTTTAAGTAAACGCACAAGCTTGAATAGATCAAAACATCTGCCGAAGTTGCCTTGTTTTTCAACTGTTTTTCAGTCAACTACACTTCTGTAACAGATGACACACGTGTTTGTCCGAGACTAGTCCCTATTTGAAAATACTACCACATCGGCAGCCCTCAAACTGTTGCAAATTGTACAATTTTATTGACATTCTAGCCTTAAATTCCACCAAAGCTATTGGTTTTTTCTTCAAGGAGTGAGTCAGACGCTCGCAATTCTAGCTCATCAATATGACTACTTCTTCGTCAAAAAAGTTCAAACCCTCAATCATTGCATCTAAAATTTCAAATGCCGTTACCGACAGTTATTTTACCTGGATATTTAGAAAGTGCGATCGCTTATCGCCAACTAGAACAATCCCTACAGCAGTTAAATTTTCCTACTGTTACAGTCCCACTGCGACGGCGTGACTGGCTCCCCACTCTAGGAGTAAGACCCGTAACCTTGATTTTGCAACAACTCGATCGCACGATTAAGCATATATTGCAGCAACATAATGCTACTCAAATTAACTTAATTGGTCACTCAGCCGGAGGTTGGATATCCCGCATTTACATGGGAGAAAAGCCCTATTTGGCACGCGGTGATGTCAAACCATTTCTCTGGCAAGGGCATCCCTTGGTTACGACTTTCGTCACCTTGGGTACACCCCATATTAGCCAAGAACGCTGGACACGTTCCAATCTAGATTTTGTCACCAATAACTACCCAGGAGCTTTTTACAAAAACGTTCGTTACGTTTGTGTGGCTGGCAAAACTATCTTTGGGAAAAGGCGGCCTGGTAGTTGGTTAGCTTACAGTAGTTACCAATTAACTTGTGGGAAGGGTAACACATGGGGAGATGGCATTACGCCCATTGAAGCTGCTCATTTGGAGGGAGCGGAAAATCTGGTAATTGAAGGTGTCAAGCATTCTCCTAGAAGTCCTGGAATTTGGTATGGCTCACCAGAACCCTTAAAAGCTTGGGTGCAATATTTGATTTAAAAAACTTGATTTTTATATAAGAAAAGTAAAATTTATTAAAATTTCTTAGCTAAAATCGTAACAAGAATAAATACTTAGTTAAGAACAGGAGGGGTGAGCCATGCAAAGCACCCAGTTCGATCAGATTTTGCGACGAATAGCGACGATATTATCAGTCGTGATTTTGACTCTGTGTTTAATTTATATCTCTACCGGAGTTTTGCTGTCTTTTTACTATGAACCAACAGCAGGCGGAGCTTATAACTCATTGAAGATGATTAATACACAACTACCATACGGCTGGTTGTTTTGGAGAGCGCACGATATTGCTGGTAATGCGGTAATTGCGATCGCTCTAATTCAAATTGTAGTGATGTTTTTAGGTCGGCAATTTCGCAAGAGTTGGCTGGCTGCTTGGGTTAGTGTGATTTTGTTAACCCTAAGTGCGATCGGGCTGGATTGGACAGCAATGATTTTAGATTGGACTCAGGAAGGGTACTGGCGTTTTAGCATTGAGCTAGGAACCATCGAAGCCATTCCTTTGATTGGTGGGCAACTGCGCGAAATCCTGACTGGTGGTGGAGCTATTAACACAATTACCGTCGAACACCTTTACACAATACATAGTTATTTGATTTCGGTAGCAACCCTAATTCTCGCCATAGTACATTTGTCTGCTTTACTCTGGCAAGAATGGCAAATGTATCAAGAAGCGCCAAAACCAGAAAGCGAATTTATTCCTTCCCAAGGCTAATAAAGAGTCATGAGTTAGGAATTCCTCCCCTGCTCCTCTGCTCCACTGCTCCTCTGCTCCCCTGCTCCTCTGCTCCCCTGCTCTTCATCCCCCAGGAGCCTCACTAGTAGAAAGTTGAGATAATTGGGCGAGGGATAAATCTTCAACCTCTGGTAACTTTTCTAGAGAGAGGGGAGTGGATTGGGTGGCACCAGATAAGCGTTTTAAAAGGCTAGGTCTGGGGTCATGCAATAGATAAATAATGCGATCGCCAATTTCCCAATCTTGGTTAGCTGGCATTACCTGTAAGCGTTCTGCTCGTTCTAGCAATAGCGGTATCAACACCCCAGTCCGAATCTTTTCTTGGATGCGATCGCATTGAGTTGAAAACTCCAAGTCATCTAGCGTAGTTGTTCCCAATTTGACTCGCCCATCATTCAAATACTCATTCCAAGTTTTAATCGCTAAGTCTGGAATAAAAGCTTGATTAACTTTATTACTAGCCGATATACTCGCTTGCGGATCGCGGGGGAAAACAGCTAAGACGCGCGGGGGTTTAAACTCCTCAGCTGCTCGTTGAGCCAAAACAAAATTCACCTCGCCATTACTTGTCATCGCCAAAAAAGTACCCATAGAGGCAAGTCCTGCCTCTTCTAAAACAGCAGCATCCAACGCACTGCTGGCAATTACCCGCAGATTTTGCGCCTCAGCTTGGACAAGACATTCGGGGTCAGTATCAATCATGACCACGTTTTCTCCCCGTTCTTGAAAGAAGCGGGCAATCACAAGACTCAAGGGATTACAACCCACAATCACTGCCCCAGTTACGTCCTTAGAGGTGATTTGCAGCCATTTAGCAACCCAGCCAGCTGTTAACCCTTGGCAGACAACAGTCATGATAATTGTGAGGAATACTAAAGCTTTGATGGAATCACCGCCGTTAATGCCTCGCTGTGTCAGCGAAATGGCAAAAAAAGAAGCTACAGAGGCGGCAACAATTCCTCTCGGAGCAACCCAGCTTAAAAACAGTTTCTGTCGCCAGTTTAGGTCACTGTTCCAAGTACACAACAGGATATTAATCGGGCGAACGACAAACATTAGTACCAAAACGGTGAATAAACTACCCCAACCCAAAGCAAACACACTGGCAATGGATAGGTCAGCAGCTAATAAGATAAATAGCACCGAAACGCTGAGAATTGTCAACTGACCCTTAAAGCTGCGTAACAGACGTTCTTCCGGGACTGAGGAGTTAGCAAAAACTGCCCCTGCAACTACTGTTGTCATGACTCCCGATTCACTGCGGATCATCTGCGATAAGGTAAACAAGCTCCAAAGTATCGCCAACACCACTAAGTTTTTTAGCTCAAATGACAGAAAACTGGCGCGTTTGAAAATCAAACTCATCAGATAACCGCCAGCACCACCAATTGCTGCACCAACAGCCAAGCGTATAAGTAAACCGACGATCGCATTCATGGGATCAGCATCGCCGTTCAAAATCGTATCGAGGACAACGAAAGCGAGGATAGCCCCTACAGGGTCAATTAAAACCCCTTCTCCTTCCAAAAGTGTTGCCACTTGTCGATCTACATTGATTTGTTTGAGCAAAGGGCCAACGACGGTTGGGCCTGTCACCACGACTATGGAAGCATACAGAAAAGCTATGTTCCAGGGAAATTCACCCAGCCAGTGGGCTGCCATACTCCCGCCAAGCAGGGTGATTAGCGTTCCTTGAGTAACGAGCAATTGTAGGCTGACTGAAACTTTACCTAACTCACGCAGATCCAAATTAAGTCCGCCTTCAAACAAAATGATTGCCGTTGCGAGGGCGACTATAACTTCCAGTCCAGTGCCTAGCGAATGGGGATGCAATAGCCCTATGCCATCGGAGCCAAACAAAATGCCCAACAGCAATAACAAGACGATGCTGGGTACACGAAGGTATGCAGCCAGCACTTGGGCGCTAATGCCTGCAAAGACAGCGATCGCCATCTGTATGGTGATTTCAAAAGATGCTTCCATGTTGTAGATTTTGAGCGATTTATTTCAAAATCTCTAGTAAAAAACCGTAGATATTAACTCTACAGGGTACAACATCATACCCTTTGTTCCTTGCTGTCTTCAGCGTTTTTTATATCTGTGTATACCCAAAAATTTCCAGCGCCCAACACTGAAGCGCCCTGTGGCTTTTTGCTGAAACATCTACAGACTTTTTTATCTGTCTCCATGTCTTTGTATCCTCTTCAAGCTTTTGCTTCCACCCAGTTTAGCTGCCACAAACTTTTTTTGGCAAAACCTGTTGACAACGGCAAGGAAATTGGTTAACTTATAAAAGGTCTGAGTCCGATGCCCCCATCGTCTAGAGGCCTAGGACACCTCCCTTTCACGGAGGTAACGGGGATTCGAATTCCCCTGGGGGTACTTAAAAACAATAAAAAGCAAAAGCTTTTTTGTTTGAAATCTAGCAATAAAAACCATCATCCAGGAATACACCTGAATGATGGTTTAATTTTTGTTATGCATATGGTTCTTTGCTGGCTAGTTCTTCTACACGTTGGTGAATAGCCAAAAGATTTAACCGCAAATCTTTGCTCAAGCGATTTTCAATAATTCCCACTGGCATAGTGAGTTTAGGCCAAACTTGAATTGTGTAGGACAGGTTTGTTCCTAGATACTCACCGAAAGAATAAGGCTCTAAGCACCAGCTACCAGAAAAGCCTTTAAAATCTCCCTCTACCATGCGGAAATTAATTGCTTTAGGGAAGCATTCTTCCAAATCTAGAACTACCCGCGCACAAAAGTTGAAATTAAGTAAGCGTTGAGAGCCAACTTGCTCCAGTCGAATTCCACCATCGGGATGCTCGATTAAACAACTCTTGGCGAGGTTGGGAAGGAAGTCTGGTAAGGCTTCATAATTTGTCAGAACCTTCCAGATTTGCTCCACTGGGTGGGGAATTTGGACTTTAGCACTGATTTGCCGCTGTCGCTCTGCTATTTTCTCAATTTGAACTTCTACCTGAGCAAGCAAATCCCCTTCTAGATTGTTGTCATCAGTGGGAGACTGCAAATCAGGGTTGTCTGTTGTGTTCTGTTTTTTAGTCACTTTCAGAATTGTGGTTTGCTTTCGTCAGAAAATTGGGGCAGAGTCAAGGTGAAGCAAATTTCGCTCTGTTCAGAATCCGATATTGGGAGACTTTCAACAGCGATCGCTCCATCCAGATGCTGCACTAAAGACTTGACTAAAGCAAGTCCTAAGCCAGTCCCTGGAGTCCAGCGCCCTTTTCCACGACGGAACTTATCAAAGATATAGGTTGCTTCTTCTTCAGAGATGGCACGTCCTGTATTCGTCACCTTTATGATAACTTGATCGATTTGTTGCTCGACTCGGTGAGCAGCTTCAAGGTGGACGATTGTATCAGACTCTGAGTATTTACAGGCATTCGTTAACAATTCTTGCAAAATACGGTCAAAGCTCTCCAGTTCAGTTTGCAGTTTGAGCGATTCCTCGGGCAAATCTACAGAAATCTTTAATCCCTTTTCGCCAAGTTTTTTCTCAAAAGATGCTGCTATATCCTGAATTCTAGTATTTAAATTTATAGATTCTAATTGCGGGGCTTCGTGAGGCGACTCTAGCTTTTGGAGTGTTAACAAGTCATTAATCAAGTTGATTTCCTTTGAACATTCCTGCTCAAGGATATCCAGATATTTACTCTGACGCTCTGGCGCTATTCCTGGCAAACGCAAGTTTTTTATTGACATCAGCATATTTGTCAAGGGGTAGCGTAGGCGATCGCTCATGTTACTCAAAAATTCATCTTTGAGTTCATTAAGTTTTCGCAGCTGCTCGACATACTGCCGTGTTCTTTCATGCAATTTCGCTTGGAGTTCCAGACTACTCTGGAGTTTTGCCGTCCGCTCATCTACCAAAGTTTGCACTTGGCGCAATGTCTGTGACTGAATTATGGCGTTACTCACTTGAGCACAAACCATTTCCACAAGATTTAATTCTGCTGGTTGCCAACTACGAATCACAGATTGCTGTAACACCAAGAATCCTAAAATTTTACCTTGACTCTCTAATGGCACTAAAAGTACCGCAGGCAATTCTTCTATTGCAAATAATGGAGCGGCTGTCAAGGTATCGTTTTGGTCTGTATAGTCATCGAAGATTACTGGTTTTCCAGAATCCATGAAGGCACGCTGGCATAAACCACAGTCTGAAACTAAAAAAGACTTAGCTAAGGTGTCTAGTTGACTAGCACCGGAATTTTGTGTTTCCCTAGCCCAGTCAGCAATCACGGTAGCTTTCGCTTTGGGGATTTGTTTTTTAGCTTGAGTCTTAAATAGTGGATCTGTATATTTCAGTAATATGAGCAAACCCCGATCTGCCTGTAGAGATTCGGCAGTCGAGGCGATAACTAACTGGAGCATTTGATTTAGCTCCAAGTTGCTACGACTCAATAAGGTTAATTGCTTGATCAAGCTTTGATGCTGCTTGCTTTTTTGCAGGGACTGTTCTTGATGAGTAATTTGTTGAGCTTGTGCTACTCCAGAAAAAGCGATCGCGCAAGCTGACTCCACTTCTTTGAGCAATTGTTTTTCTGATTCACTCCATTCATAAGGTTGGAATTTAATCAGATTAATCACTCCATTATTATTGCCACCAAACCGAGTGGGAATTGCCAAAACCGCTTTTATCGGTAGTGGCAAATATTGACACCCAATTACCAGACTATTCTGAATGATGGAAATGTCTTCAATAGTCAATGGTTGGGCAGCACATTGCAGCACTGGCGAGTGCATAAGCAACTGTTCCATCGAAAACATTTCTTCTGGGTGTGGCAACCCCAGATATTCTTCAGCACACCAATTAGTAGTAGTTGCTTCGTCTGATGTCTCATCCGCCACAGAAACCAAGCAGCAACAATCTACTTGAAAAGCAACTCCTAGCAATTGGGCAATCTCTTGCAGCATCAAAGCCGTAGCAGAGCTATTAGCAATGATTTGGTTAATTTTTTGTACCAACTCGCGGGCAGATTCTTCCTGATGCTGCATCAGCTTGACTTGGTAAGGTTGTAGTCGATCTATGTCATCTATGTAATGTGGCGGCGATGATAAAGGCTTTTTCATTTTTGGCACGCCCTCGGATAATAACCCCATTGTTCTTGCACCCAACCTCTTGGCATATTCTTCACCGTTAGTTGTGTTGCTACACCCTGAATAATTGACAAATTTTTTGTGAATACTTTCTCTCACCTGTTATAGCCCTTTTCTATCTCAGATGGCCAAATTTCCACTGTATCAAGCAAATTGCTACATTGGTACATAAGTAATAGAATACTCAAGATATCCTATAAATGCTTAAGCTAGCTTATTTTTAACTGCTCTATTTTGAAATAATGCACTAACTTTATCCTGTCTGTAAGTATACATAAACCGTAATTTCTCTAGAATTACAGCAAAATTCCCCTTTTGAGCGCGTAAAATTACGTAACTTGCTTTATAAAGCTTTATTACATTCCTTGAAAAAACTAGTAGGTTTAACAAGCTACTCCTCAATCTCCGTAACTCTCAGTAAAATATCAATAAAAGTAAAGGAGGCAAGAAGAGGTTGCTCTTGCAGTGTAAGCTTCTCTTCTCTAGGAGAGGCTGCATCAACGAAACGCACTCGTGTTCAGACCCGATCTACACTGATAGCGTAAGTATGGTAGCGAGTTCGTAAGCGTCTTGTTTCCAACCTATGGCAGAAATTTGGAGTAGAGCTTAAATTTAAATAAATTCTTGCTCACTAGAGGTTGCGGCAGTTCTGGCTAAATTGTGAATGCAGCCCAGTTATTAGTAAAAATAACTAGGCTGCATTTGTCTGAGTATAAAAAAACACATCTATTTTCAGAACTATATTTTTTAAAGTAGTAAGAGCATTTTGTACTCCCTGGTGGTAGTGGCGGGCTTTTCGGCCCGCCCTACACCAGGTTTCAAAATAGACGAAGTTTATCCAGCCAAGCTCTCGACACTCAGAGGAACCATATCGCCATTCCTCGTTAGTCCTAACAACATCGGTTCTTGGGGTTGAATTAGTTGACCTGTAAGCACACAGCGTTCTTCTTGCTGAGCTGTGGCAGCTATGCTAGCTCGAATGTCGGATCGCGAAAATCGAGGCTTCCACTCACCTGATTTTTGCTGGACATAATTCCAAAGGATATCTCGGATCAGAGCTTGATATCCCTGATTCCCGGCTATTTCTTTGAGCTTATCTTTGAGTTCCCGCTCTAGGCGAATGCTGGTAACTTCCATATCGGTGGTTGGGGTGCGAGCGATCGTATGCATCAGTTTTTCTCCTTAAAGGTATAGACAGGATAGTAATACAAGTGTAGTATGTTTAAAGGAATGTTCAATAGGTGAAATTTTCTGTGAAATCCATTTACCCCATCTCTACTTCAATTTTGTGCGCTACCAATTGCCGAACCAATTGGGAATCAGCTGCTATGGAAGTGGAGTATTTATTTATGGGCGATGGTAGCCGAAATCATGGGCAAATCACAGAGGGTAATGATGATTATAAGTATGTAGGCTTTAGTGCACTAATTGCAAAACCACAACTAAATCAAAAAAGCGGGGGGTACAGGCGAAGGAATCCTGTACCGATATGAGACCAGAAAATTTTCCGGTCAATTCTAACCCCCGCTTCACCGAAAACTTGAAGCGGGGGTTTTTTTATAAGGAGTTAAGCTGTGACGATATCTTCCATGCGCGGCGCGAACGCAATGCAAGTGTTAGAGCAATCTGTGGTGGTGTTTTCTCAAAATTACTTGCCACTATGTCGGGTCAATATCAAGCGGGCGATTGTGCTGTTAGTAACCAACAAGGCGCAACCGCTGGGTTTTACCACAGAAAGCGGCTGGCAAGTTCACTCACCCAGTTTGGTAATTGATGTGCCAAAACATATTCGCTTGACAATCACTTCTAATGAGCGGATGTGGAAAGTTCCGCCAGTGAATCGGCGAGAAGTAATGCGACGAGACCATCACAGTTGCCAATATTGCGGCAGCACCAAACATCTAACGCTAGATCATGTGATGCCGCGTTCTAAAGGCGGTTCTCACACTTGGGATAACGTAGTCGCAGCTTGTGAAAGATGTAACTCCCGTAAAGGCGATCGCACCCTGTTTGAAGCTGGTATGCAACTGCGTACCAAACCAAAAGCGCCAATCCACCCCGCGATTTCTTTTGCTGAACAGTTTTGGATAGATATGCAAGCAAACCTGGAATAACAGGAGAGCATAAGGAATGCTGAAATTAACTTACACTGAAAGCAGTTTTGATTTGGAATGTGTCACTCTGTCGCTAGAAGAATGGGTAGCGCAGCGAGTGATTTTAGCCCTGCGAGTTGGGCAAAGTTTGTGCATCGAACCCACTACCGCTTCCTTTTTGCTTCCTGTTGATTTGCCAGGAGTAGAAGTACTGAGGTCTGAGGTAAAAAGAGATGACAGAGAAATTATTGCTCTTTGTGCCTGCGATGCCGAATATATGGAAGTCACCCTGCGGGGTTCTTGGCTATCAGCTAGTTCTAAGGATTCTGTCGGTGTGTTTGTCACCACTATGAGCGATCGCGCTGAGTTCTTTTTGCACAAACTTTGGCAAGAAGCTCAATCTTGTGCTTCTGTGATGAGTGAATAAACGAAATAGTCGGGTGACTCAATTTTGGATTTTGGATTTTGGATTTTAGATTTGTTCTCACGTTGAAATTCGGGGGTAACTCTTGGAAACGATGCGAGAACAAATATTTTGGGATTTTGGATTACTCAATCCAAAATCCCAAATTTAAAATCTAAAATCAGGTGAGGAGAATTTCTCACCCTTTATTGTGCCATTTTTAATAGTTCAGGAATTGTCACAAATCGGTAGCCTTGCTGTTTGAGTCCACTGATAATTTTTGGCAAAGCTTCTACAGTTCTGTGGCGATCGCCACCACCATCATGCATTAAAACAATGAAACCAGGTTTTGCGCCTTTCAGGACATTATTTACAAATGCCTGGGGTTTGGCGTGAGGATCGGTATCAGCGGAAGTTAGCGACCACATAATGACAGCATCTTTCTGGCTTTTGGCATAAGCGGCTAGTCCGTTATTTAAAAAGCCTCCAGGAGGACGAAACAGAGAAGTTTTCACCCCTGTAGTTTTGTATATCAAGTCGGCTGTGCGATCGATTTCACTCTTAGCTGTGGCTTCATCCATTCGCCGATACCAATGATGCCAAGTATGGTTGCCAATGGCGTGTCCCTCAGCTACTTCACGCTTGGCTAGGTCAGGATTTGCTTGTAAAGCTTGTCCTACCCAAAAGAATGTTGCTTTAACATCATTTTGTTTTAGGATGTCCAGCATTTCTAGGGTTGTCTTTGGCCAGGGACCATCATCAATGCTTAAAGCAATAACCTTTTCGTTGTTGCTGAGTTGAGCCTTATAAACTGATTTTCCCTGAAATTTAGCTGGGACTGTAAAGGTAGGGTTTTCTACTTTGTCTGATGGCGGTAGCTGGGCATTAATTTGGCCCTTTGCTGGATCTTGAAGTGCAGTATGAATTTTGCTTAGTGGCTGGTTCAACCCCGATTGTGGGGAGGTGCCTGGAGCAATACTACAAGCTGTAACACTAGAGGCGATCGCGACAATACTAATTATCTTTTGTCGCTTGAGGTAGTTGTCTGTCACGTCAGGCTTTTAAAGACTCACCCAATCATAAGCTGTAGTTTGACTTTTCACAGGGTTTAGCAAGTTCATATCTAAGTGCAGAAGCTTTTCTAGACAATTTCAAAAAAACTTTCTAAAACCCCTTGACACCTCTTGTAGTATTTTGTAGTATATTTGTAGTGAAGCGAAAGACAACCTTCCCAAGAGTCAAAGTTACCTTATACATACAACTAAAGGCAAGGCGTTGAAACAAACCAGAGTCCTTAGTCAGCAAAGCTGCTCCTACTTGCAAACCATCGGCAGTAGAGGCAATAAACGAAAAAAGTTCTAATTTTGCACTCATCAAAACCACTGAATACATCCGTAATACACAACAGGCTTGCTACCTAGAGTTTCGGTTGTTTTCCTAACAGTTTCTAACAGTTAAAAGTAAATTTTCTGAACCTTGAAAACTAAATAAGAAATGGGCAAGTTTACCAACAAAATTTGTGCTTAAAAACCTCAAAACTTAGGCACAAATTCCAAAAAATCGGGGTGTAGCTCAATTGGCTAGAGCATTCCGTTGTCTGCGGAAATGTTGCGGGTTCAAGTCCCGTCACCCTGGTTGCAGTCCTGTAGGCGAATAGTTTAAGCCGTCAGCCTCTCAAGCTGAAGATTGCGAGTGCGAATCTCGTCGGGACTCCAAAATGGTCAGGTAGCCAAGTGGTTGAAGGCGTTGGTCTGCAAAACCGATTAGCGCGGGTTCAAATCCCGCTCTGACCTCTGTCGCAGTGTAGCTTAACCAGCAAAGCCCCAGGTTCATACCCTGCTATATGCGGGTGCAAATCCCGCCGCTGCCACCAAATGCAGGGATGGTGTAACGGCAACACCTCGTGACTCCAAATCCGATGTTCTGGGTTCAAATCCTAGTCCCTGTGTCAGACAATTTTAGATTTTAGATTGCCAATTTTAGATTAAATTTTTTAATCCAAAATCTAAAATTTAAAATTCAAAATTAACTCAATTATGCCCTCGTGGACTAATGGTTAAGTCAGTGTTCTTTCAAAGCACAGATGCGAGTTCAATTCTCGTCGAGGGAATGATTATGGGTCGGTGGCCGAGTCTGGCTGAAGGCGACAGTCTGTAAAACTGTTCTTTTTTGCGCGCAGGTTCAAATCCTGCTCGACCCACTATGGAGAGGTGGCTGAGTGGCTAAAAGCGTCCTCCTGCTAAGAGGAAACGGGTAGCTAATACCCGTCGCAGGTTCAAATCCTGTTCTCTCCGTTTTGAGAGTGTGGTGTAACTGGATAACATCTCAGTCTACGAAACTGAAGATTTGAGGGTTCAAATCCCTCCGCTCTCGTCATCATTTCTTCTCTTATCCCCTGGTAGCTCAGTTGGTAGTAGCGCCTGTTTGAAAAACAGGAGGTCGTCGGTTCGATTCCGACCTGGGGGGCTTCGTTGCCTCATAGCTCAATGGTAGAGCAAGCGGCTGTTAACCGCGCGGTTGTAGGTTCGAGTCCTACTGAGGCAGCCATTCATTGCCGGGTGGACGAATTGGTAAGTCGCATCGCTCTGAACGATGAGGTTGCAGGTTCAAACCCTGCCCTGGCAATAAAGCCCTGTGGTGTAATTGGCAACATAGCGCCCTTTGAAGGCGAAGATTCCAGGTTCGACCCCTGGTGGGGCTGCCAAACTCTGCTCTTGTAGCCCAACTGGAAGAGGCTGCCGTCTCAAAAACGGTATGTTGTGGGTTCAATTCCCACCAAGAGTACCAAAATTTGCTCCTGTAGCCCAATTGGAAGAGGTGGCAGACTTAAAATCTGTTTCGTTGTGGGTTCGACTCCCACCAGGAGTACCAACGGGATGTAATTCAGTGGCCAGAAGCCATGCTTTGGGAGCATGGAGTCGCAGGTTCAAATCCTGCCATCCCGATATACCCCTGTGACGGAACTGGAATACGTGCTGGAATCAGAGTCCAGATTTTGCAGGTTCAAATCCTGTCAGGGGTACTAATGCTCTCGTGGCGGAACGGAAGACGCACTAGACCGAGGATCTAGTTTTTTGCAGGTTCAAATCCTGTCGGGAGTACCAAAATATCTGGGTGTAGCGCAGGAGTTTCGGGAACTCCAGGTCGCAGGTTCAATCCCTGTCACTCATTTGCCCTTGTAGCCCAACGGAAGAGGCGCTTCGCTTAGAACGAAGAGGTTGCTGGTTCAAATCCAGTCGGGGGTATTGGTGAATATGCGGGGATAGAGCAACGGTGGCTCGTCAGGCTCATAACCTGAATATCAGCAGGTTCGACTTCTGCCCCCGTCACCAAAATTAGTGCTGGTGTAGCTCAATTGGCAGAGCAACTGACTTGTAATCAGTAGGTTGCAGGTTCAATTCCTGTTACCAGCTTGATGCGGGTGTGATGTAATCGGTAGCATCTGAGTACGCCATACTCAGTGCGTGGGTTCAAGTCCCTCCACTCGCTTGCGTAGTCCTGTAACTCAATTGGTAGAGTGTCTTCCTTACAAAAAGAATGTCGCAGGTTCAATTCCTGCCAGGACTACCTCAAGCCCTCGTAGTTCAGCGAATAGAGCCGCATCCTTCTAAGATGAGAGTCCCAGGTTTGAATCCTGGTGAGGGCATAATTGAACTTAAATCATGATAAATTTATTCTTATGATTTAGGTTCAATTAATGACCACTCATCATACAAAAGGAAAAGCAGACCTAGCTGTAGCGAAAACTATAGCTGATTTGACTGTTAAAGATTATGTAATTCTTACCCCTTTGATTTGCGAACACTTGCCATTTGATTTAGTAGCATGGAAGGAAAATAAATTTCTGAAAATCCAGGTTAAATATTCTAGCATTGGGCGAATTTTCGCTAATACATCATGGAATGATAAACATGGAAATCATAAACGCCAGTATCATAAAGATGATTTTGATTACTACGCTATTTACTTGCCAGATAAAGATCGGGTTATTTACCCCAGTTTTGATTACCGAGGTATCATAATTAGAACCGAGTTACCCAATAGTAATTATCCTTTTTATTGGTGGGAGGACTTTCTAGAAATTAAATCAAAAGTTCTCAACAGGAATATTAAAGATTTTCAACGTCAAGCAAGCCGAGTAAAAATGGAAAGGCGTTATTCGGCAAGACCTAAGTCTAGAAAGGTTGAACGTCCATCTAAAGAAGAATTGCACGAGCTAGTATGGACTAAACCAACTGCTCACATAGCTAAAGATTTTGGTGTAAGTGATAAAGCAGTAGAAAAATGGTGTAAGGCTTATGAGATTGAGAAACCTTCTAGAGGTTATTGGGCAAAACTTTATAGCAGCAAGTAAACTGAGTTTTTAGATTGCGTAGCGTACGCTATGCCTAATAGCAGGCTACGCCAATGTGAACGCTCCAACTGTTAACTGGTAACTGATTTAATGGGTCTGTAGCTTAACTGGGAAAGCGTCTGCCTTGCAAGCAGAAAGATGTCGGTTCAAATCCGACCAGTATCCACTTTTGGTGTCTGAAGCCAAAGTGGTCGAGGCGCTGGTTTGTGGAACCAGTCATAGCGGGTTCAAGTCCCGTTAGGCACCCCTCAACATAATTACTAATTCGTAATTCGTAATAAAAAATCGGTTGGAATTTACAATTTGTATAAACTTTTGAAAGTTAATACATAACGCAATTACAAATTATGAATTGTTAATGGAAGATGCTGCTGAATGGACAGCAACCAAGCTTGAACCTTGGAGTATGGGCAACTGTAGGGGTTCGATTCCTCCATCTTCCTCTTTTCCACCTGAAGCCGAAAAGTGAGGCGCTGTGCTGATAACACAGAAACAGGAGGGGCAGTACCTCCCAGGTGGATTTATATATAGCGTTGGTGTAAGGCTTGCGATGTAAAAAATATCCGATCGCACCAACTCATTTCTTAAATTAACTAGGGTGGTTGGCATACCGGCTGTGCAGCGAGCTTTTAACTCGCAGAAATAGGTTCGACCCCTATACCACCCACTAAAAAATTCAAAATTCAAAATTCAAAATTGCAATCTTACTTAGCCTTTTGGCAATCACTAATATGCAACTTCAATGCGCGTTGGGTTATGAATAGCAACTAGCGATCGCTAGTTGAGCATGTTGCAATAATACATCTTTATCCAAAGCGTGTATGGAATATTGCGGTGTTACTGCCAGTAGTTTCTCAATTCTTTCTCTGGCTGCTTCTACGACTGCTTCATCTAAACTACCGTTACTGAGCGAATCAGCAAAATCTTCAGCAATCCGATAAGTTCTTTCAATAGATGATGAATTAATATTACGCGATACAATAAACAGATCGCAGCCTGCATTAAATGACCGCGCCACAGTACCAGCTTTCATAAACATATCTGAGATCGCTTTCATATCCAAATCGTCAGATACAACTACTCCCTCAAACCCAAGTTCCTCTCTAAGTATGGTTTTGAGGATAGCCTGAGAAAGCGTACCTGGCACATCAGGATCTATTTTGGGAAATAAGATATGGACAGTCATAATCAAAGGAATCTTTACTTCGATTAGGGCTTTGAAGGGTATAAGTTCTCGAAGTCGCAGGTCTTCTAGAGTTAAATTCAGTATTGGTAGCTCAATATGAGAATCCTTGCTGGTGTCTCCATGTCCGGGGAAGTGTTTGGCGCATCCCAAAATTCCTGAATCTCGAAGTCCAAGGTAGTAGTCACGCGCACCTTGAGTAGCAGTTTCTGGAGTGTTACCAAAGGCGCGAGGCCCAATCACGGGGTTGTCGGGATGGGAAAAAATATCTGCTACAGGTGCCCATGATAAATTTATGCCCAGTGATTTTAATTCTACAGATGTGGCCTTTGCTACTTCGCAAGCGTGCGATCGCAGCAATAAGGCATGAGGAAAGCGGGTAATTGGCGGTGGTGTACGAATTACACGACCTCCTTCATGATCGAGAGTCATGAACATGGAATCACGCTCAGTGTATTCTCGTATCTGCCTGTTTAAATCCTTGAAGCTTTCCAGCCAAACCTGATATGGGGTGCCATCCAAAAAGTTCTTAGCAAAAAAGATCGCCCCAATCGGTTTCAATTCATTGAGTGCGCGTTTATCATCATCGCTTAATGTCGTGCCAGAAAGACCTAGAATTAGGTGATGTCCAAAGCGCTTTAGCTCTTGTGATACACCCATAATTTTTTACCTATTAAGTTGTGCGGTAAACAACTTGGTTGTTCAACCTAGAGGACATAGACTTTTATCCTACACCCTTATGGGAAGCGGAAAGTTTTCCAAGTAGTCTTTAAGCAATACTCCAGATATTTCCTTAGAGCAAATACACGAATTAGTAAATAAATCAACTACTTTAAGACCACATTTGGGATTACCCTATTTTCAGTCAAAGGAAATACTTTTGTTTGCCTAAATTTCTTCTATGTAAAGATAAATGAAATGCTCGCTCAAACCTATTGCCAACAATGGTATTAACAATTTGTTCGGGTAAGTGCGCTTAGGTAAAATTCCCTTTGGCAAAAGTTTTTTGGGGAAGCGATCGCACAATAACTGCCAAATGTAACGGATTGCAACGTATAATGAGAACGATAAAACGGTTAAGAAATATTGAAGAGCAGTAGGGTTACATGCGAGTAGCGATCGCGGGAGCGGGACTAGCAGGACTTTCCTGCGCGAAATATCTTACAGACGCAGGTCACACACCCATTGTCTTGGAACGTCGAGACGTTCTAGGCGGTAAAGTGGCCGCTTGGAAAGATGCTGATGGAGACTGGTACGAAACAGGTCTGCACATCTTTTTTGGCGCATATCCCAATATGTTGCAGTTATTCAAAGAACTGGACATTGAAGATCGGTTGCAATGGAAAGAACACACAATGATCTTCAACCAGCCGGATGCACCAGGTACTTACAGCCGCTTTGATTTCCCAGATTTGCCAGCACCGATTAATGGTATAGTGGCAATTCTGCGAAACAACGATATGCTGACATGGCCAGAAAAAATCCGCTTTGGCATCGGGTTATTGCCAGCCATGATTCAGGGGCAAAAGTACGTTGAAGAAATGGACAAATATTCCTGGACAGATTGGTTGCGTAAACACAAAATTCCAGAACGGGTCAATAAAGAAGTTTTTATTGCCATGGCCAAGTCCCTGAATTTCATCGGCCCAGATGAAATTTCAGCAACCATTCTTTTAACTGCCCTCAATCGTTTCCTCCAGGAAAAAAAAGGCTCGAAAATGGCCTTTCTGGATGGTTCGCCAACAGAACGGTTGTGTCAGCCCCTAGTAGATTACATCACCGAACGCGGTGGAGAAGTCCGTTTGAATGCCCCTTTAAAAGAGATTTTGCTAAACGCCGATGGTAGCGTCAAAGGTTACTTGATTCGGGGGTTGAATGGAGACGAAGATGAAGTTTTCATGGCGGATTTGTATGTATCGGCTATGCCGGTCGACCCTCTGAAGGTGATTTTGCCAGCACCTTGGAAAGAAATGGAGTTTTTCCAAAAGCTAGACGGGTTGGAAGGCGTGCCTGTAATTAACGTGCATTTGTGGTTCGATCGTAAACTTACGCAAATTGATCACTTGCTATTCTCGCGATCGCCCCTCCTAAGCGTTTATGCTGATATGAGCAATACCTGCCGTGAATACGCCAACCCCGAACGCTCGATGCTGGAATTAGTTCTAGCCCCGGCAAAAGATTGGATTGCCAAATCCGATGAGGAGATTGTGGCTGCAACTATTGCCGAGTTAGAAAAACTCTTCCCCGACCACTTTGGGGGAGACAATCCAGCAACATTGCTGAAATCTCATGTGGTGAAAACGCCCCGTTCAGTTTACAAAGCGACCCCTGGTCGTCAACAGTACCGTCCCTCGCAAACAACCCCCATTAGTAACTTCTATCTCTCAGGGGATTACACCATGCAACGCTACTTAGCCAGTATGGAAGGTGCCGTACTTTCTGGTAAGCTGACAGCGCAGGCGATTTCTGAGGCCCTCCCGGTAGCAAATTCCTCAAACCTGCAAACGCTCACCCGACCGCCCGCAACGAATGCTGCAACTGCCTGATTCCCCGCCGCGCATGAAAACGCTGGTCTCTGTAGACGAGTCATACAAACTTTGTCGGCATCTCACAGCAAAGTATGCCAAGACTTTTTACCTGGGTACTTTGCTTATGAGTCCGGTAAAACGTCAATCTATTTGGTCAATTTACGCTTGGTGTCGCCGTACAGATGAATTGGTGGATGGCCCCGCATCTGCTATTACCACGCCAGAAACCCTAGACCTATGGGAACAGCAGCTGGAATCGATTTTTGCGGGGCGTCCATTAGAAAATTACGATGTAGCTTTAGTTGATACCCTCCAGCGCTTTCCGATGGACATTCAACCATTTCGGGATATGATTGCCGGTCAGCGCATGGACTTATATCGCAGTCGTTATGAAACCTTTGAGGATTTATACCTCTACTGTTACCGCGTTGCTGGCACTGTTGGCTTAATGTCAACATCAGTTATGGGTGTGGATAACACCATATATGCAGCACCGTGGCAACAGAACAAACAACCTTATGTTCCCATAGAAGAAGCGATCGCTCTCGGAATTGCCAATCAACTTACCAACATCCTGCGGGATGTGGGAGAAGATGCCAAACGGGGGCGGATTTACATTCCCCTTGAAGACTTGGCAAAATTCAACTATACCGAGCAAGACTTCTTCAAAGGTGTGGTAGATGACCGTTGGCGGGCATTGATGCGCTTTCAAATTGACCGCGCCCGCCAGTTTTACACCACATCCGACCAGGGAATTACTTATTTAGCATCCGATGCCCGTTGGCCTGTGTGGGCAGCATCAATGCTGTATGGTCAAATTTTGGAGGCGATTGAACGCAACGATTACGATGTATTCAGTCAGCGGGCTTACGTTCCCCAGTGGAAAAAGTTACGCACCTTGCCCATAGCTTGGATGCGATCGCAAGTCCTTTAAAAAATTAGTCATTTGTCCCTAGTCCTTAGTCCTCAGTGTTTTATAAATAACCAATGACTAATCAGAAATGACCAATGACAAATGACTATTGACTCTTACTAGCAAGTCTGGTAACATTGATATTCGTGAGTCAGGAGAGGTGGCTGAGTGGTCGAAAGCGGCAGATTGCTAATCTGTTGTACGGCAGGCAACTCCGTACCGAGGGTTCGAATCCCTCCCTCTCCGTTTTTCGGCTTTTGATACACGGAGAATATTCTGTGTACAAAAAGTAATATTAATATCAGCGTAAATATTTCTACTCCCAAAGATGGATGATATGATTTATCCTTTGGAGTCTTGATAATATCCAGCTAAGTTAAAAACCTAGTTTGGATCTTATTTTTAGGCTCCTAAGTATTTTGAGGAGTGAAAGTAATTTATGAAAAAAATTAGCGCCGCCTTAAGTTTAAGTATAGCTACCCTTGCGGCAGGGTTTCTACTTGGGGCTTGTGGTGATAGCAGTAACCCCAACGGCACAGCTACCAACGGAAGTACCGCTACTCCAGCAACAAACTCAACTACTACAAGCAGTGCTAAAGGGCTAAAAATTGGTTCCCTGCTACCGACGACAGGCGACTTGGCTTCTGTAGGACAGCAGATGTTAGGCTCTGTACCTTTACTGGTCGATACAGTCAACGCTTGCGGTGGAGTGAATGGCGAACCCGTTACTTTGGTGCAAGTAGACGACCAAACCGACCCCAGAGCCGGTGCAGCCGGTATGACTAAACTAGCAACTTTAGATAAAGTAGCAGGTGTAGTTGGTTCCTTTGCCAGTAGCGTTTCTAGTGCAGCAGTCTCCATTGCCACCCCGAATAAAGTAATGCTGGTTTCTCCTGGTAGTACCAGTCCCGTCTTTACCGACAAGGCTCAAAAAGGTGACTATAAAGGCTTTTGGGCGCGTACCGCTCCTCCCGATACCTACCAAGCACTAGCTTTAGCCCAACTTGCCAGAAAAAAAGGTTTCAAGCGAGTTTCTACAGTCGTAATTAATAATGACTATGGCGTAGGGTTTGAAAAAGCATTCGTGCAAACTTTTGAAAAATTGGGTGGAACTATAGTTAATAAAGATAAGCCTGTCCGCTACGATCCAAAAGCTCAAACATTTGATACAGAAGCGGCTGCTGCTTTTGCTGGTAAGCCAGATGCAGTCCTGGCTGTACTCTATGCCGAAACTGGTAGTCTGTTCCTGAAAGCCGCCTATCAGCAAGGTGTGGCCAAGGGAGTACAGATTCTGCTGACAGATGGGGTAAAATCGCCTACTTTTCCCGAACAAGTTGGCAAAGGCGGTGATGGTAAATATATTTTAACAGGAGCGATCGGTACAGTACCGGGTTCCGATGGTAAAGCACTAGAAGCTTTCAACAAACTGTGGAAGGATAAAAAGGGTGGTGCGCCTGGGGAATACGCTCCTCAAGCTTGGGATGCAGCTGCTTTATTAACATTGGCGGCGCAAGCTGCTAAGGAAAATACGGGCGTTGGTATATCCACCAAAATCCGTGAAGTTGCTGATGGGCCTGGTACAGAAGTTACTGATGTCTGCGAGGGACTGAAGTTACTTAAAGATGGTAAAAAGATTAACTACCAAGGAGCTAGCGGCAACGTAGATGTTGATGCTAACGGCGATGTCGTCGGTGTATACGATGTTTGGACAGTAGGTGATGATGGCACAATCAAGGTGATTGACAAAGTTACCCCTAAGTAGAAACTTAGGAGTTAGGAGTGATTAATTATAAATTTAATAATTGAATCTTAATAACTCCTAACTCCTAACTCTTAACTATTTAATCCCACTGAAGTTATAACCAACTCCTAACAACAAGCCCACATCAGTTTGATCGAAAAATCCGGCATTGATAGCAGCTGTTGCCGTAAATTGAGAAGTTAGAGGCACATCAATGCCACCAGACACCAAAAAGGCAAATTTTGAATCATCACCAGTTTTGTAAGCTGCACCCACTCCGACGTAAGGTGCGATCGCTAATGGTTCGCTAAAAGCATCTGCTGATTTGAAGGTAAAATCGTAGGTGATCGGAAGTAGAACTGTGGTGTTGTCGCCAAATATGGCTGAGGGTCGCACTGATATAGAATTTGTCAGTCCGATTTTGCTAACTACTGCGAAGTTACCATCGCCCAAAGACGTGTCACCACCATTCAAACCAATGTTAGCAGCGACGCCAAGATAGCTACTACCACCACTAGTAGTTCTACCTAAATCAATATCTGATTGCGCCACTCTTGTCGCAGATGGTTGAGCAGTCGTTTGAGAAGTCGGTTGTACAGGTTCAGAGGTAAGCGTTGCAGATGAGGTCGCCACTGTGCCTGGAACGGGTATGGGTGTTACACTGGCGTTTTCTTGTATCGCAGTGTTGGGCAATTGCTCTACCTTAGTTAAATTTGTGACTGTAAAAGTTTCAGTTGTTTCTGTAGAGAGATTTTGGCTAAACTCTTTGGGAGACGCTACGGTTGCGGAAGGTTCGGTTAATGGCTGATTGCTTGACTTGTTTACTGTCTGGGCGCTTGCAGATAAACCGCTGCTCAGGAATGCAAGAGCAGCTATACTTGGCAACCAAAAAACACCTTTACGAAGAAAAATAGTATTCACGTTCACTCCTAAAACAATGTTGCCACGAAAAATAAAGATTTTTGTTGATTTAAGTCAACAAATTTGGGCAATATTCAAAATTTAACATCAAAAAATCGGTTTTTGCATTCTGACTTTAAGTAAGTGGATCTAAATAAATATAAGATAGTTCGTCATTGCGAACGAAGTGTTCGCGGAGCGTCTCTAAGAGTTGCAATCGCAAAGACTAAGATTGCCACGCTTCACTTCGTTCCGCTCGCAATGACATCTTATATTTAATTGCGTCTGCTTACTTACTTGATTTCTCTAGTTAATATTTATTAGCAAAAAATTAAATTTTATAGCAATCCTCAATCACTCGTGAGAAACAAGATACTCAACAATTTTTACAAAATCGAGAATTTGTGGGTTGCAATTTTCAGAAATTAAATAAAATTGATATATTTATTTTAAATATCCTTAATTTGATAGATGACAAATAGTCTCTTTGCTTAAAACAAAACCAAGATAGTATTTGTTAAGGAGGCGATCGCGACCTCTCCTAATGCAGAGAAGAAGTTTTTTAGTATAGCTGTCTTACCGCCAAAGGCAGCTAAATTGTGAAGTGATATTACGAAGCTTGCAAAAATATTTAGAAATTGCCTAGAAGGCAAACATAGTTCTAACGTAGAACCTATTAGGAGAGACTTGAGGCAAATGTGATGAGCGAAAATAATATTCAAAAGTATCGGTTTGTCTGTACCCTGACTTTCGGTGATATCTACGGTCAAATAATTGTTTGGTTGATTACAATTACCCTAAGTTTGGCATCAGCTTTAGCGCTGATGGGTGCCAAGCGGCCCGTGTACGCTTTAGCAACAGCGGGTCTCGTCGTTCTGCTATCGCTACCTTTCTTGTTGTTTGCGTTTGTCACTACCTTGTTAAATCATATTGAAGTTAGTCCTGTAGGTCCGGGAACCAAAATGGAACCTATACCAGGTAATGTATCTCAACAACAACCTGTACAAGTAACTAGCTAAAGAGTTAGGAGTTATGAGTTATGAGTTATGAGTCACTCCATCTGTGCCATAACTCTTTGTTTTTAACTTTTCACTCCTAATTTAAAAATTTGTTATAACGTCCCTGTCTGTAGGCAGGGAATTTTTTTGTAGAGATGCTACTGTTACAACCCACTAGCTCATTAATCACGTCTCTACAATAGAACAGCAGTGGTTTGCAATCAGGGGGCTAAATATGCTGGAACATGATGTGATTATTGTCGGGGGTGGATTGGCGGGATGTCGCGCTGCTGTGGAAATCGCCCGTATTGACCCTAGTTTAAATATTGCTGTGGTTGCCAAAACCCACCCAATTCGTTCCCATTCGGTGGCGGCTCAAGGTGGTATGGCTGCTTCGCTGAAAAATGTCGATTCCGCAGATAGTTGGGAAGCACACGCCTTTGATACTGTCAAGGGTTCTGATTACTTGGCAGACCAAGATGCTGTAGCGATTCTCGCCCAAGAAGCGCCAGATGTGGTGATTGACTTAGAACATCTCGGCGTTTTGTTCTCTCGCTTACCCGATGGGCGCATTGCCCAACGGGCTTTTGGGGGACATTCCCATAACCGCACTTGTTACGCTGCTGACAAAACCGGTCACGCGATTTTGCACGAATTGGTTAACAATTTGCGGCGTTATGGGGTGCAAGTTTATGAAGAGTGGTACGTGATGCGTCTCATTTTGGAAGAAAATGAGGCGAAGGGTGTGGTGATGTTCCATCTTTTGGATGGACATATAGAGGTGGTGCGGGCTAAGGCGGTGATGTTTGCCACAGGGGGCTATGGTCGCGTTTATAACACTACCTCTAATGATTACGCGTCTTCGGGTGATGGTTTGGCAATGACTGCGATCGCAGGTTTACCCCTTGAAGATATGGAATTTGTGCAGTTTCATCCCACTGGCTTATATCCAGTAGGGGTGTTGATTTCGGAAGCAGTACGGGGAGAAGGGGCGTATCTGATTAATAGTGAAGGCGATCGCTTTATGGCGAACTATGCACCCAGTCGGATGGAACTAGCTCCTCGTGATATTACCTCACGAGCGATCGCTTACGAAATTCGCGCCGGACGTGGTATTCATCTTGATGGCAGTGCTGGTGGCCCCTTTGTCTATCTGGATTTACGCCATCTGGGCAAAGAAAAAATTATGAGTCGCGTTCCCTTTTGCTGGGAAGAAGCCCATCGCTTAGTAGGCGTTGACGCAGTAACTCAACCGATGCCAGTCCGTCCGACAATTCACTATTGTATGGGTGGCATACCAGTTAACACCGATGGTCAAGTTCGTAGTAGTGGTGATGGTTTTGTTGATGCTTTCTTTGCTGCGGGTGAAACATCTTGTGTTTCCGTACATGGTGCAAATCGTTTGGGTAGTAATTCACTGCTGGAATGTGTCGTTTATGGCAAAAGAACTGGAGCTGCGATCGCCAAATTTGTCCAAAAACGTAAGCTACCCTCTGTAGATGAGCAACGGTATGTAACAGAAGCCCAGCAACAAATTCAAGCCTTGCTAGAACAACCAGGACAGTACCGCATTAACCAAGTCCGTGAAGCTTTTCAAGATTGTATGACTGAGTACTGCGGTGTTTTCCGCACTGAGGCATTAATGACTGAAGGTTTGCAGAAACTAGAAGAAATACAACAAAAATACCCGCAAATTTATTTAGATGACAAAGGTAGTTGCTGGAATACGGAACTCGTGGAAGCTTTAGAATTGCGAAGTTTGATGGTAGTGGGACAGACTATTTTGGCATCAGCCCTAAATCGCCAAGAAAGTCGTGGCGCTCATTTCCGCGAAGATTATTCCGAGCGAGATGATAGCAATTTTCTCAAACACACAATGGCTTACTATTCACCAGCAGGAATTGACATCCAATATCGACCGGTGGCGATTACTATGTTTGAGCCAAAAGAGCGGAAGTATTAGTAAAATATGAACTATGAAGGATAAAATACCATATCCTTCATATTTTTTCGTGTACAAATCCAGCATATTTAAATCACTGAATAATAAATAATTTTATGTTGCAATTTACTGGCTAAATTTTAACTATTCAAACCAGATGTTAAAAAAATACAAGGAAGTTTCTGGGAGAAAAACAATCTATAGTTATTTTTGTAAAAACTCTAAAATGATATATTTCAAAGCTGCATAATTATTTTATATTCTGTTATCTGATACCATTTCTAACGCCAAATTAATTATGCTTTCGGAAAATATTGTCAAATTAAAGCAGAAAATAAACTCATTAGGTGCTTCATATCCTTTAGATGAAGTGAAACCAGATTTTGTTGATAAAGTTCAATTAGAATCAAATAATGATGATTACTTCAGATGTATTTTTAAGAAGATGTCTGGCTTGATAAATAAATGTACTATACGTATTGGTAACTATAAATCTATAACTGAATTAAAAAGCGAAGATTATGAACGGATAAATGAATTAAAAAATTTGTACTCAGAGGCTTATATTTATTCAAAGCTAAAATCCTGGTTGGCTATTGAAAAAGTTCCAGAAACTTCACAGAGAACACCAGACTTCAAAGTTATATTTCGTGGTTCACCCATTTATATCGAGATTAAATCTCTAAATATGGCTGATGGCCAACTTAAGCATATAGAAATTATGGATAAAGTATCTAACATGAAAATTGATTTAGAAACACAGAAAAAAAGCAATAAAGCAATTACTATATCAGAGACAATAATTCAACCATACTATAAATCGGGTAATCCTTATAACGCTAAATCTACAAAAATGATGATCGAAACTCTCATATATAAAATTACGAACAACCTGAAACAAGAACAATTTAATCAAGGTGATACTTTGCTTTTGGTAGATATTGCTACTCAACTACCTGTTCCTCATCCTGAAAGCGCAATTCGTGAAAATTATGAGATACATAGCAATAAAGTGAGCGGGGTTTTGTGGCATACAGCATTTGGTATTATGAATAGCACAATTTATCCATTTCCTGCACTTGAGGATGATTCTGAAACTGAATATCTAAGTTCAGAAGGTATTTTGAATACTCATCCTTATATTAAAGGGTTGATCTTTCATATTGATGAAAATTTTTATGCCTTAGCTAAATCAGCAGATGAGAATCTTAGAGCAATTGAACTCATTTCTTATCTGTGTCCTAAAACTACCGTATTAAGTCTACACAGTCAGTAGATTAACTCAAGCAACAACGAAATCCAACGTTATCATTATTGGTATTTGTGAGAAGCGATCGCATTGTACCCTTTCTGATAAGCTACGGTTGGTGTGTTTCCAGGAATTGTTACCTACCGAACATAGAAATAATCGTATACAGCGATATTCCCTTGTCAGTTACTTTCTAAGTAGCGAATTGATAAGGAAAACTTTTGAGGGTAGGGTGAGCAACAGAAACTATCCTTAAGCATCCAAAATATAATTAGTCGTTAAAAAACCTACAGGGTTCTATAATCGCACCTACAGAATGTCGGATTTAGTAGTAAGTGCAAAGATATTTTCTGTATGCCGTAAAATTCTTACTATGAAAAACAAGATTTTTATTTAAAATATGAGCAATTCACAAACTTGGTATATTGTCAAGCGTTCTGGTGGAAACTGTGAAATTATTCCCAGCGACCAAGTTGGCGATGATAATGTAGAAATTATAGAACAGTGGGGGCCTTTTAGTTCGCAAGAAGAAGCGATCGCTCGACGTGTCGGACTTATTAGGGCTGGAAAGTGCAAAGCAGTTTAAGTTAGTAGTTAGAAGTTAACAGTGATGGACTTTATTTCTAACTCCTCACTATTGACTCCTAACTTTATTCCTAACTCTTCATTTTTCTGCTGTAGGTGTCCCCTGAGCAGCAATTTTTTTACCAATCACTTCCACTGCTTTAGCAAATTGAGGGTCTGCAAGAGTCGCGAGTTTGTCACGTTCATGGAGCCACAAATCTTCCATCTGCTTTTTGCTCAAATCCACCTTCACATCTGGCGAAATGCCTTTGTGATTGATATCTGTACCATTGGGAGTATAGTAATGAGCAATTGTCACCGCTAATCCTGAGCCATCTTCCAGGGGACGCACCGATTGCACTAGTCCCTTACCAAAGGTTTGAGTACCGACCAAAGTAGCACGCTTATTATCCTGCAAAGCCCCTGAGAGGATTTCACTGGCACTAGCTGAACCTTTATCTACCAGCACCACCAATGGTTTAGTTGTCAAGGCTCGTCCGTTTGCCTCTTCCTTTTCTGCCTCTCCTTGACGTTCAACAGTGGAGACAATCTTACCTTTATCTATCCACATCCGGGCAATATCGACACTGGAGAAAAGTAAGCCGCCTGGATTACCGCGCAAATCAAGGATGTATCCAGCTACCTTTTTGCTTTCTAAATCTTTGATGGCGGTTTGCATTTCTTTACCAGCATTGGCGCTGAACTGGTTCAAGCGGATATAGCCAAGATTTCCGGCTGGAGTTTTCTTTTGAGAAAACTTAACTGGATGGATTTCAATTCGCGCCCGTGTAATGTCAAATTGTTTTACCTTACTATCGCGCTGAATAGTCAAGCTGACTTTCGATCCTGCTTCACCCCTAATTAAGGATACTGCCTGATTGGTATCCATCCCCTTGGTATCTTTGCCGTTAATTTTGAGGATGATATCTTTTGCCAAAACACCAGCTTTAAAGGCTGGCGTATCCTCGATTGGCGCAATTACAACCAATTGCTTGGTTTTTTCATCCTGACTAATGGTGATTCCAATCCCTGTCAATTCTCCAGAGGTATCCACTTGCATATTCTTGAATTCCTCTGGACTCATAAACCGGGTGTATGGGTCATCTAGCTTTTTCAGCATTTCCCGAATGGACTTATACGCATCCTGCGGATTACTGTAGGACTTGCTCAAATATTCCTTACGAACAGCCTGCCAATCTACCTGATTAAAAGTACCGTCAACATATTGGCGCTGAACAATTTGCCAAACTTCATCTACTAATTCTTTGGGACTTGCTTTAAATAAAGCCTGACCTCGCGAATGAATGCCAAGGCTTGTAACAGCGATCGTGGAGAGTGTAACTGCCGTAGCACCCAAAACAAGCCTACTTTTTGTAATCACCATAATGACAGCTGCGTCAGAGGGAAAATTTATAGTCAGTATGCTCAATCTAACACAGGCTACCACTGTACAGACCGAGTATGTATTCTTAATTTAAACAAAATACTTGACAATCTGGCGACATTAGTTGTTAATCAACACAGAAGTTTTAAGAATTGGGGATTGGGGAAGGTGGGGCCCTCTCTGGGGATAAGGGGTAATGGCAATACGGTTCGGTTAAGGTGTTTATTCCTCGAAGATCCCCCCAACCCCCCTTAAAAAGGGCAGGGCTGTTTCATTCGATCCCTTAAGGATTTTGTCAAGAGTATGAGTCAGAAATTTGCTTGAGTGGGAGAAATAAAAACTACCACCTCAACCAGTAAATTTAAGTGTGAACGCCATTTTCTTGCCCAATCAAATTTTTTAGTCACTTGATTTTTTTGCTTGAAACACTTGTAAATCAGCGCCTTTTAGGGAATGAAACAGCCCTGCCTTAAAAAGGGGGGCTTATAACCATCTTTTACCCCCTTAAAAAGGGGGTCGCCATCGGCGGGGGGATCTTAACCGAACCGTATTGGGGGTAATGGGGATTGGGTATTAATTTAATTATTCTTTCTCTCCCTGCCCCCTGCTCCCCTTAAGGTTCTACCCAGCGTTCATCTGCCTTAATGAGGTTAATTAATTCCTCTACACCTTTATCTTCTGGGACTTTTTTAATTTCTTCTCGACCACGATACAAAGAAATATAACCAGGTGTTTTGCCGACATAACCATAGTCGGCATCGGCCATTTCTCCCGGACCATTGACAATGCAACCCATAACTGCAATGTCTAACCCAGTTAGGTGTTTAGTGGCTTCCCGAACTTTGTGCAGCACTTCTTCTAGGTTAAACAAAGTGCGTCCACAGGAAGGACAAGCGACGTATTCCACCATCGTTTTTCGCAATCCCAAAGCTTGGAGAATGCTGTAGCAGACGGGAATTTCTTTTTCTGGGGCTTCTGTCAGTGAGACGCGGATTGTATCGCCAATGCCATCAGCAAGTAAGGTGGCAATACCAGCCGTGGATTTAATTCGCCCGTATTCGCCATCACCGGCTTCCGTAACGCCTAAATGTAACGGGTAATCCATACCCAGTTCATCCATGCGCTTGGCAATGAGGCGATAGGCGGCTATCATCACCGGTACTCGTGAGGCTTTCATGGAAATTACCAAGTTACGGAAATCCAAAGATTCACAGATGCGGATGAATTCTATGGCAGATTCCACCATTCCTTCGGGAGTGTCACCGTAAGTAAATAGCATTCTCTCTGCGAGGGAACCGTGATTTACCCCAATTCGCATAGATTTTCCTTGATCGCGCAAAGAAACTACTAGAGGTTCTAAGGTTTCCCGGATTTTATCGCCAATTTCGTCAAATTCGCTTTTAGTATATTCAGTTCGATTAATGTTTGGCTTTTCAAACACATACAAACCTGGATTAATCCGTACTTTCTCTATGTGCTTGGCGACTTCCACGGCGATTTTTAGCCCATTGTGATGGACATCAGCCACAATTGGCACGTCTTGGTAAGTTTTAATTAATTTTTGTTTAATTTCCCCTAAAGCTTTAGCATGAGCCATACTCGGCACTGTGACGCGGACAATTTCGCAGCCAATTTCGTGCAGACGACGAATACCAGCCACAGAACCATCAATATCAAGGGTGTCTTCGTTAATCATTGACTGCACCACAACGGGGTAGCCGCCGCCAATGGTGACATTACCCACCTTTACGGGACGGGTTTTACGCCGTTTGATAGTTGTATCAAAGGTGGCTTGAGTTGATGTGATGCTTGAAGTGTTTACTGTGGGCAGAGTTTGCATAACCTGATTAGGTAAATTTGCTGTTGCTCAAATATCAGATTTAATAAATCTCTGTTTCCCAGATTGCCACAGCTAGCGCTTTTTTGGACTATTCGCATAGAAAAAAATGGAGAAAGTAACAATCCTCTTAGCCTTTAGGGAACCCTAGTAAATGAAAAATCTATTGAAAAAGCAGAAATATGGGATTCATCGAAGCAATTTTTGGTGCTGGAGCTATTGTCATGAAGGCAATCCGAACTGTTAATCAAGTAACCAAAAACTATATTGCTAGAGTTGTTAATGAGATTTCGCAAGAGACAGCCAAAGAAAACCAGGCTACGCCAAGTCCAACGCCTGTTACTGTAAATATTCAAATTGACATCAAGAATATTGACCTTCAGGAAACGGAACTTGAGAAAAAGCGGGCGCGTGATGGACTGCTAAAGCGAACTGAGCTAGAGAAACTCCATGAGTTAAAAAAACAACGTGAGGAGAAGTTTGAGCAGTGGCAAAAGGCTAAAACTCAGGAAGTCGTAGCCGAACAAGTAAAAAACCCTGATGGATATGAAACATCATTCTTGAACAATGATAAAGCTCACATACTTCAGTTCCACATGGGGCAAGTTGTTCTTGAAAAACGATGCGGGTGCGGCAAACCAATGTTTTTACAACATAAAAATCGCTCTGACGGCAGTTTATTTATGTTAAATGACTTTTTCTGGTCGTGTATTGGCTATTACAATCATGCAAATACCCAGTGTAAAGGTACACAAAAATTTGGTACGCAGGATATTGGGTTGATGCACAAAGCAAATGTTTTTGAACTTAAGTTATCAAATGCCGAGCTAAGTCAGAGCTTTACACCTAAACATATCCAAATCACAGTAGTTGAGCGTGTTAGACAGCATTTGAAGGTAGAAAATAGCGATGTACTATGCCCCATACATCATGTGCCTATGGTCTTACGTGAAAAACGCAATCACTCAGATGTTGTTATAGATATGTTTTACCTGCAATGTCCGCATTTTGGATGTCAACAGCTTGTTAAATTGAAGTCAGCCGCACAAATTGCTGCATTTTTGCACAGTAAAGAAGGAAGGGGAATATTGTAGTAAAAACTTTGTAAAGTATTATATTTAACTGATTCAAGCCTAGTAATTATTAACATAAGTGCAGAATTATATGAACACCCAAACAACACCCCAACTACCAATTCCCCCACACTTCAACTCAGAAAAAGTCGGCGAAGTCTGGCGCGTACCTTACCAAGAACGTGCCGCCGAAGCTGAAATCTGGGCAAAACAAGACGATATAAAACCTGCATCTTTAGATAAAAGCCGGATTTGCTTACTGTTAATTGATGTCCAAAACACCTTCTGCATCCCTGAATTTGAATTATTTGTAGGTGGAAAATCTGGTAATGCGGCAGTGGATGATAACGTCAGATTATGTGAGTTTATCTATCGAAACTTGGGAATCATCACGAAAATTGTACCTACTCTAGATACTCACACAGCAACGCAAATATTCCATCCAATCTTTTGGGTGAACGCTGCCGGAGAACATCCCACCCCGGCAGCGACTAGCATCACACCAGCAGATATTGAACAAGGTATCTGGAAAGTTAACCCAGCAGTTGCTAACAGTATTACCAATGGAGATTATGAATTATTAGAAAAACACGCTTACCATTACCTAAAAAAACTCAGTCAAGATGGAAAATATCCCCTCACTGTTTGGCCTTATCATTCTATGTTGGGTGGCATCGGTCATGCTCTAGTTTCATCGGTAGAAGAAGCGATATTTTTCCACGGCATTGCGCGTCAGAGTCAAACGCAATTTGAAATCAAAGGTGAAAATCCTTTAACAGAAAACTATTCCATCTTACGTCCAGAAGTGTTGGAAGATTTTGAACAACGTCCACTTGCTCAAAAGAACACGCGCCTAATTAAACAACTTTTAGAATATGATGCAGTAATTATTGGTGGTCAAGCTAAAAGTCACTGCGTCGCTTGGACAATTGACGATTTATTAACAGAAATTAAACAGGTAGATGCTGCCCTTGCTCAAAAAATCTATTTACTAGAAGATTGCACTTCCCCCGTTGTTGTCCCCGGCGTTGTGGACTACACAGAACAGGCAGATGCGGCATTTGCAAGATTTGCAGAGGCAGGAATGCACATTGTAAAATCTAGCGAAAATATAGCATCCTTTATTTAACGCAAAGGATTGCATTCGCAAAGCATCTCGTAGAGAAGGTTTCGCAGAGGAACACAGAGATTTCCTTTGCGTTCCTCTGCGCTTCCCTCGGCGTTCCTCTGCGTTTAAAAACAAACCTCATTTCTTCAAATAACCCTTTGGATCTTCTGCTACCCAACCCAGAGATGAGCTAGAACGCACTTCAAAATGGAGATGCGGTTGAGTGGAACTTGGTTTTCCACTAGTGCCTACTGTTCCTAGTAAGTCTCCTTTTTTTACTTGCTGACCGACAGTAACTTTGATACTGTCAAGCTGGGCATAGCGGCTTTGGAGTCCGCCAGGGTGGTTAATGATGACCAACTTGCCATAAGAACCTTGATCGTTGGCAAAGGCTACAGTTCCAGGTGCGATCGCTAGCACATTACTACCAACTGGTGCTAATAAGTCAACACCACTATGGAAGAAAACTTCACCTGTCGCAGGATTAATTTGCCAACCGTAAGCTAATCCTACAGTTGCCACTTGTGCTAAGGGATATCCAGACAAAGATGCACGGTTTGGTGTCCCTGCATCAGTAGGTAAAGGGGACTTAGTTACAACACCATTGGGCGACCAATTTACCCCCGGAACAAACACGATTCTGGGGTTTTGTTGGCAGCCATTCACCTCAAACAGGCTATCAGCACGAACTTTGTATTGTGCCGCCACTTGTCGCCAAGTTTCACCGCGGGGTACTTCGACTACAATCCCATTGTAGGGAGGAATCTGAAGCACACTACCAACGGCGGCAGCTGCACCGTTCTGCAAAGCTGGATTCATGCCAATAATAGTTGTCGGAATGAGATTGTAGCGCTGCGCTATACTCTCCAAAGTTTCGCCACGAACAACTTTATGGCGTTGGAAGCGAGATAAGGCTGGAGTTGAGCAACCACCCACAGCAGCGTTAGCACTGTTTGAGTTTGAGTATGGCAGTATGCTTACTAGGCCCAAGGCGCTAACTAAGCTACAGAGAAACAGTTGACGAAAGGGTAAAGTCATGTACACAGGTCAAGAGCGCATTAACTTTAGATTTTAGATGGGAAAAGTAGGGAGTTGCGAGGAAGCCGGGGAGCAGGGGCAGAATAAAAATTACCCCTTTCTCCTCTGCTCCCTGCTTTGCGCCCCCTGCCTCTTTGCCCAGTCCCTAATTTCTCGTAAATTGATCTGTCCACTTGCCGTTCGCTTGACTACACTTAGAAATTAGCAACTGCATTGCTGTTATTGAGCAAAACAATTATGAAGTTATCCTTAAAGCAACTGGCGGTTTATGTGTTTTTACTGGTAATTGGCGGTGGTGCAGGTTTGTTTGGCAGTCGCTATCTCATTCCACAAAATCGCTCGTTCCAACAGTTAAAAAATGTAACAATGGCTTCGCCTCCAGAATCCGTAGTTCCGAATTCTCCTAACGGAGCTATGGGGGCTACTGGTGGCGATAACGTAAATTTTATTGCGACGGCAGTGCAAAAAGTTGGCCCGGCTGTAGTGCGAATTAATGCCACTCGCAAAGTAGCCAATCCCATCTCTGACGCTTTGAAAAATCCCCTCTTGCGGCGATTCTTTGGAGAGGATGACCAACCAATTCCTCAAGAACGCATTGAGCGCGGTACAGGATCGGGATTTATTTTGAGTGAAGATGGGGAATTACTCACCAACGCTCATGTAGTAGCAGATACAGATACAGTGCAAGTTACCCTCAAGGATGGTCGGAGTCTAGAGGGGAAGGTGGTAGGAGTTGATTCTGTGACAGATGTGGCGGTAGTGAAAATAAAAGCGAATGATTTGCCGACAGTAAAACTGGGCAATTCGCAAAACCTGATCCCAGGACAATGGGCGATCGCTATTGGCAATCCTCTGGGTTTAGATAATACTGTTACTATCGGCATCATCAGTGCTACCGATCGCACTAGCACTCAAGTTGGTGTCCCAGATAAACGAGTCAGCTTTATCCAAACTGATGCCGCTATTAACCCTGGTAATTCTGGTGGCCCCTTATTAAACGCCCAAGGCGAAGTAATTGGTATTAACACTGCGATCCGCGCTGATGCTCAAGGACTCGGTTTCGCCATCCCCATTGAAACCGCTGCCCGCATCGCTAATGAACTTTTTACTAAAGGGCGTGTAGAACATCCCTTCTTGGGTGTTGAAATGGCAGACCTTTCTCCCATCAGAAAACAGCAGATTAATCAAGACAATCAACTCAACATTCAGCAGGATGCTGGAATTGTGATTAAAGGAGTCACAGATGATTCCCCAGCAAAGCGTGGAGGACTGCTTCCTGGAGACGTGATTCAAAAAGTTAACGGTAAACCAGTTAAAACCTCAGCCCAAGTACAGAGGCTGGTAGAGTCTAGCAAAGTTGGAGACATTTTAGCGCTCGAAGTCAACCGCAGTGGTAAAATTCAAACCTTCAAAGTACAATCAGGATCTTATCCTGAAAAGAAGTAGTCAAAATAATTCGTAATTCCTAGAGAGCGTCATTCCGAATTACGAATTAGTAATCAATTATTTGGTCAATAGTTCCAGAATGTTTGACTACTGACTATTAATTATTGGCCATTAGACAAATGCTCTAACTGCATTCTTTGTTCCATCTGGCGCAGAAAATACCCTGTCATCATGGCTGATGCTAGAAGTCCAGCTAAGTTTTCCCTATCTGTTGTGATTTGCACGTTGAAATTTTCCGCAGGGAGCATTCCCACTAGCCCTTGGACATTTTGCGAGATGATTTGTTTAATTTCGGGGCTGGCGGACTGAGCAACCCTAGCTAAAACATCAGGAGACTGATGCTGTAGATATTTGAGTAACTGATTAGGGTATTCCTCAGAGTGGTCGGAAAGAAGTTGATTAGGGTGTTCCTCGGAGTTGTCATTCAAAAAGTCAGGATTAAACACCATTGGCAGTTTTATTTAGCTTAATTGCTAACTCCACTCTAAACCATAGTACAAGGTTAGCGCATTCACCACGAGTATAAGCTCTGAAGAGGTAGGGCGCAGGGGGCAGAGGGGAAAGAGGTATATTTTTATTTTTCCTGTGCCCCGTGCTCCCTATTCCCTACTCCCTTTAGTTCTAGTTCTAGTTCTAGTTGTTCTTCCTTCTGACTGGTAGAAAGTATTTGCGGGAGTTGTTCGATTTGGAAATACTGATGAAATTTTGGGGTTACTTGGAGTGAGTAGGAGCGAGAATCGCTGTCTCGGCGCTTGCGGATGAAACCAAGTTCGACGAGTTCTGGAACGTGTTGATATACTCCTGAACCGCGCAGGTTAATCAGGTCACTCTGAAGTATGGGACTATTAAGAGCGATCGCAGCTAAAGTCCGTAATGCACCTACACCCAATTCCACTGGTATCATCGTTTGCACTAGATCGTGAAAGTCAGACCGGAGTTGCAAACTATAACCGTCTGGGGTTTCTATTACCTCTAGAGCGCTATCTCGGTGGGCATAATTGTCCATGAGTTCAATTATCCCTTCTTTGACAGTGGCGCGATCGCACGCGGCATACTCGGCGATTTCGCCGAGCGACAAGGGTTTACCCTTCAAATAGAGAATTGCTTCTATCTTCGTCGCTGTGGCTGTAATCATTTAGTCATTAGTCGTTAGTCATTGCTTATTAGTCATTGGTCATTAGTACATGACAACTAACAATCAACAAGTGTGTGGAATTATATCGTAAATTGTCAAAGTATTTTTTAAAACTTTAAAATTTGGCATTGGGCAAAACAGTGCTGAGTGCTGTTAGCGGATAGCTAAGGTTTAGCCCGTGCTGAGTGAGGAATTATTTTCCTTGTCTCCTTATCCCTCTCGTCTCCCCTGCTCCCCTGCCCCTCTGCCCCTCTGCCTCTTCATAAGCCTCTACTTGTGAGAATAAATTCTGCGATCGCTAAATCTTGTGGAGTGGTCACTTTTAGATTTGTCTCCTCTCCCTCGACAATTCGGACTTCGATGCCGCACTTTTCAAATAAGGCGGCGTCGTCAGTTACTTCCCAACCTTGACGGACTCCTTCAGCATGGCACTGTTTCAACAACTTGACATCAAATCCTTGGGGAGTTTGTGCCGCCCATAGTTGTCGTCTGTCGGGTGTATCTTGAATTATGCGTTGTTCATTGACAACTTTGATGGTGTCTTTGATGGGTATACCAGCAATTAAACCGGGACAGTGGCAAATGGCCTCGGCACAAGAGTTAAATAAATCTGGTGTGGCCAGGCATCTAGCACCATCGTGAATCAACACTTGTTCTGCGGCTATTGGCAGAGATTGTAAGCCATTGTAAACAGATTCTTGGCGGGTGGAGCCACCTTGAATCAATTCCACTGGTTTAGTCAGCTTCAGATCGGCGATAATTGCTTTGAACTCTGGCCAATCGGTAGACTGAGAAATAATCCCAATCCAACTGATTGTACTGGCGGCTTCTGCGGCTAATAAAGTCCAAGCAATAATTGGTTGCGATCGCACTCTTAGCAGGAGTTTATTGCGGTTACTCCCCATTCTTTTTCCGATTCCCGCAGCTGGAATTAGTAAATACACAGAATTCCTCAATCTTTAAGCTATATATTTTCCCCTAAAATAGGGAGCGAGTAAGCGTCAATAAATATTATGCGAGTAGTAGCCCTTGTACCTGGCGGAATTGGCGACCAAATTCTGTTCTTTCCGACTCTAGATGACCTGAAGCGCCATTACCCTAACGCTCAGATAGATGTCGTTGTTGAACCCCGGTCAAAGGCTGCCTACCGAGTGAGCAAGTCAGTTCACGAGGTGCTGAACTTTGATTTTAATGACCGTAACAGTCTGGCAGATTGGGGTAATTTAGTGGGAACGATTCGCGATCGCGAATACGATGTTGCCATTGCTGTTAAGCAAAATTGGTGGGTGGGTCTTTTACTCTGGTTGACGGGAATTCCTATACGTATTGGCTATCAAGGCAAAGGATCGGGTTTTCTGACCCATGCTGTGCCTTTCAAGCCATCCCAATATGCGGCGGCAGTCTACCACGATTTGCTGCAACCGTTGGAAATCAATAGCCCTGTCCCAGAGTTAGCAGTAAATGTGCCAAAACCAGATATTGAGTGGGCACAAAAGGAACAAAAACGTTTAGGGGTTCATGAAACAGGATATATCTTGATTCATGGCGGTTCTGGCCAGTTATCCCAGGCTAAAGAACTAGATAAAATCTACCCTGTCGAAAATTGGCAGCGAATTATTCAAGCCTTCCAACAAAAGCAGCCGGATTTACCTGTGGTTGTTATTAAGGGAGTTGATGATGAGCAGTTTGTGCGATCGCTTCTGGAGTCTTCTCCAGATATCAAGGTGACTGCCCCAGATGATATTGGTAAGTTAACTGCCATAATTGCTGGGGCAAATTTGATGTTATCTACGGATAGCGCGCCATTACAACTAAGTGTTGCAGTCCAAACCTATACCATTGCCATCTTGGGGCCCAGCGATCCGGCTGAGTTGTTGCCGAAAAACGATAAATTCCTGGCTATTGAATCCCTCACAGGAAAAACGGCGGATATTTCACCAAACGCAGTTTTAGAGAAAATTTGGGGTGGCTAAACCAGTAATTTTTTGAAGAAGTCAGAAGTCAGAATTCAGAAGGTGGGAGATTCAGACCCACTATTACGAAAGTTGACCACAAAATCTATGATTTTGTGGGTGCAACAAATGCCATTGATTTAGCATTCGACTGAGCGCTCATGCCGAAGTCCGCTTTTTAGTGACGCTCGTAAACTCGCTACCGCTGCGCTATCAGAATTCATACTGAATTCTGGCTCCTGACTCCTGAATTCTTTCTTGTCAAAATATCCCAAAAAAAGCATCATCTAATTCATAACCGAGCATTTGGGCCATGGACTTTAGGCGTGAGAGGCTAGGGATGTCTTGTTGTTTGAGCCAATCGCCTAAGATAAAAATTTTATGCATCAAAAATATCTCTAAGGCTTCAGGATTGTACTGAATACCTTCTTGGGAACTAAACTGGTGTGGTACAAGCATGGCGGCATAACGAGCAAATTCTCCAGCTTTCCAATCTAGTAAAAATGGCAACCACGGATATTTGGCATCTAGGCGTACAAACCATAGCCGCACCTCTGGAATTTCTGAGAGTTCCCGTGGATCGCCAGGTTCGAGATTGTAATTGATATCAAAGCGTAGCTGCTGTTCATGGGATACAACCCCATCTTGCAGCAGTTTTTCAATCACCGTTGACGCAGGCGATAAATCCAGATTGTTAATGAAGTCATTATTGAGTGCGATCGCAATTGTCATTGATTCAGCAGCCACTTTCTTGATGCTCAACTGTAGGATCGAGAATATACAGTAGCAGCTTTCAGGGATTGACGCTACATTGACTTTTCATAGCACAAAGTTTTCTTCACAAATCAATTAGTATTTACTGATACTTTTTTGCTGATAATTTCGTCAACCTATACAAGGTTTAGACACAAGTCTGAACTGCTTAAATTTATTTGATACTTTTACTTAATTTTCGCTAGTTATAACAAATATACATCCAGCTGCTAGCCCTGATATGAGCCACTGGCTATGGCTACTCACTTCACCGACTTTTACTAAAATTAAATGTTACTTTGATCGTTGCTATAATTACTCGCCTTTAACTAAGTAATTACTACACGATTAATATCGTATGCCATTAGAATTAGCCTACCTGGGTGAGGCAATACCTGCCCCAAGGTGGACATTTACAGCGATTTTAAGTTAAAGTTGTAATGAGTTTGTTTTAGATTAAGGTCTGAGAAAGTAGCCGTCAACAAGCAAAAAAAATTATTATCGCCACCTGTCACTTCCACAGCATCAAAAGCCAAAACATAAGTGCAGGTAAAACAGCAGCGTGCAATATCATTGCATATATTAAATAACCAATAAACATTTAGATGGGAAAATTCCCTCAACAGTTAACAAGCTGTAATATGCAAAAACAAACAATTACTACAAGACCAATTCGTTCTTTAGAAGATGCACTTGAGCGCTGTCAAATCCTGGGTATGCGCGTCAGTCGTCAGCGTCGCTTTATTCTGGAATTACTTTGGCAAGCAAATGAACATCTTGCTGCAAGAGAGATTTACGATCGCTTGAACCAACAAGGCAAAGAGATCGGACATACCTCTGTTTATCAAAATTTAGAAGCATTATCCAGTCAAGGCATCATTGAGTGTATTGAACGCTGTGATGGGCGTTTGTACGGTAATATCAGTGACTCTCACAGTCATATAAACTGTGTGGATACAAATCAAATTCTTGATGTTCATGTGGAACTACCAGAAGATTTGATCCGCAAAATTGAAGAAGAAACAGGAGTGCGGATTACTGACTACAGTATTAACTTTTTTGGCTACCGCAATCCGCAGGAGGGTTAGGGGGCAGGGGAGCAGGGGAGCAGGGGGAGCAAAGAAAAAGAAGTTGCAGTAAGTTTTCCCCTCTGCCCCTTTGCACCTCTGCCTCTTGTGCCCAATGCCCAATCGAATTAATTACCAAAAACTGTCTCATCATCGACATCATCATCATCTAAATCTGCTGACAAAATTGCGCCTTCACAGCTTTCAATTAGTCCAATCGCAGGGTTTTTTTTCCAATTAACGTTTGTGTTTGGTGTGATTTTCACGGTGTTTAAGAAGGGTTGCTGCGATCGCAAATGTTTCAGTTTTTGAAACATTTCTTTAGAAAACAAAGCACCATTATCAGCGGCCAATTTTTTGTCAGTCGCAGCAAGAATGGCGTCAAAGAAGCAAGCGTTGGTGAGATCGGCAGAATTAAGATTTGTCCCCATCAGGTTTGCCTGTTGCAGGTTTGCGCCTGTGAGATTTGCCTGTTGTAAGTTCGCGCCTGTGAGATTTGCCTGTTGTAAGTTCGCACCTGCGAGGTTCGCCTGTTGCAAATTGGCTCCAGCCAAATTCGCCCCCATTAACTCCGCATTAGATAAGTTTGTTTGCTCAAGACTCACCCCAGTTAATATCACTTGCGATAAAGAGGCTCCCGATAAATTGAGTCCAGACAGAGACTTGATTCGGGTTGCGAAGGCACTTTTATGCAAAACCGTTGTTCTAGCAATTAGCACACTCAGCACCTCTGGGTTGAATTCTGTTAAATTGACTGGATTCCCACAAGTCCAAAATGGAATTTTTGTTTCTCGGTAGCAAGCACAAAGCAATAAAAACACATTCAGTCCCACCGCAGCATTCACCTGTTCAACATTCACAGGGTTTTGCAGTGCGTGAAAATTAGTCAAAGCGTTGTGGGCTATCCCTTCATCTAACCAACGTCCTTGACAGTAAGCACGCCAGAAAGATAATAGACGTTGAAACAAAACTTCAAACGAAAATTTGTGTTTTTGCTGGCGACGCAATTCGGCGATCGCTAGTTCTTCAATTTCTTGGCTAAGTATGCCGTAACCTAGTAAATTATAAATATTCTGGGCTACGCTACTGGGATCAAGTACAAAAGTGGGCGTACCATAAGCCTCATCTTGGTACTGAGTCAGAAGTTGAAGTTGGGCAGCTATAGCATCTGCACAAAGAGATTCTCCTAACTTGAGATGCGAAAACTCAATTAAACTACTTTTCGCTGCGGTTTCGCCTGAGCTTTCTACATCCCAAATTTTAAAATAAAACGCTGGTAAACTATTAAATTCACCAGCTAGATTAATTTGATGACGTTGGGAGTGTAAAATTTTGAGAGCGATCGCTTGCATCTGCTCAAGTAAATCTTGGGGATGACGATTAGCGAGTAAATTAGCGATCGCTTCTGGAGTCCGGTGGATATGAGCCGTTCCTGAACGCAGTAGCATCGTCTTAATTCCACCAATTAGCGGATAACCCAATAACCATCGACTCAGGCGATGATGAATTTCCCATAACAGAAAAGACTTTTGGGTATTAGTAGCTAACTGCAATAGTTCATCATCTAGCAATCCCTCGCGGTGCAAGAGGCCCAACAAATGCAGCATTAGGGGTTGACGGACAAAGGGAGATAATTCGCTTAACTTTGATTGGCTGTTAAATAAGCCTGCCTGTTTTAATAATGTAAAGAAATTTTGAGCAATGGGTAATGATTGCACTTTTGCCCACTGTTGAAACCATTGCTTGAATTCGTCCACATCCAATGGCTGAATAATAATTCGCCTCAACAATAGCGGTAGTTCCGAGACGATTTCTGGTAAAGTCGTTGAACGACTTGTCAACACAATTTTGTGGCGGTGCTGAGATTGAAAGTTCAGTAATTGCTGAATAAAAATTGCTTGTGCCCTGATACCCTGAGCAGAATGGGGCAATTCATCCAAACCATCCAGCAGTAAAAGACAAGGGAGATTTTCTTGCTCTAACCAAGTTGAAAGATTAACACCAAAGGCAGAATTTAGAGTTTCGATTAAAGTTTTACCGTATTGTACATCTCGCAACCTAATTACTATCGGCATCCAAGTAGGGTACAATTCCTGTGCTACCTGTGCTGCCCAAAGTTGGCAAAAACTAGTTTTTCCATAACCCGGTTCTGACTCAATGACAGCGATCGTTTCTAAATCAGTTAACTGTTGCTGTGCCCATGTTTTTAAGTCAACTGGTTTAACAGCTTTTTTATCTTGCTCAGAAATATTTTCCTCTATTGGTAAGCCTTTTTGTGGCACATAGATATCCTTTATAGCAAAGGATTCCATCAGCAAAGGGATACTGAGGTTTTTAATCAAACTTGCACGGTAATGTTCTCGGTGCAAATCAATTTTTTCACTGACTGTAGAACCAACTTCTGGGGTGATGAAACTGGGAGATAATGAAATCCCCAAACGGAAAAATTTTTGCAGTTGGGCTAAAGGTGCAGCATTCTCGGTGACGACTACCAATATGTCACCAGGTAGCGAGTTGACTAAACGCTGTGTTAGAAGTTTCGCTTCCAGTTCCTCTGCACCATTGGCAACTAACCAAGCGATAGCAGCGTTATTTATTTGTTGCACCAGTAATGAATCTGCAACCGAAGACAGTGCTTGTTCTGCTTGAGTATCAGTCAATTTACCTGGGCTGAGGGTTTTCAACAATCCTTGTAATTGCGAATCTTCGAGGATGAGTTTACCCACATCCTCTTTAAGTATGTGTGGTTGCATGGGTATAATTGCCCGGTCTAACCACGGTTTTTGTAAGCTTGCTTCCTGCTCTAAAATTGCTTGCAAAGCTTGGAGATAGGCAATTTGAAACGCTAGCCACGTTCCTTCGTTACGTTTTAATGGTTTTTTTTGGCTGAGGCTACGCAAAAGTTTTTCTGTCAACTGGGAAATGACACTGATTTCTTCCCAAACAATACTTAAAGGCAGTTCTAAAACCTCTACCAAGGTACAGATATCAAAAGGCATGAGGCTTTTGAGTTCCATATCCTGAACAATACGGTAGGCAATACCTGCCAATTGCCCCTCAGAAAACTCTCTGATTTGATTGATTGCGATATGGCGTTCTGCCAACCAGTGCCGAATACTCAGGTTCATTTAATCACACAGTGAAAGCTGTTTATGGCAATTACGATCGATTTATCAGTTTGCGAAAACAGGTGACAATGGGGAAGACAAAGTTTTGTATGAAAGTTGTTTTCTGATTGGTAAAAAACAGTGCCGATCTAATTGAGTGGATTATGAGCGATCGCCCTTTAAAATTATTGTTAATCGACCAAGACCCGATTTTTCGTTTGGGATTACGGGTAGCTTTAGAAGCGATTCCTAACCTGGAAGCGATCGCAGTTGTAGAAACTGACACCGTTGCCTTGAAGATTTTAGCAGAAATTGCTGAAAAAGACCCTAACCAGGTAAATTTGGTAGTTTTAGAATTCGGTAATGGTCGTACCACCAGTCAACAGCTAGGTTTACAATTCTGTCGGCAACTCAGAGGCTTATATCCCAACCTACCAATCCTACTCCTCAGTTCTATTCAAGAACAAGGAATGCTATTGGCGGCGAAATCTGTTGGTGTAAATGGCTACTGCCCCAAAGGTACACCACTTCCTGAGTTAGTCGCCGCCATGCAAGAAGTTGCAGATTGTGGTTCCTATTGGTTTCAGGACACAGAAGCAATCACAACTCCTAACTCCTCACTCCTAACTCTTAACTCCTCTCCTCTCCCTTTCTCTAAACTGCGAAATAATTTACGTTTGTCAGGAATTGCTAACATTGATGCTACCCTAGCCGTAGTAACAGCACAATTACAAGTTCCCGGACTGCCAGTACTAGATCGAGCAATTCTAGCTGGACAGCGACGAGAACTGCTAGCGGCTCGTTGGTTGCTAAATCGGTTGTTGGTTTCACCACAAGAAAGGCAAGAGGAACAGATTCCGCTTGCTGATGAGTCGGCTGTGACTCCTTCATTAAGCATTCAACAAAGACAAACCCTATCACCTTTACTTAGTCCGGGAACCCTACAATCTTCCTTGTTTACATCTTGCGTTAATAAGCTTCAATTTCCTTTAATAAATGTCACAGATATACCTTTAGAAATTGATATTTTTCGTGAAGATAAAAAACGTGAATTACTTTATCTGATTCTACAAAAATTGACCGAGCAGTTGGATGAGTTGCGTGCTTCTCAAATAGAAATAAATCAATTATATGAGCTAAAAAATACCTTGATACGTGATTTGTGGCAAGTAGCGATTATAGAATTTTTTGGGAAGTTTTCTCGGATAAAAGTAGCTAATCAAAATATAGAAGTTGTTAATTTATTGCTACGAAACACAGAGGTTGTGCAAAGAGAGATTCTTCAAAAAATCCCGCTATTTTGTGAGTTGTATTCTTATCTATTATTTCAAACAGAATTGAACATTGATAATAGCTCATATCCAGTAGTTAGCACTGAAGCCAAGTCTCAAGCATTGATGCTTTTAGAGAACTTATTGATTCAGGTAGCGAATGGAGTAGTGCAACCACTGTTAAATTATTTAGCAGATGTAGAAGAGATTAAGCAAAACTTTTATTGTCGCCAATTGATTTCTACAAGAGAGATTGAACGGTTTAGAAATGATTTGTCGTGGAAATATAGATTAAAAAATTATATAAATGAGCCAAAAGCCGTTTTTGAAAGTCGCTATGAGCTATTTGTAATTGCACCTCGTGGCATTGCCAATACTTCAGTTTATGCTCCTCGAAATCAGGAATTAGTAAAACTTTCCAATATTCCTTTAATAGTGACATTGCTCCTAGAATTTAGTGATGCGATCGCACCGCGTTTAAAATCACTATTAGCTGTTTTCGGTAGCGGTATAGTTTTTATCCTTACCCAAATAGTTGGTCGAGGTTTAGGTTTAATCGGTCGTGGTATTCTTCAAGGTATTGGTAGCGTTTCGTCAGTAGAAAAGAACTTTAGACGAAATAGCGATCGATCTAAGTGAACCAGCAACGCAGAGGGGCAGCTTTCTGTAGTTCTTTTCCCAATGACAAATGACAAATGACAAATGATTTTATCGGACTAGCAATTTCGTATGTTTACGCTATCAGTCTGCTTGTGATTGGCGAGGGACTACGTAGGCTATTTGGTGTAAAGCCGGATTTGACCCGCAAGGTAATCCATATTGGTGCAGGGATGTGGGCTTTCGGAGTCCTGCTACTGTTTAAGAATTGGGAAATCGGAATTATACCTTTTGCTACCTTTATCGGACTCAATTACCTGTTTTACCGCTACCGAATCATCGGCGCAATGGATACTCAGGATAGCTCACCCGGCACAGTTTATTTTGCTATCTCAGTGACACTGCTGTTCGGGTTACTGTGGCGACCAGATGGGCCAGTAGATAGCGTTGCGATCGCCGTAGCTGGGATAATGGCAATGACCTGGGGTGACGCACTAGCAGCATTAATCGGTAAACGTTTTGGGCAACATAAATACCAAGTGGGCAGTTCTATACGTTCCTGGGAAGGTTCAGCAGCAATGTTTATAGCGAGTACAGTAGTAATTTTCTTGGTGCTGTTACTGCTACCTGGTTCGTCGCTAAGTCCCCTAGCAACGCCTTTAAGTTTAGGTTGGGCCTTTTTGACGGCAGTAGTAACTGCTACTTTCGCAACTCTAGCAGAGGCAGTCTCGCCCCACGGCACAGATAACCTCAGCGTACCTCTAACAGCGGCGGGAGTAGTTTGGATTTTCATGCAGGTTTTTAAGGCACTTCCAATTACCTCGTTCCCAGTCTAAGACTAGAATTTCAGCCACTTATAATATAGATTCTCAATAAAAACAGCTATTTCACTGCGATGTCTGCGGCGGTCTGTTAACGCTGCGCTATCGGTATCGCACTATTAATTCGGCGATTTATACCCCTAATTTTTAGCACCTAACTTTGGAGTATTACTACTTCATACTACAATACTACTATTTTGAAATTGGCAGTGTTCAGAAACACAATATATGTGTGATCGAGAACACATATTTTTTAATTAAGACAACTATATGATCTTCCCCACATGGACATACAGCAAGAATACATTTTGCAACTTGATGTCCATCTTCTTTCTGTTAACTCCAGCGATACACAGTTATGCTTCATTTTCTGATTGAGCAGAAATTGTCAAAGCATACTTGAAAGGATTTCCCACAATTGAAGAAGGCAGAAGCCTGTAAGTATCAATCAAAACTCTAGTTGCGGGTGATTGCCCACTACTAGAACAAAATTGTGTCGAGATATGTAACACCAGACACAAAGCATCCTTGCTTCAATCTCATGCTTTTAAGCGTGGGATTAAAACAAAGATGCCTTCATACCTCGTACCTTCTGGCTTTTGAATGCATTTTTCATCAAAAAACAACTCTAGCAACATAGGTACAATCAATATGAACTTTAAACAATTTGGTGTATTACTTTCTATATCTACAATTCTTGGACTCAACGTGATTACGACCAAGGTTTTGGCTGACGAGCCTAGTATTACTTTTGGAGAAGCACTAGGGTCTGGTGGATGTATTGTTGACGATCAGCTTGCTGGAGAGGATGGTAGAACCTTATCGCTCGTCTTGGATAACTTTAGTGCATTCAGTGGTGCCCGTAAAAGGTGTATTTTACGCGTTCAAACTTTTATTCCAAGTGGTTTCATCGTCCAAAATGTACAAGTACTGTACCAAGGCACTACTGATATTGATAGCAAGAGTAAAGGTACCAGTTTAAACAGAACTTATAGCTTTAGTGGTGGTGCTTTTGGTCAAGCTGTAGCTCCCCCTAAAACTACCAAGTTTACATCTAGTAAGGCATTTGCGGAGCAAGATGAGATTACTGTTCTAGCTGCTTCAGGTTTATGTAGTGGTGGTGGGCAAGGACTATTAGGTATTAATCTGATTGCACAATCCTCATCAGGAAGTTCTATTTTCGTTGATACAGCCGATATCAATGCTGGGGATGTGATACTTTCTTTTGACCTAAAGCGTTGCGACTAGTTGCTTTTAGCGATTCTGCGGATAGATGGTGATACACCGCACCAAATTCCAACTTTAGTGGTCTTCAATGAGTGGGAGATTTAGACACACCACTCATTGAATCTACTGAAGGTATTCTTCTTTAAAATTACAAATATTCTGTTGATGGAGAATAAGATGATGTTGAGATTAAGTGATGCACGTAATTTTTTCATGTTAATGTGCTTGTTTTTTTTCTATTGTTATGATGCCAATTCATCTAGCGCTGCTGCTCCAGTAAACAACCAGCCACGATTTTCGGTTAATAGGGGATGTAATATAACTTTCAATCCGCAAATAAGTCAGTTTACGCTTCGCGCTCCTATAACTGTAAAGGGACAATCGTCAAGGGCTAGATGTATCATTAGAATTGATACCTCTAATACTCAAAAGCAATTTAGGCTCGTGCCTTTAGCTGTCAAAGGTGTAGTAAAGAAAGCACCAGCACGAGTAGCTATCACATCATTTTTACTTGGCGATAAACCAACTCCATATGAAATAACATATGGAAGTGCTAGTAATTTTGATTTGACCAAGCAAATACTTCCAACTAACTATACAAATACAGGAAAAAGTGTTTTAGGCATTAATTTAGTATTAACAACAACCGGAGGCGAATTAGTGTTGACAGATTTCAAGTTTGCAGTTCAACAAAAATAATAAGCTCAATTTTGAGGGATGCTCCCCAATTCTGATGACGTTGCGTTTGCGATAAGGTGCTGTCAATATTGGCAAAGGCAGCGAGAACTGCAAAGTCAGTATCTTTGTGGAAGTCAGTAATGATATAGGACTCATATCTGATTTTTGAACGAGATTTTAGATAAAACCCTTATAAAAGGGGCTTTTCAGTCTCAATATGTTTTCAGAAATCAAATCGGAGTCCTATATCAGTACCTTGTTTAAGTTATTATAGTGACGACTCCGTGCGTAAGTGCTAATTCCAATTGCGGCGGAAATGGAAGAAGCTTTCTAAAAAGTCTTGCAAAGGAATGTTGGTATTTAACTTTTGCTTACTCCACTCTCTTGCAGTTTGTTCCAGAATTTCTGAGAAACTGGGATAGGCAGGAGATAAATTTGCTAGATGTTTGACTTTAATTTTTTGTGATATTGCCAAGGCAATCAAATTAATTAATTCTCCAGCTTCTGCCCCCAATATCGAAGCTCCCAAAATTTCCCCATTGCGTAGCACAATAAATTTACACATACCAGTGGTTTCATCCCGAATTTGGGCTGCTGCCACTGTTTTAAAATATTGTCGCAAAACTAAAATTTTATCTCGGCTAAATAGGTGTTTTGCCTGTGCCTCTGTCAAACCCACTTGCGCCAGCATCGGCACAGAAAACATCGCCCAAGGAATTGAGGAATAATTTACTCGTAATCTAGGGAAAAATAGTGCATTGTTCAAAGCAATTTTTGCTTCGTAATTAGCGATATTGGCAAAGTCGTAACCACCAATTACATCACCACAGGCGTAAATGCGGTGGTTAGTGGTTTGCAGTTTATCATTCACCACTAAGCTACGACGATGCCATTTCACACCTACTGCTGCCAAATTTAGAGATTCAAGATTCGGCTGTTGTCCAGTCGCCACTAGAATTTCATCAGTTTCAATGGCTTTATCTCCTGCTTGAATCCACTTTTTATTTTCAATTAGCCTCACCTGAGTTACTGGTTTTTCGGTGAGGACGCGCACACCTTCTACTTCTAACTGCGCCTGAAGCAATATGGCTATCTCAGGGTCTAGATATGGAAGAACATAAGGATGCTTGACTACCAGCGTCACACTGCAACCAAATCTTGCTAAAGTTTGAGCAATTTCAATGCTTTGGGGAATTCCACCGATAATTACCCAATTTTTGGGTAATGTCGTTCCCTGGAAAGATTGCCAAATATTAGAAAGAGTTAGATAGCCAGTGGTTTGTAATCCTTCAATCTCAGGAATTTCTGGACGCGAACCACTAGCCAGCAAATAAGTACGGGCGCGTAGTAGGCGATTGTTAACGGCAAAAGCCAATTGGGGTGAAGATTGAAATTGACCACTGCCAACGATGATATCGACTCCCTGTGCGGCTAGGATGGCTGGGGAATACTGTTCTTGGAGATTTGAGGCGACGCATTGAGCATACAGCATCGCTTCTTGCCATGCCATAGATATGTGGCATTCTTCTGAGGTATCAGTGTGTGTGGCATGAATACCAAAACCAGCGGCATCCTTCAACTTCTGCGCTAGTTTACCAATTTCGGTAAGAGCATGGTGATGAGCAAACCCATAGTCTACTTTGGGTTGTACTAGGGCAACTGTAGCACGTAGTTGGGTTGCAGCAAGTGCAGCATAGTATCCAGCAAGACTGCCGCCAATAATTACAACATCGTAGTCAACGGTCACGTGAATTTAGATTAGAGTTAGGAGTTAAGAGTTAGGAGTTAGGAATTAAGAATTAAAAATTAGCAGTTAAGAATTAAAACCCTTTTTTAACTTATAACTCCTAACTTATAACTTATAACTTATAACTCCTAACTCTCTTTTAGCGCTGTTAGTAAGCGTTGGTTATCGGACTCTTCACGTACAGCAACCCGGAAAAAGCGATCGCCTAGTTCTTTAAAACTAAGGCAATCGCGGATTAAAATCTGGTGATACTTGAGTAATTGTTGCTGTAACTGGGAAGTAGATTCTTGGGACTCAACCAGTAAAAAGTTAGCAGTACTTGCTTGGGGTTGCAATCCTGGGATTTCAGCTAAACCTTGAAACAGCTGGTTTCGTGCAGGTGGTAGCCATGCCCAAGTTTGCTGCTGAAACTCCGTATCTTGGAGTGCTGCAATTGCCGCCGCTGCCGCTAGTGTGTTTACAGGCCAAGGATCTCGCCATAGCTGCCATTTAGCTAGGCAGTCAGGATGTGCGATCGCATATCCTAATCGTAGTCCTGGGAGACTGTAAAATTTGGTCAGCGATCGCAATACTACTAAATTCGGATATTCCTGCACCACCGGAATCAGGCTTTGTTCCTCATTGGGCGGCACAAAATCCATAAATGCTTCATCCACCACAACCAAAGCAAATTGCTCCAGGTAGGGCAAAATAAAGTCTCGTGTAAATAGTTTTCCGGTTGGGTTGTGGGGATTATTCAGCAATAGTCCTTTGTCCTTTGTCCTCTGTCCTTTGTCAAGGAATAATGACAAATGACCAGTGACGCCACGTGCTTCACTTGGGGAGACCCCAAGACCGCAGTGGCTCACCAATGACAAAGGACACTCCAGTACTTTAGCGTTGTACGCTGCCAAGGTTCGGTAGTAGTCGCCAAAGGCTGGAGTGATTAAAATTGTCGCGGCTAATTGAGCTAATTCCCTACCGATTAAAGTGAGTAATTCTGCGGAGCCGTTACCCGGCAGAATCCACTCAGACGGCACTTGATGGAAGTGACTGAGAGCTAGTCTCAGTTCACTATAATTTGGGTCTGGATAGTGCTTAAGATTACCAATTTGGGACTTAATAGCAGCGATCGCGCTATTTGGAGGCCCCAATGGGCTGATGCTAGCAGAAAAATCCAGAATAGCATCAGGGGAACAGCCAGCCAGTGCTGCTGCCCAGGCTAAATTTCCCCCGTGTGCAGGTTGCCGCATTAAAAAAGGGTTCCCGAAGACAGAACCTATGCTTTTGGGGGTGCTACCTTTTCTCTAAACAGTTTTCCTGCGGAGAAGGCAGGAACCCTCGTCGCTGGAATTTCCATTTTTTCATTTGTTTTCGGGTTGCGACCTTCACGGGCTTTACGTTCCCGTGATTCAAATGAACCAAATCCCACCAATGTCACCTTATCACCAGAGGAAACCGCTTCAATAATCGTTTCCAAAGCGGCAGTTAAGACTGCATCCGCTTGTTTCTTGGTAACACTAGCCTTTTCAGCTACGGCATCAACTAATTCACCTTTGTTCATGTCAAACTCCTGAAGGTTTACTTGAGATTTCAGTACGGATGCACATTAATACATTCGTATTGAAATCTTTGTTCGCAGAAATACAAAAATCATCCTTTGGGAGTATTTTTACTCAAAACGGCTGTACATCCCATCGGCTCGACTTTTCAATGAATCATTCTAAGGTGTTGTAGCCTGATGTGGATAGATGAAACCATTAATTTATATAGATTTCAGGATTTTTTGTAATTTTAGAGTACTTGTTCCACTAAAAACCACCCCAAAAGTAGGAAAAAATACCTAGTAAATCCCGCAATTGCCAAGAAAACAGGGAGTGGGTAGGTGGAAGATGGTCAATGTTTATTGGCATTCATTACCGATGTTGAAGAGTTATTGCTGAGATTAAGCAATTTTTATGGAAATTGAAGGCTCAGATTCCCGATTTCTCTAAAAAGTCGGAGATTTTACTCACTTTTGATCTAATGTGGAAAATCCAATGCAAAATTTAACCCCATAGCAAGCTTCTTTAGTAGGGAAGGGTTAAAAATTAAAGCTTCTCCGCTACAAGGCTATCCATTAGTCACATCTTTCTTAACATTTATCGTGGCGATGCCTACGGCGGTAAACTACGCTGCGACAATTTCTTCTGGTGCGTTGGTTACGTGTAGCTTGCTTCGACCGAGGAGTACGATGAACATAGGCACTCAACAATTGGATACTTCCAGTTAAAAAAACTCTGCGCGGAGAATTCTGTGAACAAGAAGATCCTAGGACTTACGCATTGACAGAAAAGCCGAAATGACACGTATGCTTTCAAAGCTTTTAGCTAAATTTTTCAACTATCTTTTTGTGATGCCTGCGGCGGGCTACGCCTACGCAACTAATAAAGGGTGGTTTGGAAAAGGCTGAAACGACCTATTTACGTTAATACACAAGATAATTAGTTTGTACAGTGCGTAAGTCCTAGATCCCCAACTTCTTTAAGAAGTTGGGGATCTGAGTCTTTAGCAAAGGTGACTCACCTACTGATTATCTTTATTATCTGCCAGGAACCTTCAACCCACGACGCTCAAGGATTTGCCGCACTTCAGGGCTAGGGGCGTAGTTATAGCCGTAGGAGGAGTTCTCAGAGTCATCCATAATCTGAGGTGTAAGCAACACAATTACCTCTTGACGCTGATTATTTCTGTTTGTACTTCTAAATAACGAACCAATCAGTGGAAGATCGCCTAAGATAGGAATTTTGGAGACAGCTGTCCGTTCTTGGTCTTGAATTATACCACTCAGGATTAGTGTCTGACCATCTCGTAAGCGAATTAAGCCAGAAGTAAGAGAGCGCTCAGACACTAAAATAATTTGTCCATTTCCTGTATCTGCTGGGGCGGAAGGAGCGCTGACAGTAGGGGCAACCGATAAAGAAACAAACCCATTATCGTCAATCCGCTCAATTTTTACACTCAAGGTTAAGCCAACTTTTTGTTTCTCAATTGTTCGTTCTGTCCTAGAACCACCAGAAGTATCCGTTGTTTCGAGGGTTATATTTCCGACTACTTCTTGAGTCAGATTCACCAGAGCCTGTTGACCTTCTTGCACAATTAAGGTTGGGTCGGTCAAAATTTTCGCATTGCCATTTGTAACCTGAGCCTTCAAACTAGCGAGAAGACTTTTGGTAAACCGATATGGTGATGCAATAGTGCTAGCAACATTATTGATGATCGGTGTACTAGTCAAGCTATTTCTTGATTCATCACTAGTAGCTGGTCTGGCTCCGCCAAAATTCAGAGAGGCGACACCACCATCATTGCTAAAGTAGTTGTTACCAACCCCAAAAGAAAAGCTAGTGTTGTAGTCTTGAATGTTCGAGAGGTTGACATCAATAATCTTGACGTTGATTACCACTTGACGACGGCGGATATCAAGCTGAGTTAGTTGAGCCATCGCAATCTCAATGAGTCTAGGAGAACCAATTAAGGTCAGGGAATTGGTGCGCTCGTCTCCTAACGCCTGTAAACCTCTTAATAATGGGCTAGAGTCTTTAAAATCAACGCGTAGAGGTTGAACTTGGGTTTCTGTAGTCGTCTGAGTTTGGGTGATGGGAGCAGCCGCATTACCCACAGCCACAGCACTAACGCTAGTAACTTGTCGTTCGCGGCTGACGGCACTTTCTGCTCCCAAAGCGACCAAAAAATTCAGGGCGACTCCTACCGTAACCTGATTGAGTCGCATACTACGCATAACCATGTCACGCGTTGCATTAGGTAATTTAGCCCCGACAAAAACTGTACGACCACTGCGGTTAGCTTCTAAACCACTCAGGCGCAAAACGTAGTTAAATACATCTTGCACTGGCTCATTTTCTATATCTAAAGAAATAGTTTGAGAAACTGCTGGTGTATTAGCACCGCCACCTGCCTGACCTCCACCAGCTTGCTCACCTCCTACGTAAGCTAAGTTCAAACCAGCAGCACGGGCAAGCAATGATAAAACCTCACGTACTGGGGCATCTCGCAGTACTAGACGAGGTACACGTTCCTGAGTTGCTAAGTCAACGGTGCTAGGAGAAGCATCGGTAGCGGAAATAGCAATATCTCCCACTGGTGGGGCGACGGCTCTAGGTAAGAACGGTGGAGCCTGACTTAGAGTTTGACCTGGCCCAGCAGCTTGTGCAGGTTGTCCGTCAATGGTGACTTGGGGGTTAGGAACGAGAACACCTGGATTTTGACCAGGTTGGGCTGGAGTAGTAAGGGGTGGTGCTGTGGATATTGGGGCTGTTGGCGCTGTTGGCGTTGGCGCTGATGCTGTAGTGCCTGTTGAAGGGCTAAAGCTGAGTGTAATTCCATTTGGCGATCGCATTACAGGTTGACTGCCAGGTGCATCGTTACTGCCAGTTACCGTCACTCGAACACTATTAGCATCAAGCTGACTAACCTCAACAGATGCAATTCCTGGTGCTGGGTTATCTTGACGAAAACTATTACCTTGTGGTAATCGTAATTGAGTGTTGATAAGATCAGCGACTAAAGCCTTGCCTCTTTTTGTAGTGAAAACTTGGGGGCGTGACCCAGAAGAAGTTTTCAAAGCAACGCTAATTCCACCATTAACTGGATTTAACTGGACATTAGTAACTTGACTAATTTGTGCCCAAACTGGTTGAGCCGCCAAAAATACAAAAGCGGCAGTACCTAAAATAAAACTATTACCGTGAAGCTGTTTCACAGTTCATTCCTCACCTTATAAAACCCTGTTTACATACAATTTTGATTAGGCGGTTAGAAACCGCACGCCAATTGCTTATGGGGAAACCCCATTGACGCCAGCTTCTTCCTGTGGGAGAAGACCGCGCTTTGACTACACAAGACTTTACCCACCTACCCTGCAAAAACGCCAACGACGAACATGAGTTTCTAAACCCTCAAATTATTTCCTTAGTTTGCGGGAAGGTTTGTCTACGCTTGTGTAACCGCGAATTCTATTCGTCCTAGCTCTAATTTGACTACTTTTTCGGGGCAGCTGTAGCAGCAGCTGCGGCTATTTCTTCTGGACTAAGTGGCATCAATACCTGTAACTGGAATGATGTATTAATCGCTGCTGGGCCTACCTGCATCGGCGTTTTATCTAATGGGGATCTTGTCTCTGCTGGAGCCAAAGTTGCTTGATAATCTTTAACTATTAACAAAGGCTGTAACCGCTCAATGTTACGAATTATCGATTGTGTTTGTTCATAAGTTGCCGTAATCTCAGCGCTGATAGTACTGCGTTGTAGCTTGCCGTTAACCCCTATTCCTAGACTTCCATCGACAATCGGTTCTGGTTTTTGGGAAATCGGCACATATCTCTTCAGCTTGGCTCTTACTGCATTAATAGAAGTTGCAGTATTACCAGACTCAATTAAGCGGTTCAAATCCAACAGTAATGTATCTAAGGTTTTTTCGTTAGCAAATAAACTTAAAACCTGAACTTTTTGCTGCTTTGCCTGTGCTAGTTCGTCTTTAACTTTGTCAATCTGTTTGATATTGGCTTTTTTTTGCTCAATTTGCCCTTGCAGTTCAGTGCTTTTGGCTTGCTGCTGCTGATAGCTTTCCCAAGCTGGCATTAGCAGGTTTAACAATATATAACCTGCTCCTGCTAAACCAATTACCCCCACCAAAATCCCAATAATTTTTGGTGTGAAAGCAATACCAAATACCACACGTGGGGCTGGCCCTGCCTGATCGAATTCCCCACCTTGTTCGGCAAAATTTAAATCATCACTCAGCGTCATTTTGAAATGACTCCTGTTTGTTGCATATTACGAATTCGAGTTACTAACCCCACTGTGCCTTTTTTTTCTAATTCTCGAATTAATTCCGACGCTGGAACGTCGTTCATGCTCGATTGAATAGTGTATTTAACTACTTGAGGTGGCTTAATTACTACATCAGTAGAAGATTGACTCGCACTTGGTGTTAAGGGAGCATCTACTAACGTTGCTGTGAGAATTCTGGTTTCTGTGGGCTTTAAAAACTGAGACTGTTGTAAACTCAATAAGAAATCATTGACATCATTAAAGGAACGAGCCAATCCGTTAATTTCTAATCCCCCGGCGGGATTATTTGGTGGCTGACCTGCCGCTACTGCAATAGGTGGAATTTGCTTGATGTTCTCGATTTGCACTGCCGTTGGAATGCGATCGCGCAAATCTTGCAGCATTGCTGACCAAGGACGAATCTGGTCAAATACAGTTACTAAAGCTTGGGTTTCTCCTTTAATTGCGTTTGCCTCGGCTTTGATTTTGTTAATATTTCCTATTTCTGTATCTAACCTCTTGCTTTCTTGGTCTAGTTGTGCAATCTGACCATCTAATTCAACAATCTTCCCTTGCAGCAACCACCAACCAACTCCTAATAAAGCCGGAACACCTATACCTACTGCAACTCCCACATACAGTAGTGTCAAATCCCCCGTAGGAAATTTTAGAGCTATTCCTCCCTTTCTCTCTGGCTTTTTCTGGAATGCTGGGCGGTCTTTAAGAAAGTTAACATCTAGGCTGTACATTTTGTTACACCTCCCGCATTCCTAGACCGAGTACAATCGCCAAGCCAGAGCGTTGTACCTGTGGATATTTATCAGTGTCAACTTCCAAAGATAAAGACCCGATTGGATCTATTTGGCTAGTTGGCAAACTCAATCGTTGAGTAAAAAATTCATCTAGCTGTTGAAGTCCACCTCCTGGTCCAGCTAATAAAATCTGCGCTACCTCCAAATTTTCACTTTGATTCAGATAAAAATCGATGGAACGGCGCAGTTCATCCGTTAGTTCTCCCAAGACTCTCAATATGGCAGCCATGCCAGGATCGAGTTCGGTAACGCCAGTTTTACCGCCGTCTATGGGAGTTGCAGGAATAACCATTCCGTGTAACAGTTCCATATCTCGTGATGTAGGTAAGCTCATTGCCCTTGCTAAGGCAGTTTGCATTTGATAAGTCCCGATTGGGACTGTGCGCGAAAATTGCGGCACTCCGTTAACGATGATGGCTATTTCTGTACTGTCGAACTCGATATCAACTAGTACTGCTGCTTCTTGCGGCCCAAATTGTCGCAGTTGTTCGCGAATAGTCCGAATCAGAGCAAAACTGTTAATTTCTAAAACATCAATGTGTAATCCTGCTTGCTCGAAGGTACTTATATAGGTATCCGTGATCTCCTTGCGGGTGGCAACTAGGAGGACGTGTACTTTTTCAATGCCATCTTCATCTACAAAATACCCAAGTTTCTGATAATCTACATCAGCCTCTTCACGAGGATAGGGTAAATACAAACCTGCTTCATGGTTCAGCACCATTTCTCGCAGTTCTTTATCGTCTAACTCTGCTGGCACTGGTATAATCCGAACGATAGAATCTCGTCCTGGTACACCAGTAGCAACGTGAGAAGTTTTGATTTTGCTCTCCGCTAGGGCTTGCTGGATTAATTGCGCCATTGCTGGAGGGTCGCTGATTTGACCATCGATAACTATCCCTTCTGGAACTGCTACCGATGTATAGATTTCTAGTTTCAAGCCTTGACCCTGCTTGCGTAGCTGAACAACATTTACCCGTTCGGGAGCAAGTTCAATGCCTACCCCTTTTTTCGATTTGCCAAACAGACTATTGAAGCTTTTTACCACAGTTGTGCCCGCTGGACTGCTAAATTGAAAATTTAAATTTGTTGCAGTAAAGGCGTTATATATTACGTCTTTACGGGTAATTTATTTAGCCTATAATCTCAACAATTCTGTCTAAGCTTTTCACACCGATCAAGCGTAAAAATACTGGGAAAATGATTCAATTGCGAAAATTTAAACAACTTGTTGCTTTGGTACTGCTTGGCTTATTAACCAGTTGGGTTGTAAGTTGCAGTACAAGTAACGTTAATACAAGTACAAAACAAGCTACTTCAGGAGCGGGAACTGTTGAGTTTTGGACAATGCAACTCCAACCTCAATTTACCGACTACTTCAAAAGCCTAATTGCGAATTTTGAATTGCAAAATCCAGGTATAAAGATTAACTGGGTTGATGTACCTTGGGCGGCAATGGAGAACAAAATATTAACAGCTGTCTCCGCAAAAACGCCACCTGATGTAGTTAACTTAAATCCGGGTTTTGCTTCCCAACTTGCCGGACGAAATGCTTGGTTAGATTTAGATGCGAAAGTCCCGAATGATGTACGTTCCTCCTATCTGCCGAATATATGGGAATCTTGCACGCTTAATGGCAAGAGTTTTGGTATTCCCTGGTATCTCACCACACGGCTAACCATTTATAACACTGATTTATTAAAACAGGCAGGTATCAATAAAGTCCCTGCAACCTACGCAGAATTGGCACAAGCCGCGCAACAAATTAAAGACAAGACGGGTAAGTATGCCTTTTTTGTGACTTTCGTACCGCAAGATTCCGGTGAAGTGCTGGAATCTTTCGTGCAAATGGGAGTCACCTTAATAGATGCTGAGGGTAAAGCGGCGTTTAATTCAGCACAAGGAAAAGCCGCGTTTCAGTATTGGGTAGACTTGTATAAAAAAGGGTTGCTTCCTAAAGAGGCTTTAACCCAAGGACATCGCCACGCGATCGATTTATACCAATCTGGAGAGACTGCGTTTCTAGCTTCTGGACCAGAGTTCCTAAAAACGATCGCTAATAATGCCCCAAAAATTGCTCAAGCTTCAGAAATAGCACCTCAACTCACTGGTGACACAGGTAAGAAAAATGTCGCGGTGATGAACATAGTTATTCCCCGCGATAGCAAACAACCAGATGGCGCTCTGAAGTTTGCTTTATTTGTCACTAATGACAAAAATCAGTTAGCTTTTGCTAAAGCTGCAAATGTCCTACCTTCTACAATCAAAGCATTATCTGATACTTACTTTACAAATGTTCCAGCTAATGCTTCAACAATAGAAAAAGCACGAGTTATGAGTGCTAAAGAACTGCAACACGCAGAAATATTAACTCCCACTTTGAAAGATTTCAACAAACTGCAAAAGGCAGTTTACGAGAATTTGCAAGCAGCAATGTTAGGACAGAAAACTGTAGATAAAGCTATAGAGGATGCGGCGCAAGAGTGGAATCAAAGATAAATTCGTAATTCGTACCTCGACTTCTCTACGAGACGCTACGCGTAGCTTGCTTCCCCGAAGGGGTACGCTCGGCAACCTAATTCGTAATTCGTAATTCGTAATTCGTAATTCGTAATTCGTAATTCGTAATTATGATTTACGAATTATATTGGTGGTTGCCAAAAACTCGCCTACCAAATAAAGGGAACCACACAAAACGATTAAATCATCTGTGGTGGTGGTTGAGGTTGCAGCTTCTAGTGCTGTGAATAAATCTGGATGGATTTGGCGATCCCTTAATTCGGCACAAAGGCTGTAAGCTAGGTTTGATAAGTAGTTTAAGTCAGCGGAAGTTCTACCGGCCCAAGGTTCTACTGGTATTGGCACTAAATAAAGGCGATCGCCTGGTCGCAGTAAGGCGGTAAAAATATCAGCATGATCCTTATCGGAAAACATTCCCATAACCCAATTGACTGGCTCATGGTTAACTGCGTCTAAACTATCGACATACTGGCGGAGAACTTGGGCTGCGGCGATATTATGAGCTCCATCAAGTAATAATTTATGGTTTTTCCAAGTAGTCCATTGCATCCGCCCCGGCCATTTAGTTTTAGCCATACCGTTAGTTATGGCTTCTTCAGAAATCTCCCAACCCTGTTGTTGGAGAATTTCTAAAGCGGCTAAAGCCAAAGCTGAATTAGTTAACTGAATTTGTCCCGCTAAGGGCAAAGGGTATTTAATTAATTTTAAATTTTGAATTTTGAGTCGCACCTTTGGTGCGCTAGAAGCGCAACCTGAATTTTGAATTGTTTCATATTCTGCCCATCCTGTAGCGATTTCACGGGCGGGTTGAGGCGTAAAAATTGGGCATTGTAATTCTAAGGCACGCGATCGCACCACTTTGTCTGCCTCTGGTGGTAATGGCCCTACCACAACGGGACATCCAGGTTTGAGAATACCTGCTTTTTCTCTAGCAATATCAGCGATGGTAGGGCCAAGTTGCTGCCAGTGTTCGCGGCTAATGGAAGTAATGAGCGTAACCAAAGGTTCCAAGCAGACATTAGTTGCATCTAAGCGCCCTCCTAGTCCGACTTCTATCACAGCCACATCAACTTGTTGCTGGGCAAAATATAACCAAGCGGCCGCCGTAATTACTTCAAACTGAGTTGCCGATTCGTCATCAGGGCGAATAACCGCTTGGACTTTTTCTAATAATTGACTCAATTCCTCAGAGGAAATTGGCTGTTCATTCAGACAAATACGTTCCGTCCAATCAACTAAATGGGGGGAAGTGTAGCGTCCTGTACGATAACCAGCCTCAGTGAGTACCGAGGAAAGATAGGCACAGACTGAACCTTTGCCATTAGTGCCAGCAACATGAATTACTGGGACTTGATGATGAGGATTGCCAAGATTTGCCAATAGATTGACAATGCGATCGAGTCCCAGATGGACACCAAAGCGTTGTAGGGGTTGTATTACAGAATCGATGTTCAAGGAATGGGACTAGGGAGTGGGGAGTAGGGAGTGGAGACAAGGGGACAAGGGTAATAATCAATGCCCAATACTTCGGCTTTGCTCAGTACAAGTGCCCCGTGCCCCATACCCAATAACCGATTAATGAATTTAAGCTTCTCTATCCAAAAAGCCTTGAATTTGTCTTAAAGCCGCAGCGCCAATATTAAACACTGCCCAGCTAGCGGCAATGGCAACTGGTGCTAAAACGATCGCTATACGAAAATCGATATCCATATTTAGAACCCCTCTCTTAAGTAGAAATTAAAGTTTTGTCAACAGCTCTCATTTTTATTTTTAGCTGAAGTGGGCAATTTTTCCAAATACAAATGTAAAGAATGTTTAATCTATGGGGTATTGGGCACTTGTACTGAGCATTCGCGTAGCGTCTCGTAGAGAAGCCGTTGGCGCAGCCTCTCGTAGAGAAGTATTGGGCATTAATAATTATTTCTTCCTTGTTCCCCTGCTCCCCTGCTCCCCACTCTCTAAGCCTTGCTAAAACCAATATCAGTACCCTTACCAGCATGAACTAAAGCTAACTTTTGGTAGCGTTTAGCGTGTTCAATCAGTTCTGCGGCTTCAACATTTGTTACATTACGTAACACTTTACCAGGAATACCGACAACTAGGGACAAAGGCGGTACATTTTTAGTTACCACTGCGCCAGCACCAATAATGCTACCAGCGCCCACTCGTACCCCGTCTAAAATCACTGCGCCAATGCCAATCAAACTTCCACGCTCAATGTAAGCAGAATGTACTACAGCACGATGCCCTACGGTAACATGATCTTCTAAAATTGTTGGAAAACCAGCATCACCATGTAAAATTGCACCATCCTGAATATTTGTGCATTTGCCAATTTCAATCCGTTCTACATCTCCCCTCACCACTGCTCCATACCAAATGCTCACTCCTGTTGCTATATTTACCGAACCCATAACAACAGCATTGCCCGCAATGAAGGCAGCTTGAGAAAAATCAGGAGATGTCCAGTAAGAAGCGGTAGACACGATAGAATATGAATATGGTACCCAGGAACACTGGAGAAACTCCAACCTTTGAGGCTGGTTGCACAACCAGGATATCACAGCGTCAAGCCTCTACGCTGAGGAAAACACTAGTGAACAATGTTCCTGCCGCAACACCGTGTCTATGCAGCAGTGAGCAAGTAACTCAAAGTGGTTGAGCCGAAGTGTATAATCCAACCCACTAGTGCTGGTGAAGACAAAATTATGTTTGTACGCACTTCATGATGAATCCAGGTTTGCAGTACCCGATGTTTGGGCCGGAAATACAGTGTCCCCATTGTCGCCAGACTATTCCGGCGCTGACACTTACAGATACCTATTTGTGCACTCGTCATGGCGCGTTTGAAGCTAATCCTAAAAATGGAGAGTTAATCCATTTGCAATCGGGGCGTCATTGGCGGAGGTGGAATAATGAATGGTATAGACAACATACTCATCCTGATGGTATTCGCTTTGAAATTCACGAAGCATTAGACAAGCTCTATACCCAAGGCTTTCGAGCAACACGAGTGATTATTGCTCGACGCTATCAGGAATTGATGAGTGGCTATTTAGAACGCAGCACGCCTTGGCGTTCTGGACAACCAGAAGCTAGTGCTGCGCGTTTGTACGGCTTACCCGTGGAGTTTAGCCCTGAGACTTCAGAAGATGACTGTTGGGAAGTGATTAATTTTGACTTGGAAAAAGAGCCTGGTGTCCCTGTACGCTACCCTTATTTCAGGTTGTTTGAGTAATGGTCATTAGTCATTAGTCATTTGTCATTAGTGAATAACAAAGGACAAAAGACTAAGGACTAAAGACTAAGGACTAATATGCACCACGCCTCTATTCGGACTGCGAATATTCATCGAGCGATCGCTTTCTACGAACTTTTAGGGTTTACAATCTCAGAGCGCTTTACCACAGGCTACACCCTAGCTTGCTGGATGGAAGGATTAGGCGGCAGAATCGAACTGATCCAAATTCCCGAACCAAAACCAGCCTCAGATGCGTTTGCTGACGAACATTATGTAGGGTATTATCATCTCTCGTTCGATTTAACTGAGATGACACCAGATTTACCTAGCTGGTTGACAAGTTTACAAGAACGTGCATTAGTAGCTGCTGAGAGTCAAACTCAAGGATTAGAACCGTTGAAGGTGCTTTTAGAACCGACACAACAGCAAATAGGCGATCGCATTTACGAAGTGGCTTTCATTGCCGATACCGATGGTTTACCTCTGGAATTCATTCGGGTTTTAGCAAAACTCCCATAATTTAGCTTTTTTATGATCTTTGTTGCTAATATATTGTTTTTCTGTATTGTTACCGAAGTCACAGATTTTTTTGCCAGATTAAAGTGTAGTCAATCACAAAAACAATTATGTAACTTAATTTACAGATAAATCTGCTAAATACATGGATGGAGTTTCCAAATTTTATTCTAAATTTTATAAATATCCCTTGCCGTTATTACTTTTAAGTTTATGGCTAGTAGCTGTTTTTTTGTTGAGCGATCGACCTGCTCATAGCCAACATCCAGTTATATCTACTAACAAAGAAAAATATCACTCAACCTTGCTAACAAAAAGAATAATGCCCTCAACACTGACAGAAAATGTCCGCAAGACAGTGCTGGAGAATGGTCTAACTGTGCTGACAAAGGAAGTGCATACTGCGCCAGTGGTGACGGTGCAGGTGTGGTACAAGGTTGGCTCGCGTAACGAAGAATCGGGCGTGAATGGCATTGCCCACCAATTGGAACACATGATGTTTAAAGGTACAAAAAACCGTCCAATTCAATTTGGACGTTTGTTTAGTGCTTTAGGTAGTGATTCCAATGCTTTTACCAGCTATGACCAAACTGCATATTACGGTACTGTAGAACGAAACAAGCTGAAAGCGCTCTTGGTGCTGGAAGCAGACAGAATGCGAAATTCCCAGATTGAGCCGGAGCAATTAGCGAGTGAAAAGCGGGTAGTAATTTCCGAGTTGCAGGGTTATGAAAATAGTCCAGAATATCGTCTCAATCGCGCTGTCATGCAAGCGGTGTTTCCGAATCATGCTTATGGGTTGCCAGTAGGTGGCACTAAAGCTGATGTCGAGAAATTTGAAGTTGAGCAGGTAGAAAAATATTACCGCAATTTTTACAGTCCCGATAATGCTGTCTTAGTGATTGTTGGAGATTTTCAAATTGCAAACACTCTCGAAACAATTAAAAAGGTGTTTGGTAAATTACCGAGGCAGGGGGCAGAAGGCAGGGGGCAGGAGGTAGGAGTTATTTCTTCTTCATCTCCTTCATCTCCGATAGTGTTGCGAGAACCGGGAGCAGGGCGGCTGTTACAAGTTGTGTATCCGCTACCGGATGCAAATCAACCGGATGTCCCAGCGCTGGATGTGATGGATTACATCTTGACAGAGGGACGGAATTCTAGACTTTATCAGGCATTGGTAGAATCAGGTTTAGCTAGTGAAGTTACAGCATCCGTCACCAGTTTGCGAGAATCTGGCTGGTATGAAGTATTGGTGACGGCTGGAGCTAAACAAGATTTGAAAAAAATTGACTCAATGTTGAGTAGTGCGATCGCCAATGTAGCAGAAAAAGGTGTGACATCTGAAGAAATAGAACGAGCCAAAACTCAATTAACAGCAGATGTAATTTTGAGTAATCGTGATATCACTTCTCAAGCAATGCGATTGGGGACTGATGAGACAACTGTTGGTGATTATCGCTACACAGACCGCTATTTGGCAGCTGTTCGTTTGGTGAAGCCGACGGATGTTGTTGCTGTCATTAACAAATATCTGACAAAAGAAGCGCGGACAGTTGGCTTTTTTGAACCAACCCAGAAGCGGATAACAGAAGTAGCTGACAAACCACACTCAGCCCAAACTACAGAAAATTTCTCTCCTGGCGCACCTGTGCTTTTTTCTGAGGTGATGAAATACTTACCACCTGTGGATTTGGCTACAGATGCGATTGCCCAAGTCTTACCCCAGGAATTTAAATTGACTAACGGATTGCGGATATTACTGTTACCCGATCGGAGTACTCCCACCGTTACCTTGAGCGGTTATATTCAAGCTGGGACGGAATTCGATCCAGAGAATAAAGCTGGATTAGCTGCTTTTGTGGCAGATAATTTGCTAAATGGCACTAGGAGCAAGGATGTTTTAACTATTGCTAAAGTCTTAGGAGAACGAGGGGCAAGTCTAGACTTTCAAACCTACCGCGAAGGTGTGCATATCGAAGGTGATAGTTTATCAGATGATTTGCCGATACTCCTGGAGATATTGGCAGATGTTGTGAAAAATAGTAGCTTTCCAAGCAAAGAGTTGGAACTGCATCGCCAGCAAACTTTAACTGATTTGCAACAAGAATTAGATGAGCCATCAGAAGTAGCCAGAAGAGTATTTGTTCAGTCAATTTATCCGAAAAAACACCCCTTACATACTTTTCCCACAGAGGAGAGTTTACAGCAGATTCAGCGCCAGGATGTGATTGATTTCAAAGCTAAACATTATCGTCCAGATACAACAGTGCTAGCGCTGGTGGGAGATTTCGATCTAGACAAAGTGCGATCGCTGATTAAAAATAAGTTTGGTGATTGGGAAGTTAGCGGAAAAGCACCCACATTAAAATATCCCCCGGTGGCAATGCCGGAGAAAATTGTGAGTGTCAACCCAGTTTTACCAGATAAAGCCCAAGCTGTAACTTATATGGGTTACACAGGCATTAACCGTTACGATCCTCGGTTTCATGCAGCTTTAGTATTGAACCAGATTTTAGGAGGCGATACCTTATCTAGTAGACTAGGTGCAGAAGTGCGCGATCGCCAAGGTTTGAGCTATGGAATTTATAGTTCCTTCCAAGCTGGGAAGAATGTAGGGACATTTTTAATTGAGATGCAGACTAGTCCTGAAGATAGCAGTAAAGCGATCGCTAGTACCCGCCAGATGCTACAGCAAATCCATCAACAAGGCGTCACAGCACTGGAAGTAGAAACAGCTAAACGCACTCTCATCAGCAACTACAACGTTTCCCTAGCAAATCCAGAGGAATTAACAGATAGAATTCTAATGAATGAGGTGTATGGACTAGATAAAGTAGAATTGCACTCCTTCACTGATAAAATCCAGAAAGTCACCCTTGCCCAAGTTAATCAAGCGGCTCGTGAGTTACTCCACCCAGATCGAATCGTAGTCGTTACTGCTGGGCCATCTGTGTTAGCAGAGAAAAGTATTAGGTAGAGATAAGGCACTGGGCATGGATAATATAAAGAATAGGTAAAGTGGTTTTCCCCGCTACCTATTAATTATTCCTGCTCATCAGCATTGCCTTTTGAGAATGAGTGATGAAAATTTATAACTGTTTTTACGAAATTGTAATTAAATCCCTTAGTTTCACAATTCCTGCTTTGGTACAAATATTACGGCGTAACTACGTGATATTAACGTTACTCCTAGCTCTAAATTTCATCGCTGCTACTCCAGCAATGGCGGCGAATAAGTCTTTTGATTTGCTCAAGCAACCAGCTACAGAAATTACAATTAACTTGGGTAATTCAGCTAATGAACTCAAGTTTGAGCCAAATCATTTGGAATTTGAGGTTGGCAAACGCTATCAACTACGGCTTACTAATCCCAGCCAACTGAAGCACTATTTTACCGCTAAAGATTTTGCCGATGGCATCTGGACACAAAAAGTTGAAGCAGGGAAAGTAGAAATCAAAGGAGCCATTCACGAACTGGAACTCAAACCCGGTGCTGAAGCCGAATGGGTATTTGTCCCCCTAAAATCTGGTACTTATGGCTTACGTTGTACAATATCGGGACATACAGAAGCAGGTATGACTGGAGAGATTGCCATTAAAAATTAAAAATAATTGAGATGAATACAACATTTTATTAAATTCTCTGCGTACCTACCCTGCGGGAAGGCGTTCGCGTAGCGTCTCGTAGAGAAGCTTTTATGGGCTTAACTTTGCGCCCCTTTGCGTTTAAATTTGAAACCTCAATTCATCACAATTTTAAACCAAACTGTACTAACTCCCATAGTGTTAAATTATAGATATTATTTCTCAATTAATCTAGAGAAAGCATTCATACTTCAGCGTTAAAGCCACCAGTAATTATTAATTTCCCATGAACATTTTCAGTAACTTACTTTCTCAAGCTACTCAACCAGCACCAGCGAAAAAACAGCGCCGAGGAATTGAAATTAAATCGCCGCGTGAAATTGAAATCATGCGGCAATCATCGGCAATTGTAGCAACTGTCCTAAAAGAAATTGCCGAGCTTGTAAAGCCAGGTATGACCACGGCTGATTTGGATACTTATGCAGAAAAACGTATCCGCGAAATGGGTGCAACACCAAGTTTTAAAGGATATCACGGTTTTCCAGGTTCTATTTGCTCCAGCATTAATAATGAAGCAGTACATGGCATTCCTAGTCCCAAGAAAGTGATTCGCGTCGGGGATGTATTAAAAGTAGATACAGGCGCTTATTACCAAGGTTTTCATGGTGATTCTTGCATTTCAATTGCTGTCGGTGAAGTGACGCAAGAAGCTGCTAAATTAATTCGTGTAGCAGAAGAAGCTTTATATAAAGGCATTGAGCAAGTAAAGGCTGGTGTATACCTGCTTGACTTAGCTGGAGCAATTGAAGATCATGTGAAATCTAACGGTTTTAGTATAGTTGAAGAGTTTACTGGACACGGTGTCGGTCGTAACCTGCATGAAGAACCTTCAGTATTCAACTATCGTACTCGTGAGATGCCAAATGTTAAACTCCGGGCGGGGATGACGTTGGCAATTGAACCAATTTTAAACGCGGGTTCTAGACACACGCGGACATTATCTGACCGTTGGACAGCAGTCACTATGGATAATTCTTTGTCTGCTCAGTTTGAGCATACAGTTTTGGTGACAGAGACTGGTTATGAGATTTTGACTGACCGTTCTAAGGTGTAATTGTCAGTTGTAATTATCTGTTTTTAAGAGAGGTGAAGCGTCAAAATAGGGCGATTTTCCTCTTTATTTTTTTACAAAAATCGAAAGGCTCGGATATGTGACTTCTTAGAGAAATTATAAATATTGTAATCGTTTTTTAGTTTTGAATTATTTATCTGATCGCCGCATAGTTCGTTTTATAACTAAGAAGTATTTCTTTTGATTTAGGGATTGTAAAGAATAGTAATCAATTTTCGTAATTTTCGGAGTTTGTACTTTAATTTAAAATATTTACCATTGCTAAAAATTTTATGAAACTTTTAAATTTTGTAGGTTCTAGGTTATTGTCTTTGAGCGGTTTGCTATTGCTCGGTATGACGACTGCTACACCTCCAGCACAGGCGATATCATTGTTAGGATGTTCGCCTGGAAACGTTTGTATCTATCGAGGTGATCTTTACATCTTTGCATATCCTATTCCGGGTGATATCTATTACACCTACGGATTTCGCAGAATATACAATAAGATAGGTAATTATTACGTCAAGAATAACCAGACTGGAGGTGCTTCGGTCAAACTATGTACAGACTTGAATGGAGCCGTTTGTCCGACAACTATACCTGCGGGTGGTGAATTGTACGTCAATTTAACTCCTATTAATTCTATCAATCTTGTAAAATAGCTAATCGTTTTCAAATTGTTATTGGTTAAGGGTTACAGGTTCTACAGTCTGATAACAATTTGAAAATGATTTGACGATAATTTTGTACAAATAAATTAGCTTCTATTGCTAGTTTTTGGCTGACTCTAAGTTTGCTAAGGCTTTCTTTTCAATTAACACTCTTTGACTGATAGATTTATAATTAATTCGATAGTAAGCCAATTTCTTCTTTGCTCGCTCAGAAACTGATGTTTCATTAGGAATACTATCTAACAAGATTATTGCCTGATGCCATTTAGTTTCTGCTTGTTGCCAGACTTTTAGAGGATGCGGTGGCTTTTGAACCAAAGAAGCAGCCTCCATACCAAGTTTTTGAGCAGATTTAAAGTTGGTAATGGCACTTCCTTCTTGAGTTAAACTTAGACTTTGTTGTCTAATTTTCAAACTACCAAAAGTTAAGATTAATAAACTTGAGGTGATAATCAAAGCTGAACGTACTATCTTGGGTGTTGAAAACTTTGAGAATCTTCCTACTTTCTGGCTACTAATTGCTTCTTTACTACTTTCCTCTTCACTCTTTTTTAGAGCTTGTTCCGCCTGTAGACTTAAAGTATCACCTTGAATAATTAAAGCAGCAACTTGCTCTTGGAAATAATCACAATCATTGAGAATATCTGTCAATTCTTGAAATTTTCCCTCACTCGATATGATTAATTCGTGGTCATCATCTAACCACTCTAAAGCGAAACCAGATTTACCATAAAAAGCTGAGACACCTAATAAAATATTTAATAAGCTGCGACTATTTTTAATAGTATCAAAAATATAATTTAGTTTTTGCTGTAACTGTAATAGTTGTTTTTGAAAATCTCTAATTTTTTGAATTTGATGTCGTAAAATATTAGCTTTACCCAAGGTTAAGTCAATTTTTAAGCTATCATTAAGTGTTTGAAATTCATTTGATATACTTAAATTAATAATATCAGAATTTAGTTGATTTACTAATTGAATATCACTAAGAATATCAGTGGCTATTGCTTGTAAAAAATAATCCCATTCAATCCAAGCATCAATTTTTAATTGTAAATCAGCTAATGAAATTTTAGTTTCTGAATTTCCAAATTTTTCTGCGATCGCTGGATCGACTAATCCCAGACTAGGTATAAATAAAGTAGCTCCTGTGATTAATCGAGGAAGTGTAGCGATCGCAGAATTATTGCTCCGATCGAATCTCAATTCCTGAGCGATTAATTTGTTAATATTTCGTAGCTGTTCCTGAGCATTATTGATTAGGATAATTTGCTCCATGATTTGATTAGAATCGCCAATAGTCAGTTTTAGACTCTGAATCAGTGTTGGCAATTCACTAACAAGTATTTCTAGGTTAGCCATAAATCCCCCTTAGAGATTTGTCGAAAGTTTATACAAAACAATTAAAATGGCTTGAGTAAGAATATAACCATGCCTATTGCATCTGAGCATCCTAGTTGAGTCACAAATCCCAGAAGCTATAAAATGTATAGTTCCCGGAAATCCTGCTAAAGTAACAATTTCAGTTTCAAAATCCCAGATAAAGACAAAATTATCCATTCACTAACCTATGAATGAAGTTGATTTAGCATTTACCCCAGCACTAAAGTTGGCGCAATTAATTCGTCGCCGGGAAATATCACCGCTAGAGTTGGTAGAAATATATTTAGAAAGGATTGAGCAATTAAATCCCCAATTAGGAAGCTATTTTACGGTGACGGCAGAATTAGCGATCGCAGATGCCAAAGCCAAAACAGAATTATTGACAACTACCTCAGAACTACCGCCATTTTTTGGCGTGCCGATTTCCATTAAAGACCTCAATGCTGTAGCAGGTGTTACCTGTACTTATGGAAACCCGGCGTTACTGAACAATATCCCTAACTATGATGATGGGGTTGTAACGCGGATTAAGCAAGCTGGATTTACTATTCTTGGTAAAACAGCTACTTCCGAATTAGGTTCTTTTCCCTACAGTGAACCTATGGGTTTTACCCCAGCGAGAAATCCGTGGAATTTAGAATATACCCCTGGCGGTTCCAGTGGTGGCGCAGCAGCGGCGGTAGCAGCGGGATTGTGTGCGATCGCTCAAGGTTCTGATGGTGGTGGTTCAATTCGGGGGCCTGCTGCTTGTTGTGGTTTAGTGGGACTTAAACCATCTAGAGGCAGAGTGAGTAAAGCACCCGTAGGCGAACGCCTCGCTGGAATTGCGGTCAACGGGCCAATCGCCAGGACTGTTGCTGATGCTGCTGCCCTTTTGGATGCCATCTCTGGTTACATGACAGGCGATCCTTACTGGTTGCCAGATCCCGAACCATCATTTCTCGCCGCCACTCAGACAAAACTCGGTGCTTTACGAATTGCCTTTGACACTAGTATTTCTCCTTTGGGAGAAGCTGACGCTAACTGTCAGCAAGGTGTCCGCCAAACAGTCGAGTTGTTAGAAAAACTCGGCCACCACGTTGAACAAAAATCCCCAGATTTTAGTGGTTTAGTTGAACCATTTCAAATCGTTTGGCAAGCTGGAGTAGCGGCGGCGAGACTTCCTGCTGAAGCCTTGCAGCCATTGAATCGCTGGCTATTTGCACGTACAGGTTCCGTTGGAGAATACCTGCAAGCAGTTTCCCAAATGCAGGTAGTGGCACGTCAAATTGTGGCGTTTTTCGATACCGTGGATGTGCTGGTATTGCCAGTTTATCTACATTCACCTATCCGCGTTGGGGAATGGGCTTCGCTGAGTGCAGAAGAGACATTCCAAAATATTATTGAGTGGGTTGCCCCTTGTCCGCCTGCAAATGCAACTGGACAACCTGCGATCGCAATTCCTGTCGGCTTTGATAGTAAGGGTTTACCCATCAGTGTGCAGCTAATTGGTAAACCTGCCGCTGAAGCCACAATCATCAGCCTAGCAGCACAATTAGAAGCGGCTAACCCTTGGATTCATCATCGTCCAGCCTGGGCAATATCGAGCTAATCATGCAGGCATCCCTGGAACAACTTTCGCAAATTATTGTGTTTGCAAGTTTAGAAACAGTAGAGAAGATCGGTTTGCAACCTTACACTCAGGTACAAGGTTATCGCAAAGGAGAGATTATTCTCTATGAAGGCGATCGCTTACCAGCAAAACTCTACGCTGTTGTCAGTGGATCAATTCAAGTTACTAAAACAGCAACAACAGGGAAAGAAACGATTCTCCGTGCGTTAGCTGCTGGGGAGATTTTTGCGGCTCCTGCTTTGTTGGGAAATGGAATTTCTCCGGCAACTGTTACTGCTGAATCTGATTGTAAAATCCTCACTGTAGAGCGAGATGCTTTATTAAAAGCTATTGGCGAAAATCCTGAAATCGCCTTACGAATGCTGATGGTTTTTAACAGTCGGATTCAGCAATTACATGAAACAGTCCACGGATTAGTTTCTGAAAGGGCTATTGTTCGCCTTGCGAGATTAATTCAATATTTTGCTGCTGAATCGGGAACTGAATCTAGTCCACAAGGCGAGTGTTTAAAAGTCAAATTATCTTATTATCGGATGGCTCGAAGTAGCGGTATTACTTATGAAGAATGCGTGCGATTAATTAAAAGTCTCAAGTCAGTAATTGCTTATCGTCGGGGTGGGACGATTACCATCCTTGATGCTGATAAATTGGATGCGATCGCATCTGGAGATATCCATTAATAGGAGCGCACAAATGTGCGCCCTTACTATTTGGGGGACAGCAATTCAGACTGCTACAGCTGTTCTATCTTGTTCGCGTGCAGCAACAACTAAAACTAGACATAGAGCTGCAATCGCTTTTTGCCATTCTTGCCGAACTTGTGCATCTTCGACACCTTTAAATATCCCTATCAAGCGGGGAATAGAAGCTTCTAAAGCTAGACGAGGTACTGGACGGTGTAACTCAACTAAATGAGTTAAACTTTCTTGATTATGGACGAAACCAATTACCCACGTTGTTGTGTGATCGGGACTATCAGGAACCCGATTGACTCCTAACTCATTTTTTAGCCAGTTATAAAAAGGTGGTAATTCCTTAGCTAAAACCCCTCCTGCTGTGGGCAATGTTTTCCTAAGCAAATTGGTATCTAAACTGTTTAATGCTTGTTGCAATTCAGGTAAATTGAGAACTTCAGTTAAAGGTTGTGATAGTATTTCTTCCAACTGAGTTTCAGAAAAGTTTAAATTGTGAGCAAAAGCTGTTTGGAAATTGAGGATAGTGTTGGTCATTTGTGCGACCCTCTGAATTTGTCTTATCCTCAATTTCTCAGTAATTTATGATATTGTCTCTGAGGTAGCTCATAGAAGCAATATTACGTTAGCCAGTAGAATAATTGGCGTTGCTAAATTCAGGTATGAAAATGATTTTGCGTGATTTCAAAATTTTTGTAAAAACGTTACATTGCAACGCCTTTATACCCAGATCCATACATTTAATTAGCAACGCCGAATAATTAAGTTGCCCGATCAATTTTTTGCACTTCTTCGTCAGATAGTTTCACGTTGATAGCACGTATTGAGTCTTCAATGCTGGAAACCTTGCTAGCACCAGGAATTGGCAAAATAGCGGGTGATTTGGAACGCAACCACGCTAAGACGATATTATACACTGACACGCCTTTTTCTTTAGCTAACTTAGCGATCGCAGAAATATCCTGCAAATCCTGATGGCGACGCCTACCACCAAATGGACTCCAAGGTAAAAAAGTCAATCCTTGCTGTTCGCAATATTTTAATACGCCATCATTTTCTGGCTGTCGTTGCCAAGGGCTGTATTGATTCTGCACTGAGACAATATCCACCACATCGCGCGCCCGCTTAATTTGTTCAACGGAAAAGTTAGAAACTCCCACAAACCGAATTAAACCAGCTTCCACTGCTTCTTTAACTGGTGTAAGAGATTCTTCAATAGTGTAATTAGTATCAGGAGAATGGTATTGCCAAACATCGATGGGTTTAGTACCACCCAACGCTTCAAAACTGACTCGAATTGTTTGGCGCAAATGTTCTGGGTTGCCGTTGCTTGTCCAGTTGCCATCGGGACGCATCAAACCACCCTTGGTTGCCACAATTACTTGGCTAACATCGCCTTTGTAACTACTAAGTGCCTTGTGAATTAGCTGCTCATTGTGGTGTTTGTCTGATTCATCTTTGCAGTAAGAATCGGCAGTGTCAATAAATGTGATACCCAAATCCAAGGCACGATGAATAACTTGGATTGATTGCGATTCAGGAGGACGATTAGCAATTGACATGGGCATACCACCCAAACCAATCGCACTTACAAAAACACCAGTTTTTCCTAGTTGTTTGGTTTCCATGCTTTTAGTTATAGCTTTCTACACCAATTATCTATCAGTTCGTTATTCATTAGAAATCCTCCCTAGTACTTAGACTTGAGGATAAGTGAATGTAATTTTTATTTCTGCTAGGTGTGAGAATATCTCATTATTTGACAGACAACCGTCGTTGCCCTAATAATTAGTACTAACATAAAATTTGGTATTTAATTTTATTTAAGTCATGTTTGATTGCACTTTTGGTGAATTTAATTCTTATTCACGCTTGCTAATATTTAGAGCCGTTTGCCACCTTAGTAGAGGAGGAATAGTTGCAATCGAATAGAGTACTTATTAATATTTACGCCCTGAAAACGGACGTAAATATCATTAAGTTATTCTGGTGAATAATTTATTTTCTCTAGATTTTCTAATAAATTTAGAGAAAATAATTAATAGCCCTCTATAGTATAACCAGCAGATTGAACCATCTGTTTAATTGACTCTTCAGAAGCCGCAGCATCTACAGTTACAGTTTTAGTATCAACATTTACATCTACTTTGGCATCAGATTCCATAGTCAGAATAGATTTAGTTATTTTTTTGGCGCACTCATCACCTTTAATATCTGGAACTTTCAGTTGAATTGCCATTACTTACCTCATTACGTAAACGGAAAATTACCTTTAATAAATATAATATCGATTTTAAGAGTGAGCGCACATCTTACTTGAGTTAGGTAATTGAACATTACAAAAATAGTAACAACTAATAGTTATATCTAAATCATTATTGACAAATTATTTAGGCAGCAAAACCAAAATAAAATACCAAAATATATAAAGTTATTTATGAAAATGCACTTAGTGCTACTAACTTATAAAAAGCCGCTTGTGTAGGTTATTCTGAAGACTCCACCAGACATTCCCTCTGTTTTTCTAGGCGTTACTGTTCGACGTAGTTGTTCTTATAGCATTGCCCGATCTGACAAGCGTCTATGCGTAATTAACGAAACCTTTTTATCTGTAGTTTTTAATTTATTGTATGCTTCAGGTACTTTTGCCCAACATTTGCAGTACATATAAATTAAAAAAACAGCTATCTTGGGGCATAAATATACTGTGGGTTCCCAACAAAGACTTTCAGCGACACAATTATGATAAGAATGTTAGACGCTGCTAATTTGGGTATTTAAGCTAGAGAACGATTCCTGAAATGTACCAGTAGTTGAAATGCGATCGCTAGAAGGAACGAAAAAATTAGCATTTCTTGTTTGATTTATTTTCCAATCTTTATGACCAACTATGATCCTCGAAGTAAAACTCGCTAACGCTTCTCTAGGAGACGCTACGCGTAGCTTGCTTACGCTATCGGTGGCACAACTTCAGGATGCTGAAGTCATCTTACTCATCAACACAACCTAGTAAACTACAAATACCCATTTTGTCAGTTTGTCTAATTAAGCTATGTTTGGTAAATAAAGTAAGTAGCCTAAATAATCGGCTGTTATTCCACACTTGACATAAAGCATTGTGAGTGCAAAACGTCTGCCAGAAACCACTGCCCATGTCAGAATTACCCGCCAATCCTGGCAACACGGCTTCCTAGAAGGCGAAGTGAATGCGGGTGAGTTTGAGTGGCATTTCCAGTGGCATTTTCGCCGGGGAGAACTTGCCGTCAAGCCTTCCCAAGGCCGCGCCTTAATCAAAGAACCCCTCGGTCGATTTTTGGAGCAACAAGATTATCAGCTAGAGCCTGGAGGAGACTATGCTTTTACGATTCGGGCGGAACTTTAAAAGCTTGGAGTTTGGAGTTTGGAGTTAACGATCTAATTCCTCACTCCTGACTGCTTAGTGTTGATTCCGTGAGGCGATTTAAGTATCTTTCGATTAAGAGGATGGCAACGATGTCATCTATGGGTCTTGGAGGCTGTCGTAGACCCTGTGGCAATAGCTTGATTAGCCCTTTGGGTGGGAACATTTGCCAATAGCGATCGCGTGCTTCTAAGGTTGTGTACCGCTCATCCACTAAAATAATACTCAGGGGTTCTGTCAATTCTTGATATAACTGCTGTCTCCACTGTTTGGCTGTAGTTTGGTCGCCCATGACCATCAAAGAGATCGGAAACCTTTGACGCAGTGTCTCAATGGTAGCGATCGCCTCTTTTGCTAGCACGACTTGATGATAATACAGTTGCCGATCCAGTCCCATCACCGCTAAACCACACTTATCTCGACCTGGATCAAACCCCAATATGACTGGTTGCGTTGCTGAAAATTCACGGAAATTCATAATAAATTAAAAATTAAAAATTAGAAATGTACCCTTACAGGGATCTTGCCATGCGTAGTGTCTGCTAAATAAAAATGCAGCTACAGCAACTATTCTGGCTATTGTTCAATATGTTTAAATCTTACTAATAACAGCGTGCAAATAATTTTTTAAGTACTAAAAATAATTTTTCCGTTGACTATTGCCACCAATTTTACTCTCAATGGCCCGGCTGTATAAGTATCCTCTGCTGCGATCGCTTTGATCTCCAAGGGTTGATTATACTGTCTTAGTTGGCTGACAAAGCGCAGAAAAGTCCCCTCTACTTGCACATTTTCGACAATTCCAGCATTACGGGCACGAAATTGGGAAGCAGAAATTAGTATTTCTAGCCGCTGCTGTAACTGATAAGATGTCATGGTTTTGGAATCAGCACTAGTCGTGGCTAGCACCGCGCCTCCCGAAAAAACTAGTTGATTCTGGGCTGTATCCGCGAAAAATTCTATCTGCTTTTCTCCCCTGACGTAATTACCAGCAGAGAAAATTCGCACGACGTATTCTTTACCATCGCCAATCTGCTTGCTTAATTGATCGACCCTATCCTGGGTCACACGCAGTAACTCTACATTGGCCGGATTTGCACCAGGCTCACTTAATTCCAGGTTGGCGTTGCGATTCGCCTCTTGTAAAAGTTGTATCACTGCCTGACGGGCAGCAGCAGGTTGGGTAACACGAATTACAGCAGCAGACAGAACTTGACCACGAACTAAGGCTAGCTTACCCAGACGCAGGTCGCGGTAGGACTGATAATATTTTTCCAGCCTTGCAACTTCCTGTTCTAGTTGCTCCTGTTGTGCTTCCAACTCTTTGAGGCGAGATTCGCGCTTGACAATCACTTGCTCTCGTGCTGCAACTTCTACATTACGTTTTTGAATTAGTTGATCCAGTTGGGAAATTTTTTGATCGCGCTGTTCTATAGCTTCTTGACGGTTAGCAAGTTCGCGATCGCGTTTTTCAATTGCTGTTTTGGCTTCGTCAATGGCTTTTTTCGCTTCCGCGTAAAGTCTTTGGCGTTCTGTCTTCAGTAGTTCAACTGCCGCCTGTAGTTCCTTTCTCTGATTGGAAACGCTTTGCAACTGAGTTATGGCTTTTTGGTACTGAGTTACAACTTGTCCTAGCTGACCTTGAGTGCGTTGCAGTTGAGTTTGAGTTTGGGCTTGTTGACTAATGGTGCGGTTTAACTGAGCTTGTGTTTGGAGTTGTTTGGCATTCGCCGCCTGCAAGGATTTATTAATTGCCTGCAAGTCTTGTTGTGCTTTTGTTTGGGCAATTCTGGCTTGATTTAGCTCACTTTCTACCTGACTTTTCTGAGTTTCTGCGGTTTTTAGCTGTTCCCGCTTCTGTCTGAGGTCTGTTTGAATATCTTCTAACTCAAAGACTCCTTTTCGTAAGCCTTCGTCGGCAGCGAATAAAATCCCTAAAGTTGATGCTGAAATTAAACCACCAGTAAAAATTGTTACTAGTACGGCAGTGTTTTTCGGACGAAGCTTAAAAAGTGAGAGGCGGGCTTTGCCAACTCGTGTGCCGATGCGATCGCCAACGGTGGCAATTACGCCTCCCAGAATCAAAATTGCTGCGATGAGGATGTATCCGGTGGTCATCTTTAGCTACCGAAATCCTTCCAGATACAGCCTACTACTTTTAAGTATTCTCTGGAAAGAAGTGGAAATTGGCAATAGCTGAAATTATTCAATTTTAGATTTACCTCTAGCTATTAGTGTCATTTTTCAAAATAGAACACGCGCCGATTCCCCTTTCTCCAATTGTTTTTATGTGAACTGCCTACTTAAGGTAACAGGTTTATGCACAGTAATCTTCTTTTTGTGGATGGAAATCATCTTTTTCTCACGCAAATCTCCCAGTAGCCTAGTAACGGTAACACGAGTTGAACCAATTGCCTCTGCGATCGCTTGATGAGATAATTTCAAATCAATAGTGATCCCATCTGCACAAGGAACGCCAAAATCCCGACAAAGAATTAATAAAAAACTCACCAACCTAGAACCCATATCTCGGTGGGCGAGAGTTTCAATCATCATCTCCGTTTGCAAAATTCGCGAAGACAGACCTCGCAGCATTAACATTGATAATTCTGGATTTTCCTTGAGTGCTTGTTCCACTTGTTCAATTGGAGCTGACAGTAATTCCGCAGGCGTAAATGCAACCGCATGGTAAAACCGATCCGACTTATTTCCTGTCAGCAATGACAATACACCAAAAACACTATTTTCCCGCAGCAACGCTACCGTTATTTCCTCTCCTGCCTCGTACACCCTGGAAAGTTTTACAGCACCTTTCAAAAGAAAATAAACTCGTTCGGCAGGATCGCCAGGAAAAAAGATCGTTTTATTGCGTTCAAACGTTTCCACAACTGGCGGAAACGCCCCGGTCGCCATCTGACGAAATACATTTGCTAGGGCTTTATCTTGTGTCACGATCATCTCCCTTCCCCTACCCAATGCCGGAAAAACAAAAACTGATTACCTAAGAATACACCCGAAAAATGAATAAAGCACCGTCAACCTTTCTGTACTTTCCTATACTCAAACTAATCTCTTCATAACTCTTTGTTTATAATGATACATAATTCTTGATCCTTTCAGCTACTAATTGTTGATAAGTAGTTCCAATAGCTGTATTCAAAAGGTTTTTTGAAGAACAAATAAAGATATCTTGAGAATATCTTTATAAAAAATCAAGATTTTTGTCACAGAAAACACCCTTATCAATATTCATTTTTGCAAATCATGTATAAAACAAAGACAAAACGTGCCTCAGATTCTAGTATGCTCCTAATGATCGATCGCATTAACAATTTTTATGCTAAATCTGACTGGAAAAAATGCCCTTGTTACAGGTATTGCCAATAACCGCTCGATCGCTTGGGGTATCGCCCAACAACTGCACAAAGCTGGAGCAAACCTGGGCATTACCTACCTGCCGGATGAACGCGGCAAGATGGAGAAAAAAGTTGCGGAGTTGGTAGAACCTCTCAACCCCAGCTTATTTCTTCCCTGTAACGTCCAAGATGAAGATCAAATTAAATCTACTTTTGAGACAATCCGCGAACAATGGGGAAAGCTAGATATCCTCATCCATTGTCTGGCTTTTGCCAGCAAAGACGATTTAACTGGAGATTTTAGTCAAACCTCTCGTTCTGGCTTCAACACCGCCTTAGAAATTAGTACCTACTCGCTGGTGCAGTTAAGTGGTGCAGCTAAACCTTTGATGACAGAGGGAGGTAGTATCGTAACCCTCACATATTTAGGCGGTGTTAGGGCAATTCCCAACTACAACGTTATGGGAATTGCCAAAGCGGGGTTAGAAATGAGTGTGCGTTACCTGGCTGCTGAATTAGGTTCGCAAAATATCCGCGTAAATGCCATCTCCGCAGGCCCCATCCGTACTTTGGCATCTTCAGCAGTGGGTGGCATTTTGGATATGATTCATCATGTAGAAGAAGTAGCTCCCCTACGACGCACCGTCACTCAGTTAGAAGTAGGCAACGCTGCCGCTTTCTTGTGTAGTGATTTGTCCAGCGGGATTACCGGACAAATTCTCTATGTAGATGCAGGATATGAAATTATGGGAATGTGACGCGATAAAGTTAGGACTTAAGAGTTATGAATTTTTAACTCCTAACTTCTAACTCCTAACTCTTTTCACTCCCCATGCAAACAACCAATCGCCAAGTTAATTCAAACTACGATCGCTTAACCCAAACCCCTCGCATTGCCACTGTTCACCGCACCACTGGTGAAACTAATGTGCAAGTTACCATCAACCTGGATGGTAGAGGAACTTGCACAGCAGCAACAGGTATTCCGTTTTTGGATCATATGTTGCATCAAATTGCCTCCCACGGGCTGATTGATATAGATGTCCAAGCCAAGGGAGACTGGGAAATTGACGATCATCACACCAACGAAGATGTAGGCATTACTTTAGGGCAAGCTTTTAACCAAGCACTAGGCGACAGAAAAGGCATTGTCCGCTTTGGTAATTTTCTTGCACCACTGGATGAAGCCTTAGTTCAGGTAGCGCTAGACTTTTCTGGACGGCCTCACCTCAGCTACGGCTTGCAAATTCCTACTCAGCGGGTAGGAACCTATGACACTCAACTGGTGCGAGAATTTTTTGTGGCACTGGTAAACCATAGCCAGATGACACTGCACATTCGGCAACTGGATGGCATTAATTCCCATCACATCATTGAAGCGACATTTAAAGCTTTTGCAAGAGCAACACGCCAGGCGGTGGAAATTGACCCCCGACGTGCTGGCTTAATTCCCAGTTCTAAGGGAGTTCTATGAAAAGGAGTCAAATTGGGCATTGGAGGTTGGGCATCGAAAAGAGGCAGAGATGTGGAGGGGCAGAGGGGAGAAAACTTACTACAACTTCTCTTCTCCCCTGCTCCCCTGCTCCCCTGCTCCCTTGCTTCTTCCCCAGTCCTCAGTTCGCGATAATTGACACACAAGTTGTTGGTGGTTATTATCAGCCTACCGGGTAATTTTTAATTAATACCAAGCTGATAAATAGTGATTTAACCGAGATGAAGTCTGTTGCAGATGACCCTAATTCTCAACTTAATACGACAGACACTCCGCCAGTAGTCCTAACTTCTGAGTTGCGAAAAGTCTATCGCACCGGTTTTTGGCTAAATCAAAAAGTCGTATCTCTCAAAAACTGTTCTTTAACGGTTTACAAAGGCGAAACCTTTGGGTTGTTGGGGCCAAACGGTGCTGGCAAAACCACCCTTTTAAAATTATTGCTGGGAATTATTCATCCCACCTCTGGACGAGGATCGTTGTTGGGTAAACCCATAGGCGATCGCAGTGTTAAGCAACATATCGGCTATCTACCAGAAAATCCCTATTTGTATGACTATCTCACTGGCTGGGAATTTTTGCAGCTAGCTGCTGGGCTATTCCAAATTCCCCAAAGTGTCCAACGCCAACGTATTCCCCAACTCTTGGAATTAGTGGGTTTATCGCAAGCCGACGCTCGTAAAAAGCTGCTGCGTCGCTATTCCAAAGGAATGCTACAGCGTGTTGGTATGGCACAGGCACTAATTAACGAGCCAGATTTAGTTTTTCTGGATGAACCAATGTCTGGTCTCGATCCGGTGGGGCGCTACCAAATGCGAGAAATTATCCTGGCGCTCAAAGCCGCAGGCAAGACGATTTTTTTTAATAGCCACGTTCTTAGTGAAGTAGAACAGATTTGCGATCGCATTGCCATCCTCGCTCAAGGTGAACTAATTTGCTCTGGTTCCCTCAATCAACTCTTGGGCGTAAACAACACATATCAAGTAAAAGGTCAAGGTGGTGACTCGGAAATTCTCAAAAAATGGATACCCACTCTCATATTTGAGCCTGATGGTTCCTGGCACGGTACACTACAAGATGATTACTATGATTTTCTTGCCAGTCTTCGTCTCATGGAAGGTAAAATTATCGCCATGAACTTGTCACGTCACTCCCTAGAAGAATTTTTTATTCAACAGATCCAAAGAAAAACAACTCATTGAATTAGTCTTGTTGCCAAATAGGAAATTGTCGACTGGCTTGAAGAACAAAATCCAAATTCTGTCTTTTTAAGTTATCTTTGCCCAACACAATCCACAAAAAATAAAATTCCGACATTTTTTGAAGGTTATTTGTATTTATTTAATGAACTTGTTCCTAATTTTAGTAGTCCCTTACTACTCATCGCAGATTTTAAATGTCATCAAATTAACTTTGACAAAAAAACTTTATTCGTGACTACTTGATTGTTGGCTAAGAGACAATTTCTTGTAAAAACTGGGTTTAGTTGCGTAAATCCTATATTTTTTGATATTACTCTATTCAAGCAACATTAACTTTAAGCTAACTTCACTAAAAATTTAAGTTCAATAAACAAATTTCCTCCGGAAAATAACACTTTTCTAGGAAAATAAGAGTGTCGGGGAACTTGAATATTTAGGTATAGTCAAAATAAAAATGTTTAGACAGTACTTTATTGATTGTAGTTTCAGAGTCTCAGGTAAATATGCTTAACAAAAGTTTGTCTAAATTCCTAATTCAGCCAGCTGTAGGTATGGCTTTGTTAACTGCTGTCAATGCCGCTGTGTCATCTGCCAGTCTAGCTCAGGGACAACCATTACCACCAACTACACAACCACCAATCACACAAACACAATTAGATACTAATTATTCATTAGGAGGCGGCGATCTCATCCGTGTAAATGTATTTGAAGTACCTGAATATACAGGTGAATACCAAATTCCCCCAGGTGGAGCAATCAACCTACCTTTAATTGGCAGTGTGTCGGTACTAGGGCTAACAACTGAACAAGCTTCTGACGAAATAGCTAGAAGATATGCTCGCTTCCTCAAACGTCCCTTAATTTCAGTCAATCTGTTGTCTCCTCGTCCCATCAATATTTTCGTTGCTGGAGAGGTGACACGTCCTGGAGCTTACACTCTAAGCTTGAGCGGAGGCGCCGGGAACAATCCAGGCGTACAATACCCGACTGTATTAGCCGCATTAACAACAGCACAGGGAGTGACTTTAGCTGCGGATGTTACTCAAGTTCAATTACGGCGTAGAATAGGACGCTCTTCAGAACAAGCCGTCACCGTCAATTTAAAGGAACTCATTCAAACAGGCAAGTTATCGCAGGATATTACCTTGCGGGATGGAGACACTATAGTTGTGCCAACAGCAACAAACTTCAACCTAGCAGAATCTCGCAATATATTTGCAGCTAACTTTGCCGCCAGTCAAACCACGCCCCGCACAGTAACAATTATTGGTGAAGTTAACCGTCCTGGTTCGTATCTTGTCACCCCAGGTAACACAGATAGCCAAGTGGGCGCAACCCCTAACAGTGGCACTGCCAGTCCCACTGGTTTACCAAATGTGACACGGGTAATTCAATTAGCTGGCGGAATTACAGCACAAGCTGATGTGCGTAATCTCAAGCTACGCCGACCTACAAGAACTGGCTCAGAACAATCTATAGATATTAATCTTTGGCAACTATTACAGAGTGGTGATGCCAATCAAGACATCATTGTGCAAGACGGAGATACAATTGTTATTCCGACGGCAACTGAAATTAACCCCGCAGAAGCGACTCAATTAGCTACCACTACTTTGTCTCCTACACGGATTCAGGTTGGTGTGGTCGGCGAAGTTAAAAAACCAGGTCTAACAGACGTTCAACCAAATAGTTCTTTAAATCAAGCTATACTCGCTGCTGGCGGATTTAATGATGCCAGAGCTAGTAGTAAGGCTGTTGATTTGATTCGCCTCAACCCTAATGGTTCTGTCACTAAACGTATAGTAAAAGTGGATTTCTCGGCTGGGATTAATGAGCAAACTAATCCTATACTCCGCAATAATGACGTTGTGGTAGTCAATCGATCTGGTTCAGCTAAGACTGGCGATACCGTCAATACTATAACTGGACCTCTAGGTGTTATCTTTAATCTTTTGAACTTATTCGGACTCTAGTTTAAGAGATAGATGCAAATTGGGGACGTTGGCTAACCGTCTTCGTCCCTAAAATTGCGCTATCCTTTAATCAAAAGCAAGTTAAACACAGCAGATGTTACACAAGGCATCGCTTCTTGCAAATTGTGTTTTATAGCGGCTTCATACTGTTACGACAAGTCTGCTATGGCCGCTCTCTTGTGATTTGCCAATGTTCTAAGCTATCTGACTACTTCTATATATCCGTCCTTATAATAATTTTAAGTAATATTACTCGTAGAGAAATACTAGAAACTTTAAAACTCTTACTGTAACTTCATAATGTGCATTGATAGACTTTTGAAATCTTTATTGTAAGTACTCGGATTTCTTATGATAATGAGAATATTTTAGAAAGCAGATTCTGTAAATACTAGTCAATAACTGCTTTTTAGTCATTTATTGATTCTTATTATCATAAGAATTATTTAAGTAAATTAACTAATTGATGACAGATATACTATTTTAACCACAGATACCGCGTATACACAGTAGAATGATGTCGAATTGGAAATGACGCCATTTGTACGGTTGCTTGGTGTTCGTGAATAGGGTAACTCTGGATACTGATATTTTTCATTCAGTGATCTTATCAGATGTTTGCGATTTTTTGGAACACAAGCTCAAAAGGTGGTTCAGCCATATTTACGCAAAAATGCGCAGGTTTAAACTTATAAAACCGTGTATAAACTTACAAGTGGCAGTGATACGACCGTATCCAATACTGGGTTATTAACTAAGGCTAGAGTTACTAACCGTTAACGATTGAGTTTTTGCAACATACCCTATTTTTTCCCTATGATGATTCATGGTTTCGGTTTTCTCAGTTTGAGCGCATCTCTTGTACTTCCCTGGGCATTAACAGGTCTGGTTCAAGGACAGAGAATAACAGAGTCTTTATTTAAAGATGTTCCTCAGCCATCCACTATTAAGGAAATACCACTACCTAATCGCAAGCTGATCAGTGGTATTTCAACTGCAACAACATACTATGTTAGTGGTAACGGAAACGACAGAAATAGCGGACTCTCTACCTCATCCGCTTTTAGGACACTTCAAAGGGCAGCAAACCTTACTAATCCTGGCGACACGGTATTTATTATGAACGGGCAATACAAGAATGGGCCCAAAAACGGTGCTGTACTAGGTATTAAACGTTCTGGAACTGCAAATGCATGGATTAAATATAAAGCATATCCTGGGAATTCTCCAAAAATTCAGCACAATACATGGAATGGTATCTCGATTTCAAATGGAGCTTCATATATCGAGATTAACGGGCTGGAGGTTATAGGGAACAATGCTAATATCACCCGTGATTATGCGTTAAGTCAGAAATATAACAGATCAAATCCGCTTACTAGCGGAAATTGCATAAGCATTGAAGGAGGAAACAAAGGCCGTTCTCATCACATAAATATTCTGAACAACAAAGTGCATGATTGTGGAGGAGCAGGTATCTCAGCAGTCCAAGCTGATTATGTGAAGGTGGATAATAACGCTGTTTTCAATAACGCTTGGTACACAGTTCATGGTTGCAGTGGCATTTCCATGCTTAATAATTGGAGTTCTGACAACAACCAGGGATACAAGATATTTGTAACCAATAACAGGAGCTACAACAATCGAATGTACGTTCCTTGGATTGGTTCCGGAACGATCTCAGACGGTAATGGTATTATTGTTGATGTTTCAAAAGGATATAGAGGACGGGTTTTAGTTGCGAACAATCTCACCTACAATAATGGCGGTTCAGGTATTCATTCCCACGATAGTCAGCATATCGATATTATCAACAACACGGCATATTTTAATCAGCAAAGTCCAGAAGTTAAAAAAAAGGGAAAGGGCGAAATTTATGCGGGTTATTCGTCTGATGTCAAAATTTTCAATAACATTATGTATCCTTCCCCTGGTAATGCTGCGAATAGCAATATGAAAAATGTCAACGTCAATTATAACTACAATATTTATCCCAGTAATTCGACGATCAAGATTACAGGATCTAACGATATGATTGCAGATCCACAGTTTGTTAATGCCTCAGCTCGTGACTTTAGATTGAAATCAACAAGTCCGGCAATTAATAGTGGTTTAAAGTGGAGTAGTTTGAAAACCGATTTCCTAGGCAATCCTCGTGTATCCGGTTATGCACCCGATAGAGGAGCATACGAAAATCGGTAGCAATTAAAAGTATGGCATTGGGTTGTATGGAAAAGTTCTTATTTATACAGATTTTTTGTCTACAACCCAATTGGAAACGGGCTAGGAAGAGCTACAAAGGAAAACAAAACGCTATAGTCCGACCGCAGAAACAAGCAAAGCAGAATACAGATGCGGGAATTATGTACGGCTACTGGAGAAATAGACCTGAAGTATTTGGATAAATCAGGGTTTTGTGCATGGAGTTACTTTCGAGGCGAGCAAAAACCCTAATAAACCCAATTAAATTGGAGTGGCAATACCTGAAAAAATCGGACTACCATCCAGAAAATTATCTATAGCTCCTAATATAGCTTTTCCTATACTGGTAAAGATATACCTTATCCTATCTAGGATCGCTACATAATTATAAGTCCGGTTAATTACTTATTATTTCAAACTTATTGCGTCTTGGCATCAGTCTTTATTAATAAATATTTATCCGGACTTGATGTAACTCCTAAAATAATTTTTTTAGAAGCTTTATTTCTTCGCCAGTCCCTTAAGCTCTTTTGTCAACTCTCTTGGTTTAAAATATTCGTGAGAATGATATCGATAACTACTAGATTCATTTTTATCAATGACTCCATTGACTACTAAACCTAGAACGTTGTAACTGGATCTCTCTAATATCTCTTGAGCAGCATTAGCACTGTTGGAATCAATTACTCCGGGTCGGGCTACTAACAAAATACCATCAGTCATTTGGCTTAAAGTCAAAGCATCGGCTGCCAAAAGCAGTGGAGGAGCATCAATAATTACAAAGTCATACTTGTACTGAGATGAGAAATTCTCAATGAGTGATGCCATCCGTTTTGAGTCAAGCAAAGCAAGTGGGTTGGGAGGTCTAGCCCCAGCAGTTAAAACATCAAGGTTGTCCATTACCTGAGATACGGCAATTTCAAATTCAGCCTGGCCTACAAGAACCTCACTCAAACCAACTTCATTGGTTAGTTGCCAGAGATGATGCTGAGAAGGAACTCGCATATCTGCATCAATTAGTAAAACTTTACGTCCTAGTTGAGCGATCGCTGCTGCTAAATTCGCTGAAACTGTAGACTTGCCTTCTTTAGGAATTGCACTAGTTATTACAATAGTTTTGAGCAAATTATCTGAACTTAAGAATTTCAGATTTGCTTGAATCATCCGATACATTTCACTGGCTAAAGAGTGGGGAGTATCCCTGACGGCAACTATTTGAGATGTGGATTCTGCATTTAAATCACGGGAACGAAGCTTTTTAACAGATAAAGGAACAATTCCTAGCAGAGTATATCCAAATACATCTCTAATTTCTTTAAGTGTTTTTAGAGATCTATCTCTCATAGCGAGAAAGAGTACAGTTGTGGTGGCAAAAAATAAACCGAACATGACTCCTAGCACCAAGACAATTATTTTTTTGCCTAATGTAGGATCTTTGGGCACTAAAGCCTGAGCAATAATTCGGGAACTAGGGGTATTTGTATTTTCAACTAACTGTAATTCTTGAACCTTTTTCAATAGAGTTTGATAGGTCGATTCTGCAACTTCAACTTTTCGTTCTAACTCCCGCTGGTTTTGTGCCAACTGGGGTATAAGTTTCACCCGCTGTTCATAAATGACACGAGAATTATATAGAGAGGAGAGTCTTTGAGTTAAGCCAAAACGTTGTATTTCTGATTGCAGAAAGTTTTGTATCAGGCTTTGTCTGAGTTCTCCAATCTGCAATAGGCTTGTGGGAACTTGTGTTTGATTGCCAACAGTCTGACCAACTTGCTGTTGCAAGAGAGATTTTAAATTAGTTTTTTTTGCTTCTAAGTTAATAATTATAGGGTTGTCATCTAGAAAACGGCTGCGCTCAACCGCTAGCTGCCGATCAGTCTCTTGGAGTTGTGTAAGAATTCCCTGTACTGCTGGTGACTGACTGAGGGCACTCACTGCGATCGCTTCCTGAGAATTTAACTCTACTTTCTTCCGCAGTTCATTGGTTTGGGCATTTACCTCATTCAGTTGAGCCTTGACAGTATTCATCTCATTGTCTAGATTTCCAATAGTCGCAACAGCTGACCTTGTCTCCTCGGATAAATCTGCAATCTGATGCTTTTGTTTAAATATACGTAGCGCTACTTCTGCATTATCGACAGCAGCTTGAGTCGTAGGAAGTTGCTTCGCCATAAACTGACGAGTCGCTCCTGCCTCAGATCGATTTGTCAGAACATCATTTTCTAAATAAAACCTCATAACTGTGTTGACTACTGCCGCTGCTTCTTCAGGATCGTGACTGCTATAACTAATACGCAATACATCTGTCCCGCCAACAATTTTTAGGTTCAGGGCTTTTTGTAGTGCTTTCACCTCCAGAGGTTCACCTTCCTTGTCTTTGAGTTTTAGTTTGTCTATTGTCCGTTGCAACAAAGCTGGGGAAGAAATAACTTCTATCTGACTGCTTATGGGATTTTGAGTTGCTACCAATGGTTTCAAATCTCCTGAGTCTCCTCCTTCAGAGGTACCAGGGGAAAGATTATTGCCTGCTACTTTAAAACTGGGAACTCTGAATAACAGTTTTCCTTCTGCTTCATAGTCTGGCTTCAGAAATTGTGTAGATATAGCACTTAAAATAACTGTCGCCACAAATATACTAAAAGCAGGCACCCACCACCGTTTCAATATCAATAAGTAACGATTAAGGTCTAAATCAATAGATTCTCTAGATTCCATAGATTTTTCTGACATAAATCTTCCAAAGTACAGGTCTTAAGCAAGAAACTCAAAATTGACTTATAACAGTCACAAACCAGTGCAATTTACAATACTGATTATGTATAATTTTACAATATAAAATATAGTATAGACCAATACGGTTCAGTTAAAGCTTAACTCTATATCAAAATCATTTTTTAACGAACCGTCAAAGACGCAAGAAGTGCTTAACTGAACTGTATTGTAGTATATATTTAAGTTAAAAATTTAGTCCCCATGAGTACAAATTTGTAACTGTGGTGTGTATACCTTTATTAAGGAAAACCTTTGTTAATTTTGGGATTTGAGGTGAGTTAACTACCTCCTAACTATAACTGCCCTCCCATAAATCAACCCTTTAGTAACAGGACGTTCAATTAAAAGTTTTTTGCATTAGCCATCAACCATTAATATTCATTCAAATTTATTTCTGGATTATCAAAGACTTGATTTTTTACTTGGATATTATACGGCTATATTCCTTAGTCAGATCAACTATCTTAGCCAAAGGCAAAATTTCAAAGTCAAGTAAAAAACTTGATCTTTAGTCAGTTTGTAATTTTTGACCATAAACATCTACTCATTACTCAACTCACTTACTTAATATGGTAATTATGAAAGTTAAAGTAGCTACCTACTTTGCCAAACTTTATCGTAAGCATCTAACAGTTTTGGAGCTTGATATTGCCATTCAAGAATCTCCTCCATTCTGCGTCGCCCCTCGGCTCCGATCTTTTGTCTGCGTTCAGGAGAATCTAGAAGTTCCAAAATTTTCTCGGCAAATTCTACCTCGTCGTTAGGCTTGGCATAAAGAGATGCTTCTTGTGCAGAACGTCTTCCCTCTCGCAAATCAAACTGGACAATTGCTTTTCCCATTGCCATGTATTCAAGGATTTTATTCATGGTGCAGTTTTCGTTATAAGCAGATGTTGGAGAAGGTTCTACACACACGTCGCAGCTGGAAAGTCGCTCTAAAAGTTCTTCACCTTGCTTAAATCCTGTAAATTCTACAAACTCATTCACTTCTAATTCTTTGGATAAGTCCTTGAGCTTTTCTGCCATAGGTCCACTACCAATTAGCATAAAGTGAATATCAGAGCGATTTTTTTTGTGGACAATGTAATATACCATTCTCAGGAGATAATCAATACCCTCTGGTTCTCCCATGACACCCATGTAACCTATCAAATAGTTTCTACCTTTACGGTAATTGGGGTTTGGAGGCATTCGGCGAAAGCGCGAAAGATCCGGCGCACTACGAACTACAAATACTTTCTCTGGTTTCTTGTGCCCACGGTTAAGAGCTACCTCTCGGTGTGACTCGTTCGTTGAAATTACCATGTCTGCTGTGGCATAGGTCAAGCGTTCAGCCCAGCGTAATCCATGATAAAAAATATCGCGCCGCCGATACTTAGCTTCATACATTTCCGGACTGAGGTCATGATGATCAAAGATAATAGATATACCATGAAATAATTTAAACCATGCTGCTACCAAGAAAAGTAAATCGGGCGGATTACAAATATGTATGACATCAAAACCACGCTCTCGCCATACCCTTTGAGCTAGACGGAATTGCCAGTTAATCGCCCAACTGTATTCTCGGAGATAGCCAATGACAGAACTTTCTTCCGGTGGTAGAGGATGACGGTAAATGTGAATCTGCTCAATAATTTCGTAATCTTTATCAAAGCCATTACCTGTAGGTGAAATTACGCTAACTTCATACCCAGCTTTTTGCAAAGTAGTTGCTTCCATCCATACCCGTCTATCAAAGGGAACTGGGAGATTTTCTACGATAATTAGTACTTTCTTCGGTGATGCCATAATAATTTCAATTTTTAATTAGTTTCGCAAGTAATTATTCACTCAGTAAAATGGTCAAAACCCATAATTTATGGGTGATAGGCAGGGAAATATGAAACATTACTTTAGTAAAACACTCACTTGTCAAGTCTAAAATATACCTTATTTATGTAACCTATAATCATCCTTGGCGAAACTGGGTTGGACAATAAATATGTATGTCTACATCATAATAGCTATCAGTTTTGCTGTTACTAGGTGGTTACAGTTATGTTGATTAATCATCTGATTTTTAATTCATCTTTACATTCTGAACATTCTGACTGAGAGAGATGCCGCCACATAGAGTATCCAAGTCAAACTATTTGATTCCATCAAATTAGACTCAGTGAGGCTAGATAAGATTACAAATGTCATGTGTATAAGTGGCCAAATATCGAATGCTGTTTTACTACTACGCACCCAAGCAAATCCTTGCAGATAACTGCGCCAAAATCCTAAAAAGAATACTCCTAACCCTAAAAGACCCAGATCTAGGCAAAGAGCCAGATAGCCATTGTGGGGGTGGCTTGGCGTCCATCCAGCTGCAAGCCAAACATAGGCAGATTCGCCACTCCATCCTTGCCAGAATCCACCATAACCATAACCAAACCAAGGATGTTTCCAAATCATATCAATTACTAATGGCCACAACTCTGTTCGACCCGTCAGCGTCGCATCTTTGCCAATTGCACTGAACAGGATATCAGCATCGTTAGACAACCAAAAATATAAACTTTGGCTAATAGTAGCTATGATTATTAAGGTTGGTACCATGAACTGGTATGACCAGCGCCAAATTTGAAAAGCAAAAAATGTCAATATGAGAATTAATAGATTAATTAGAGATGAACCTGAAGACGCAAGGAGTAAAAGTAGTGCTGACAAACAAAACCCACCCCAAAAAAGCCAATTACGTCTTTTATTTTGATAACCAAGGATAAAAAAAGTTATACTACTCGTTACCATTCTTGCTCCCAGACCGTTTTTGTGCGTGAATACTCCACGCCACTTTGAGCCACCCAAATCGCTCTGTATCCCATATTTAGGCAGTGCTATAGCAAAAATGCAACTAAGTATAATAATAATTGCAAAGTTCCAAGCGAGTAAATGTAACTGCTGTTTTAAGCTATATCGCGAAGCAAAATATAGTCCAAATAAACTGGAATTAATGAGGGCAAAACTATTTTTTAATGTTGTTGATGGTTCAAAAGACCAAATAATAGAAACAGCTGCCAATAAAATTAAAGAATAAAGCAAAAAGCTTTTACTAAGTAAATAAAGAGTTTTCTTCCAACGCAGAACTAGTAATACTACGGTAACTGCGTAGATTAAAGAATAAATAATCCGTATGACAGAGCTATCATATTCTACTAAATCGGTCTGTCCTGCTCCTCCTGACAGTACAAGAACAAAGATTGCCCCTGAATACATCAGTAAGCTCGCAATTGTGAATCCCTGTTCTGCAAAGATTAGTATTTTCCTCATAATAGTTTAACTAATATTTGTTTTGCATATTCAGTTCTTTATAATAAACTTGAGTTGTTTGAGAGGCAATATTTGACCAATTTAAATCTTCCTGACAACGAGCTACTGCCGCAGTTTGCATACGTTTTTGTAAATCGCGATCGCTTAACAAATAAATAATGGCATCTGCTAAAGATTGGACATCACAAGGTGGAACTAACAACCCATCTTTTTTATGCTGAATTATCTCACTTAATCCCCCTACTTCAGAGGCTACAACCAGTGTCCCCATCCCATAAGATAAGGCTGCTACACCACTTTGAGAGGCTTCTATGTATGGTAGAACTGTCACTGTACTGCGTTGAAATAGATTACTTACTTCTTCAAGGGGAATAAAGTCATTGATAATTTCGTAGCGTTTCTCATCATAACCATTAGGGAAATATTGTTTGATGTTTTCTCCCCGTCCAGCGATAATCAGCTTTATTTCAGGTATCCGTTCAGCAATTAAAGGCATAGCCTGAAGTAAATATTTCAATCCTTTGTATGGCCAGATGCGTCCAAAAAATAGTAATGTATTTGGCTCACGAGTCTGACTATTCTGCTCACCCCGACGCTGATACAAACTACCAAGTTCCCCATGTGGCAAAACATTGACTCGCTCTTGAGGTATACGAAATTCTTCAGTTAGAACCTTTTTTAGTTGATGAGTATGGACAATCAATTGTTGGGAACGATAGAAGGCAATACGCCTGGTATACTCTGAACCGAATACAGCCATGCTATCTCCTGGGTGACGGAATATATCGTGGATAGTTGTCACCAATGGCGGCATTTTGTTGAGTAACAAAGTCCAATCATACCAAGGATCGTTAGTTTCTTGCACGTGCAAGACATCTGGCTGTATGTCTTTGATAATACGCATCATCGCGTACATGGACAATAAGTTGCGTGGGTCGCGAATCCGTGGTTTTTTAAAGCTAATTACGCGGATACTGGAATCAAGAACATTGCTATAGACCTTTGAGACTTTTTCTGGGTGAATTAGCGTTAAATCAACATATTTAACCAGACTGTTTGCTAATTCAATGGTGTAATCTTCAAAGCCAAAATGTAATAAAGCAACCTTAATCATAATTAAAATTATACCCTCATCTTAAATTATTGATTTCATCAATTTTTATGAGTTAATGATAAGAATTTATCGGAAACTAATTACTGTGATTTTAATAATTTTAACCATAAAAAACGAAACCCTCCAAAGGCACGAATACCTAAATAAATCACAAATAAAGCATACGCACAAGTTGAAATAATTAGAGTTAATATAAAGTCTAAGTTAAGCTTTTGTAATAATATTAATATAGGTAGCATTAAAATAGTTATTATTAATGGTCTGCGGATAATTCGCCATAAATTTAATGGAAATAGGCGAGTATAGGTGAAATAAATATACTGGCTAAAACCAGAAATAGTCATTAATAATGCCATTAAAGCTGCACCTAGTAACTTATAGTGCGAAACTAATATCACACCTCCTAAGCTCCCTAATGTAGTGGTAATAACTACTTCACGTAGATTCACTATCTCGAAACCATTGGCCACAAGTAAGTAAGTCAATGAGCGGGTAAACGGCAAAAAAACGAGTGATGCAGCGCTTATAATAAGAGCTATATTTGCTTCAGCAAAGCTAGCATTATAGAGAAAAACTAATAGATCTTTGCCAAATAATAAGATTCCAAGAAATAAGGGCAATGCGATGATTAGTAGGATTTCGATAATATTTTCAGCTATCTGCCTCTGCTTTTCCCGTCCTTGCTCTACTGCCTTTGAAAGTCTTGGAAATATTGCTAAACCTATACTGTTAGCAATAATCATAAAGGGTTGTAATAATTGTGTTATGCCGCCAAATAAACCTACTAAAATCTCATTTCCTAACAATGAAAGGATCAATATTTGAATTCTGCCACTTACTACAGCTATTGCTTCAATAGCAAAAAATGTACGTGCACTTTTAATTGTATTAAAGACAAAACTCCTATCAATTTGCCATTGCATTTTTACTAACCGAGCGATAAAAATCCATTCAATTACCAAAATTAGTGTTTCTGAAAAAACTAGGATCGCGCCCAAATATTCAATTCCATATTTTAGTTGCATCGCCCAAATCATTATTATTAGGCGTAAAATATAGACTGGCACTGTAGCGATCGCAATCAGATGCATCTTTTCTTTCGCTTGAAAAATTGCCTCTGTTATATTAGAAAGCGCAAAGGGAATGATAGTTAAACCCATTATGTAACAAACAGTCGAGGTTTTGGAACTATAGGGAAGTAAAAATACTACAATTACCAATGCCGCATAACTGAAAAAACTAAATATTAACTGTAGGCAAGTACCACTGATTAAATAGACTGGTGTTTTTTGTGGTTCCCGAGCTAGTTCTCTAGTAAACAATGTTTTTAGCCCTTGTGAAGCAATGCCCACAAAGATAAAATAATAGCTATATGCTAGTAGATACTGCCCTAAAGCTTCAGCTCCTAGAGTACGAGCAATAGAAGCGGTTAATACAAAAGCTGTAACACTTTGTGCTAACCGATTGAGTATCATTGAGAAGGAATTACTTATGAATTTGTACTTTTCTACCATTCTTAATAATTCTTAATTCAGCTTAATTCTTTTATTTTGAGTCACCAGGATTTTTTGTCGGATATATCCTTATAGATTTTTCGAGAGCATCCTCAAACAAAACAAGTAACTAATTACTCAGTAATGTATAAAGTAGAAAAATCTAAATTTAATTTAATCCGCTATAAATTAAACTGAACACTGCAATAAATTTATCGATTGATACGGAAATTAAATTCAATTCTATAATCCTAGCCGTCATGCTATAGATTTTTTTTTGTTAGTAAGCACCATCTTTTTTCAAAACCACCATAACTGTTTTAAGGAGAATTTCAAAGTCTAACCCAAGGGACCAATTTTCGATATAGCTAATATCTAGATGAATCACTTGTTCAAAATCTAAAATATCTGAGCGACCTGAAACTTGCCAAAGACCTGTAATACCAGGTAAAATTTCATGCCGAATAAAATGGTGTTCAGAAAACTTTTCGACATCTCTGGTGGGTAAAGGTCGAGGTCCTACTATACTCATTTCTCCAAGGATAACGTTAAAAAGTTGAGGTAATTCGTCTAAACTGTAACGACGGAGAAATTTTCCAACACGGGTAATGCGAGGATCATCTTTAATTTTAAAGATAATTCCATCTTTTGTTTCATTTAAAGCTTCTAATTCTTTCTGTAATTTTTCCGCATCAGACCTCATCGTTCTGAATTTCCATACTTTAAACTGTTGACCATGTAAACCTATACGCGTTTGTCTGTAGAATACTGTGCCTGGAGAGTCAAGTTTTATAGCTATAGCTATAGCTATATAAACCGGGAATAATAACATTACAAATAAAGTCGCAAAACAAAAATCACAACTACGCTTTATCCAAAAATCTTTACCTGTAATTATCGGACAATCCAAACTCAGACAAGGCATTCCCCCTATTTTGTTGAATTGTACGTTTTTATAAATTGGTTTTAATTCCATCGGTAAAATATGTACTTGTATCCCAGATGCTTGAAATAACCAGCACAAAAACATTCTATTTTTTAGCGCATCCCAAGATATAAAAACTTCTGTCACTCCTAGTTGATTAAGCTGAGACAATGTTTGCTGACGCTGATATCTGTCTAGTGAATTAGCATTCGCCGTTCCAGATATAATGTAATGCTTTTCTTTTTTTATAAAACTCGCAATCTGCTCATGATCTTGAGGATCGCAAATAATGAAAACAGAAGAACGAACTATTTTTTTCTGCTTGCGTAGATATTCAAGAGTAATATTTACAGCGTATCTACCAGTACAAACAAAAAATATACTTAGCAACCAAGGCAATAATATTAACCTTGGACGCGTGATATCAACAACTGGTTTATACAAAAAACTAACTAAAAGGATTAATCCATGAGCAAAAGTTAGCGACTTGACAATATTGAAATAGTCATAGCGTTTTTGACCTTCTCGATAAATACCTTCTATAGCTAGCGATCCTATTTGAATTCCAATAGCTGTTAAGATTGGTAAATAATGAATCGGTATATACCAATAAAAATGTCCATAAGTAGATTGATATGCTGCTAAAACCCAAGCTAGAAATAAAAGAGTGCAGTCTACTAAGAATAATGTTGTTAATCTCAACCACCATGAACCCTTACGTACCGTGACAAATGTCGATGCACGTAAATCCAAAGGTACTTCACTGAATTTATTTGTTGTAATGCTTTGATTACTCATAGTTAGGAACACTTGGTGTAGGTAAAATTTGATAGGATCTTAGATATACAAGAGAATTTGGGGATCTTACTATTTTTATTTGCAAAGAAAACTTGACTTTTTAGTCTAGTCTTAACAATTTTCTTCGGAGTAACTTTAAGTTCTTTATCAAAAACATCCTCCAGGGTCGGTTTGAGTGCCGTTACTACCGAAATTCCTAGGTTTGATTGCAGCTTATAATCACAATTTTAGTCTGTAAAAATTAATGAAAAAAAGTATTTATTGTCCAACTTTAGATTAGTAATTAATCAAAACCGCTGATGTTAACAATTAAGCAAGTAGGCAAAATAAAAATATTATAGTTTTTGAGGTTACTAATACATCCATCAGCTGAATTAATTATGTATATCGCAGATATGTTGGAGAGTTTTACTTTATTCGAGGTATAGAATGATTGATATCACCTCAAAGATTACTCTAGCATATTTATTTGGACTGATTCAGCTTTGAATATAAAGTTGTCTTATTGGATTGATTTTTTTTACGCATAATTACTGATTAACAAAACATACACACAATTTATAACAAAATGCATTAAAAATTTGATATTTGTAACAAAAGTTTACATCCTTGAACATTTATGGTTAAACTTGAGTCAGTTTTATAGACTATTTCTAAATGAAGTTTTAAAAGGGCAACAACCTTAACGACGATACCGTAGTTTAGAGTAGAAGACTGATGTTACAAATGTAGTTGGATTTTCTAAAGTTAGCCTAAATTCTTCAAAAAAATAATATTACGACTTTACATTAATTTTATATAATTAGAGACAAAATGAAGATTTTGTAAAAACTATTTTTCATTCAGTAGATTTTACTGAGATAGGATAATGTACTTTTATAATTGCGTGTAAGTGTTTGTGTTTGTTGGCTAAAACAAAAATTTGATTTTCTGGATTCAATTGTAATAATTTAGAGTTTCATTTCAATCAATAAAACACGGGGTGAAAGTATGGTGACTAGTAAATTAGATATATTAGATCGATTGGGCAGGTTTTTAACCAGTAAAAAGTGGAGTTTCTTGACAGATTTGCGTCTCAACAATTTAGAAGTTAATAAAATTTTACGAGCCACAAATGATTCGGAAATAGGAAAAGCACAGACAGAAATAAACAATTTATCTGTTTCCGAGAAAGATTATAGGAATTTTATAAATTCAGATGTACTGAGTAAATATAATCAGCTTGATTATATCCATTCCAAGCCACTTGAATATCTGACGACAATGACTCTGTTAGATTTGAAAGAGGGTGATAAAATACTCGATGCTGCTGGTGGTGAAAAAGCTGAATATATAAAGGCTTTAATGGCAGTTTCGAAGTTCAAATTGAATGCTTACTGTCAAGACTCTTTATTGGACGGAAAAGTCACAGATGGAATTAAGTACATTGGTGGCTCTATTGATGCGATCCCTCTCCCCGATGAATCTTTAGATGGAATTAGCTGTCATCACTCTTTTGAGCATTTTCGAGATGATTTGGATATTAAGTTTATTAAAGAGGCAGTACGTTTATTGAAAGTGGGCAGAAAACTTGTCATTGCACCGCTATTTTTAACTAACGAATATGCAGAAATCTGGAACAATAAACGGATTCAGAAGCCCAATCTTGATAAAGCAATCACAATTTTTGACAATACTGCAAGCTTTGCTGGATGGGGTGCATATGAAGGCTTTGCTAGAACTTATAGTCCTGCTGCATTTAAAACAAGAATTATTGATAATTTACCGAGCAACTGCTATGCAAAAATCTACAAAGTTATTGTAGATGGAAAACCTGTGCCAGACCTCCAAAAAAATTATCATCAACCTCTGCTCAATGCTGAAATGAAGGCGCTGGTAATAGTCAAAAACTAAATAGCAACTTTTGAGTTTGGTAAGTGTTCTAGCTGTTTGTAATTCCTTAGAGTCCAAACAATTAGTAGGGGTGCACAACGTATCTGTGTGCTCCTAGCGTCTGTATCATTAAAGATTGCTATATGTCGGTTATGTGATAATTAATAGTAGTTATGCTCATTTTCTAAAGATTGGGGGCTTTATTTGCTCATATCTTTTTTAGTCATAAACCTTTAATTATTTACATCCTCATAAACTTTAATTATTTATGCCCACTGGAACTTAATATAGAAAATGCAGATAAATAGTCAGACATCAGAATATAAGCAAAATATTACCTTAAATACCTTAACTAACATCATCGGCAATCAAGTTTTACAGGAATTGAATGATACCCAAGTAGTTCATTATCAGGATCTGTGCATTCATCAAATGTTTGAGATGCAAGTGGAGCGATCGCCCCAAGCCATTGCAGTAGTATGTGAAAATACACAACTTACTTATCAACAGTTAAACCAGCGGGCAAATCAACTAGCGCACCACCTACGTTCTTTAGGCGTTGGGCCAGAAGTACTTGTAGGTATATGTTTAGAGCGCTCTTTAGAGATGATTATAGGACTACTGGGCATTCTCAAAGCTGGAGGCGCTTATGTGCCTTTAGATCCAGCATATCCCTCAGAACGTTTAGCTTTCATCTTGGAAGACACCCAGACACCAGTATTGTTAACCCAAGAAAAATTGGTCAAGAACTTACCACCGCATCAGGCGCAAGTGGTTTGTCTGGACTTAGACTGGCAAGGGAATATTCAAAATAGTCAAGAAAATCCTGTAAACCAAACTACGGCTGATAACCTCATCTACGTAATCTACACATCTGGTTCTACAGGACAACCCAAGGGTGTAATGATCCCTCACCGTGGTATCTGCAATCAACTCCACTGGAAGCAAACAACTTTTGGATTAACTCACGCAGACAAAGTTTTACTGACTATTTCTTTTAGCTTTGATCCCTCAGTATGGCAGATATTCTGGCCATTGTGCTTTGGGGGGCAATTGTTCATAGCTTGCCCCGGTGGACATCAAGATACAGCCTACCTTGTGAAGGTGATTATTGAGCAGCAAATCACAGTTCTGGCTTTAGTACCTTCCATACTGCGTGTCTTATTAGAAGAAAAGGGAATTGAAAATTGCCGATTCATCAGACACATTACCTGCGGTGGTGAAGGTTTACCTAGCGAACTGATAGAACGCTTCTTTGCCCAACTGAATTTGGACAATGTTTTACATAATTGTTACGGCCCGACAGAAGCTTCTATTGATACCACTTTCTGGAGTTGCCAACGTGCTACTAATTATGCTATTGCACCCATTGGTCGTCCGATTACCAATGCAGAGATTCACATCCTCAATGAAAATTTGCTGCCAGTGCCTGTTGGTGAATCAGGTGAACTGCACATTGGCGGTATTGGTCTAGCGCGAGGCTATCTTAACCGTCCAGAATTGACCACAGAGAAGTTTATTTTCAACCCTTTTAGCTCTGAACCTGGGGCACGCCTTTACAAAACTGGGGACTTGGCACGTTATTTGAGCGATGGTAATATCGAGTTCCTTGGTCGGATAGACTACCAAGTTAAAATACGTGGCTTCCGAATTGAATTAGAAGAAATTGAAGCCATACTAGCTCAACATCCGGCACTGACGCAGACTTTAGTCATAGCCAGAGAGGATGTGCCTGGGGACAAGCGACTCGTGGCATATTTTGTTGCCAGTCCAGAGCAAATTCCTAGTCAGGCTGAATTGCGTCGCTTTTTGGAAACTCGGTTGCCTGAATACATGGTGCCTAGTTTCTTTGTATTTTTGGACACTCTGCCATTAAATCCCAACGGTAAAATAGACCGCCGCGCCTTACCTGCACCGGATACATCTGATATTAGGCTGTCAACTAACTTTGTTCCACCTCAGAATTCGACAGAAGAAGTTTTAGCTGACATTTGGGCGAAAGTTTTGCGTCTGGAACAAGTAGGTATCCATGACAATTTTTTTGAATTGGGAGGGCATTCACTGCTGGCCACTCAAGTGATGTCTAGGGTTCGCCAAGCTTTTCAAATAGAAATATCGTTCCAACTCTTATTTGAGAATCCCACGATCGCTACTTTAGCTCAAGCGATGCCTATGGCAACCCGTTCGCGTAGCGTCTCCGACAGGAGAAGCGGGAATGCCCAAAACCAAACTCCAGAAAATGCTCCCCCAAATCAGACTATTCCCCAAATAGTGAACCGACAATCAGCCCCTCTATCCTTTGCCCAGCAACGAGTCTGGTTTTTGGAGCAGTTGGAACCCAACAGCCGAGCGTATATTGTCTCAAATGCACAGCGCTTAACGGGTAAGTTAAACCTGGGTGTATTACAACAGTCACTAGATGCAATCGTTATCCATCATGAGGCATTACGAACCAACTTTATTACATCACCTGATGGTAGCCCCATACAAGTAATTGGCACGCCTCGGCCAGTGGAACTCAAAATCATTCAGGTAACAAAGGAGCAAGTAGAATTTCTCCTAAATCAAGAGGTGCAACGCCCCTTCAACTTAGAATCTGACTTGATGTTGCGAGCTACTTTGCTCCAGGTAGACGAACAGGAGCATATACTCTTGTTAATGATGCACCACATCGCCTCAGATGGCTGGTCAATCGGTATTCTCTGGCAGCAGTTAACAGCGCTTTATGAAGCATTTTTGAGCAGTAAGCCTTCCACATTAGCAAAATTGCCCATTCAGTATGCAGATTTTTCTGTGTGGCAGCACCAATGGCTATCAGGTGAGGTACTTTCCAAGCAAATTAACTATTGGAAAACCCAATTAGCAGGTGCTAATACTGTACTGGAATTGCCCACCGACCGACCACGGCCACCAGTACAAACTTACCAAGGAGCAGCCCAATCTCTGATGCTACCGCAAACTTTGAGTGCATCACTCACAGAACTCTCGCATCAGGAGGGTGTCACTTTATTCATGACATTAGTGGCAGCCTTTGGGACAATACTGCACCGCTACACTGGGCAAGAAGACATTCTTATCGGTTCTCCCATTGCCGGACGTAACCGTTCTGAGATTGAAGAGTTAATTGGATTTTTTATTAACACCGTTGTTTTACGGACTGATTTTACTGAGAACCCCAGTTTTCGTTCAGTGCTAAATCGAGTCCGCCAGATGGCATTAGCTGCTTATGCCCATCAAGATATGCCCTTCGAGAAACTGGTAGAAGAACTGCAACCAGAGCGAGATACCAGTCGCAACCCACTATTTCAAGTGTGGTTTAATATGCTCAACTTAAGGGACATCCAACTGGAACTACCTGGAGTGGCTATCGAACCAGTATCGATCCTAGAAACAGCTTCTAAGTTCGACTTAACCCTTTACGTTACAGAACAAAACCAAGGAATCCAACTTGATTTAGTCTACAACACCGATCTGTTTACTTCAGAACGGATGATGGAAATGCTTCATCAATTCCATCACTTGCTAAATCAAATTGTTGCTGCTCCAGAGAGGAAAATTAGTTTGTATTCCTTGGTGACACCAGAAGCACGACCTCTGCTGCCAGAGCCAAGGGCGGTTTTGCCAGAACCACAGTATGAATTGACGACAACAATGTTTACCTCTTGGGTAAACCGTACCCCAGAACATTCATCACTTCGTCAAGGAATTCGCACTTGGAATTATGGGGAATTGGGCAAAATTGCTCAAACCTTAGCACAGGTTTTGTTATCTCACGGAGTAGAGCGGGGAGATGTCGTAGCCGTATATGGTACACGCAGCTTTGGGCTAATTGCCAGTATGCTAGGCGTACTCTTGAGTGGCGGTGTGTTACTCACCCTCGATCCAAAACTTCCCAGCCAACGCCAGCGGCTGATGTTACAAGAAGCTAAAGCTAAATACATATTATATATTGATGGTCAGCGCCCAGAAGACGAAAAGATAGGGGAGTCTTTAACTAGCATCTGTGTCAACCCAGACACAGGAGAAGTTATAAATTCCCAAAAGAGTATTGAAGCAGTAAATCTACCTGAAATCGCTGCCGACGATGCAGCTTATATTTTCTTTACTTCCGGCACTACTGGTGTACCGAAAGGTGTGCTGGGGTGTCATAAAGGGTTGGCGCATTTTCTGAACTGGCAGCGACAGGCCTTTGAAATTAATCAGCAAGACCGCGTTGCCCAATTAACTGGTCTTTCTTTTGATGTCGTTCTTAGAGATATTTTCTTACCTTTAACTAGTGGTGCAACCCTATGCTTGCCAGAAGAAGAGGATAACTTAGAACCTACGAGAATTCTGCGTTATTTGGAAAATGAGCAAATTTCTGTACTGCATACAGTTCCGTCGCTGGCGCAATTATGGTTAGCCAATGTGCCGTCAGGAGTCTCTTTATGTAACTTGCGCTGGTTGTTCTTGGCTGGAGAACCTTTGAAAGAAACCCTTGTACTTCGGTGGCGGGATGCTTTTCCAGAATCAGGGGAAATTATTAATCTCTACGGCCCGACAGAGACAACTTTGGCGAAATGTTATTACCGAGTACCTGTTGAGTGTAGCCCTGGTGTACAGCCAGTAGGATTGCCCCTGCCTCAAACTCAAGCACTGGTTTTCACACCAAATCACCAACCATGCGGTATTGGTGAACCGGGCGAGATTGTAATCCGAACTCCATTCCGCAGTTTGGGCTATATCAATGCCCAGCAAGAAAACCATTCTCGGTTTGTCAATAACCCTTTTCGGAACGATCGCCAGGATTGGCTTTATTATACAGGCGATCGCGGATGCTATCGTCCAGATGGCTCTCTAGAAATTCTCGGTCGCCGAGATCATCAAGTCAAGATCCGAGGGATACGCATTGAGCCAGGAGAAATTGAAACGGTGTTAGCCCAACACCCAGATGTACTCCAGACTGTAGTAATTGCTCGTGAAGATGTTCTTGGCGATCGACGTTTGGTAGCTTATATTATACCGAATCAAGACTCAGCAATTGCAATTACTGATATCCGTAGCTTCCTCTCGACAAAATTGCCACAGTACATGGTACCTTCGGCTTTTGTCTTGCTGGACACCATGCCCTTAACCCCCAATGGCAAGGTAGACCGTCGCGCTCTACCAGCACCAGACTTATCGAGGCAAGAGCCAGAAGCCAGCTTTGTTGCTCCCCGCAATGAAGTGGAACGCCAGTTAACTCAGATTTGGGAACAAATTTTAAGTGTCCAACCCATTGGTGTTAGGGATAACTTCTTCGAGCTAGGAGGACATTCTATCCTAGCAGTAAAACTGTTTTGGCAAATTGAAAAGACATTTAGTAAAAACCTGCCGCTTGCAATTCTTTTCCAGTCGGGGACTGTAGAGGCTCTAGCCAAGATAATCTCTCAAGAAGAAGATTTAACAACAAACTCGGCTTTAGTAAATACCTTAGACCAATCAAAATCTAGCTGGTCATCCCTAGTAGAAATTCAACCCAACGGTTCCAAGCCACCTTTTTTCTGTATTCACGGGCTGGGTGGAGAAGTCTTATGTTTCCGTGAATTGGCATTACATCTGGGGACAGAACAACCATTTTACGGATTACAACCACGGGGACTAGATGGAAAAAACCCTCTCTATACCCGCATTGAAGATATGGCAGCGCACTACATTCAAGAAATTCAGACCCTTCAACCTCATGGCCCTTATTTTCTCGGAGGTTATTCCTTTGGGGGTACAGTTGCCTTTGAGATGGCTCGGCAACTCCAAGAGCAAGGCGAACAAGTCGGCATTTTAGTTCTGCTTGATAGTTGTCGTATAGGTTATAGCTGGCAGGTGTCATTTCTCAAGCGAGTTTTTTTGCATTTAAATAATATTGTTCAACAAGGGCCTAACTACGTTTGGCAAAAGATTGTGAGATGGAGTTATTGGCGTCAGCAAGAACTGCAAAATACATATAACCGTTACTTGGAAGACGTACTTCATGTACCTGAGACTGACAAGCATTTAAAGGTTATAGATACTAATACTCAAGCCCTTAGCGACTATATTTTTTCACCTTACCTTGGTCGAGCTATTCTTTTGCGGACAGAGGATAAAAATCGGGACGAAGCTATAGGCATAGAATACGATCCTCAATTTGGCTGGCGCGACCTAGTAGTTGGAGGATTAGATATCCATTACCTTCCCGGATCTCACCTTGACATACTTAAAGAACCCCATGTACAAGTGTTAGCTGAAAAATTGAGAAATTGCTTAACTCAAGCGCAGTCTCAGATTCCAAAAAATTAATTTGAACTTTTTTGTTAGTTCACCTTCGCACAACTCAGCACTGCTGGGTTGTTTTGCCATTTCTTGGTCTAAACTTGAGAAAGTGGTAACTACGATGAGATAATTATTCTGTGGAACTGGAATATTGGTAAAAATCCAATAACCAAAAGACCTGACCGATTTAAGAATGCGATGAATGTTGCTAGTGTCACAGATTGAACAGAGGGAATGATTGTGGCACTGAAGGCTGGAATGACTATCGTTTTTAGATTTTAAGTTGGTAAGCAATCCACAATCCACTGATGCTATATAGAAGATTTGGACGCACAGAATTACAGATGCCAGTGTTTTCCTGCGGTGGCATGAGATATCAGTTCAAATGGGAGGATGTTCCCAATCATGAAATTCCTGCTGATAACCAGGCAAATCTAGAAGCGACTATTAGAAGGGCAGTCGAAGTTGGGATTAATCATATTGAAACTGCCCGTGGTTATGGCACTTCTGAAATGCAATTGGGGAGAATATTGCCCAAGTTTCCCCGCGAAAAGTTGATTGTTCAGACCAAAATCAGTCCAAAGGCAGATGCGAAAGAATTTCGGGAGACATTTGAACAATCCTTAAAAAATCTCCAGCTAGATTATGTTGACCTTTTAGGGTTGCACGGCATTAATCATCCTGAGTCGTTAGATGACAGCATCCGTCCCGGGGGCTGTTTGGAAGTAGCGCAGCAGTTGCGGGCAGAGGGAAAAGTTAGATTTATTGGCTTTTCCACACACGGCTCGACAGATATGATTGTGCAGACAATTAATACCAATCAATTTGATTACGTGAACTTGCACTGGTACTACATTAATCAATGGAATTGGGCGGCAATCGAAGCAGCTAAACGCCATGATATGGGGGTGTTTATTATTAGCCCATCTAATAAAGGAGGTTTGTTGTATGAGCCTCCACAAAAATTAGTAAATCTTTGCGCCCCATTGAGTCCAATGGTGTTTAATGATTTGTTTTGTTTGAGTCATCAAGAGGTACATACCCTGAGTTTGGGAGCAGCAAAACCACAAGATTTTGATGAACATCTGAAGACTTTAGAATTAGTAGATCGACCATCAGAAATTTTGCCACCAATTTTAGCAAGGTTGGAAGAAGAAGCGATCGCTACTTTGGGAGAAGATTGGGTAAAATCCTGGGAAACAAATCTACCAACCTTTGACGAAACTCCTGGTGAGGTAAATATTCGGGTGATTTTGTGGCTGTGGAATTTAGCGATCGCCTACGATTTAGTAGAGTACGCTAAAATGCGCTACAACCTGCTTGGCAATGGCGGTCACTGGTTCCCTGGCAACAAAGCCGATCGGCTAGAGGAATTAGATTTAGGGAAATCTCTTACTCGCAATCCCTACGCCGATAAAATCCCCCAACTCCTGAAACAAGCTCATCAGATGTTGGCGGGTGAAGAGGTCAAACGTCTATCTCGCACTTAAAGGGATTGGGAAGAGACAAGGGAGTGACTTTTTGAATAATTCCTCCTTTGCCTCCTTTTGCTACTCAGATTTTTTCGTATCTGCTGATTTAACTGCCTTCGGTACGACTAGCACCTTATCAACGCGATTACCATCCATATCCATCACTTCAATTCGCATGCTTTGCCATTCAAAATGATCTGCTGCGGCAGGAATACGACCTAGATGGGTGATCACAAAACCGCCCAATGTTTGATAACTGCCGCGTTCCTCAGATTCCCACTCTTCCATCCCAAAAAGTTCCAAAAACTCCTCTACAGGCAACATCCCATCCAAAAGCCAGGAACCATCTTCGCGTTGTACAGCTTGTGGTTGATCCTGTCCATCTGTTGAAGGAACATCACCTACGATTTCACTCATGATGTCATTGAGAGTAACTAATCCTTGAATTACGCCGTATTCATCCACTACCAGCGCCATGTGAGTGATAGTTTGCTTGAACAATTCCAAAACTTTCAAGCCACGGGTGCTTTCTGGCACAAATACGGGCTGTCGCAATCCGATAGTCAAGTCTAGTGGTTCCCCTCGGAAACTCCTGGCTAATAAGTCGGTGACAGGGATAACACCCAACACATTGTCAAGTCCTCCCTGACAAACTGGATACCGAGAATAAGCACTATCAACCATTTTTTGGCGATTTTCTTCGGCAGAGTCGTCTAAGTCTAGCCAAACAATATCAGGACGGGGTGTCATTAAGTAGCTTACAGGGCGATCGCCTAAACGAAAGACTCGCTCTACCATATCCTGTTCAGCTTCCTCAAAGGTTCCCGCCTCTGTACCTTGCTCAATTAAGATTTTAATTTCTTCTTCGGTGACTTGCGGCTCGGTAGAAGCTGTAATTCCCAGCACTCGTAAGATCAAATCTGTAGAAGCACTTAAGAGATATACCATTGGCGAAGCGATCGCCGATAAGGCACGCATTGGAATAGCTACATTCGATGCAATTCTTTCTGGGTTGTTTAACGCCAGACGCTTTGGTACTAATTCGCCAACAATCAGTGAGAAATAGGTAATGAGCAAAACCACTATTCCAAAAGATATCGGTTCACTATAAGGTGCTAAAAAGGGTACAAGTCGCACATAGACTGCCAGTCGGTTGGCAATTGTTGCTCCTCCAAAAGCACCAGTTAGGATGCCGATTAGGGAAATACCCACTTGAACGGTTGACAGGAAATGATTTGGAGACTCCGCTAATTTCAATGCTGCCATCGCCTTGGCATCTCCTTGATTGGCAAGCTGCTGTAGCCTAACTTTCCGTGCCGAGACAATCGCCATCTCAGACATAGAAAACACGCCATTGGCAATGATTAGCACCAAAATGATTAAAATTTCAAAAGTGATGGAGGACATGTTTAAAATTGCCGCTTATCAGAGCAAACGTAGCTCAATCCCTAGTATCTAGTATTAAAGGTGCTTCGATAAATACTTTGACTATACACAAAGTAGTAGTTATAGTTCTTAAGTTTATTGGTCACTGTGGATTATTCTTCCACTGAAGGAATAAGAAAGCTGTTAACACTTTTAAAATAGTTGACATAAACTGCCTTAAGATTTGCTGACCCACAAAGACTCCCATCGCTAGTAGTACTTATGTCATTTTCTTCTATTGTGCGTGCCTTAGCGCGATCGCCGCTCACCACTGAATTTATTTCTAAGCTAAATCGACAACAAGAATTGCGGTTAAATGGCATACCCCGGCTGCCCAAAACTCTGGTGGCTTCGGCATTAGCGCAGTCTCAGGGCAAGGATTTGTTTGTGGTTTGCGCCACTCTGGAAGAAGCTGGACGCGTTTACGCACAACTGGAGGCAATGGGATGGCAAACAGTACATTTTTACCCTACCTCCGAGGCTTCTCCCTACGAACCTTTTGACCCGGAAACTGAAATGAGTTGGGGGCAAATGCAGGTATTGGCAGATTTACTCAAAAATCAAGAGTCATTAGTCATTAGTCAGTTGTCATTAGAAACAAACCAAGAACAAATGACAAAGGACATAGACGCTTCTGCGGCTTCCCGCAGGGTAGGACAAAGGACAAATTTAGCGATTGTGGCTACTCAAGGGGCGTTGCAACCTCATTTACCACCACCAGAAGCTTTTGGGCAATTCTGTCTTACCTTGAAAAAAGGAATGGAATTAGACCTGAATAGCTTCAGTGAGAAAATAACTATTTTGGGGTACGAAAGAGTTCCTTTGGTGGAAATGGAAGGGCAATGGAGTCGGCGGGGCGATATTGTTGATGTGTTCCCGGTTTCCTCTGAATTTCCAGTCAGGTTGGAATGGTTTGGCGATGAAATCGAGCAAATGCGGGAATTTGACCCAGCAACCCAGCGTTCCGCCCTCGACAAAGTTGACCAGTTAATTCTTACCCCCACTAGCTTTACTCCCATCGTGATGGCTGCACTGAAAAATAGTGCCCAGTTCCGAGTGCTGAGTGCTGAGTTAAATTCTGACTCAGCACCCAGCACTCAGCACTCATCGCTGATTGAAGGTAGTCGTCGCTTTTTGGGGTTAGCATTCGAGCAACCAGCATCTCTGCTAAACTACTTAGCAGAAAATACCTTGATTGCCATTGATGAACCAGAACAGTGTCATGCTCATAGCGATCGCTGGGTAGAAAATGCTGAGGAACAATGGGGAATGGCGCATGGGGAAGAATCTACTCCCCTAACATTGCCGAAAATTCACCGTTCGTTTGACGACTGTCTGGTTGATGTTGCCAAATTTAAAACATTATATTTATCGGAACTGTCAGAGGAAAATAGCGGGATCAATCTTGCCAGCCGTCCTGTTCCAGTCACGCCACACCAGTTTGCTAAACTAGCTGAAACCATCCGCCAAGAACGCGATCGCAATTTCTCAATCTGGCTACTTTCTGCTCAACCTTCGCGTTCTGTCTCGCTGTTGCAAGAACATGATTGTCCAGCCCAGTTTATCCCCAATCCCCGCGACTACCAAGCGATCGATAAGCTGCAAATCAACCATATTCCCATAGCCCTCAAATATTCTGGTCTTGCCGAACTAGAAGGTTTTATCCTGCCTACGTACCGATTGGTAATCGTTACAGATCGGGAATTTTTTGGGCAGCATTCCTTGGCGACTCCCGGCTATATCCGCAAGCGCCACAAAGCTACTTCTAAACAAGTCGATCCCAATAAGCTGCGTCCCGGCGATTATGTGGTTCATAGAAATCATGGTGTTGGCAAATTTGTCAAGCTGGAAAGTTTGACGATTAATAACGAAACCCGTGATTATTTGGTGGTGCAGTATGCTGACGGGTTACTTAGAGTCGCAGCCGATCAAGTAGGTGCTTTATCCCGGTTCCGCGCCGGAGGTGATAAAGCACCGGAACTCAACAGGATGACTGGTAAAGCTTGGGAAAATACCAAGAATAAAGTCCGCAAAGCGATCAAAAAATTGGCAGTGGACTTGTTGAAACTGTATGCAGCGCGATCGCAACAACAAGGTTTTAGCTTTCCGGGTGATATGCCTTGGCAGGAGGAATTAGAAGATTCTTTCCCCTACCAACCCACAACGGATCAGCTCAAAGCAGTACAAGATGTAAAACGCGACATGGAAAGCGATCGCCCAATGGATCGCTTAGTTTGTGGCGATGTCGGTTTTGGAAAGACGGAAGTGGCGATTCGTGCTGTTTTTAAAGCAGTCACCGCCGGTAAACAAGTGGCACTCCTTGCGCCAACGACAATTTTAACACAGCAGCATTACCATACACTCAAAGAACGTTTTGCTCCCTACCCGGTAAATGTAGGTTTACTCAACCGTTTTCGGTCTGCTGAAGAACGCCGCGAGATTCAAAAGCGATTGGCAACGGGTGAATTAGATGTAGTAGTTGGTACGCATCAACTTTTAGGTAAAGGTGTGACATTCCGCGATTTAGGACTTTTGGTAGTAGATGAGGAACAGCGATTTGGGGTAAACCAGAAAGAGAAAATTAAAAGCTTGAAAACTCAGGTTGATGTGCTTACCCTCTCAGCCACTCCCATTCCCCGAACTTTGTATATGTCCTTGTCGGGAATTCGGGAAATGAGTTTGATTACCACACCACCTCCAACCAGACGCCCGATTAAAACCCATCTATCACCGATTAATTCCGAAAGTATCCGCACTGCAATTCGCCAAGAATTAGACAGAGGTGGGCAGGTATTTTATGTAGTTCCACGAGTGGACGGAATTGAAGAGACAACAGCCAATCTACGAGAAGTGATACCGGGAGCTAGATTTGCGATCGCTCACGGTCAAATGGATGAAAGCGAGTTAGAATCAACCATGCTTACCTTCAGCAACGGTGATGCAGACATCCTCGTTTGTACAACAATTATTGAATCTGGCTTAGATATTCCGCGAGTCAACACAATTTTGATTGAAGATGCTCATCGTTTTGGATTGGCACAGTTGTATCAGTTACGCGGTCGTGTGGGACGTGCAGGGATACAAGCTCATGCTTGGTTATTTTATCCGAAGCAACGGGCATTATCTGATGCAGCCCGGCAACGTTTACGAGCGATTCAGGAATTTACTCAGTTAGGTTCTGGATATCAGCTAGCAATGCGCGATATGGAAATCAGAGGCGTGGGTAACTTACTAGGTGCAGAACAATCCGGTCAAATGGATGCCATCGGTTTTGATTTATACATGGAAATGCTAGAAGAAGCAATTCGAGAAATCCGAGGACAAGAAATTCCGAAAGTGGAGGATACCCAAATTGATCTCAACCTGACGGCGTTTATTCCGGCAGATTATATCACCGATTTGGATCAAAAGATGAGTGCATACCGGGCGGTGGCTACAGCTAAATCTAAATCAGAATTAAAACAGATTGCAGCCGAGTGGAGCGATCGCTATGGTACTTTACCAGTGTCTGCAAATCAACTTTTGCGAGTCATGGAACTCAAACAGCTAGCGAAAAAACTCGGATTTAGCCGGATTAAGCCAGAACAAAAGCAGCACGTCGTTTTAGAAACACCAATGGAGGAACCCGCTTGGAATTTGTTAGCGGCGAATTTACCAGACAATCTCAAAACCCGCTTTGTGTATTCTCCAGGTAAGGTAACGGTGCGCGGGTTAGGAGTTTTTAAAGCAGATCAACAATTGCAAAATTTGATTGATGCTTTCGGGAGAATGCAAGGTGCAATTCCAGAGGCGGCTATTGTTTGATTGGGAGAAAAAGATTAGTCATCAAGTGAAAACATATGTCAGACTTACTGAGAAGTAGTTTAGAGTAAAATAAGGTGTTCAAAGCATAGACAATCACGAGCAATTGAAAAGAGTGTAAACATGGAAACTACAACTAAAAGGCAAGCGTTAATCAAGGCTATTAATGAACAAATAGAACTGGCTTATGACGATACATTGCAAGAAATTTTATCAATGTTGAAAATCCGTAAACAGGAAGATGAGTTCGACGAAAGAGACTTTGAAGAGGGATTAAAAGATATCGCAGAAAATGGCACTTTAACTTGGTCAGAACATCAGCACAAAACTGCATGAGCTACCAAGTAGAAATTTCCAAAAGTGCATCTAAAGAACTCAAAAACTTACCCGTAGATATTCAAGAAAGGCTAGAGAGCAAAATTCAACAATTAGCTCTTGATCCACGCCCTGATGGTGTCGGCAAATTAAAAAATGGTGAAAATCGTTATCGCATCAGAGTAGGCGATTATCGGATCTTGTATCATATTTATGATGATATCCTAGTCGTAACTGTTGTTAGAGTAGGGCATCGTAGAGAAGTTTATAGAGATGATTGACACTTGAGCTAAATGTTACGTAAAATATCGTCAAGATGCTTGTTAGGTTGCAGGAACTCGGATTTCCCTGGACTCAATCATATTATGTTTTCCGAAAAGGATTATCGCCTGAAAGCATTGTTAATTATTTTGCGTTACTGACACTTGAACAAGTTTATGGGTATGGAGCGATCGCGTTTTATCTAGCTAGCCAATTGTGCTGATATTGATGCTTATCTAGAAGCCGAGTCAGCAGCATTTGATACTATACCTCAACCACTACAAGCCGCCGATCCTACTTTGTATAACAAGCTTATGGCAGCCAAGGCAGCAAGACAACAGGTAGAATCGTGAATATTATTAGCTACCAAGGCGATGCTGATTTGAATCAAGCGATCGTTAGGGGAGTTCTGCGACAAGAACGCTGGATTGACTTCCAAACAGCCTTGGCTGCTGGATTAAAAGGTGTAAAAGATTCTGAAGTATTAGCGATCGCAGAAACACCTGTTGTTTGAACCGTAGCAACTAAAATTGATTTGAATAGTTACAGTTAAAAGCAAACAGTTATGGTTATTAGCATATTCTCACAAACTAGCTCAACAAGTTTATGAAAATCAGAGCAATTATTCATCCAGCAGAAGAAGGCGGTTATTGGGCAGAGGTTCCCGCGCTTCCCGGTTGTATTACTGAAGGCGACACCATAGAAGAGGTGATGGCTAATTTAAAGGATGCTATTGAAAGTTGGCTTGAAGTTGCTAACAGTCGTAATTCAATTGAGTCAACAGATCGAGTTGTCGAAATTGCTGTATGAAATCGATTTCTGGCAAGCAACTTTGTAAGATTGTGGAACAAAAAGGTTGGATTTTGCAAAGAATTACTGGCAGTCATCATATCTATGAAAACCCCGAAGTAGAAAAAATCCTGTCAATTCCTGTTCACCACAATCAAAATTTAAAAGTTGGAACCTTGAAAGCCTTGATGAAAATAGCCCAGCTATCTGAGGAAGATTTACTTTAATTTCAACTTACTGCTCTGATTCATCTACTAACTTGCTTGGTTTACCGGGGTAGAAATCATAGTCCACAATCTTCTATCAAATTGTAATGTCTTTGCTTTTATTGTAGAACTGTCTCCAACTCTACTAGTTCTGCTATTGAGAGCGATCGCTAAACGACTAATGAAGTAGCTGCCGTTGCTCCCATCAGCCTCACTTATAAACTGAGAGTTGGTTCCACATTTACAGTAATTCTGTCATTGGAAGTAACAACCGAGATAGAGGTTATGGCAAGAATTTTTCAGTAGCGTAGAGGTACTAAAGTAACCGAGAGATTTCTCAATGGCATATCAAGGCGTAATTTTGGATGTAGATGGGACGCTTGTTATCAGCAATGATGCCCATGCTCAATCTTGGGTAGAAGCATTTGCTGCCTTTGGCTATGAGGTAAAGTTCGAGCAAGTCCGACCGCTGATTGGCATGGGAGGCGACCAGATTATTCCTAAGTTCGCACCAGGACTTTCCCATCGACTAGGAAAGGGTAAGGAAATTGCCGACAAACGCAAAGAACTGATCGTTAACAAGTTTGCAACAAATCTGGCTCCTGCCAATGGTACGCGGCAACTAATATTGAAGATGCTATCTGTTGGGTTGCGTCTAATCATCGCCACTTCAGCAAGCAGTGAAGAACTATCAGTATTGTTGAAAGCTGCACAAGTTGATGACCTCCTGAGTCAGGATGAGGCAGCAACATCTAGTGATGCTGAAGCTTCTAAACCAGACCCAGATATTGTCGAAGCTGCTTTGAGCAAGTTGAATATTCAAGCATCCTCTGTTGTAATGCTGGGGGATACTCCCTACGATATTGAGTCTGCAAATAAAGCTGGTGTTAGCGTTATTGCACTTCGTTGTGGTGGTTTTGATGATAGTCAATTAAAAGATGCGATCGCCATTTACGACGATCCATCTGACTTGTTAACACACTATGACAGTTCACCTCTAACAACTAAAACAATGGTCAGGACATAATCATTTAAAAAGTGGTCAAGTAAAAACTCATTTATACTTGACCTTAAATCAATCTGCGATAGATAATCTTTTAGCAATCTAATTGTCCTCCAAATAAGACTGCTCTGACCGATTAACTGAACTCTGAACCAACTTCCCAGTAGAAGTTGGTTTAGATTTACCATTATTTAATTATTAGAAAAGCCACAGAAATGAGCGTGCATACGAAAGCAAAAATAATTGCATGTTCAATTTTACTACTAATAATATTTATCGCAATTGCGATACTAAATATAAAAATAAATACTAATATCTTTAGAAGATTTTCTGACTGCCGATCAATTAGTGAATCGTCTATAAATGTTGCCATTGATTGTATTAATAACTGTTGAATTTGTATATTCATTTCCAGCTAAAAATTCCATTTTTTTAATTATTATATAATAATTACTTTAGGCTTGCTTTAAAGTCTTCTATCTTCAGGCATACTAGGAGGTAGAATTACGGAGTCTAGATTGAAATATCACCTTTGATATATTTATCCTGATTTGAGCAAATTTCACAAAATTTGATACTTAATATTTTACAGCTTTTCAAACAGCTAGACATTGATTAGACAGAACAGAAGCGAATGCAGATTACACTGCCAAGTGCAAAGGTTTCACGTTTTCAAGCGTGCCATTCGTTCGATTATATTGAACTTAATATTGCACTTCAACTTTGTAGAGGGCGGGGTTGGCTTCAACTGGTAATTGTTGCTCAAAAATTTCTTGTTGAGCTAAACGTTTAGAAAATGCTGCTTGCCAAGCTTCTTGAGTAGACCACTTTGCAATGTTAATAAATTGAAACCGGGAAGTGGGGTCAAGACTACGGTGTAGCTTAGTTTCAATAAACCCAGGCTCATTTTTCATGAGTTGGGCAGTTTGATGCCATTTACTAAGAAACTCATCTTCCAAACCTTGAGGAACAGCAAAGACATTGATCAGCACCACAGATGAATCCATAAAGGTTTTTCCTAGAATCTGTTCTGCTAGACAATAGCATTGCACAATAATTGAGTAATGTACCCATAGTCGGATTGTGATTGACGCAGGGTGCCGCTCAATACTACTCGGACAAGCGTTTTTCCTTCCCTGCTCGTCTTGCTCAAGAACAGCTTACCAGTTAGTCTCAACCGTTATATTGTGTCTTTGCTGAGTGCAATAGCATAATTAACAGCAAAGTAATCTTATAGCGTTTCCTAGTTTACTGAGGTACACTCAAATCTTGTTTACCAAGGTTAGTAGCTTTAAAAACGTACCTCACTAGGTCGGGAACCGCTATAGGAAATTTCCATAGATTTTATAAATATTCAAAAAATACTTCAGGGACTAATCGTAATTCACCAGATTTCAAGCGAGAGATATCTATCCATAACGCTCTATGTTTATGATGTGGTGATTCTGAAAAAACTAAACTTTCTAGTTGATAAAATTTGGAATCAGCAAAGTCACATTGATAAAGCTGAATAATTTCATGACCTTGCCTGCCATTAAATATAAACAGGTTCTCTATACAACCGAGATATTTAATATTCGTTAAGTCTGCTTGAATTTCCTCTTGAAACTCCCGTTTTAAGGCGGCGCAGCTAGTCTCGCCAAATTCAACACCACCGCCTAAAGCACGATAAAATGTTTCTTGTTTTACAGGATCGTAGCCTTCAGAAAGAAATATGCGATCGCCCTTGGCGTTGGCTTTGCCATCGCCATTCCGAATTAGTCCCAAGGCTATTACCCGAATTTCGCCTGCTTTATTCATTTTTATAACTAATTATCATAAATAGACTGAGGACGACTTTCGCTATCCTCAATAGGCCAATCTGGATTTTCGCCACCGATGTATAATTCTTCAATGGTGACATATTCCTGACTTAGCTGGCTGAGGGCGTTGATTAAAATATCTAATGCGATCGCATCACTGGTTCCTAAGTCAAACCAACAACGTCCCCACTGTCCCTCATATTCAAACTCACCGATGTTATGCATCAGTGCTAGTAGGCTTTTGTCATAGCCTTGTTCATCATAATTCATGTAGCTGATATCGAGTCCAGTGTCCTGCACCTGGAGATTCTCTGCATTAAATGCACCCAATTTACCTAAATAAAACCAGGAATTGAAAACTTCTTCTACATACTGCTTTTCACGCGCAGAAGGATTTGTGCTGAATTTCAGCCAAATCCACATATCAAAAGGATTAATTTCGCGGAACTGAATCTCCATTTTGGTCTAATATCTCAATTACTCTTCTGCAAATAAGCATATCAAAGTAGGGAGTGGGGAGTGGGGAATGAAGGTTAAGGATTCTTCAAGCTAACAGCATTTTTGCGTTCACGCTCAATTTGTTTGACTAAATCGCCTGGAAGTTGAGATTTTTTAGTCAATGCTTTGTCAAAATTAGCGATCGCTTCTTGGATTATCTGCTGGCTTTTTTCTTTTTGCCCCAGTTTTTTAAGGATTTGGGCTTTGAGATAATAAATTTCTGGATTATCTGATGTGGTTTTAATCGCCCGATTGACATACTCTAGTGCCTGTGGATACCTTTTTAAATCCCGGTAAGCAAGAGCAATACCCCGATCCACTAAATACCCAGGAGCAGCATTTTGTTCTAAACGTCGAATTGCCTGATCTGGGCTAGCAAAAGGCAAATTAACCGCCAATAATAAATCCATATAACCCTTGATTAAATTCAGTTCTGGATCGCTGGCAGAAATTGCTTCGGCTTTGTCTAAATATTCATAAACTTGTCGCAACCGACTAAAAGCTTGTGGGACACCATTGACTGTACCTTCACGGGTGATAAGTACTGCACCTTCTAAAAAATGACCAACAGCAGTGTATAAATTACCACGCAATGGATCGCTAGGAATCAGTTTTTGTCCTGTTTCTAGAGTTTTCTGACTGTATGTATCGAGTTTAGCCCAATCCTTATTTCCGTATGCTAAAGATGCCTGCATAGCATAAGCTAGAGGTTCATTTGGCTCTTTGGATAGTGCTTGTTCCAGATAACGCTCTGCTGCTGGATAGTTGCCTTGTTGGAAAATCGCTTTAAAAGCTGCTTCTGTTTGGTCGCCAATTTGATGAGGTTCGCGATCGCGAAATGGATCGCCAGCCAGCGAGGGATTTACCCAGATATTAAGTGCGATTGCCCAAGGGGCAACGCCAAAGGCGAACGCAACTGTAAAAGCAGTCTGAGCAAAGGCAGTGAGTTTAGCAGACACTACTAATCGAGGCGAAGAAAACCTTTTAGTCATTTTAACCCTCAGAATAATTGCGGTTGAAATAGTTGTATGTGTTACTTAGAATGCAAAAATGGTTAATTTCAACTTGCCTTTGCTTTAACCAAAATTTTCTTATATATTGGTAATCTTTCCATGTTTCCAGGCTTGCTCTAGCTATTATTTCAGGCTTAGTCTGCCACAATGGAGAAAAAGTGGATAATTCTTGCTGCTAAATTAAGGTGTCAATCCAGGTAATGCGCTATAAATTTTTCCAGAATTTTCCAGACACTCTCAGTGTAGCTAATTAGTAATTTGCTGACTTTTTGGTAATCTGAACAAATGCTTTATCTCCGAAATGTAAATTATCATCCCACAGCGTGCCCAACAGCGATTCTCAAATCGATCAATTTAGAATTAGCACCCCAGCAGCTAGGTCTGATTATTGGCCCGAGTGGTTCGGGTAAAAGTACCTTACTAGAAATTTTGTCAGGACTAGCCGAACCCACTACTGGCGCTCTCTTCTGGCGGGAACAAGAACTTATAGCCGAACAGTTACAACAATTAGCCGGCTTGGTATTTCAGTTTCCAGAGCGGCACTTTTGCGGTGGTTCGATTTTAGAAGAATTGCGTTTAGGGCATCCTGAGTTAGGGTCAGAACGAGTCAGGCAGGCCCTGAGTGAGGTGGGATTAGAGCATTTATCGCTTTCTGCTGCTCCCTATGCTTTGAGTGGTGGTCAGCAACGACGTTTAGCTTTGGCAGTCCAATTAATTCGCCAGCCAAATTTGCTGTTATTGGATGAACCCACAGCTGGTTTAGATTGGTCAATGCGTCGGCAACTGGTAAATTTATTAGCGAAACTCAAACAAGATTGGACATTGTTAATTGTGACACACGATGCTGGGGATCTGTTAGCGATCGCAGACCGTTGCTGGACACTCAACCACGGCGAACTAGAATCAGTAGACCCAAAGTCACTAGAATCCAAAGTTAAAGAACCTCTACCAACTGTGTGAGAAAAGAGCAGGGGGGCAGGGGGGCAGGGGGACAAGGGGACAAGGGGACAAGGGGACAAGGGGACAAAGAGAAAAACTATGCCCCATGTCTCATACCAAATGACAAATGACAAATGACAAACTTATTGCCTGAAATGGCAGAAATCTGGCAGAAAACTCTCAATTGGCAACCAACTCTTCAACAACAAGCGCAATTCCAAAAGCTTTATGAGTTAATCCTAGAGGGTAATCGCCAACAAAATTTAACTCGGATCGTTGAACCCCAAGAGTTTTGGGAAAAACATCTCTGGGATTCTCTGCGAGGAATTACACCTCTGTTATCGGCAAATTTCTCCCCTACTTCCCCTAGTATCATCGATATTGGTACAGGTGCAGGTTTTCCAGGTATTCCAGTGACAATTACTGTACCTAATTGCACAATTACTCTTCTCGATTCCACTCGGAAAAAAATTACTTTTCTCGACAATATATTAACTGAACTTGCCCTTACCAATGCCAAAACTCTTGTTGGTAGGGCTGAAGAAATAGGTCAGCACCGCCAACATCGACTAGCTTATGATATTGCATTGATCCGTGCTGTAGGGGCAGCCTCTGTCTGTGCAGAATATACCTTACCACTGCTCAAACAGGGAGGTTTAGCTATAATTTATCGCGGTAATTGGACAGAGGATGAAACAGCTGCTTTAAAAAATGCTGTGAACCAATTGGGTGGCGTTATTGAATCAATCGAACAATTTACGACACCCCTGAGTCACAGCATCCGCCACTGTGTGTATTTGCGTAAGGTAGCCACTACACCAGTTCAGTTTCCCCGTGCTATTGGTGTACCTACTCAAAAGCCTCTTTAACTAATTCGTAATGATGCTCTCTACGAGAGGCTGCGCTTAGCTTGCTTCTGCATAGGAGAAGGAGGACTTGCTAGCGCTACGCTAACGTAATTTGTAATTATAAAGTTAAGCAAATTTACTTGCTGCTGCAAACCGCTTGTTAATCTCATCCCAATTAACTACATTCCACCAAGCATCTAAATAATCGGCGCGGCGATTTTGGTAATTGAGGTAATATGCATGTTCCCATACGTCATTACCCAGGATGGGATATTTACCTGCGCTTAAGGGACTATCTTGGTTAGCTGTAGTTGTCACTTCCAACTTGCCACCTTTGTTACGCACTAGCCAAACCCAACCGCTACCAAAACGACCAGCACCAGCTTCGTTAAACTGTTTTTTGAAAGCTGCAAAAGAGCCAAAACTTTGATTAATCGCGGAGGCTATATTTCCTGTTGGTTCTCCTCCACCTTTTGGCTTCATAATTTCCCAGAACATTGAGTGGTTCACATGACCGCCGCCATTATTGCGTACTGTTTTGCGAATATCTTGTGGTACACTGTCAAGTTTCTGCAACAGTTCTTCAATAGTTTTGCCTTTGAGTTCTGGGTGTTTATCTAACGCTGCATTCAGGTTTTTTACATAAGTTGCGTGGTGTTTATCGTGGTGGAATTGCATCGTTTTAGCATCGATGTGTGGTTCCAGTGCTTCGTATGCGTAAGGTAAAGGCGGGAGTTGAATAGCACCTGTTTTATTTTGTGTTGTATTCGATTTTGTGTTTGGTGTTGATTCAAGAGTTGCAGCGTTTCCATCAGGAGATTTCTCTGCCAATGCACAAGCATCGAATACAAAAGCACCCGCACCTGCTGTGAGTAAAAACAAGAAATTGCGTCGATTAATAGTCATATAAGTTTTTGCAGCTAATCCATTAAGTCTCTATTGCCGTTTTTATTTTCTTAGATTTTGGCTACAAAAAATTGGAAGTTTGCGATTATTGCTGGCAGTTTAAGAAACTATTTATAAGCGCTTCGGAGTATAAAATATAATTGTTTTGTGTGCAATCGCTGTAATTAGTGGCAAGGGATAGGTTAGCGATCGCATCCAGAATCATCACCACACCGTAGTTAATCCAATTTTTTCAAAAGCTCACCAGCGATAATTCACCGCACCACCTCATCCATTTGTTCGCTAACGTTACCACCACGCACTAGCCATTTCTTAGTTTGTGGAAGTATCGTGACCGTAACTCTGACCTTGCCCTTGCATCGTGCGATCGCGCCTAACTGCAAATTTTGGTTAAAAGATGATGCAAGAACTCAAAGCGAAAATCAAGGAATTGGGTAAACGAACAGCCGAGTTAAGCCCCAATTCGTAGAAGTATCAAAAGTAAACCGGAAACAAGGACTTGATTTAATACGACAAGCCAGAGATGCTAGTAAGCAATGTCAAGCATTGATACAAGAGTTGAAAAAACAACAAGCCGCTTAATTATCGCTCTAAGCCTTGCAACGGCCATTTATATAACGCTCCTCCCCTCCTTATAAAGAAATAACTTCCCATGTATAGCGGCGTTATGTAATGTTAAACTCCGATAACCCTATCAATTTTGTGGATATTCGATATTGGGTATTGGGCTTTGGTTAGCGATCGCAATTCTATGGTGGTGCGATTTTGGCTAGTCATAGCTTTCACATTCAGAATTGCTCAACAAAATGTCGTTTGATAAGACTTCTAAAAAACCTTTTGATTTACTGATTTTATTTCTTTAAGAGGGATTTTTACTATAATACAAGTTGCTTTTTCCGTAAATTCATATTCTTTAAGTTTAGCCAGATCATATTGCGTACCACCATCATAAGTTTTTGTGCATGATGGGAAGATTATTTTAGTTCGATAAGGTTCAATAGCAATTTTTTCGTTATCAGTATCATCTAACAATGGGTATTGATAATCTATTAATTGTCCCAGTTCTTTATGAGATTTTAAATAAGTTTTTATTAGAATTTCTAATTCTTTTTTGTCAGAATAAGATTCATAATCAAACCAATGCTTGTCTATAATTTGACCTGTTTCTGTTTGCCAGATAGTCAATTTAGGGTCTTCATCTGATGTTTCATTATATCCATCATTAATCCTAGCACTATTATTACAGTATAAAACTATTTTTTCATTTTTATAAAAAATAAAACCTTTTAAATCAGCAGAACGTGATATGAAACTAAATACTAAGCTAGATGTACGAATATTCCACATTTGAGTTAGAACGTTTGGATATCCCTTGTGTAAAATACGTTTCTGTGTCAAAAGAAATTTGTTTAAAGGACTAAGTAATATTGCGTCTGCTTCTTCATTGAGATTAGCAATAATATTTCCTGATTTAAGATCGTAAATCTCAATATTATTCTCGTTTACCATAATCAAGTAGCGATGTGAATTTTTAAAATAAAATTCTGCATACTTTGTGTGATCATAAACATTGAAACTTCGCTCTATAAAAAGTCGAGTCGTTATAATTGGCTCAATCCACTCTTGTAAAAAACTTACAACAAAAACACCAACCAAGAAAACTATAATTATCCAACCTGCAAGACCTATTGTAGATGTTTTTCCAAAGAAAATCATTAAACTGCTCATTATCAAGGTCACTATTATGCCTATTGTAGCTGTTCCATTAGCAGCTTCTATAGATGCTTTTGTTGGTTTTTGTCTAGGTATCTTGGTAGTTAAATTCAGTTCCATAATAAAAAGATTTTATTGTTAATAATCTGTAACTTTTATCAAAAAAGAATTGGTTATTCTTTCTTAATCTCTAGTGTTCCCTGTTTTGATAAAAAAGTAATTAATTTATCTAGCTAATAGTGACCGCTAATCGCGGACTGTTAGCAGGGGTTCCTAATGGTGTAGCAAACGGCAAACTGTTTTGTTTTGACTTCAAGAGGGTTTGCTCAAACGATGGTTAGAGTTCTTGTGATGATTGATATACCGTTTAAATGTCAAGCTTTAAGCGCATCTTTCACTTTTAGCAGCTGGCTTTAATGTGATTGCTGGTAATAGTATCAGTAATCACATCTCTAATGATTTTGCCAATTGCAAGTCAGATAATTTGTTGAGATAAGCATTTAATCCACTAATATACAAAAGTTCATATATAGTAAATTGAAATTATTTTTTACCCTCTTTCTTAATTAAATCCATTGGCAGAAATCCTGCTGATACAATTTTATATTCAGTCTTTTCATTATTTTTTATTTCTTCAATTTGTACATTTTTCTCAATTAACATACAAACTACAAAGGTATTGGCTTCAATCTCTTTTTCAGTTATTGACCACTTAGCAGTATCATAAGTCCCATTACGTGTTTTAACCTGAATTCCTCCTGTGTTTGAATCAAAAGCGAACTTAAAATCAACTTTACCGTCTCCCTCATTTTTGATTGTATAGTCAACTTCAGCAATAAAATTAGTTGAGCGGCTTTTGACAGCTTCCTCTCCCAACTTGCCTATAAAATTATTTAAAAAAACTTTTTTTTGTCTTCAGACGGATATTTATTACACATTGAAAAACAAAAACTAACTATTTGCTTTATTTTGCTTTCTCCTGAAATAAAGGTTATTTCACTATTTTTACCTGGTATTTGACAATCCAATAGACAAGAATATTTAAGCCTCTGTATAAAGTCTAACTGTTGTTTTTGTAGTAATTAAATCGCATTTATACCATCCATAATTTGCATTTTTATAAAAATATTTATGAATATATCAAATAAAATTGAAACCTTAATTGAGTAAAGTATCAAAGTAATAATATTTTGATACCCAGTATGCTATTCAATATTAATTGCTCAATGTTCAGGTGTCAAAAAATAGTAGGCTATGGATCGTAGGGTCAACAGTCTACTGATGTAAATCAATCGGCACGGACGCGCCAAAGTTCTAACGCAGTCAGAGATACAGCTAATTTGCAGTCACGGCTTAGACAACAACCGCGATTGCACAATATTTGGCGTGTGCCTGTTCAGTGCTGCAAGAATCCGCGAAGCCTGTACCCTGCTGACTGAAGACATTTACACACTCAAAGGTATCGTTAGGCCACGGCTGATTATTAGGAAGTCAAACACTAAAAGGAAGCTAGCTACTCGATCAATCCCAGTGATTGAAGACTTGCGGCGGTTACGGTCTAATTCATCAATAACGCACTAAAAAAATCTGTTCAACGGTTAGATTTAAATCTGGAAATGTTGGCGACTCTATACGGTCGTCTCCTCTAAACTGTTTACCACGATATTCACCCTCATCACTTAAAGAGTAAATTGTGATTGTTGGCTGTTTGGGGTCGCCTATCAATTCCTTGCTACCCAAAGCAGCATAATCCACAATCCAATATTCTTGAATACCCATTTCTTCATAATCGGCAAACTTTTTATGATAATCATCTCTCCAGTTAGTACTGACAACTTCAATCACTAATGGAATTGAAGCTGGTTTACTAAGGATAGATTCTTTCTCCCATAATAGTTCATTACCCAAGTTAGAAAAATTCATTAATAAAACATCAGGATAGTACCCTGACATTTTATTTTCTGGCTTCACTGTAGCGGTTTTAGGTATACCGTAATTAAGTTTAAGACGAAGACACTCATACCCTAATATCATTGTTAAAAATGCTACTATTTGCTCGTGTTTCCCTGATGGTGGCGGCATTTGAATAATATCTCCATCGTGTAATTCATAACGAATGTTTTCCGGTTGTGTTTCTAAAAACTCTAAATATTCATCAAATGTAAATAGTTTTTGTAGTGATTGAATCATTATTTCATCCTGATTATGGATATAAACACTTCACACTGCTGTAACCTGAAAATTAAGAGTTAACGGGGTGTAGCGGCCAAAGGTGAAAGTAAATCGGCATGGACGCGCCAAGGTTATTACTCAGCAAGAGATACAGCAAATTTTGGCTATTGGGTTAACAAATGACCGCGATCGCACGACGCAAAGGCAAGGTCAGAGTTACGGTCAAAAATTGGATTAACAGCGGTGTGGTGATGATTCATTCTGGATGCGATCGCTAACCTATCCTTCGCCACCAATTACAGCGATTGCCCCTACACCCCGTCACAGCGATCGCACACAAAACAATTATATTTTACACTCCGAAGCGCTTATAATATTCTGTCCCCAGTTTTGGGATCAAATACAAACAACTGATTTAAATCGAGTTGTAAAGAAAGGCGATCGCCTGGACGAAGACGCACATCACCGCCTACCTGAATATTCAACATCACCGCCGAACCAGGTAAATCAGCACGAATCAAAGTTTCTCTACCCAAAGGTTCTACAACTTTCACTTCAACTAATAATAATTCTGAATTTTGAGTGCTGTTATCGGTAGCGGGGCATTCAGCCTGTTCTGAGTCAGTGTTTATTTTTATATGTTCTGGACGAATCCCCAAATCATAACTGTGTCCTTGACGTAACTGTAATTTCTCTTTCACAACTGCTGGAATTGCTAATAACTGCCCACTCACATCAAAATCATTATTTTGATAAATTGCAGGCAAAATATTCATTGGCGGACTGCCTAAAAAACTGGCCACCATCTGATTAGCAGGACTTGCATAAATAGTTTGGGGATCGCCGATTTGTTGAATCCGTCCGCGATTGAGTACGACAATTTTATCAGCCAAAGTCATCGCTTCAACTTGGTCGTGGGTAACGTAAATAGTTGTAATGCCTAATTCTTGATGTAACTGTTTCAATTCTGCCCTGGTATCATCGCGCAATTGGGCATCTAAATTAGATAAAGGTTCATCAAGTAAAAATACTTGGGGTTCACGAGCGATCGCTCTCCCTAATGCTACTCGTTGTTGCTGTCCCCCGGAAAGTTGTTTGGGTTTACGATCCAGCAGGTGATCCAGAGAAAGCGATCGCGCCACATTCATCACTCGTTCTTGAATGATTTTTCGGTCAACCTTCCGCATTTCCAAGCCAAAGCCGATGTTTTGCGCCACACTCATGTGAGGATAGAGAGCATAGTTTTGGAACACCATCGCCACATCTCGTTGTCTGGCTGGGATATTATTCACCAAGCGATCGCCAATAAAGAGTTTGCCAGATGTAGCAGTTTCTAAACCTGCGATCGTTCGCAAAATTGTAGATTTACCACAACCCGATGGCCCCACTAAAACCCAAAACTCACCATCAGGAATTTCAAAGGTAATATCCTCAATCGCGGTGACATTATTGAATCTACGCTTAATATCTTCTAGACGAACGTTTGCCATTATCTAATTTGATATTTTCAGTTTTGGATCTGCGGCACTTCCAACTCAGCACTAGGAGATTTGATTCCCCCCCTCAGAGGAACTGTGAGGCTGCTTTATAAGTGTAGAAACTTGGTTCTCCTGCACAACTCTAATCAGAAATCTTAGAGCTTCATTGACAGCATCGGCATTAGGGAAAACCTCTGCAACGTCAGGTTCTAAACGAATTGTTGTTTTACCAAAGCTCTTTCTTTCAGAACCAAGCTTTCTGACTTTTAGGCTCTTTAAGTCATACTCCGATCGCAAATCATCTTCCATTTCTGGCTTACCCTTCTTCATAGACTTCTCGCTCGGATCGCGTTACTTCTCTGGCGCTAAGGGACTTCCAAATAAAAAAATACTCAAAAAACTCTCTCCTCCTTATTCCTCTGTGTTCTCTGTGTCTCTGTGGTTCGTTTATTTAGATAATTTATTTCTTGGAAGTCCCTAATGAGACGAATCGAATTTCCTCTTTCTGTATACGACATGATTAGTAAGCGTCCACGATTTGCTTCTCCAATAATTAGGCTCAAAATCATTTTTCTGGATTCTTCGACCAAGCTGGGTGAGAAAGTAAAGAAGCAAAAACTCGTACTCCCCGGAGTTGATTAGAAAGGGGTAAGTGACCTTTAGGCGCACTCAAATCCCAGGTAAACTCGTTAGGGTATCGCGTCCAGCTGTTACCTGCTTTCCAGCCAATTTTCGGCCAGAAATTCTCCCAATTTTTACCCAAACTTAGCCAGATTTCTCGCTGCACTGAAAAACCAAATTTACCTTCGGAGTGAACTAACCAGAGATTGTTAATGGTTTGCAAGTCAACAGCCGAGGTATTTTCTACCTCAGTAAAATACAACCATTTTCGTTGTACAGCCGTTGGCCCTGATAGTTCACACATTTTTTCGATGGTGACGCGATCGGCTGCTTGGAAGTCTTGAGCAGCAAGTAGCTGTTGCAAAGAATTGTAGTTAATCCCGCACTCTGATTTTAGAGGTACAATTCCTTCAGGAAAACAGGAGCGCAAAAATTCTTTGACTTGAGGTGCATCAGAACTGTAAAGAACTTGGTAAGCTTTGCCATCAATCCAAGTCGCTGGGTTCTCACGTCGTTTCAGTAAAAATTCCATCAACACGTCTAATCCCTCATTACCCAACTCAGCTAACTGTGGGATTATCTGTTGTTGGACTTTTTCAGACCCAGCCATTAACGGTTGTCGGAGGGAGTCGATGTCATTTGCAGGGCCTGATAAAATCATTGGGTCTGTCATGCCATTCTTGTGTTAACGGTCAGTGAAAGAGCGGTAAGCTATCGGGCATTCTCTAAAGTGAAGCACTGATAGCGAAAAGTAGTTTACTATTTTTGATCGTACAAAATTGCGATCGCTTCACTGAAATCTCACACTTAATCCCCAAATAATGTACAAGGGGAATAGGGGGAAAATCTGTGCCTTATGGCTTGGCGAACAAAAGACATAGCAAAATATACAAGCCTGCCACATAAAGATTTTTTGAATAGCAGCGTATCGATTAGGAGTGTGTGAACGATGTACGAAAAGATTACCCCCCCCGCAGCCGGAGCAAAAATCACCTTCAAAAATGGTGAACCAATCGTACCGGACAATCCAATTATCCCCTTTATTCGCGGCGACGGCACAGGTATAGACATCTGGCCTGCTACCCAAAAAGTCCTCGATGCTGCTGTAGCTAAAGCATACAAGGGTCAACGTCAAATTAGCTGGTTCAAAGTTTACGCTGGTGACGAAGCTTGTGATTTATACGGTACTTATCAGTATTTACCACAAGATACTCTCACGGCAATTGAAGAATATGGTGTAGCGATTAAAGGGCCTTTGACTACTCCCATTGGTGGGGGAATTCGTTCTTTAAATGTGGCGCTGCGACAAATTTTTGACTTGTATGCTTGCGTGCGTCCTTGCCGTTACTATGCAGGTACGCCCTCACCGCACAAAAACCCAGAAAAGCTGGATGTAATTGTTTATCGGGAAAATACAGAAGATATTTATTTAGGCATTGAGTGGCGACAAGGTAGCGAAATGGGCGATCGCTTAATTAAAATTCTCAATGAAGAATTAATCCCCGCCACCCCAGAACATGGGAAAAAACGCATTCCTCTTGATTCTGGTATTGGCATCAAACCCATCAGCAAAACTGGTTCTCAGCGCCTAGTCAGACGTGCCATCAAACACGCTTTGCTGTTGCCCAAAAACAAGCAACAAGTGACTTTGGTGCATAAGGGCAACATAATGAAGTACACCGAAGGCGCTTTCCGCGATTGGGGTTATGAATTAGCAACCAGTGAATTTCGCCAAGAAACTGTCACTGAACAAGAATCTTGGATTTTGAGTAACAAGGAAAAAAATCCGAATATTTCCTTGGAAGAAAACGCCCGCCAGATTGAACCTGGGTTTGATAATCTTACTCCAGATAAGAAAGCGCAAGTTGTCAAGGAAGTTGAAACTGTTCTTAACACAATTTGGGCAACCCACGGCGATGGCAAATGGAAAGAGAAAGTTTTGGTGAATGACCGGATTGCTGACAGTATTTTTCAACAAATCCAAACCAGACCGGATGAGTATTCAATTTTGGCGACGATGAACTTAAACGGCGATTACTTGTCTGATGCTGCTGCCGCCATTGTTGGTGGATTGGGAATGGGTCCAGGGGCAAATATTGGTGATTCTAGTGCCATATTTGAAGCTACCCACGGCACTGCCCCCAAACACGCCGGCTTAGATCGGATTAATCCTGGTTCAGTGATTTTGTCTGGTGTGATGATGCTGGAATTTATGGGTTGGCAAGAAGCAGCAGACCTAGTTAAGAAAGGTTTAAGCGATGCGATCGCAAATAGTCAAGTCACCTACGATTTAGCCCGGTTGCTAGAACCGCCAGTTGAACCTTTAAAATGTTCTGAATTTGCCGAGGCAATTATTCAACATTTTGGTTAATTCTATTAGGGTTAATTAGTCGAATAAAAGACCTCTCCCTGGTTTTACTACGCAAAACCTGTCCCTCTCCGAATCGGAGAGGGAAAGACTTGAAGTTTAGAGATAAAAGTATATTCGAGCTTGAAACATGAAAATTTTTTAAGTAGTAGTTAGAGACGAGTTAGTTTTGGGCTTGCTAGATATAGCAGTTAGTCGTGGTGTAATTGTGAGTGATCAAGAAAAATCCCCAGAACAAGACAATCCCTCCGAGAAGAAAATGATTGTCCAGGGTCTTCTGTTTATATTCGTGCTGGTTCCGGCTATATTTGTTGTTTTTGGTTTTTTACTCAATGAGTTTGTGGCTAAAACGCCTCTGGTAAGGTCGTTTGATGATGCTGCTGAAAAATCACAGCGATTAGCCTGTGAAACTAAAGCTTCTTCTGAAAACAAATCATCAGAGGATTGTTATAAGTAGCGATGAAAAACTATGCGCCTTTCTTAACACCCAACCCTCAAGATTTCAAGCTCCGTATTGTTTGGAGTGTTGATGCATCTAGCAAAATGGTGTCCGAATTTTCAAGCTGTAAGTGGCTTCCTCGAATTGGTGAAACTTTGGTTTTACCAATAGATGAGACAGGTAAGCCTAGCTCTTGGCGCAAGTTTAAGGTATTTGATGTTGTCTATGATTTTCAAAATCAGTCCACTAAGGTTTTGTGTAGCCCTATAAAAACACCGACTCAACTCAATGCAAAGACACTAATCCAGAACCTCGAAGAGAAGAAAGATAAATGGGATGTCTGGGAAAATGCGATCGCAACAAGTGAGACAACAGCGAAATCTGAGGCTTTAGAGCGTCAGGCTCGCCTAGCATACGAACTTTCTCGCATGGATGAGGAAGATATAGATGAGGAACTAGAAAGGCTGAGAAGAAAAGTTCTGGATTAGTTTAAAACAGGAGAAGTGAACTTCTAGTAGTTTGTTAAGCTAGTTTTGATTGAAGGTGTAAGGACTTTACTGCTTAAAAGATCAAGGATTAAAGTCCTTACCAGAAACTTATTTACCCATCAATTTAAACGCCAATTACACTAATTGCTTTAACTGTGATTTCGCTAATTTATCAGGTGCGATCGCTCCATTCTCTGTAATGATGGCTGTAATCAACTCAGCCGGAGTCACATCAAAAGCTGGGTTATAAAAATCTACACCCGCAGGAGTGAGAATGGTATCGCCAACTTGATAAATTTCTGTTGGTTCGCGTTCTTCAATGGGAATTTGGCTACCATCAGCTAATTCAAAATCAACGGTGGAAAGGGGTGCAGCGACAAAGAAAGGGATATTATGAGCTTTAGCTGTGATCGCTACACTATATGTACCAATTTTATTAGCAGTGTCACCATTAGCAGCAATGCGATCGGCACCCACAACTACAGCATGAATCAACCCCTGTTTCATGCAATGGGCCGCCATACTATCAGTAATTAATGTAACTGGAATACCTTCTTGGACACATTCCCAAGTGGTGAGTTTTGCGCCTTGTAAGCGAGGACGGGTTTCATCGGCAAATAAACGTTCTAAACGTCCTTCCCTCCAGGCAGAACGCACTACACCCAAAGCAGTGCCATACCCAGCAGTAGCTAGCGCCCCAGCGTTGCAGTGAGTAAGCAACGTCAGCTTTTCTGGGGTAGTGGGCAAGACTGCTAAACCATTGTCGCCGATCGCCTGACAGGTTTGTAAATCTTCGGCGTTAATTGCTTGGGCTGTTTGGAACAGGGTTTGCTTGATGTCTTCTACTGTTCCCAGCGTTTCGTAGGCGGCTTTCAGCATCCGGCTGATTGCCCAAAATAAATTTACCGCCGTTGGACGAGTAGAACGCAATAACTGGGCTACTTTATCTAAGTGTTGCAAAAATTCGGTGTGATCGCTAGTCTCAATTTCTCTAGCACCAAGATACATTCCATAAGCCGCAGCCACACCAATTGCAGGCGCACCTCGCACAATCATAGTTTTAATCGCCCGCGCCATATCTTCACTGCGGTGAATTTCCACAAATGTATATTCGTTTGGTAAGCGCGTTTGATCGATTAGTGAGACTGAGTTATTGTGCCAAATAACCGGATAAACCTGGTTTGTCGAAGGTGTCATAGAAAAAGGTAATTAATGGATAGGCAATATTTTTTACTTTAATGCACCCTGATGATTTCATTCTTAAACTGATTAAACGTTCTGGGTATGAATTTAAAAGCTTTGAAAATTTGAGAGTCAGATGCTAATTTCAATAAGCATTTTATTTATTAATTTGGTATATTTAAGTACTGAAAAATCAAAAAAGTAGAGCAGTTGCACTGTAATACAACTGCTCTAAAAATTACTGAGATAGATATTTACTCTACCTATCCACAGACCCCATAATTACGTCAACACTACCGAGAATCACCACAATATCTGCAACCTTCATCCCGCGCAGTAAATGTGGAACAATTTGGAGATTGTTGAAATCTGCTGCCCGAATCTTCCAACGTGCAGGGAAGACATTATCATCGCCAACCAAATAAATTCCCAATTCACCTTTGCCACTTTCTACACGGGCATAGATTTCACCCTTGGGAATCTTAAAAGTGGGGGAAACTTTTTTGCCGATGAATTGGTAATCAAATGCGTCCCACTCGGATTTTTTACCTGCGGCTAAACGCTTCGCTTCCAGATTTTCGTAAGGGCCGCCAGGAAGTCCTTTAATTGCTTGGCGAATAATCTTCACAGATTCGCGCATTTCCCGCATCCGCACCACATAACGGGCAAAGCAATCACCAGCTGTTTCCCACTGCACATCCCAGTCGAAATCATCGTAGCATTCGTAATGGTCAACTTTCCGCAAATCCCATTGCACGCCAGAAGCGCGTAACATTGGGCCAGAAAGTCCCCAGTTAATTGCTTCTTCACGGGTGATAGTCCCAATACCCTCAACACGTCGCCGGAAGATAGGGTTATCGGTTACTAAGCGTTCGTACTCATCAATTTTGGGCAATAGGTATTCGCAGAATTCCAGACACTTATCTACCCAACCGTAAGGTAAATCGGCTGCTACTCCACCAACACGGAAGTAGTTATTATTCACCATCCGATAACCTGTAGCAGCTTCCCACAAATCATAAATCATCTCCCGTTCCCGGAACTGGTAGAAGAAGGGAGTTTGTGCGCCTACGTCAGCTAGGAAGGGGCCAAACCATAGCAAGTGGTTAGCAATGCGGTTCAACTCCAGCATGATGACGCGGATGTAGCTAGCGCGTTTGGGGACAGCGACACCTGCAAGCTTTTCTGGGGCGTTAACAGTGACAGCTTCGTTGAACATTCCCGCAGCGTAGTCCCACCGACTAACGTAAGGGACGTACATTACATTAGTGCGGTTCTCAGCAATTTTTTCCATTCCCCGGTGCAAATAGCCGATGACTGGTTCACAGTCAACGACATCCTCACCATCCAAAGTCATGATTAGCCGCAGAACCCCATGCATTGAAGGGTGGTGTGGTCCCATGTTTAGCACCATCGGTTCAGTGCGGGTTTCTAGTCTGGTCATAGATTTCGTGTTCTCCGTTCGTGAAAATATTGAATTCAACCGCGCAGATGCCAACTAGACCCAATTTATCTTGTTTGTCAAGCCAAAGTAAGGGTTGTGGGAAGAGGGATTTGATTTGATGTTTAATTTTGTTGCACTTCTTCAACTATTATATGGAAGCTCGATATGCACTTAATTAAGGCATCGAATTTTTTTATCTCATGGTGCAACATTGGGTCTGCTGGTAGGCATTATCTTTTTGATGCTGAACGCTCAGTCAGTATTTCTTTATTTTACAAATAAACGTAGATAGGTTTCATATCTGCTTGTTTATCAGAATAACTGTTGCGATCGCACACTCTTCCACAACAGGTAATCGCTTTGTTTTTGAGGTTTTCTGTAAGGCGTAGGCGTAGCCCGTCGTAGACACGATTTAAGAATGTATTACAAACCAATAAAAGTAATTAATAAAACAGCATGAGTATTATACCCAAAGTGATAAGTATAATTTGTGAGGACTTTAAATATAAAAAGACCAGCCTCCCACAGCTGGTCTAAAAAATGTTTTTGCGTTGTCTTCTCAAGAGAGTTAAAACCCAATTACGCGTTCCCAAAATGCAACGGGCAACTTTTCTTAACAATATTGTAACAGCCAACACAGATTTTTCTAGAATATTCATCAAAAAAAGATATGGACAAAGCTTAAAAGCCTCTATCTATCAGGAGAATTCAGCAGATCGCAAGGTGTAGATGGGAGAGATAAAGGCAGACAAGGGAGAAAATTTTACCTTGTCTGCTTTATTCTTCTTATCCTCCGCGTCAGTCTCAACCGATCGATTTCAAATTGACACACTACTGATGCTGGGAGCGATTTCTGCATCTGTTGGTGTTTCACCCACGCGGAGGATTTTAGCCCCCAATTGCTGCAACTTCATATCAAGTCGATCGTAGCCGCGATCGAGGTGCTGTAAACCTTGAATTGTGGTTTGTCCTTCTGCTGCTAGTCCGGCGATGACTAACGCTGCCGATGCTCGTAAGTCTGTACCTAATACTGGTGCGCCAGATAATTTTGGTACTCCCCGAACGAAAGCAGCATTGCCTTTGACACGAATATCTGCCCCCAAACGATTCAACTCAGAGGCATGACGCAAGCGATTTTCAAAGACGGATTCGTTAATTACGCTGTCGCCTTCTGCCACTGCCAGCAAAGCCATGAATGGCGCTTGCATATCTGTGGGAAAACCTGGATGGTATTGAGTTTCAATATCCGTTGCCTTAAGGCTTTCCGCTGGCAGAATGTGCAAGTGGTCGGGCTTTTCATCAATTATTGTCACTCCAATATCCCGCAGCTTGGCAATTACTGGGATGAGATGTTCTGGAGCCACTGGCGAGAGAAGAAGTTCTGAGCGGGTAATTGCTGCTGCTAGCAAAAACGTCCCAGCCTCAATGCGATCGGGAATAATGCTGTAGTCAACAGAATGCAACTTGGGGACTCCTTCGATAATAATTCTGCTAGTCCCCGCGCCCTTAATCTTCGCTCCCATTGCGTTACAGAAGTTAGCTAGATCGACTACTTCCGGTTCTCTGGCAGCATTTTCGATGATCGTTTCACCCTCTGCTAGGGTAGCCGCCATCATCAAGTTTTCCGTTGCTCCAACGCTGGCAATGTCTAAGTAAATCTTCGCACCTTTTAATCTCCGGCTGCTACCAGGGACGTAGGCATTACAAATGCCATGCTCAATTTGTACTTCCGCTCCCATTGCTTGCAGTCCTCGAACATGCAAGTCAACTGGTCTTGCCCCAATCGCACAACCGCCTGGTAAGGGCATCTGTGCTACTCCCAGTCTTGCCAAAATGGCTCCAATGGCGAAAAAACTCGCTCTCAACTGGGTAACTAATTCGTAGGGAGCTTTTGATGTTTTAATCTCGCTGGCGTTGATATCTAAAATGTCACCTTGTCGGGTTAATTGCACACCCAAAGCTGATAACACCTGACCCATCCGCTCTACGTCCGCTAACAAAGGGACATTACGGATACGACAATCGCCCGGACACAGCAAGGCTCCAGCCATGATTACCAGTGCTGAATTTTTTGCCCCGCTAATTTTTACATGACCCCGCAAAGGATGCCCACCCCAAATTTGCAAGACTGAGGAGTCTGCTTCTGGAGCAATTTTGGCATCTGGTAAGCTGGTAGAAGGATTAATAAGCCTACCTCCAAAAGTAATACGTATTTTATATGTTTGAAGTTGGTTTTGATTCTACAGTAAAGATTCAAAATGTCCACGTTTTAAAGCACTGTTTTGTATAAAAAAATTGCTTTTTTGGTGAAAATCTAGGCTGTAAACAAGCAATAGCAGGCTTTTTGAGTTTTTTAAAAAATTTAAAAAAAGAATCAATAAACAGTAGTTTTAAGCAAAATTAAATACTCAGTAAAATAACTTAAGTATTCTCTAAAAATCAATGCTGTACTGTTCAGTTAATATTTTGATTCGACGTTGTGCCTGAAAAACTCGTTTCCAGTTAGAGACTTTTAACGAGGCATTATGCTTTTACTTGACAAAGGTAAAACATAACGCAATAATAAGAAATTGTCGATAAGGACAAATGCCAGCGGAACTGGCGGAATGGCAGACGCGCTAGATTCAGGTTCTAGTGCCGCAAGGCTTCCGGGTTCAAGTCCCGGGTTCCGCATAATCACTGATGAGTGCCGAGTAGTCAGTGCTGAGAAGGAAAAACTCAGCACTGACTACTCGGCACTCACAACTAAAAATGTTGATCAGTTTACAGAATTCCCTAGTCAAACAAATTCGCAAGCTGCACTCCACCAAGGAGAGGCATAAACAACAGTTATTTTTACTAGAAGGGACGCACTTGTTAGAAGAAGCTTGTGCGGTCAATTACCCACTAGAAACAGTGTGTTGTACCCCAGATTGGCAAGTAGCCCATCCTTCGCTGTGGGAAGAAGCTTGTAGCCGATGCGATCGCGCCGAAATTGTTAGTAGAGAAGTCTTGGATGCGATCGCGACCACAGTCCGACCGGATGGTGTGGTAGCAACGGCAAAACGAAGCCAACGCCAAACTCAACTACCATTGACTGGTTTAGTGCTAGCTTTAGAAACGATACAAGATCCCGGCAACCTGGGTACGATGATTCGTACTGCTGCTGCTGCCGGAGCATCAGGTTTGTGGGTAAGTGGAGATAGTGTAGATTTAGATAGCCCTAAAGTTCTTCGTGCTTCTGCAGGACAATGGTTTCGCCTAGCAACAGCCGTAACCGAAGATTTAAAAGCGACAGTCCAACAAAGTCAGCAAGCAGGAATGCAGGTAGTGGCAACCTTACCCGATGCGACTTTAACTTATTGGGAAGTGGACTGGCGAAAACCCAGTATGATTTTACTGGGAAATGAAGGTGCTGGATTGTCAGCAGATTTAGCAGCGATCGCAGATCGGCAAGTCAAAATTCCTTTGAGTCCTGGGGTGGAATCCTTGAATGTGGCGATCGCAGCCGCTCTAATTTTGTACGAAGCTCAACGGCAACTAATTTGTCAGTAATAAATTTTAACTTTTTACCCCAATTGGGTTTTTGTTATTTCTTCGAGATATTTTTCAATATCAGCAACTGCGTCTTCAAGAGCTGCTAAATCAATATCTATCAAGTCTTGATCGAGTTCGACTTCAGTGAAAGTACTAGTATGCAGTTGGGGGATCTCTTCTTCCTCAGTCGAATTTTCTTGTAAGATATCCTCCAACTGTTCGAGGGATTCTTGAAACACTTGATCGGCAGCGCGCCGCTGTTCTGGCTGATTTTGCTCCATAATATTAACTTGAAAATCCTGATTTACTGACTGAATTTTGATTCTAGTTCCTACAGATTTAAATTTTGCACTTATAACATCATAGTTGTGTGCTGTATCAACTTTAGCAGTGCTTATCAAGAATATCGATAGCTGTCTGCAATTAAGAGGAGGCAGGAGGCAGGAGGCAGGAGTCAGAATTCAGAATTCAGAATTGCTTATTACTCTATTGATAAAGGGATAGAGTAATAAGCAAGGAAAAAGATTCAGCTGCGCTATCACCCAGTCGTACAGAATTCTTCTTCATAAAACAGGTCTAATACTTAATTTGATAGACTATCCTAAATTTGAAATTATAAAAATTGGTAGCTCAGGGCTGATAACTAACTATGAGTGAAGCCTTATTCTGTATCGAAAATCTGCGAGTTGCCTATCCTCAACGGAGTGGAGAAGAAGCAAGCTGGGCGGTTGATGATGTATCTTTCACCTTGAAACCAGGTGAAAGAATGGGATTGGTGGGAGAGTCAGGTTGTGGTAAGTCAACTATTGGACGGGCAGTAATGCGTTTACTACCATCCTCTAGTCGTATTGAGGGACGGGTGATATTTCAAGGACAGTCAGTGTTTGATTTGACACCTAACCAGTTGCGGAAATTTCGGGGAGAGGCGATCGCCTTAGTTTTTCAAGATCCCATGACACGCCTCGATCCGTTGATGACTATTGGTAAGCATTGTATCGAAACCCTCCAGGCGCACTCACCACAATTATCAACGCGGGAAGCTAAAGAAAAAGCACTTGCTACTTTAGCAAAGGTAAATATTCCAGTCACTCGTTGGAATCAGTATCCTCATGAGTTTAGCGGTGGAATGCGCCAACGGGTAGCGATCGCTTTAGCTTTACTCCTCAACCCCAAATTTATTGTTGCCGATGAACCTACCACCAGTTTAGATGTCACTGTTTCCGCGCAGATATTGCAAGAATTAACTCGTCTGTGCGGTGAAGAAAACATGGGATTGTTGTTGATATCTCACGATTTAGCAATGGTGGCCGAATATTGCGATCGCATTGGCGTGATGTACAACGGCAAGATGGCCGAAATGGGTGCTACAGAAACAGTATTTAGGCAACCTCAACACGAATACACGCGATCGCTCCTAAAAGCAGCTTTACACATTCAAGCAGTAACTGATAGTGGAGAATTGATAATTGCCAATGACGAAGAAAAGCAATTACCGATTATTAATCAGCAATCCCCAATTTTGAGTGTCACAGAACTCAAGCAACACTACACCATAGAACCTAACTTTATCGAACGACTGTTTAATACACAAACGCAGACAATTAAAGCAGTAGATGGGATCAACCTGGATCTTTATTCAGGAGAAATTCTCGGCTTAGTCGGGGAATCAGGTTGTGGTAAAAGCACACTATCACGAACAATATTACAACTAATTCGTCCTACTAGTGGCAAAGTTGAGTTTTTAGGACAGGATTTAACTAAACTGTCGCGTCAAGAAATTCGTTCCTCGCGGCGACAAATACAAATGGTCTTTCAAGACCCTCATGCTTGTCTTAATCCAGCGATGACAGTGGGACAAAGTATTGCCGATCCTTTATTTATCCACAATCTTGCCAATCCTGTCAAGGCAAAAGAACAGGTTTTATGGATGCTAAATAAAGTTGGGTTAACACCGCCAGAATTGTATTATGAGCGTTATCCCTCGGATTTGTCTGGGGGACAACAGCAACGAGTAGCGATCGCTCGTGCTTTAATTACTCACCCTAAACTTTTAATCTGCGATGAACCTGTGAGTATGTTAGATGCCAGCGTGCAGTCGCAAGTACTGGATTTGATGTTGCAACTAAAGGAAGAGTTTGAGTTAACTTATCTATTCATCACTCATGACCTTTGGTTAGCTCGATTTTTGTGCGATCGTATTGCCGTGATGAATGGCGGTAAAATTGTAGAACTCGGTCTGACAAAACAGATTTTCGCCAATCCTCAGCATCCTTATACCAAAACCTTACTAGCTGCTGCTCCTTTATTAGCACGCGCTTAACTAAATAAAATTAGGAGTTAAAAGTTTAAAATTTCTAACTCTTGTACAGACGCGATTAATCGCGTCTCCTAACTCTCTTTGCTTCCCTCAAGGAATTTAGTTGTTTCTCCACTCGAACCATATAGCTCAACAAACCTTTTAAACAGCAACGCACTCTCGTGATTTGAAGTCCTACTTAAATTGAATAAACGCTCTATATTTTTCTCAGCTAAAGCTCTTAGATACGGCAAATCTTCAAAGAGTGTCAAACAAGCAGCAAAATGCAATATTATTTGTAATAATGGTTTTGGCCACTCTAGGTCACTATAAATATCTATAAACAATTGATGTTCTGAGTCATTTAAAGGGAAAGCATGAAATATAACAATTATCCTTTTGTTATTGTAGACTGGGATACTCAGTTCGACAGCGTAGGGAGTATGTAATATTAAATCTACCTCCACAATTGGTTGTCGCCAAATTCTTAGAGGATTAGCTGGTGAATCTAATATCGTTTGAAATGTGATTTTACCACCGACGTTTGTAGTTTGGAACTGGCTAATACTAACAATTTTTAGATTATTAAGGCTAAACCTATGAATTGTTTCCAAATGTTTTAAGTTCAATAGATGATATATTTGGCAAATATAAGGGAATGGTAAAATATACTCTTGACTAATCATGTGTAGTTTTTTTAATTGAAGCTTATTAGCTTGAGTACGATCGAGATATTCCTGATATTGACTGGGTTCTAAATCATTGCTATTAAAGCTTTCTTCCGGCTTGAGATATAGCCAACTTACAAAAAAGAAAAAGGCTGTAAATAGTTGAAATATTTCTATAGGAGATAAATAACCATCGACGAATGCAGCTATGCTTCTATCAGTTATTCCGAAAAGCCAAGATGGAATGCCAAATAGCCAAATACTACTTTTGATTTGATCTATAAAAAGCGCAATATCAACAATATTTGAAATATTACTGTCTTGCTTTACACTTAATTTATTATTCAAACAATTAATAAACATGGTATTTGGGTTTACAAGTAATCCATATAAATTTATATTTATATTAACTTTAAATAAAAAAATATGATGATGACCTCTATCTTTAGCTATATATACAATTTGTACTCACTCATACAAACTGACATCCATTTTTTATAAACATGGCTACAAAATAAAATTTATTGTTATGTATAATCTTCAACTAGACGTGTATACAGGAACATAAGTTTGTTTTTAAGCCTTACTGTTAAAGGATTTAGAATTCTATTCTCTGGTTTAAAACAAAAACTTTGTTAAAGCATTTATGTTCACTGAGTTAAAAATTAAAACTCCTCAATCTGATAAAAGTAGTATATAAATATTCAGATAAAATAGTTTGTTTTTGCTGACATGAGAAAATTATCTATTTCTCTAGAATGAATACGGAATGAGACGTTAGGAATAAAAACTTAGAATTTCCAACTAAGGAGTTATAAGCTTTATCTACTATAAGAAATAAAATAGGCAAGGTTTAGGGACATTCCTCTATTTATCGCAACCGTGATGTCTTTTGTAGTGGCTCATTGCATACTTGCTAGTAGAGTTAGCCATTAGTATGTTAAGTGAGGTAAAAGTACCTTATCTAGCAAACTATCTGTGACAATTACGATAGAAGCCGTAGAATTGCTACTCTTAACACTGTATTATTCTTAAATATTTTCTGAAGATTTTTTCTGAGACGGTAGCAATGACCATTCGCCATGCGACTGAAACTGACTTGCCTGCAATTGTGGCAATTTACAACACTGCAATTCCTAGCCGCATGGCAACCGCTGACTTAGAACCAGTATCCGTGGAAAGTCGCCTTGCTTGGTTTAAGGGGCGATCGCCTTCACAACGCCCACTTTGGGTAATTGAAGTAGATGGAGTAATCGCTGGATGGCTTAGTTTCCAATCCTTTTATGGACGACCCGCCTATAGTAAGACTGCCGAAATTAGTATTTATATAGCCCCTAGCTTTCATCGGTGTGGTTTGGGACGGCAACTCTTAGCACAAGCAATTAGCGAAAGTTCTAGTTTGGGTCTAAAGAGCCTAGTCTGCTTCATTTTTGCCCACAATCAACCCAGTTTAAAACTCTTTGAAACATTTGGTTTTCAGCGCTGGGGACATTTACCTAACATTGCCGAACTTGACAGCGTTGAACGGGACTTAGTGATCATGGGACTGCGAATTAGTAAACCTTTTGTTTAAAGCGATCGCTATTTTCTGAGACTTGTAAATTAAATTCGGTCACAATTGGTCTGGATTAATTCCTCGTTCTTGTAGTAAAGCACGGAGAGCTTCTAACTGCGCCTCAGCTTGCTCTGCTCGTTGTCTTTGTTGCTGTCGTTGTTGATCTAGTTCCAAAAAGGTCAGAAAGCGATCGCCATCAGGACGATAAATTTGCAGTTCTTCCTCAGTCAACTCGAAACGCACCCCCAATCGAGGGCTGACCCAAGCAACCATTTGGTCAATCACTTCTAATCTTGAGTTGCGTCGCTGCCAGCCTGTCAAGTCAACCACATCAGGTTCATACAAATAATATTCTTCCACACCGTAGCGCTCATAAAATTCTAATTTTTTCGCCATTTTAGAGATCCGGTTTCCAGGCGACCAAATTTCAAATACCACCTGCGGGGGAATGTTGTCCTCAAGCCACTGTTGATAAGAACCTCGGTATCCTTTTGGTCTACCAAATACTACCATGACATCAGGAGCTTGGCGGAGCTTGTTATCATCTTCCACCGAATACCACAATAAATCTCCAGCGACAAACACATTTGGGTCATTGCCAAACAGCAGTTCTAAATTATTTTTAATCCAGACAATTAATTCAAACTGCTTAGTATTGTCTGCCATTGGCTGTCCATCGCTGTCAGGGTAAATAATGCCTTTTTGGGTGGAAGATGGTAACTGTGTAACCATTGCAATGATTCTCAGGTAATTCTTAGAGGATTAGTTAGCGATCGCTTTTTTCACGCTCTTCTTATTTCACATCGTAGTCTAACCAAAATTAGCCGTTAAACTACTGTTTGTGTAGTGGTCGTAATAGCACAAATTATCGATGGCAAAAAACAAAACTAAAGCTAGGGGGATCGTCTTTGGTTGCTGTCCCAACTTTTTACTCATTTATCAAGCCACCTTCGCCTAAATCAGTTACACAACAGTACCCCAAGATTTCTCACAAGCGGTGCGATCGCTATTACCCAAACCTTTATTGAGCTTACACTTTGAGCGTTTTAGACACTGCACGAATTATCTAAGTAGCAATAATCAAATTTACGTATATTTTTTATGTGCAGTTGCAAAGTTTTACTGCCATTTTGACATTTAATGTACAATTCTCATACTTAAATCCAACCACTTTGATTGAGTAATCGGCGCACTGCTCGAAATATAGTCAACACCCGTTTCCGCCACAGCGCGAATCGTTTCCAAAGTCACATTCCCCGAAGCTTCAATTTTCACTCGGTTATCTTGCTGGCGAATCAACAGCACCGCCTGACTCATCATATCCAAAGGCATATTGTCCAACATAATAATGTCAGCCCTATGCTTCAAAGCTTCTTTCACCTGCTCTAAACTTTCTGTCTCAACCTCTATAGTCAAAGGATAAGGAATCTGAGAACGAATACGGCTAACAGCTTCTCCAATTCCCCCAACCGCCGCAATGTGATTATCCTTAATCATCACCGCATCATCCAATCCCATACGGTGATTAATCGCCCCACCCACAGCAGTCGCGTACTTTTCCAACAGTCTCAGCCCTGGCGTAGTTTTACGCGTATCCACCAACTGAGCAGGTAAATCAGCAATTTTCTCTACATATATATTAGTCAGCGTAGCAATTCCACTAAACCGCATAACCAAATTGAGCGCCACACGTTCCCCCATCAGCAGCGCATCCAGCGAACCATGAATTTCAGCTACGATCTGTCCCGGCTCACACCATGCACCTTCAGCCGCCACCGCTACAAAGCTGACTTTTTCATTCAAAATCTGAAACACTCTAGCTGCAATTGGTAAGCCAGTAATTATCCCTGAAGCTTTAGCGATCCATTTAGCAGATCCTAGCGTCACATTTTCTACTAAAAGCGTATTTGTAGTGCGATCGCCGCGGCCAATATCCTCCAACAACCAGGTACGCAACAGAGGATCTAAAACCAGCCAGGGCGGCAAAACAGCAGAATAGCTCACAAATT
>NZ_JBALDU010000034.1:0-153607 GCF_036917235.1 Nostoc sp.
TTCCGGAAAGGCGCTGCGGGTTCTAACTTCGAGTGCAGCAGAATAAGCAGCGATCGCAAATTCAATATTCTCGGCTCGTTCTCCAAATATTCTGTCATCGTAAGCAGCCCCCAGATTATTTTGCGTCATTGCCCAATCAACAGGAAAGGCGCTGCGGGTATATACAGTCAGGGCGATTTCATAGCCAGTAATAGCAATTTCCATGTTGTTGGCTTTGCTACCCAAAGGGAACTGCTGAATCAGATTACTAAAATTACCAATTACTGCGGCGATGGATGTTGCTGCATCTGGTTCCGCTTCTGTTAGGGTATTTGTTGCCCAATGACGCAATAATTGAGCAAAAATATCATTGAGTTTATCGGTATTAGCTGCCAGTAATGGGTAAATTACTTGAGCATCGCCGTTGCTTTCTGCTGTTGCTTGCAGTATTTCTAGTAAAAATTGCAAGTAAGTCTCTATATCTTCTTCGGTGATGGGGGGAGTTTCTGAGGTGAGATATGTTGCTAGATTTCTCAACCAGTTTGCAGTATTTTCCTCTCCCTGCTCGGCAAAATGCTCTGCTGCTGCTACAACAACCTGCACAAAGTCAGCATCTAGCAATTCTGTATTCGCTGCTAATATCTCTGGTTCTTCCCCGCTAGGGCAACTTAGCAGGGTTTGAATTAGCTGATTATAAGCTTGTAGGCGCTGTTCATTCATGAGCAGGTGTGAGTTAGACGCATCTTGATGAAGCTTCAACAGTATTATCCTCAATTTCTGAAAAATTAGACACAAAGTTGCCAGTCGCTACAATTTTCTGAATCGAGATTTTGTCATTTTTAATGTAATTGCGATGGCTACAAATGCAACTTGTATCCTCAAAGGATGTTTTAAAAGTCATCTTGTTGGTAGTAAAAGGTTTTAGATCCCCCTAAATCCCCCTTAAAAAGGGGGACTTTGATTCCGGTTCCCCCCTTTTTAAGGGGGGTTAGGAGGGATCAACAAGTGCATAAAATCACAGCTAATTACTTTTCAAACAACCTATTAGGCGATCGCATTTGTTGATTTAGCGTTCGCATTTGCTGATTTGGCGTTCGCATTTGCTGATTTGGAGTTCGCATTTGTTGATTTGGCGATCGCATTTGTTGATTCGGGGTTCGCATTTGCTGATATGGCGATCGCATTTGTTGATTCGGGGTTCGCATTTGTTGATTTGGCGATCGCATTTGTTGATTTGGCGATCGCATTTGTTGATTTGGCGATCGCATTTGTTGATTTGGCGATCGCATTTGTTGATTTGGCGTTCGCATTTGCTGATTGCACTTATTTTCAAACAACAAATAGATATAAAAAATGAGTAAAAATACAGATAAACTCGTAATTATTTTGTTGAAGTTTTAATGAAATAAATCCACAAAACTACCCATCTCAGGCAAAAGGATACTCCACTATGTTGAAAAAGGAATTCTTAAACAAAAGGATATCTCATGTCTTTAAGAACTCGTAGTTCTGCTGCTGTTGACAAAGCCCAACTTCGTCTCGCCTTGCTTAAATCCGTTGATGAAAATCTGGATTTAGGACATGGATTAACCATTGAAGTCTACAACCACCTGATCAACACTACCCGTGCAACATTAGAAGCTCATAACACGCTTGTGTCCAATCTTGAAGAATCGCGTAAAACAATAACCCAGATGGATAAAGCCCTCTCCGAAATGTCTGAACGAATGCTAAGTGGAGTTGCAACTGTCTACGGCAGAAATAGTATACAGTATTCCAAAGCTGGCGGCTCTAATGGAAAAAGAAATAAAAAATCTAGTTCAAAAGTTGCTCCAGTTGTAGCGGTTCTTCCCACTCAACCTGCTCAAGCTGCAATTGCAAATGCGTCAACTAACGGTAACGGCACAACTCCTGTGCTGCAATAATCCACTTTTTCCATAAATCTAGTGCGGTGTCAAGCCTAAATGGGTGCATTAAATGTAAGTTGGGTTGACGTACGTAAGGAAACCCAACATGGAGCGTGTTGTTGGGTTTTGCAAAGCCTTAACCCAACCTACTTTTAATCCATATACATTTTATAGTGGCGACGGTTCTCAATTGCGCGAAATACAGACCTAACCCCCAGCCCCTTAAGAGCTAGCGTTGGGGAGTGAGCATCAAAGCTTCTCTCCTTTTAAAAGAGAGGTTTGTAGAGAGGTCAAAATGTATTGCATCCAAACGAGAAGGTTTAAATACATCAAAACTGCTGTAAACGCTAGGATTAAAATTTCTGGCTTACAGTGGAATGTTAAGAGTATCAACCAAATTTTTTCTGTTTGTTGTTGCCAAAACCGGATGCTCCCCACTCACACCCCCTATTTTTCTTGAAAATATCTGAAAATATATGAAATTTAGAACCTGCAAATATCCTTTCGCACTCATCCTAGTCAGCTTCGGTTTTTTGCAGATAGCTGATGCTCAAACTCCTGTAGCTGAAACCTCCAAGCTATCTCAAGAAGTTTCTGTACTTCGGAAACAGGGCCCAAAAGGGTTAGAAGTATTTCTTAAATCCCATGCTAATACGTTAAATACCGCTTCTTCAGGAGCAGTTCTACCTTCCCCTGTACTTAGGCTAGCTTTAGATGAACTTTGTCAACAACGGGACTGTTACGCATCTCGTTTGTACTGGTACACTGATATAGAACAAGCCAAAGCTGCTGCTAGAACCAGTGGTAAACCCATTCTATCTCTGCGGTTATTGGGCAGGCTGGATCAAGATTTGAGTTGTGCTAATAGTAGATTCTTCAGGGTAGCGCTGTATCCGAATGTTGAAATTTCTAAACTGCTTCAAGACCACTTTATTTTGCATTGGCAATCAGTGCGCGCTGTACCCAAAGTAACTATTGATTTTGGCGACGGACGCAAGTTGGAGCGAACGATTACAGGCAATAGCATTCATTATGTATTGGATGCATCGGGTCGTCCAATTGATGCTATTCCAGGATTATATAGTCCCAAAGCGTTTTTGCGACAGCTACAGCAGGCTGAATTAGCAGTAAAAAATTACAGTAAACTTACACCAAGCGATCGCGAGTCTTATTTAAGAAAATACCACAGCGATCGCTTAAATTCTATCCAAGCCCAATGGGTTGCAGATTTATCCCGCCTGGGTATCCAGTCTCCCCCTAAGTTGGTAGAAATTCCCAGCAATCCCACTCAACCACCGACAGCAGAAATAGCAAGCTCTCTAGCTGTTTCTAAAATGAGAGTTGAAACGCCAATGCTAACTGCTCTCCAGTCTGGTGCTGAACGAAATCAAAACGCCCTAGCTGAAATTACTAACGAGAAAGTTTGGAACAAAATCGCTCAACTCTATGCCGCCGATGTCAAGCTAGATGGAAACAGCATTTCTCTAATCAGAGCTAAAAAGTCTCCGTCTACCAACACTCAAGAAGATAATTTGCCGATAATAGTGAAAAATTTTGAAGCCACAATGGCTTTAGATACAGTCAGAAATGAATATATGCTGCACAGCCAAATTCATCAATGGTTTATGCAGGGTAAGCGAACAAGGAGTGTGGAAGCGCTCAACGAACAAGTATACGCCCAACTATTTTTAACTCCTAGTTCTGACCCTTGGTTCGGGCTTTTCCCCAGCAATAGCTACAGCGCCATTGATAATGATGGCATTCGTTAGTAGCTCATAAACTGATGTAAGTAAAAAGGAGTGATGAGATTTTATAGCATTGACACCTCACCCATCACTCCTCATAACTTGCGCGTTGATTAGCTGTTACGCATTGTTAAATTACACCAGCTTACTACTTCATTTATCCTCTAACTAAAGAGGCGGATAATTATTAAGTTAATACGTGTTTTTGTATACAAATATTTTTAACTTATTAATATTTATCTTGGCAATTCTAAATATACGAGTTCGACTATTGCTTGTTCTCACTAGTTTTATTCGTTACCTGTGCCAGATAGTCACACAATGAATTTGAAAATCGAAAGGCTTTAGTTCCCAACTCCTTAAATAACTTGGGGAATCTTGTTGTGAATTTTATTAATAGACAACGTATTCAGAATCACAAACAAACTTAACTTATATTTTATGCCTTTAGTAGTATTGCCTTGATTCTTGTGATGGAAGTTTGGGAAAGTCTTATCAGTTATTCTTAGTAATAATCGAAACAATTATCATTAGCACTAAATCATTCATTGGGGGAATGACAAAACGGATTAAACAATGATAATAAGAAATTAAAGTTGAGATGCAGAGTTTTCCGACTGTGATATCTTATCTAATTTCTTTGCTAGCTAGCGATTATTTTGACTGGCTTATCAGTTTAGTCAAAAATTAGCATAATCTTAGAACGGGAGATTTGGCGCTCGTATTTAGGGAACTCCAAATAAAAAAATACTTAACTACTTATTGTGGGGTGGGCGTCTCGCCCGCCCCAAGCCTTGGGCGGACAAGATGTCCACCCCACAAGATTGGATAATTTATTTGTTGGAAGTCCCTTAGCTGAGTTTACAGAGTTTTCTCACCAAAGGTAGAAGTAATACTTAGCAAAATACCGTAAAATTCTTTGTAAAAAAATATCTGGGTGGCAACAGTTATCAATGGACACTTTATAATTTGCTAGATTCAATTTACTTTGAGCATCTAGGTTGAATGCTAAACGTGTCATTTAAAAACTAGCCCATCTGTAGCAACTGTGGGATAGAAATTGTCGAAAACCTCAAATAAACGTAGTTTTATAAGTTCAATTACATGAAAATTGCAGTTTACAACCAGTTAAATTTATCACTCAATAAAATTAGGAATGGTGCAATTTTTTTAAGGATTTACCTAGTAGATTTTTTTGCTCAACCTTTGCAAGCAAGTAGCCGGGATTTAAGGTGAACATAGAAAAATTTATCCAACGTACAGAAGTATTGCACAAGCGTTTAGCAGATTTATACGAAACTGCTAGTGTACTACCTTGGATTTCCTCGGATCTGCTGCCGCAAGCTTTCAAGGAACTCTATAACACCTCAAAAATAGCACAGTTAGCGGCGGAGGATCTTTATCAGCAAAACGAGGAACTAGTAAAAACACGAAATTGGCTAGAAACAGAACGCCAACACTACCAAGATTTATTCGAGTTGGCACCCGACGGCTATTTAGTGACTAATACAGAAGGAATCATTCAAGAAGCTAACTTCACCGCAGCTAAGTTACTTAATGTTTCAAAGCAATTGATAGTGGGCAAACCAATGATTAGCTTCGTCCCTCTAGAAGAACGTCAGCACCTTCGCAGCGAACTCATTCAGCTATCACAATCAGACAGAGCTAGAGAGCTATTGATACGCTTGCAACAACGTCATGGTGAGTTTTTTGATGCAGCTTTGACAGTGGCAGTTACCCGCAATCCGCAGGGGAAAGCAACGTCTCTACGCTGGGTAGTACGTAATATAACTGAACGTAAACGAGTAGAATCAGCAGTAGTTAAGAATGACAGCGACCTCTTCAATAATCGTCTCGTGGATAAATATTCTAAAGGAGAAACTATTCCTCTCAATCCATTAGTAATTTTGTATGTTTCTCAGGGTTTGGTCAAACTCAGTACCTACTGTGAAACGGGTGAAGAAGTGCTGATAGGATTGGCAACGGCAGGAATGGTTTTTGGCTCTAGTTTGACATCTTTAAACATTTACCAAGCAACAGCCCTCGCTGATGTTGAGTTGGTGTCAATTTACGTGGCAGAGATAGCAGCTTCTCCAACACTAAGCCATACGCTTTTACCAAAAATTAATCAGCGATTACAGCAAACAGAATCTTTTTTGGTCATTTGTGGAAGACGGCGGGTACAAGAACGCTTGCACCACCTATTACAACTTTTGAAACGAGAAGTGGGTGAAACTGTACCAGAGGGAACTCGCCTAAGTGTTCGTTTTACTCACGAAGATTTTGCTAGCGCTTGCTGCACCACCAGGGTAACAATTACACGATTGATGGGTAAATTACAAGAAGAAGGTATAATCAGTTTCGATTTTAAAAAACATATTATCTTGAGAGATGTTGATTAATTAGTTCGCTGTAGATTAATTATATTTTTCTTAAGCAAAGATAAGTTGCCAGCCAATCAGGAAAATTGCTATATCTGCAAAAACATGGCTGATGTATCCAGGCCAAATTGAGGAATAATTGAAGTAGCACCATGACCAAATCGCCCCGGCTATAAACACCCCCAATGAGCATATGAAAGTTAAGATACACAGTCAAAGCTATGAAGTTCCTGTAACGGCGATCGCTCTTTGAAATCACCAATTGAAACCGAAGAGCAACGATTCAAACAAAGGTTTTTAAATACCATCATTACCATCGCATCTAACAATTTATTTGTAGTAGCAATTCCCTGTTTATCATTGACCGACGCTTCAGCGAACCAGGGTTGCAAATTAGATTTAATTAGCTGAAAATTATCAAAGCCGCTTAACGCTTGATATTTTTCCTGAAACTTATCAAAAATCGCTACCAACATTTTATACTTAATTCTGTGCCAGCCAAGCGGTTCCATTCCGTAAGATTTTTTCCGGTATGCTAAGTTGTCTGGTAACCATTGTCTTGCCATTTCTCGGATAATTTTCTTATCCCAAAATAGGGTTTGTTGCATACTGGGTGGAATTGCTGCCAAGTATTCTACCAGACGATGATCCAAAAAAGGAACGCGAGCTTCGATACCTTGACCAGAAGAGCTTCTGTCTTCGTGCCAGAGATTGTATTGTTGTAGCATTAGGATGCGCCGTGACATTTCTCTTTGAAAAGCAGTACACTCTGATGGTAAAGATATTGACTCCTCTCCCCAGAAGTCAAACAGATATGACCCATCTTTTAAGCTCGTCGGCTTTTTGATTTGACTTAAGGTTTGCTCTGATTGAGTCAAATTACTGCTGAAACTATTCCAGTTTGATTGGGGAAAGTCTTCTGGAGTTGAATAACCTCCGGCAAATTCATCAGAACCCTGTCCTAACAAAATCACCTTCAAATCAGGTATCAAAGTTTTGGCATAACGGTGAAGCTCATGCTTTAACATTAATTCTATATAAAATACCGGAGCATCTACTAACCAAATAAAATATTCAAATTTTTCTAAAGAAAAATTGATGTTCTCAAGAATTTTCTCTGGGTCAAACCAAACAGGATGAAAGGGTAAGTTGAGATAATCACACAGGTCACGCGCTATTTGGACATCTCCAACCTCTAAGGAAAAATCAGAAACCATTGTAAAACAATGTAAATCTTTTTTGTATTGACTTGCGGCTGCTACAATCGCACTCGAATCAAGACCACCGCTCAAAAAAGCTCCCACAGGTACATCACTCATCAGTTGTTTTTTCACACTGTCAGCAAACAGTTCGCGGTACTCTGTAATGTAATCTTGGGGTGAATGATGGTCTTGTTCGCTCTGTGTTACGAAATAGTTACTCAATTCCCAATAGCAGTTTACATCAACAGTCCCTTGTTCAAGGTTGCAGGTTAAATAATGTCCGCCTGGTAATCTTTTGATTCCTTTAACATAGGATGTAGATGCACTTAAATTTGTTTTATCCTGCCATTGGGGTTTGTTAGGAGCATCTGGATGTACTAACAACGATGTTAATGTCGAGCCAAATATGAGTTGCGAGCCGACTTGACAATAGTACAACGGTTTAATACCCAGGCGATCGCGTGCCAAAACTAATTCTTGCCTTTGGGTATCCCAAATGGCAAGTGCAAACATGCCATTCAACTGCTGAAGTGCTTTTATACCGCATTCTGTATACAAGTGTAAAACCACTTCTGCATCGGAATGACTGCAAAAATCATACTTAGAGTCCAACTGTGAGCGTAACTCTTTGTAATTATAAATTTCCCCGTTACAGACTACGAATATCGTTTGCTGTTTATTCCAAATTGGCTGCTTTCCTCCTGCAACGTCTATGATTGATAACCGTCTAAATACTATAGATAAGCGCTCACTGTCAAACAACTGCTCGTCATCTGGACCCCGAAGAGACAATTGCTCGCTCATTTTGGTCAAAATATTAAGGCGTTGGGCATTCTGGTACAACTGATCTCCACTAGTTACGAAACCTGCAAATCCACACATTACTTACCTACCTTTTTTTTGACTCGCTTTGTTAACTTTTGTTGTATAGTATACTCGTACTGTTTGAGAAAAAGGGAACTACCAATGAAGATTGAAGAAGTTACGGGATTGCAAATCCAACAGGAGCAAGAAAAACAACGAATATCAACAGACGAAGTTTCAGAAGTTTCAGAAATTTCGGAACTATCTGATGAAGAGATGTTGCAAATTGCGGGTGGTAGTTGGGTTGATGATGTGCTGAAAGTTGTAACTAAGCTAGAACCACTTGTTATCCCATTAATTACTGCTTAAACTTTTCCCAAAGCATTAACTGATAATTAAGGGTTATCATGAATCATCTAAAAACCAGTCAGCAATTCTTCTAAAGAAAAATTTGCTGGCTGGTTTGATAGAAATACTTACAGAAAACTTTTGTTAGCTGTATCTATATAAACTTAAATACCGATGTCCAAGCAAGCATACTTGGAGCATTTGAACTGATGAACAACTTGTCATGAAGTTGTCTTAACTTTTGTCCAGTAAGCTTTCTGACTTCTTAAAGAAATTCTTGTTCGTTTCTTTGGGATATTTAATTATTTGTTATTGAATAAAACTGTTGTACTGTATATTACTAGTAGCGTTTGAGAAAAAGGGAACTATCAATGAAGATTGAAAAAGTTACGGGATTGCAAATCCAACAGGAGCAAGAAAAACAACGAATATCAATAGACGAACTTTCAGAACTTCCAGAAATTTCGGAACTCTCCGATGAAGAAATGTTGCAAATTGCGGGTGGTGGTTGGCTTTGGCTTGATAAGGTGCTGAATGTTGAAAAGGTGGTAGGACCAATAGTTGTATAATAAAAACCAGCCAGCAAATTTTTCTTTAGAAGAATTGCTGGCTGCTTTGATAGAAATACTTGCAGTACACTTTTGTTAGCTGTATTTGTATATACGTAAATAAGGATATCCAAGCAAACATACTTGGAGCATTTGAACTGATGGACAACTTGTCATGGAGTTGTCTTAACTCTTGTCCAGTAAGCTTTTTGACTTCTTGAACAAATTCTTGTTCGTTTCTTTGGGATATTTAATTATTTGTTATTGAATAAAATTGTTGTGCTGTATATTACTAGTACCGTTTGAGAAAAAGGGAACTACCAATGAAGATTGAAAAACTTACGCGATCGCAAATTCAACAGCAGCAAGAAAAACAACGAATATCAATAGACGAACTTTCAGAACTTTCAGAATTTTCGGAACTCTCCGATGAAGAAATGTTGCAAATTGCGGGTGGTGGATGGGTTGCTGATTTGGAGACTCTTATAAAAGACCACGCACCGCTTATTATCCCATTATTTACTGGATAATAAAAACCAGCCAGCAAATTTTTCTTTAGAAGAATTGCTGGCTGCTTTGATAGAAATACTTACAGAAAACTTTTGTTAGCTGTATCTATATAAACGTAAATACCGATGTCCAAGCAAGCATACTTGGAGCATTTGAGCTGATAGACAACTTGTCATGAAGTTTTCTTAACTCTTGTTCAGTAAGCTTTCTGACTTCTTAAAGAAATTCTTGTTCGTTTCTTTGGGATATTTAATTATTTGTTATTGAATAAAATTGTTGTGCTGTATATTACTAGTACCATTCGAGAAAAAGGGAACTACCAATGAAGATTGAAAAACTTACGCGATCGCAAATTCAACAGCAGCAAGAAAAACAACGAATATCAATAGACGAACTTTCCGAAATTTCAGAAATTTCGGAACTATCCGATGAAGAGATGTTGCAAATTGCGGGTGGTAGTTGGGTTGATGATGTGCTGAAAGTTGTAACTCGGCTAGAACCAATTATTGCCCCATTAATAACGTAGTAACTGATAAGTAAGGGTTATCATCAATCATCTAAAAACCAGCCAGCAAATTTTTCTTCAGAAGAATTGCTGGCTGCTTTGATAGAAATACTTACAGTAAACTTTTGTTAGCTGTATCTGTATAAACGTAAATACTGATGTCCAAGCAAGCATACTTGGAGCATTTGAACTGATGGACAACTTGTCATGAAGTTGTCTTAACTCTTATCCAGTAAGCTTTCTGACTTCTTGAACAAATTCTTGTTCGTTTCTTTGGGATATTTAATTATTTGTTATTGAATAAAATTGTTGTGCTGCATAGTACTAGTACCATTTGAGAAAAAGGGAACTACCAATGAAGATTAAAAAACTTACGCGATCGCAAATTCAACAGCAGCAAGAAAAACAACGAATATGAAGTTGTATTATACCAATTTAAGATGAAGCTGCATAGAATAGGGCTTCAAGAATGAAATTGTAAGATGACAACGAGCAGATTTGTTATGGCGTGATTTTTTCACTTCCCTTGTTGCAAGCGATCGCGATCTGGATTCGAGTGTTGTAAAAACTTCGCCTTGAAGTTGGTGTTGAATAAATTCAGTATACCGAAAAGTTTTCTATAAGCCTTACCAGTCCTTCATTTGGGCTTAAGAATACAATTCGCCTAAATTGGCTTGTAATCTACATTTTTAATTCTTTTCTTAATCCCAGCAGTGCCTGAACATTTTATACATTTTACTTAAATCTATATTTTAGCGATCGCAGCATTTTGATAATGATTTACTGTGCTGATATAATTACACATAATTAAAAGCAACGTTGTGAAGGTCTAGGATTTGAGGCGGACATCAATACCCATTGTGCTAAGTAAAAATGTAGCGTTTTTAAACTTACAGAGACGTAAGGCTATCCAAACAGCGAATTAAAAATGTACCCAAAATAATGTATATGTGATTGAGGGCGTATTGCTAAAATCGCGATGTTTAGGTTGGGCTACGCCTACGCAACATTAAAAGCGGCTATGCACACATTTGGCAAAAAAACTCCATCATTGAGCTACATTTTAGCACTGGATTTAGGTACGACAGGCAACCGCGCCTTTGTATTTAACGCAGACGGCAAGATTGTTGGGCAAGCATATAAAGAATTAACTCAGTATTATCCTCAGCCAGGATGGTTAGAACATGACCCTCTACAAATCTGGCAGGATACCTGTTGGGTGATGCAAACCGCAATTGTAAATGCCCAGATTACGCCATCAGCGATCGCAGCTTTGGGACTAACTGTACAGCGTGAAACCTGTTTGATTTGGGACAAAACTACTGGTAAACCACTCCATAGAGCGATCGTCTGGCAAGATCGCCGCACTGCTCCCCTTTGCCACCATTTACAAGAGCAAGGCTACGCTGATGAAATTTACGATCGCACCGGATTAATCATTGATGCTTACTTTTCTGCGACCAAACTCCGATGGCTATTAGACAATGTTACTGATATTGACCTGAATAATGTCTTAACAGGTACTATTGATACCTGGGTGCTGTGGAATCTTACAGGTGGAAAAGTCCACGCTACTGACCACAGCAACGCCAGCCGTACAATGCTAATGAATCTCAAAACCTGTGAATGGGATGAGACTTTACTGAATCTATTTCAAATTCCGGCTTATATTTTGCCCCAGATTCAGCCGAGTTTAGGAGTATTTGGAGTTACTGATGCTACTTTGTTGGGTGCTGAAATTCCCATTACTGCCATCTTGGGAGATCAGCAAGCAGCTCTATTTGGTCATGGCTGCGATCGCCCCGGTTTGATGAAATGTACTTACGGGACTGGTAGCTTTTTAGTTGCTCACACAGGTTCTGAAATTGTGCGGTCGCACCACCAACTTATTTCAACGGTGGCATGGACACAAGCAAATACCAGCAATACTTTAGATGTCGGCTATGCCTTAGAAGGTAGTATGTTTACTAGTGGTGCTTGTATTCAATGGTTGCGCGATCGCCTCAAGCTGATTAAAACTGCTGCTGAAACTGAAGCGATGGCCAATCAGGTAAAAGATAATGGCGGAGTCTACTTTGTGCCAGCATTTAGTGGATTAGGCGCACCCTACTGGGATATGAGCGCCAGGGGAGCTTTTTTCGGCATTACCGCCAGTGTACAACCAGAGCATCTAGTTCGGGCTGTGTTGGAAGCGATCGCTTATCAAGTTCTGGAGGTGGTGCAAGCAATTAACGCATCTAGCAGTATTCCAGTTGGGCGATTAACCGTAGATGGTGGTGCTTGCGAGAATAATTTTTTGATGCAGTTCCAAGCTGATGTTTTAGGTATTCCAGTTGAACGTCCAATAATGCGCGATACAACCGTTCAGGGTGCAGCATTTGCGGCAGGTTTAGCTGTAGGATTTTGGGAGAGCTATGAAACACTGGTAGAACAACGGCAAATTGAGCGTGTGTTTGAGCCGAAGAGTGATTTCCCCTTATCCAAATTTGGTACTTGGCAAAAAGCAGTGAAACGTACTCTAGCTTGGGAGGAGTAGCCCATCCAAAAACGAGTTAAAAAGATTGATCGTTAAAATAACTCTTACTTTGTCAAAATATCACTCTCATATAATAAAAAGCGCATGACTACTAAACCGAAGATTTTCATTGATGGGGAATCGGGAACCACAGGCTTACAAATTTACTCACGCCTGAACCAGCGTGATGACATCGAGTTAGTTAGCATTGAAGCATCTAAACGTAAAGATGCAACTGAGCGAACTAAACTAATCAATGCTGTTGATGTTATTATTCTCTGCCTGCCTGATGATGCAGCCCGCGAAGCTGTTAGCTTAGTCAGTAATACCAGGGTTAAGATCCTTGATGCTAGCACTGCTCATCGCACCGCTAAAGACTGGGTATATGGCTTCCCTGAACTAAATCCAGGACAGCGAGAGAAAATCGCCAGCGCCCAGTTTGTCAGCAATCCGGGCTGTTATCCCACAGGATTTTTAGCTTGTATCCGTCCGTTGATTGTTAAAGGACTCCTGAACAGTAACTTTCCCATCACCGTTAATGCAGTGTCAGGTTACTCTGGTGGCGGCAAGAATCTTATAAAACAGTATGATACCTTCCACGAACAGCAAGCCGGGGCAGAGTCGCTCTACCCTTATGGCATCTACGGTTTGCAGTTTGAGCATAAGCACGTCAAAGAAATGCATCAGTATTCGGGGTTAGCATCACCGCCGCTGTTCGTACCAGCCGTGGGGGATTTTGAGCAGGGGATGTTGGTACAGATACCTTTACCACTGGGAACTTTGGATAATCCACCATCAGGTAAGATTATTCATGAAGCGATCGCTGACTATTACCAAAGTGAAAAGTTCGTGCAGGTTGCTCCATTCCAAGATTCTACACTGCTGAGAGACGGAACATTTCTGGATGCAATCGCACTGAATAATACCAATATTGTTCAGGTTTTTGTATTCGCCAATGACACCACTAAAGAAGCATTGCTAGTTGCTCGTCTTGACAATCTGGGTAAAGGCGCATCAGGAGCCGCAGTCCAAAACCTAAACATCATGCTCGGTTTTCCAGAAGAGTTGGGATTGTCATGAAAAAGGGTTAGGGAATGGGAAGGGGGGCAGAGGAGCAGGGGAGCAGAGGAGCAGGGGAGCAGAGGAGAAGTTGCAGTAAGTTTTTCCTCTGTGCCTCATGTGCCCAATGACCATTATCTTGATTTTTCTTTCAGTTCCTCAAGTAATTGAATTACACTATGCTCAAATGCTTTGTTTCGCTCTTGAACTGATTCAATTAACGGTTTATCAAAAAGATTAACGACATACTTAGCCAACTGAATACCTAAAGGTCTTAAATGTCCACCTGCTACAGTTTTCCGAAAATATTGAGGTGGCTTTTGCAGAGTATTAGTAAACCATTCACAGGTTGATTTAGCAATATTGTCTGATTTGAAACAGATTAAACCCATGATATTAAATAGCCCACTATCCTTGATTAAATGCTGGGTTTCTTCAACAGTTGGTTTCACACCCCAACCAAGATTATCGATGATATCCGCTAAAAATTGAGGACGAATTGCACTCCCTGTGTCAGCAACAGCAGGTGCTAATAGGATAGAAACCTGTCCTTTAATGAAGACGCCGTTAATGTTGATATTCTTATGCACATAAGTGTAAATTAATTTTTTAACTTCATCCCTTTTTCGCGTTAGTTCATCAAAGAGAATGTTAATGTCTGCAATCACACTTTCTATCTCTGACTTATCGGAAGTATTAGATAGCAGGTTCCGAATAAACTGCTCTCTATCTTGAACATCTAGAGGTAGAGCAGTAAATCCTTCTAACAGCGAGATATATTTACAACCAAGGCTATGTCCAATCCAAGAAAAGTTCTTATCATCTAGATAGGCTTCATAATCATATCCTGCAACACTTGCCATTTTCACAAGCTCTGGCAGAATTTCATACTGTTCTCTCATGAGAAAACCAGCTTCTACATAATGGTTAAAAGTAAAATTAAATGGCAAAATAATAATTGTATATCCCTGCTCAAATAGAGATTGAAGCAGATAACGATAAAAAAACATAGGACTAAATGTACCAAAGAAAGCCCCAGCAATAAATTGAATTACCCCTTTAGGCTTTGGATGTAAAGCAACCCAACTGTGAGAAACTGGTTTAAATCTCAGTTTTAAATTCATATTTACCATGACTTATTTGTAGGTATATGCTGAATCTCCAAACTGAAGTTATTGCTTTTCGGATTATTCAAAAGATATTTTTACAAAACTGCGATCGCTTCGTTACCCAACAGCCGGAACTCTCCTAATGCCCTTAATTCCACTAGTTAGCGGTGGTTAAAACTATTTCACCTTAGCGCGGAAGCGGACAAAACCATAAGAATTAGCTGGTGTGCCAGATCCAGTGGCTGCGGGTAGATTAGGAAAACTGGGGACTGTAATATTAACCACTACTGCTCCATTGGTGTTAGTACCGCAGTATGATGGTGTGCCTGATTCGTTAGCTGTATAAAAATACCCGCGATCGCTATCTCCGACATTAGTGAGATAAAGCGTAGGTGTATTAGAACCAATAGCTAGGGCAATTCCTCGATCTGCTCCTGGTAAGCCACCATCACTAGGAGTCATGCCATTAAAAGCAGTAGGAATCAAACTAACATTAGTCGGAACTAAGTCACAGAATTTCACATTAGTTGCATTACCAAGACCATTGGAAAGGAAATATATCGTGTATTCCAATTCATCTCCCGGTTTGACAGTGCCAGCATTAATTAATCCTCGCAAGTAGCCAACAGGCCATTTAGGATCGCTATCATCAGTAGCATAAGGTTCTGGTACATAGTTGCTAGCATTAGTAGCAACGTCACTGCGACCATCCACAATATCAGTTAAATCTTGGTTGTTGAGGCGGGTAATGCGTTTAATTAACAGCAATTTAGGGTTAGAACTAATAATATTTAATACAGTAAATAAAGTGGGGTCATCATCTGCGGTACTGGCAGGATTATTACCAGTATTTACACCGTTATCAGTAATTTGCAAGAACGAATTACCGAGAGTCGGTGGGTTATTAGTAGCGCCAGCAGAGTCTGCATCTGTGAACACCGTGCCAACAGTTCCTGTAGGATTATCAGGTGTGTTAAAAGTAGCATTTGCTTGATTACTAATTGGATTACCGCCATTGGCATTATTAATCGTGGCAGTAATTTTAATGGTAATCGTATCACCTACACGGAGAGTTCCAGAATTTGTCACAGCAACAACACCAGCGCCGTTGTAACTGGGATTGATTGTGATATTATTGCCTGAAGTTGCAGCAGTAATTGCTGCACTTACAAAGGTTAACTGTGAGGGTAATGAGTCGTTAATGACAAAGTTAATTGCATTGCTATTACCTGGATTCAGGTTGGAATAAGTGATGGTATATTCGATGCGATCGCCTACAGTCACTGTTCCACTACTATCATTGTCTGCGAGGAAGCGAACAGATTTGGTTCCTGTGACATTTGCTTGAGTGTTAGTAGTAATTACCAAGGGAGTCATGATTGCTTGACTTGGGAAATATGTCCAAGTATCTATTCCCTTAAAGTCACCATAATTACTACTAAATTCATGTTCTCCTAACGCACTATTGATCCCTCTAGCAGCATTACGCGGGCTAGTAGCTCCCGTACCATTTAAGTTAATCGTCGTACCATTAGCGGTAGTATAGTTACTGTCATTGTAATAAATGGTAGTCGAGCCAATCTGCTGTCCATTTTCATCTAGAAGGTTAGGAAAAGCAGCAGGAGAGTTTTCCATTGTGATTTTAAACCCCAGCGGATTATTTTCAGCATCCAACATGGGAAAGTGATATTCACCCGAACGTGTTGTGATTATGGCATTGTATGGTGCATTTCCTGGTAGAGGTAGGAGATTTGTCCCACTGGCATCCTTTCCATTCCAAAGCACCACATTTGAGCCAACAGATAGCACATTTTGTAGTACTCTATCGCTACTAGGGTCAAAAATGCCATTATTGTTGGTGTCAATAATTATTTGATAGCTACCAGTTGAGATAGCGCTAAAGCTAAAATTGCCTCCCACACCCACAGACGTTTGGTTCCCACTACCTCCATTACCCCCAGTGAATTTAAACGAAGTCGGTACTGTGGGAATCGTCGCTGCAATAGGAATACTCAAAGCATTGAGGGTTGCGGTGTCGGGTCGATTGAAGAAAACTAAGTGGGTAATATCTGTTGATGTATCAGCAACACTTGGGTCTTGGACTCGCACATTGCCGCTAAAGATCAAATTATTATTAGTAGCGCCGCCAGCAGAATGGTAGACAGTGCTGTTATTTGTTTTATCAAGATATCCCCGGTTATTAGCAAAAAAGATGAAGCCAAAGGGATCGACTCCATTCATATCAGTTTCGTAACGATACCCATCTTTGGTTTGAATATAAAGCTTAGAATTGAGTGCTACGGGAGTACCACCACTGGCATTTGCCCCCATATTCATAGCAATATAGTTAGAAAATACTCGCCCTTTTTTGGCGACACCGTTACTATCTCGAACTGTAATATCCCAAGCAGCCACCCCCGAACGTTGAGTAACATCTGTAGGAAATGCCGCCGTTGTCGTTCTTGCTGGTGGATTATTTGCACCACTTGTATCTGGAGAATGAAATTCAACTTCGTAAAGACCGGTTTCTGTAGCGACGAAACTACAAGGGGTATAGCCGCCAGCATTAGGTAAAGGGCCGGCCGTTTCTTTGGCAACAGTGTCAATCAAACCAAAACCAGAAGTTAGAACATTACAAGAGCTATTTTGAGTACCAAAGGGACTGCGGTAAACAATATCTTGTGGGTCTGAAAAGCTAGTATGCACGCTAGAGCCAAGATTAACAGTTTCTCCTTGTTGAACATAAACTTTGAGTATGGTTTTCCGAACAATACCTGCCAGTAGTAAATCTGACCATTCCAGGTAAGGTCTGTATCCGCCATCAGAAACTAACTCTTTGCTGCCTTCAGCCCAGCTAGGTTGAATACTATTCCCTAAAATATATAAAAAAAAGCCCAGGCTACTCAGCCATAGTTTTTGACGCCTACTAGTTAATGGCTTTTCTATTGTTTTTTTTACTGAGTTGTCTACAGCTAGAGAAAATCTATCATTTTCATCAATATTTACTGTGGCGATCGCTCTTAATTTCTTAAATAAACATTTCATGATTTAGTTCCAATAAAAATACATAATATGTAAGTAATAATATTGAGTTTATAAATATACAAAGACCAGAATAAAAATTGAACAGTTTTTCCACTAGATTCAAAGCGAATAATAAAATCGTTACGACAATAGTATTCCCATGAGGAAAGGTTAAATTCGTATATAGAGGTTGCAATGAACATCTCTACATCAAATAACCCTTTTATATTTCACGCCTTTGCATCCCCCTCATTGCAGCCTTGAGTTTACCCACCAAAGTTTTCATCGCCGATTCTTGTGGCTGGCGCGCTACAGGTTTTTGTTGTCCAAAGCCGTCAAACAATTCGTTGAGCTTAACCGTAAACCCTAAATACGCACCACCTGCGGAACGTGTTCCTGAGAAATCTCGGTCATCAACTTTACCAAAGACGTAACCAGCCGAAACGCGCAGGTTAGGCGTGAGGTAATAACCTGTTTCAACAACAAAGCCTGTCTCACTGTAGCTAGACTGACTAATTACACGAGCTTCACCCACCAAATCCCAGCTATATCCCAAACGATAAGTAGCGCGTACTTGGGCCAAATTTACTGTGCTAGTACCCGCTAAATCGTTAGCTATGTAAGATGTACTGTTACGCAACGCATACTTCCCGTAGAATTCCCATTGCCAGTTAGGAGCGTAAATCGCCTCTAAAGCAAAGGTATGGTCTTGAGAACCCGTACCACTTCCTAACAGGATGGTGTCAGGGATGGTTGATGGATTTTTGCGATATTCATAACGCAATAAAGCATTAAATTTATCACTATTGGGATCGCGGTAGGCTAAACCCAGTTTTAGGTTAGCAGTATCTCCCAAGTCTGAAAGCTTTTGATTGGAAGAACCTGCTTGTTGATAACGTACTAAAGCGGTAAGAGCCGGAGAAATTTTACCCGCCGCACCTGCGGTAATTACTGTATTACTACCTCCAGAAGAAGAACGATGTTCGTAACGGGCGCTAGCTTGAAACTGCGGATTATCACTGTATTCCAGACCCACACTGTAGCTATCGCCACCATCAAATCCGATTGCAGATGCTGATTGACCAAAGGCGTAAGGTTGGGCATATTGTTGACCTGCTGCCGTGCGTCCGAAGAAGTTGCCAAATACGTGTTCGTAAGCAACATTCAGTCGCAATCCCGAAGCAATAGTCCAGCGGTTATTTATACCAATTGCTCCTTGAGTAGTCATTTCGTTAGCACCACCCAAAATTGAGTAACGACCAGTCAAGGTAGTATCCGAACCGAGTTTGTGTTCGCCGTTGACACTCAAGCTGGTGATGGAATTACCCGAATATTGACCGCTACTGTAATACTGTTGGGCTAAACTGACATTGACACCAGGAATTACCGCCCAATTCAACCCCAAAATGGTACGGTCTGGGTAAACAGTATCTTTTTGGGAAGATAAGCTGAGTTCATTTTGGGCTTGGAAAGTCAGGTTTTTAGCTAGAGGAACTGAAAAACGCGATCGCAATTGATTAGAATTACTACTCAAAGCACTGTCGAGAATTCTGTCTTCCCGACGACGATGAATCCAATCCACATCCAGAGTAGCTTTACCCAAACGTTGTTGAATCCCAGCGGAAATCGTCGTCAGTGAATTATCAACTTTGCTCCCAGGTATCGCCTCATAACGCGGTGCAAACAGTTCTTCAAAGGTATCTAGGGGTTGGGGAGCAATCCCAAAATTGTCTTCGTGGTCGTATTGCGCTCTGACGTTGGTAGTTGAGGTGAGTTTAGCTGTAACCTGCGCTCCATAACGGGTTTGTCCTGGGACAAAGCTGATAGTGGCATTATTGGCAAAACCCGTATCAGCAAAGCGATAATAGGCACGACCTTGAATCCCATTAGCAATTTTTCCTTCAACTTCTAAACGGTAGGCATCACCTCTGACCTTTCCCACAACATCAGAATCATTCGTGGAATGGGCATATTCTGCGATTAACTTACCGTTGTCACCTAAAGCAATCAGCGCATCTGCACCGTAAAGTTGAAAGTCGCGCACCCCGTGATTTTCTTGAACGTAAGTTGCTCCTATCCAACTTTCCTGGTTAAGTTTGCGGGAAAGACTATATTGCAAACGACCAGCATAGATGCTCCCGTCAGAGTCTTCGCTGTCAAATTGATAGCTAACAACAATCCGACGTACCAACACTTGTCCGGTTTGATCGATATCGGTGCGAAGAATAGGTTCGCGGAATAATAAAGTACCGCGATCGTAGTCGATTTCGTAGTCTGGGCCTCGGTTAAGCTGTTTGCGTTCTAATACAGTTCCAGGACGATTGAGTTCTTCTAATTCGATAAAGACATTTTCACTACCTGCTTGTAATAGTCTGCGAGAGAGGAAGTAATAACCACTAGTACCATCGGGAGCAATCGTATCCCGTTGAAACCCTTCTAAGTGGTCGCCATAGAAACCTGTAATTTGGAGGTTTCCTAAATTGTAGTTAGCTTTAAAACCGTGGAGTTGACGAGTGATAGAAGTAAACTGCTGCGATCGCCGCGCAAATTCTTCTGTGTTATAGTCACCCCACATAGCATAATCAGGATCGGAGCCAGGGGTACGACCTGAACGCTCAAAACGCAGAAATACGCTGTCAATGGAAGGAGCAACCACATCAACTTTTGAGCTATCGCCGTAGACAGGATAGTTTTGCTCGCTGAATTGGTAAGTTCTAAACAAACGATTATCGCAGTTGCAATCTTCATTGAGGCTACGAGAACTGTTGTATGCACCTGTAAACAACCATTCTCCGATCGCACCAGTGGCAAATATCGCTGAATGGAAATCTAATTGCGTTCCGTTGTTTTTGTCAGGAGGGAGGAAATCACGAAAACTGCCGTAATAATTTGTACCTCTAGCCCCCAAACGTAAATCTATGACTCCAGTAACTAAACTCGGACGCAATGCTGTTTCAAATTGTAGTTGAGTGAAAGCTTCTAAATCATTAGCGATCGCACGAATTGTGACAGTTTCGGCTTTTAGCTGCGATCGTAACGTCGCTGTAAATTGCCCCGCCTTCGCCTCCACTTGAAATCCCGGTTCATCAGGCTTGAAGTCTTTCCCGACCAACTCCCCAGCAGTGGGTATGAGGGTGACAACAGCATCACGATTCGAGCGATTGCCACTTGCATCGATAAGTTGACCCCGGATTGTAGCCGTAGAACGCCCATCTGCCGGGATACGAGACTCAACTGTTTCTACAGTTAATTGCTGCGGCGCTCCCCGTACTGCAACTTGCACTGTTACAGGGGGTTCTGTTCCTCCAACACCTTGTGCAGAGATGGTGTTTGCACCTTCTTTTAACGATACACCATACCATGTCTGCGTTACCAAGTTGGTGGTAGCATCAGTTTCCGTCCGTCCCACTAAAGAAGGGTCTACCAACGCCCCATTTACTCGCAATTCCACTTGACTACCAGCGGGAAACTGCACAATCACCGTGCTAGCTTGTACATCTACAACACTGTCAGCCGTTGGAGTCAGGATTTTAATTGCTGTAGAGATAGGGACAGTGGGGGAAACGGGAAGATTTTCATTCACCCCTTGTCCCTTTGTCGCCGCGTCCTCTACTCCTGCAATTTTGCGTAATCCTCTAGGCAAACCGACAGAAGTGGCTGGCTGAAATGGTTGTATTTCTGTTGGAGAAGCATGAAATAGTATTTCAGTATTTTTCCGTTCGTCGTTCTTGTTCTTTATTCCTGTTATTTTGCCTAAGTCTCTGGGCAAATCTACAGAAGTTTCTGGTTGAAATGGTTGTATTTCTGTTTCACTTGGCTGGACATCTGGAATTTCAGGAGCCGATGCTGAAGAAGTTGAGGCAAATTCGAGAGGTGGAGAATTCAAACCCTCTCCCATTCTAGGAGAAAGGTTTTCCAGAACTGGTGAAAAGTCAGGATCTTTAATACCCTTATCTGCTTGCGAAGGTGAATCAGGGAAAAGGAGATTTTCACTAGTGATTTCTGCTTTGACAATTGTCGGGTACAAAATAAGGCAGAGAGCTACTGGCATCGCCCCCATCAATTTCAGGTTAAATGTAGTTATACAGTGCAGTCTGGGTTTCATTTCTTGACTGGCTCCTGAAATGTTGGGGTTACAGCGAAGTTCATGCGTACTAAGCCACCAGGCTCTAAATGCACCAAGCGAGATTGGCTATTTCGTTCGCGGAATTTTTCGTTATGAGCTAGGGTGTAACCCCCTACACTGCTGAGGTCTAGTACACCTGTGTGGTATCCAGGTAAGGCATTAGCTAGAGAGAACAAACCATTAGGATCTGTAGTGATGCGGTTTCCGTCCTCCAGAAAAATCACCGCATTGGGTACTCCAGGTTCACCACGTTGTTGTTCACCGTCAAAGTTTTTATCAACAAACACCCGACCGATAATCGTGCCACAGTCAGAAACGATTCCTGGACGAATTTTCAATTGGTGTGTTGCAGGGCCATCCTTAGTACTAAAACGGTTATCAGCTCGTTGAGCATTAACGATCGCAGTGTTACGACCAGTACCACGCAGTGCATCGGCTGTTAATTGAGCAGCGTAGGCAATATTCAAGACTTTCTCTGGGGAAATTGTTACGTCTGTGCGGAATGTGACTGTGTTACCATTTCGTTCTGAAGCGATCGCGACTGGTTGACCATCCAACTCTCCCTGCACAGATTTTGGTAAAAACTGGAATCCTAAAGGTAGGTTGTCGGTGACAAATATATTACTCAAACCAGCATCAGCGAGATTTTTTACCGACAGGCGATAGATTACTGTATCTCCAGGTTCAGCAGTAGCGCGATCGCCTGTTTTAATAATCTGTAACTGATTGGCTTGACACAAATTTGTAGTGAATTCAAAGGCTAATAAATCCAGTCCCACCGTTTCTGCATTGGGAACTAAAACAACTGTTTGCTCTACTCTGGTTTCACCTGTAAGACTGATTGGTTGACCATCTAGAGAACTGGCCACATATCGCACGACACCATTACCTTGTGTTCCAGTGTTAGCAAGGATTTCAATCTTGACCCGCCGCTGTTTATAGATAGAATTTGGTGGTGGATTAACTACAAAAATGTAGGTTCTACCTGGAGCAGTTTGACCCTTATTCGGATCGAGTAGGAAATTGTAGACACCCGCAGGGTTATTCGTAACGAAGTAGGGGTTACTATTCTCGATATTTGGCGATTTTCCACCAGGAACGTTGTTATTAGGAATATCTGGTAACTCTGTTCGAGTCAAAGCAACCAAACTGCCCAACTCTGTCCCCGTTGGATCGCTAGAGTTGGGTTCGTATACCCCAACTGAAAAACCTGTATAGTCAGGTAAAATTGTCCCAGCGCAACCTAAAATCCGTCCTAATGGATCGAGTAAGGGGATAGGACTAACATTGATTTGCTCAGAACTTCCTTGATATTGATAATTACTAACAGAATCTGTATAAGTATAAGTAGCTTGATTTATTAATGGCAAAGACGCAACCAGATTGTTAGTCTGTTGCGCGATCGCTGGCATAGATATAGTAGTATGCAAAAAACTTCCCAGAAGAACAGTAGCTGTTAACCGTCGCCACCAGCTACTGCTAGAAGTAATTTGCTTTTGGTTTGGAGGACGGTTCACTTACCACATCTCCTCTGAAATGTCAAGCTTGTTGTTAATAAAAGCACTTATTTATTTGGGGAAACCCAATTAAGCTAAAACTCTTTTAAAATCTCGTTTCCAGTGGAATCTGAAAATATTCTTGATTGCAGCTCTTTTTCGAGTCAGCAAGGCGGCGTGTCAATCAGCGCACTTGGGTTTGATAAGTTGCCTTGACTGTTGTCTTCGCTGCAAGTGATGGAATCTGCAAACGGATATGAGTGTAAGCAATAGCTGGGGCTGGTTTTGTTTCCACTTTGCCGCCAGGAAGGGTAACTTTAACCGTAGGATTTTCGACGAAGCTACGCCCGCCATCAATGCTGTACACAACATTGGTATTGTTGGCGACATTAGTAGAATTCAGCACGTAGACCATTCCTTTGGGAATAGGTTGATTAAAAATCAAATTCTTCACTGGGCGATCGCTCTGATTTTCGCCACTCAAGGTATATCGCAATACATCTCCTGGTCGCACCACAACTTGACCTTTTAAAGGTTCCCATTTCTGACTTTGCTTGCCCTGTTGATCCTTTGCCACCACTTGCTTTTCTGCTTCTAAACGCAATTGAATTTGCCCTTGAGTTTTGATATTCTGAGCAACAGCACTTTCTGAATGCCATACATTTGCGATTCCCGGAATTTGACCAACAAATGGAACTGTAGCAATGAGAGCGAATGCTCCTAAACCTGCAAGAGAAACACGCTTCATATAAATAACCTCAAAAAACTTCCAGAATGTTAATTGTTGACTTATCTTTCCCAGCTTTTGCTAAGAAAAAGTCACTCCCCTATTTGCTTGCTATTTGGGGTTGGGGATAAGGTCAAATGGTTCGCAGACTCTTTTCTACCAAAGGCTACGGCAGCGAGTCTGCGAACTTCAAAACAAAGTCCCCAATCCCAATGAATTAGTTCACCTTGCGTTGGAAGGTAAATGTTCTTTGAATACCCGGTGCGATCGCGCCAGTGACAGTATCCACATACTTAGCAACATCAGTATTTGCCGTAGTTCCAGTTTGGTCGATGCCAGAGTTAGTAGCTGGATTACCACTAAAGAATTGGATGGTTGCACTCCCGGAATCCTTAGCTGAACCAACAATGTTGCTAGTATCAATTTGACCGCTAGCATCGTTATCTAATGCCCAGTTATTGGGGCTTTGCGTACCATCTTCAGTAATCACAACTTTGTTAGCATTCAAAATCACATTCCCGGTTCCAGATTGAGGATCGGAAATATTTGTGTATTGAATTTGGTACTCAATAATGTTTCCTGGTGCAGGCTTCTTCGGATCGATACTGAATGTGCCATCATTCCCCTGGACTACAGGCCCAGTTCCTTGTAAAACTCGCGACACTTTCAGCAGTTTCAGGAAGCCAGTATACACGCGATCTATGGTGATGTTGGTTGAATCAAAGGTATTATCATTCCCACTATCCTTGATTCCATCAGCGTTGGTATCCGTCGTATAGTTGTCAATAGAAGCAATTATGGGTACTGGAAAACCTCTGTTAATATCAGTAGATAACTGCGTGCCTGGAGGTAAATCAACTTCCACACCATAGTTGATACTTGCACCAGGAGCAACGTTGGGGATTGTAATTGCTGCACCAGGTGTTGTAAATGCTCCATTATTATAGGTATAGACAGCAGACTGACTACCGTAGGTAATAGTTACCTTCGTACCATTCGGTAAATCTCCTGGAATTGCTGGTGGCGTTGGCTCTATCTTCAAGACACCTGAGTCAGTACCACTGTTCTTAACTGTATTGGTGAAGCCAACTGATTGTGGATCGAGTGTACTACCAGGTGCTGTACCAGCAGGAACAAGGGAAGATTTATTAGTGAAGTCATCATTGGTTAAACCTGATGGCCCAGTAGCATCCGGGGCATTTTGCGGCCCGTTGAGTAACGCTGAAGCAATAGGCGCTTGCACCGTGAAGACGTTCGCCTCACCACCTGTACCAGTACCACTGTTGTTATTACCTGTGTCAGTTCCAGTTTCTGGAGATGCTGGAGTGCTTATATAACCATCATCAACATTGCCAGGCGGTAGAGTATCGGGAATACCATCACCATTGGTATCTGTACCCGTAGGAGGTGTCATACTACCTGGGGAACCGTCATAGTTGCTGGGGTTTTGGTCGCCGGAGTCGTCGTATACTGGGAGATTGCTACTGGGTGTTTGACCAAACAATTGAGCGATATTAGCAACGGTTAAGGGTGAAGATGCAGTTGATTCAACAGCTAGCTGAATCGAGAAGCCATTTACCGTTGTACCAGGAGCAATGGAAGTAATAGTCGCTGGATTATTGATAAAACCAACGCGAGTGACTGAGGCCAAGGCTGGTGCTGTTGTAGTCCAACTAGCTGTATTAGCATTAGTTGTAACTGGATTAGTGGTATAGACAGTTTGCCAACCAGGAGGTGCAGTTGGTGCTACTGCTAAATCTGTACCCGCAGGAATCGCATCAGAAACCAAGATATAAGTGCCAGCAATACCATTAACATTGATGCTTGTACCCGTCAAAGCTGATGGTGTAATTCCCTGTCCTGTGGGATCGTTGGACTCAACTCGCAAACTCAAATCGTAGGTCAATTTATCATCTGTAATCGTAGTTGTGCCAGCATTGTTATAGCCACTGCGAATCTTCAGAATGGTGGCTAAAGCATAGGTCTTCACCGTTAAACCAACCTTAATTTGCTCGGTGGCGCTAGCTTCCCGTGTACCATTAACTGGCGCGCCAGATACCTCACCAGCACTACCATCGGGGTTATCTACGGTGAATATGTCACCACCATCAGGACTCCGCAGTTGGTTTTGAGCATCACCAGGAGTATTACCAAGAGTAACGGTTATGACATCATTGGTTTGAGCGCCAGCTTGTACAGTTACTGGCACACGCACCAATACACTACCGTTAACCGGAACAGAAGGTGTGTCTACGCCACCTTGAGGGACGTTTATCCAAGTTTGACCACCATCAGTGCTATATTGCAGGCTATTAACTGTACCACCATTTGGCAATGTACCAGAAACTGTACCCGGCCCAGTTGTTGTCGCTTGGTTGGGAATATGGAATTTGGTGGGGTCATTACCTACGTTGGTCAAGGTGTAGGTGTAGATTAGTAAGTCGCCAACTGCAACATTACCGCCATTGTTATCTGTAACTCCAGAAGCTGTGACGGTAATTCCAGCAACCTCTGCTACAGTGACAACGACAGTGTTAGAAGTGGCATTTATAGTTGTCCCTGGACTGTTAGGATCTTCGTAGGTTGCTGTTGCAGTGTTACTGATAGATGTACCCGCAGTCGTTCCGTCAGCTAATACGGGTGCGAGAAATTGGAAAAGGCTACCAGTTAATAATGCTGTTGCTACTAGAAATTGGTAAAGTTTATGCTGCTTATTTACAGATTGATTTCGATTTACCATAGAAGTAGTTTGTTTGCTGAACTTGTATCTCAGATTTTGAGACAGGATAAAGTTCGGCAATTCCTTTTAAGGAATTACCGATTTATGGCTGCCCAAAACGTTGAAGTTTTGGGAATGCATATTTAAGGAGTTAAATTATTGACACTCCTTGGAAATTATATTGAGACAATAACCAGAAATAACTTGTCTAGTTGTTTTACGCTTACCCTTGAGAATCAAAGCTGGCAATCGCAAATATGTGTAATTTATTACTGTATTTTGCTTAGTTATAGATGTAAATAGTAATGTAGCTTTTAAAGCAAAAAAAATCTTCCGTATAAATAAGTAACTTCTATAGCTGTGAATGAGTGCATCAAAGCTGGAAAATTAACTTTATTTTGGCAACACACATAGCAATTTTAGTGGTTTAAGAAGACGCTAAAAACACTAAAACTTATATAATCAAATGTTTTTGAGTCTTTGTTGTCAGAAATATATACTGCTCTATAGAGTCATTTAGATCAAAAAAATTGAAAGTTAACTAAGCGATCTAGATCGCTTAAATAGGATGGCAATTCCAAAAAATGCAGTTTTATCATAAAAAAATGCGATTTTTTCATATCAATTTACCGTGTTAATGCTGAAGAAAGGAAGCTATTTTATTTTTTCGTAACATTAAAGATACACGTGTAAATACTAAAAACAGAGATTACTAGTATTAAAGTTTTACAAGAATCATTCCTCTCAATACTAAACATACCCGACATTTTTAGTCGGGTATGTTTGACTGGTATTTTTGCTCGTGTTAGTATCAGGCGACAAGTGACAGACAAACAGGGAAAGCTAGTTTATGACTCAGGCAATCAAAACCCAAACCCAAACCCAAACCAGCACTGCCTACTTTCAAGCCTTGAAGTGTAAGGAATGTGGTGCGGAATATGAACTCAAAGCCAGTAATGTTTGTGAATTATGTTTTGGCCCGTTAGAAGTTAAATATGACTACAACGCCCTACGTCTGACTGTCACTCGTGAAACAATTCAAGCTGGGCCGAATTCAATTTGGCGCTACCGCCCCTTTTTGCCTGTCGCAACTGACAATGTAATAGATGTGGGAACTGGTATGACTCCCCTAGTTCGTTCCCACCGTCTTGCCCGTCGCCTGGGTCTAAATAAGCTTTATATAAAAAATGATGCCGTGAATATGCCCACCCTGAGCTTTAAGGATCGGGTGGTGTCAGTCGCTCTATCCAGAGCGCGGGAGTTAGGTTTCACTACTGTTTCTTGCGCTAGCACTGGTAATTTGGCAAATTCAACAGCAGCGATCGCAGCTCATGCAGGTTTAGACTGCTGTGTGTTCATCCCCGCAGATTTAGAAGCCGGTAAAATTCTCGGTAGCTTGATTTACAGTCCTACCCTCATGGCCGTCAAAGGCAACTACGATCAAGTCAATCGTCTCTGTTCGGAAGTTGCTAATACACATGGCTGGGGTTTTGTCAATATTAATCTGCGTCCTTATTACTCTGAAGGTTCTAAGACGCTAGGTTTTGAAGTCGCAGAACAACTAGGCTGGGAACTACCCGATCATGTTGTTGCTCCTTTAGCATCTGGTTCGCTCTTTACAAAAATTTATAAAGGGTTCCAAGAATTTATCGAAGTTGGTTTAGTAGAAAACAAGAGCGTCCGTTTCAGTGGCGCTCAAGCTGAAGGTTGTTCGCCCATCGCCCAAGCTTTCAAAGAAGGACGCGACTTTATTAAGCCAGTGAAACCGAATACAATTGCGAAATCGCTAGCAATAGGCAATCCAGCAGACGGTATTTATGCTGTGGAGCTAGCTCAGAAGACTGGTGGTAACATTGAATCAGTCAATGATGCCGAAATTATTGATGGCATCAAGTTGCTGGCAGAAACCGAAGGCATCTTCACAGAAACGGCTGGTGGTACAACCGTGGCCGTGCTGAAAAAACTGGTAGAAGCTGGCAAAATCGATCCAGATGAAACTACGGTGATTTACATTACAGGCAATGGTTTGAAAACCCAAGAAGCAATCCAAGGCTACGTTGGCGAACCCTTGACTATTGATGCGAAACTCGATAGTTTTGAACGTGCGCTAGAGCGATCGCGTACTCTGGATCGCTTGGAATGGCAACAAGTCCTCGTTTAGTTAGGAGTTATGAGTTATGAGTTTTTTATTCATGACTCCTAACTCTTAATTGTATTCCTCACTTTTAACTCTTCACTTTGTACTTCTATGGCTGTAACAGTTTTAGTTCCTACAACTCTTCAGAATTTGACTAATAATCAAGCTAGTCTAGAATCCAACGGTAGCACCATTGCTGAATTGTTGGACTCCTTAGAACAAAGCTTTCCTGGTATTAAATCTCGGTTGTGCGATGAAGAAGGCAAGCTACGTCGATTTGTAAATTTTTACGTCGATAGTGAAGATATCCGTTATTTAGATGGTATTAACACAGCCTTGAAAGATGGCGATGAAGTCAGTATTGTTCCTGCTGTTGCTGGTGGTTAATCTTGAAAACATCTACCTAGATTTAGCAAATAAATACATTTAGGCTTGCCGCGAATGGCAGGCTTATTTTTATTGGTTTCAAATTCAGTATTGGTATGCCCTCACCTTCAAAATCATTACAAAGGAGATATGTGTTGGTAAGCTAATCAGCATTAAAGTTGCATAATCAGGGCGGGCAAGATGCCCACCCCACAAGACGTTGAGAAAATTTTAATCAAATCCAAGAGTTGAACCACATTCGCAACTTGTAACCATCAGGAGAGAGGGGTAAACCCAAATAAATGGGCATCCAGAAAATAAAAGCAGCCAGAATAATAAAAGTAATGGTGACACCTAGCGCCCGGAGTTGTTGATAATAACTGTAAAGACACCGATCGACAAACCAAGCGATCGCTAAAAATACAAACACCACTGCACACATATAGTGGTAGATAAAAGCGCACCTTGTAACTTTCACCCAAGGTAATAAGTTAGCAGCATAATTTATGACTAAATACAAAGCAATCCAAGTATCAACACTAAGAGTTGCAGGTATAGAAAAACGCTTTTCTTTCAGCCAAGGAATTACCGCTTGTGATACCAGCATTCCTACTAAAAACAACATGGCAGCGATACCAAACCACCACAAAAATGGATTGCCCATTGCATGAACATCATAGATAACTTGTCCAGCACCAGCAGGTAAAGGTGGCCCCATCACAGGTAACGGTTCAGTGATACTTTCAGCAGTTTGATAATAATATGCCATTGGTCGAGTCATCAACGGCCATTTGTACCAGGCAGCACAATAAGGATGCACGTTAGGACTATTACCACCTAGATGTAAATGAAACTTTAAAATTTGCTGATGTACTGCAATAAATCCATAAGTTTTATCTAGTTGAAGGTGAGGAATCCAGATGATGCTATAGATAAAAGCTGGGATAATTCCTAGATAAAACAGCATCTGAAAAATATTTAGCTGAGTTAAATTTTGTAGTGGTGTCTGAGATGAAAGAGATGAGAGAGAATAAGTACTAACTCCTGCCTCCTGCCTTCTGTCTTCTGCCTCCTCTAATGCGGGGGATCTAAAAAAGAGTTTGGAGTTAGGAAAAGAATGTATCAAATGAATTATCCAAGCTGCTACCCAAATGAGATAAGCACCTGATAGGAACCATAAACCATTCCACTTAGTACCGACTGAGGCACCAAAACCAATGCCAGCAAAAACTAACCAAAAAGAACGTCGCCGATTTTGGTTATCTAATGCCAATAATAAAAACCAGTGCCCTAATAAACCAAAAATGACGATATAAATATTACTTAGAGCATACCGAGACTCAACTAAAAAAATACCATCACAAGCTGTGAATAATCCTGCAAGTATTGCAAAGGTACGACGATAACTTAACTGATAAGCGATCGCAGCCACAACTACAGGAATAAATGAGCCTGTGAGGGCATTTAACCAACGATAAGTCCAAGGCGATCGCAATGAACCTGTCAGCCCATTCACGGTATCGTGCCAAAAAGGAATGTGGCTGCCAATCCAAATGCCGATGCCAATCATATATTGACTTAGCGGCGGATGAGCATTAAAAAATGGGGTATGCGTAAGATAATTATTACCAAATTTGGCAAAGTAAACTTCATCAAAGACCAGAGTGTTGAATCGCTCCAGTCCCCAAAACCGTAAGGCAAGTGAGAGAATAAATACACTCACCATCCCAATTCGGAACCACTTTTTATTCATTAGTCATTAGTCATTGGTCATTAGTCATTAGTCATTGGTCATTAGTCATTAGTCATTGGTCATTAGTCATTTGTCATTAGGCCCCCTTGTCTCCGTTGTCTCCCTCACCCCCTCTACTCTTCAGGTACATTTTGAACAGGAGAAGCTCGCCACAAGTGCCAGCCTACCTCATAATCTTGAGTGGGTAAACCATCTTTTTCGGGCAATTGTTTAAGAAAGATAGTTTCCACAATTGTTGTAGTTTCCTTTTCGACAATTGCCCAAGATCCATTACCATTGTTGCGTGGGTGCGACCGCTCGATTTAACACAACAAAACCCACTGCAATCAAGACTCAGCACTCTCGACTTTTGCCACTTCTAGCATTGTCTTTAAAACCGAATCAGGATTTAGACTAATCGAGTCAATTCCCTGTTCCACCAAAAACTGGGCAAATTCTGGATAGTCGCTGGGTGCTTGCCCACAAATGCCGATTTTGCGATCGCATTTTTTCGCTGTTTCTATGACCATTTTTACCATTCGCTTAACAGCTGGACTGCGTTCATCAAATAATCGCGCTACTAACGCTGAATCCCTGTCTATCCCTAGTGTCAATTGAGTTAAATCATTAGAACCAATGGAGAAGCCATCAAATACCTCAGCAAATTCCTCAGCCAGAATCACATTACTGGGCAACTCACACATCACATAAACCTGCAAGCCGTTAACACCTTGCTTTAAACCATTTTTTGCCATCTCTGCTAAAACCAAACGCCCCTCGTCAGGAGTGCGGCAAAAAGGAATCATTGGGATGACATTCGTCAAACCCATTTCTTCCCGTACCCGTTTGAGGGCATGACATTCTAAGGCAAAAGCTTCTCTGTAGCCTTCATCATAGTAACGCGCCGCCCCTCGCCAACCTAACATTGGGTTTTCTTCATGGGGTTCAAACTGTCGTCCACCTAATAAATTGGCATATTCATTACTTTTGAAATCTGAGGTTCGGACTATTACTGATTTGGGATAAAATGCTGCGGCAATTCTACCAATGCCTTGAGCTAATTTATCGACAAAATATTGGGTTTTATCGTCGTAAAGTGCGGTAATATCAGCAATTTTAGCTTTGACAAATTCATCTTTTAACGAGTCATAGTGAATCAAGGCCATTGGATGAATTTGAATTTGGTTAGCAATGATAAATTCTGTCCGCGCTAAACCTACACCATCGTTGGGAATTGCCGATAAACTCAATGCTTCTTGGGGATTACCCACATTCATTAAAATTTTAGTGCGGGTGCGGGGTAAGTTCTCTAAAGGAACTTCTTTAACTTCAAAAGGTAATAAGCCTGGATAAACTTTTCCTTCTTCACCTTCAGCGCAAGAAATTGTTACCTCTTGACCAGGTTTCAAGATGTCCGTAGCATTGCCGCATCCCACGATCGCAGGTACACCCAATTCTCGCGCAATAATTGCTGCATGACACGTGCGGCCTCCAGAATTGGTGACAATTGCACTGGCGCGTTTCATAATTGGTTCCCAATCGGGATCGGTTCTCTCTGTCACTAAAACTTCCCCAGCTTGGAACTGTTCTAGTTTCTGAACATCTAAAATTAGGCGTGCTTTTCCCTGACTAATTGCTTCCCCAATTGCACTTCCTGTAACCAGAGGGATTAAGGATTGGGAATCAGGGAGTGAGGAGTGGGAATTTTCCCCATTCCCTATACTTCGACTGCGCTCAGTACAAGTTCCCCATTCCCTATTCCCCAATAACAAACGATAACTCCGCAACACATTTCCCGTCTTCTGTGACTGGACGGTTTCGGGGCGCGCTTGCACAATAAAAAGTTGGTTAGTAATCCCATCTTTTGCCCACTCGATATCCATTGGAGTGAAAATGCCGTGGACTTGGGAATAATGGTCTTCAATTAAACACGCCCAACTTGCTAGTTGTAAAATCTCTTCATCACTTAGAGCGAATTTACCTCTTTCACTGGGTGAAACCGAAACATTTTTCGTAAATTTTGAGCCGTCATCATAAATCATTTTCAGTTCTTTGCTGCCCAATTTTTTATCAATAATTGGGCGGAAACCAGCTTTTAAAGTTGGTTTAAAAACATAATATTCATCGGGATTTACAGATCCTTGGACAACGTTTTCACCTAAACCGTAGGCGGCTGTAATTAGTGCTGCATCCTTAAAGCCTGTTTCTGTATCAATAGAGAACATCACCCCAGAGGTTGCTAAGTCAGAGCGCACCATTTTTTGCACACCCACAGCCAGAGCAATGCTAAAGTGGTCAAATCCCTTGGCGTGGCGATAAGAAATAGCGCGATCGGTAAATAGAGACGCAAAGCATTTATGACAAGCTGCTAAAACTCCTTCGACACCGACAACATTGAGGTAAGTTTCCTGCTGTCCAGCAAAACTAGCATCGGGAAGGTCTTCAGCAGTGGCACTGGAACGGACTGCCACATCTGTGTCTGCATGGTATTGTTCGCAGAGACTATGGTATGCTGTGGCGATCGCCTCGCGCAATTCTACAGGAAATGGTGTGTGGATTAATAGCGATCGCGCTTTTTTGCCACGTTCTCGTAAATTTTTGACATCTTCAACATCCAAGTCAGCAAAGAGTTTGCGTAGCTTTGCTTCTAACCCCGCTGATTGAATGAAATGACGATAAGCGTAAGCAGTAGTGGCGAATCCTGTGGGAACGTTAATGCCTTTGGGTGTTAGCTGTTGAATCATTTCCCCTAGTGAGGCATTTTTACCACCAACTACTGGGATATCAGCAATCCCAATTTCATCAAACCACAAGATGAGCGATCGCTCTTGGGCAGATAGAGACAAAGTGCTTTTAGATACTGTAGTCATAAATATTACCTTTTCAGTTTATACTCAATTTGTAAGTGCATAACTGCTACTATATTTATTTTTCCCATATTAAACTTGAGATTTTTAATTCTGTCGCGTAGTTTGATATTTGGCGATGAAATCCAAAAATATAAGCAATAAAAATTAACAATTATTCAGTTTAATAACTCGATCAAAATACCGGATGTAATAAATTATGGCGCAGCTAGAACGACTCCTGAAAATGGCAGAAGATGAACTAACTGAATACAGCACTGATGCCCGTAAAATAGAAAAACTACGCCGTAAAATAGGTTTAACAGTATCCGTAACAGAACAGCAGCAAGTAAAAGAAGCATTACTTGCTACGATGAAATCTAATATAATTACCCAAGTTGTGGAAGAACAAAGACAAGCAGTTGCCTTACCATTTTGGGGAATTGCTGGATTAGGTTTGTTACTAGGAATTTCTTTAAATCAACCCATAGGCTTGTTAGCGTCTGTAGTTGGAACTGTATTAGCTTATAGAGTTCAAAAATGGGGTTGGAAATTGCAGGCAAATCGTTTATTGTTACAAACATTAGAAGATATTGAAACGCGTATTGCCCAACCCACTAAGTAACAATAAAGATGTATTTTATAAATAATTTATCTACAAAATACATATATTCTATTATACCAAGTAATAAATTAATCACTTAATTTACATCTCGTAAGCACTTAACAATTCCTTTGGGATCACCATAGCAAAAAAATTAGATATTGGATTTAAGATTAGGTATTTATTAAGAAAGACAGCAAGCAGAAGGCAGTCTTCCGTAAACTCGAACTGCCCTCCATCTTCATTCAATATCCTGGTTTGCGGGCAATGAATGCTACATTACCTTTTGACAGCAGATATTACACAGATTGCAAAGTTATTTTTGCTTTCCGGTTGGGGAAAGGTTAAAGGGGAAGGGAAAATTCCATACCTTTATCCCTTCCCCCACTTCTGCAAGAAGTCTATTGAATATAGCTACGGGTTGTCTCAACCTGGAAGTCCACGTTAGAGAGTTCACTTGCAATAGCTGTCGCTTCGTATAATCGTATTTTTTACACGATCTCAAAGATCGTCAGCAGAAATTTTAGTCATGTAATATTGGTTTTCTTCTCTCTAATCAACTAACGAGATCAGCGATCGCTTCTGAAGCAGGGACTACAGTTTCAGGTTGATAGCGGATGCCAGCTTGCTTGAAGCGGTTTAAAGCTTCACCCAAGCGATCGCAGTCTGCAATCAAACTGATCCTGACATAACCCTCACCAGCAACCCCAAAGGCATTACCGGGAGTAACCACAACGCCTGTTTGCTGCAACACGTTCAGGGCAAAATCTGTGGAACCAACGCCAACGGGACACTTCACCCAAAGATACATGGTCGCCTTGGTTTTGGGGATATCCCAACCCAACTCTCCTAACCCGTTAATGAGGAAATCGCGGCGGGTACGGTAGCGTTGTTGTACCTCATGCAAATACACATCTGGCAGTTGCAAAGCTGTTTCGGCTGCTGTTTGCAATGCTGCAAAAATGCCGTAATCCAAGTTAGTTTTCAGCGTCCGCAAACCTTGAATTACATGGCGGTTCCCCACAACAAACCCAACACGCCAACCAGCCATATTGTAGGTTTTAGATAAGGTGTGAAATTCCACACCAATATCTTTCGCACCGGGAATTTCTAACAAGCTAGTGGGTTGATAACCATCAAAAGCTAACTCGGCGTAACACAAATCATGCACCAGCAAAATTTCATATTTGCGGGCGAAAGCGACGATTTCTTCAAAAAATTCGCGGGGTGCGGTGGCGGCGGTGGGATTGCTAGGATAGTTGAAATAGAGAATTTTCGCTTGTCTTGCAACTTCATCAGGAATGGCAGCTAAATCAATTAACCAGTCATTTTCGGGTTTGAGAATCAAACTATGGATTTTCCCACCAGCGATCGCCGGGCCGCGAAAATGTGCCGGATAAGCTGGGGAAGGAACCAGAACTAAATCACCAGGGTTAACGTAGGCGAGTGCTAAATGGGTTAATCCTTCTTTAGAACCCAGCAAAGGCAAGGCTTCGCTATCAGGATCGAGAACCACATCATAACGGCGACGATACCAGTTAGTGATGGCGCGGCGGAAACTAGCTGTGCCCTCAAAAGGAGGATAACCGTGATTGCTAGGATCTTTCAAGGCTGCGATCGCCGCTTCGACAACTGGTGCTGGCGTTGCACCATCGGGGTTTCCCATACCCAAGTCAATTAAATCTAACCCTTGTTCCCGTGCTTTAGCTTTCAGTTCATCTAAACGGGCAAATACATAAGGTGGTAGTTTTTGTATGCGTTCTGCTGGGACAATCCAATTTAAACTCATAAAACCTCGTCACTCATTCCCTTGGGCGAAACTCGATTTGTAGTATCTCTACTATCTATAGGTGCAGTGGTAGAAACCATTGCCGCCATCAACTGTTCTGGCGCGACTTTAAACGGTAGCCGATGGATATCAGAATTAGGAACTAGAGCCATTTCGGCAGCTGTTTGCAATTCGCCTAATGTAATATTGCCCAATCCCAAATCACTTAATTTCTGGGGTAGTCCAATTTCTGTGTAGAACTTTAACAACTGTTGCCGTGCCGATGCTGCTAGTTGATTGCCTTGTAGCATTTCTTCTAAACGCAGTTGCACTAAAATCCCAAAAGCAACTTTTTCGCCATGAATACTGCCATGTCCCGAAATATGAGTTAAACCGTTATGCACGGCATGGGCGGCAACTGTGCGACACTGCGCCCCTCCAAGTCCCCCAACTACCCCAGCTAACAAAACAGTGGCATCTACCACTTCTCGCCAAACCTCACTACGTGGTTCTTCGAGGGCGACAGCTGACTTTTGCAACAAGATATCTCGCAAAACTCGTGCTTGTTGCACCGCAGCAATAATTAAAGTATCTTGCAAGTGTCCACTGCTAACTGAGGCTTCGTACCACTTAGCGATCGCATCACCAATTCCAGCTACTAAAGTACGTTGTGGTGCAGTTTTAATCAAGTCATAATCGAGTATCAATAAATCGGGACAACGAGATAGCCCCACATCGTAGAGAAAAGCCCCATCTTCCGAATAAACATTTGATAAGGCACTCCAAGCTGCACAAGTAGCCCCGGAAGTAGGAATTGTCACCACTGGTAGATGTAACTGCTGTGCGACTAATTTCGCTGTATCTAGGGCTTTGCCACCACCAATACCGATAATGACATCAGCTTTATGTTCTTTTGCCTTCTTCTGTAAAGATTTCAGGCTACCTTCGCAGCAATCAGCACCATAAGAAGCTTGGACACTATGTAACTGCTGCGCTTCTAAAACTGGTTGTAAATTTTGTTGGCTGATACCGAGAGTAGACTTACCTGCCACAATTAAGGGACGACTTCCCAAACAGGCAATCTCTGCTGCGGCTGTTTGCAACACCCCAGAACCACGGATTACTTTTGCGGGAGAGACTGTGAGCGTCAAGAATGAACTAGAGGTTTGAGTAGACAAAGAAGGTTGAGTAGAAAAATTATTGGGCATATAATCTCGTTTGTCAAAACCTTGATATTTCTTAATCAAATAGACTGGCGATCGAGGATACTTGTTGCCAAGCTGGTTTTTGGATGGCTCCAACCTTCCACCCAGCCCATCTGGATTTGAGCCAAGCAATTCAATAGACAAGTCCTATTGCCGACTGATTGAGTAGTTTGACGACATTGCTTGAATCTATAAATACCCATTGACCTGAAATTCCGAACTATCAAAGTTTTGAATAACCGTATAATTAATTAACATTACCATTGTCAGATTCTCAAGAAAAGCAATCGATAATTGATAATGTGTAGGCAGATCGTGCTATTTTATGCAATCCTTAGCTACAGATATATATGTAAAGGTGTGTATAGATATGCCCCCTACAACCCTTGATTTACTGTAAAGAATTTTAAAAATGGCAACAGGGGCAATTAGGACAACAACTGACAAATCACAACTGTCAGTACCCATTACCCGCACGCTGATTAACCTTTTCCCACAGTATAACCACTAAAGTGTAAATATCTTAATCTAAATATAACCATTAATGTATCAGTAAATACAAAATAAATTTTGTTATCCTGATAACAGGTAAATTACTTTGTTTTCTGAGATTGGGGATTGGGCATAAGAGGCAGAGGGGAAAGACCATAAGTGTCAACTTAACGCTAAACCCGCTTGGTGACAACGTTTTGCACTCACCTCCAGCCCCTCTCCCATCCGTGAGAAAGGAGCTAGACATTCAATTCCCCTTCTTCCAAGGGAGAAGGGGTTAGGGGATGAGGGCGTGAGGGATTTGCAAAACGCCTGTCCGATATAGTTTTCGGCTTAAGTTGACACCAATGAGGAAAGACTGACTGCTACTTCTCCTTAGTTACAGAGCGACTTGCCTTGACTTGTGCCAAGCATCTCGACTACGCCCTTCTCTACGAGAGGCTGCGCCAACGACTACGCTCAGGACAAGCTCAGTACAAGTCGCTCAATGGAACCGGAGCCAAAGTGCTGCTCCCGTAGCCCTCTGTCTCTTAAGCAGTAGGTTTTGGCAATTTGGCGAAATTCTCTGTGTAAATTTTGACTGTTACCGGGGAATTTTGATGAGAAACGAGCGATCGCTTGACCTCACCCAAGTAAACTGGTACAGAAATCCCTGTTTCCGGGTGGATAATAGTACGGGCGCGAACTGTCAAATTTTCGTCTTCTTGTGTACCTGAACGACCATAAGAAAAGAGATTGCTAGCTGCTTGACGTAAAGTTGCTTCTACTTGTGTGGGTGTAATTTTGGGTGATGTGGCAATCACCGCTTGTGTTGAGCCATTGTCATAAACTAGAGTGTACCGAGCTGCTCCGGGAATCACAGTCCGACTCAAAGGGACTATTGAGAGTCCAAATAAACCAGCAGTCACCACCAGCATAAAGCCAGTCGTACCCACCAACCGAAAGCGGATGCCCCATTTGAGAATAAAAGCCAAAAATGTCAAGGCAGCAAATACCAATGTAGCTATACCTGACCATTGGGTGTACTGAAAAAAGTTAGCTGTTGTGAGCATAAGGTTGGTTATGGAGGCGTCTTTTCTGCGTTACCGACACACTCATTTTACCGAGAGAGAGCTTACACTTCTACTATTCATTACCCGCAGTCACGAAAAATTGACTCCAACAACCTTGTTTATCGCCACTCACCTTGCACCACAAACGCCGCCCAGTAATACGGCGCCTTCCATTGCTGAGTCTTCCACATTTCCAACTGTGCAGCACGCAGCGCCGCCACTGGTGTCAAGCCTTTTTCTAGCATCTGTTGGTAAAATTTAGTCATCAAACTGGCGGTTGCTGTATCGTTGACACTCCACAAGCTGACAGCAACTCTTTTTGCTCCTGCATACATAAAGCCTCTTGTCAAGCCTAATAAACCTTCTCCTTTTACGTCTTTACCAAGTCCGGTTTCGCAGGCGCTGAGAGTCACAAGTTCAACGGGTAAATTGAGGTTGAAAATATCATGGAGGCGCAGAAAGCCATCGGTATCTTCGCCTTTTTGGTTGACTAAAGATAAAACAATTCCTGATAATTCCGGGTTAACAGTGTTAATCAGTCCGTGAGTGGCAAAGTGTACCATTCGGTACTGTGAAAGATTAGGATTGGTGGCGGTGGTGCGCGAAGCTTCAAAATCAAGAGAAGATAAACGTTGAGAAGTATTGTTTACCAGTTTGCTAATTGCTTCAGCTTCTTCGCGGCTATACTTCAACCGTTCAAGAACGACACCAATATCACGTGCCGAACGTACTACTTCGCTAGTTGTTGCAGGTGCGGCTAATTTGTCGGCGGTGGTAGATTTTGTCTGTTGCGATCGCGTGTTTGAAGATTGAGCAAAACTCGCCTCTGTATTTCCAAGTATGGTAACTACTGTTTGCGAAAGTAAGACTATACTTGCAAATAAAATAAAGTATGTTTTTTGATACATTTCTAAAATCTTATTTATTGATACTTAAAGCTATAGATACCCAATTTCTTTGAAAAGTTGGGTATCTTGTATTCTTCCCTTTTTGGTTATGCGATCGCCTCCAACAGCATCCCTGCTTTCGCAATACCCTTGACTGTGGCAATTCCGACTAATCCATTGCGCGATATCAACTCCACCTGTGGGGAATTAGCTTTATTGGCTGCAATTGTCCTAAATTTAGAACCTTCTTCTATGTTGCCGATATCAACACCACCCAGCCAAAGTGTTGCTCGATTACCATTGATTTCGGTAATCACCGCATTAGCTGTGGTATTTGCTGATTTCATAAAAAAGAAAGGTTGCTTTTCATACCCGCTTTCAGGTTTTACTTCTAAGATGGGCGTTTGTTCGTAATCTTCTTGGGATAGTTGATCGATTACTTCTGCGATCGCTTTTTCTGGTGTGCTGCTATTTTGCCAAAGATAGCGTGTTAAGGGGTAACTAAACGCTCCTGCATAGAAACCATTGAATCGGGCATCTGCTGCGGTTTATTCGGCATTTGTGGCTGCGAGTACCACGCCTTTGTCAACTCCCGCCCGATAGCGCCGAATAAATTCTTGGCGTGACAGGTTGAGTTTTGATAGCCACTTTCTTTGATAATCTTTTTCTTTGGCTGCGATTTCGACTGAGTTACTACCAGGGCGCGATCGCACTTTGTAATTCCGCGTCGCCCCACCAGAAAAACAACTATCCAAAACGGCTGTAAAGTTCTCACTTTGACAAGCTGACATCAACAAAAACAACGTGTGTCCCATGATGTCTTGCACTGTACCTTTTTTTTCGGGATAACCAACAGGCAAACCCGAATCCACAGGCACAAAAGTACCGTTTAATCCTAATTCCTCAGTTATGGGATTTGGATCGTAAACTTGCGAACCATGTCCCGAATAATGGAACACTACCACATCGTCGGGCTTGGCTTGCTTGATTAAATGCTCTTCAAATCCTTGGAGAATACCAGTACGAGTTGCTTTTTCATCTGTCAAAGTCAAAATATCTGTTGGCTGAAACCCAAAGCGATAAATGGGCAAATGCCGCATCAATTCAATATCATTAACACATCCCCGCAACGCATCTTCTCCGGGATATTTATTAATCCCAACCAGGAATGCAAGTTTACGTGGTGTACTTTTTGCGAGAACTTTACCAAAGCGATCGGCTTGCGTAAAGAATTGACTTAACCCTAATCCCGCAACAGTCGAACCAGTCATTTGCAAAAATTGACGGCGGTTAAAAGTCATATTTATTACTTAATATGCCAGATATTTTTCCAAATATGGCATTTTTATGTGTAAATAGCCACCTTATATTTTAATTTTTTACTGAAAATTAAACAAAAATAATCCAAAAACTTGGACAATAATTTAATACACCAATTCCAACTTAATCGCTAAAAAATAAACATACAAAAGGGCATCTACAAGAGATGCCCGTCATGCAGGAAAACCCCAAATGGGTGTCCCTACACCTTCCCAACAATCAGCAACAGTGACCAATTAGGTATTAGTCACACTCACAGACGTGAATATGACAATATTATTAACTTAAAACTCTCAATGTCCCCAGTGCATACACTGAAAAAACTAATAGCTAACTTTGATGAGATGCAAGCCTGTCTTTTTCGTGATAACGATGTAATACTCCAGAAATAGCAGCCAAAATTAGCCATGAAATCGCATTCAAACGAAAATCAAAGAGGGTTACATCTACTGTATTCAATAAGATCCACCCCACAAAGGATAGAAGATAACTGAAAAATATCAATTTGTCTCCTGTATTTATATATTTTGACTTTTGGAGTAGTTGGACACTTGTAATCAAAATCCAAGCTAGTAAGCCACAAAATAAAAAAGTACTGGGAAAACCAGTTTCAGCAGATAACATTAAAAACAAGTTATGGGGATGACCCAAGGGAATCTGCATCTTTGCTCTGTAAAGGGTACTAAAACTGCGTAACCCCCAACCAGTCCAAGGATGTTGTTGAGCTAAAGACCAGGCAAACTCCCACTGAGTTTTTCGCATTAAAGCGACTGGTCTATCTGGATACATATCGTCATTTAACCTTGCCCAAAAGAAGGCGGGAACTACCCAGCGAAAAATGTGAGCGACTGGTGAGGGAGCAAAAGCCGCTAAAAGAATACTAGAAACGATCGCAGCAACGCTACCTACAAGAATGCGCCAACCTTGGTAGAGTGCATAAGCTAAACAGGCAAAAATAGCGATCGCCCACCCATTACGCGAGTTGGTGAAAATCAAGGTAATAAAATTCGTAATCACTGCCACGCTTAGGAAGAGAAAGGGAACTGGAGAGTGGGGCGCAGTAAGTCTTTCCCCTCTGCCTTTTATGTTCAATCGCCATTGTTCGATCCACAACCCTAGACTAAGGGTGAAAACTATTACTAGATAAGCTGCGAAGGTGTTAGCGTGCAAGAAAAGTGAAGCGATACGACCTGGTGGGTTTCCGCCTGGTCTGATTGTCCAACTAAACACAACCCACACAAACTGGAACTTGAAACTCCAGCCTAAAAATAATTGTCCCAAGCCCATAATTGCTACTGGCATGGAACCAATTACCAAAGCCCAAGCCATTTGCCGCAATTGGGTAAATGTTTGAATCAGAGCGCTATGGGCAGCGAAAAGTAAAAAGAATGGTAATAAATTAAATAAGCCGAGGAAAGCTGCTGTTTTGTCTTGGGCAAAGCCAGCACTCACGATCAGTAAAATACTCAACAGGGCAAATCCCCAGTTGAGGGGGCGGCGATTAATTTTGCGGGATTGTTTCAGCCAAGTTATTAATGAGACAAAACCTACAGTCACAGCCCCCACTAAAGGACTCAATGGGAAGATTAACAGTGCCCATAGAGAGTAGTTCCAAGAAGATTGCCAACGAGATTTGAAATAGTCAAAAACCTTGTTCAAGCTGGCTCCCAACATTCCTCACGAGTGAGGCGAATTTGAGCTAAGGCGAAGATAGTAGGGATGATTCGACCATAGTTAGTAGCGATCGCTCTCCACCCTAAATCCGCAATAAACCAAGTCCACATCATCGGTCCAATTACGGCAAACATCGTGCGGGCTGCCCCATAACGAGCTGCACTCACTGTCATACCCCGTTGCGCCATTTGCATCGTTACATAACTTTGAAATTGCGTTGCAGCTGCTTCTGTGCCTGTAATCGCGGCTTGTTTGGCTACTTCATAAGTAGCAAAGTGGATGGCAAATTGACGGGCAATTTGCTGAAGCACAAGTGGCTGGAGAAGAGAAGTAACCCCTAGAGCACTACCACCTTTGAAAAGTAACCCCAAGGGGTCACGTTGCAATAAAAGTGGTAGGGGTTGTTTTAATTCTGATTTGAGCAGCTGACGCTGCACCTGTACAGTCAATTTTTGCTTTTCTTGTTCAGGCAATTTTTTCCACACCTGTCCTAGCAGATGCAAAAATACTTCTGCTTCTAAATCAATAGTTGCCAGCTGATGAGAATAGGGAATTTTTAGATATTTACATACTTGAACTAACGCTTGTCGGTAAGTTACTTGGCCTGTACGTCCCCGTAATACTGTCATCCCATCTGCCGCCAAAAAACGAAAGCGTCCCTCTAGTGCATCTAACCAAGCTTTGCGGTCTTGGCTTTGCACTTCGATGGGTTCGGGTGTGTGTACATAGTCTAAGGGATTGAACTTACGACTAAATAGAATTGCCGTTAAGTCTTGCAATTCTTCTTCGGTCGCTAACTCTAGCGCCGCCCTCATTTCATCCAATTTCCCTTCCTCCCTTCCGTGCAGCTTTATGTACCTTATTCTACTATTAGCTTTCAGCAGTCATTAGTAGTAATTTTGTCCTTTGATAATAGCAGGAGGCAGGGGGCAGGGGGCAGAAGTAACTCAATCTCATTTAATATAATCCTACGTATAGAAGGCAGGAGTAACCCACGCGCAACTGCATTGGACTTAGGTTGTAGACAGTATCTTCTTTTTAAACTGGGTAATGACTCAGAATTAAAGTAATCAATCATACTTCTTTCCTCCTGCCTTCTGCCCTCTGCCTCCTGCCTTCTCTTAAAGGACTATTGACTCATGACTGATATTGCAGTGATTGGTGCCGGAATTGCCGGTTTAGTCTGTGCCCAGCAGTTAAGTCAAGCTGGATATTCGGTGGTAGTGGTGGAAAAGTCGCGTGGTTTGGGAGGAAGACTAGCTACACGCCGCTTGCATGGAACTTTGGCAGATCATGGGGCTTGTTACCTGAAGCCAAAGGGTGAATTATTTAGACGTTTTGTAGAGATATTGGGCGATCGCCGTATCCTGGAAGTTTGGACAGATGAGGTTTACGAACTCACAGCAGATGCTCCTTTATCTGAACCGAAAAACCGCAGTCCGCGTTATGTTGCACCTGCGGGAATGAGTGCGATCGCTAAATCCCTCGCCCCAGGTTTAGAAATATTACTGAATCAGCGTGTCATCGCTATTACCCCAACCATTGAAAATAGCTGGCGTTTGACTCTCGAATCTAGTAACGAAGAATTAACTGCAAAAGCTATAGTCGTCGCTATTCCTGCACCCCAAGCTGTGATGCTGTTGGAACCTTTGGGTGAGAGTGTATTGGATGCAGCCTTTCTTGATAACTTGCGTTCTGTAGAATTTTATCCTTCGATTAGTGCGATCGCGGGATATCCTTCTACATCCCAACCCCTCCCTCAGTGGAAAGCCCTAACTTTTGTGGATGATGCTGATTTAGCATGGATTGGTTTGGACAGTAGCAAACGTCCCAACCCTCAACAACCACATTTTGTAGTGCAAAGTAGCGCTGATTTTGCCCAACGTCATCTAGAATCACAGGATTTACAATCTGCTGGACAAGTGATGTTGCAACGAGCAGCTGAATCTCTATCTCTTCCTTGGCTCAATACTCCCGAATGGATGCAAGTACATCGTTGGCGTTATGCCTTTCCTAGCCGTCCTTGGCACGAAGCTTTTTTGTCTGCCAAAACTCCTTTACCTTTAGTTTGCTGCGGTGATTGGTGTGGCGGCAATCTTGTCGAAGGTGCGATGCTTTCTGGATTAGCTGCGGCTGATGAAATTAATAATCAGTTGCATCATCTCCCTTTCGATAATGTGAACTTTTTAAACGTTTTTGCCCGATCATTTCATCTGTCGCTAGACTGATCCTGCACTATAGTGAGTCGCTATTTTTCTGACCGACCAAATCAAAGTGCAACAAATAAGTTTTTTAGATGAAATAGCAAATTTTGCTGCGAACCTAAAAAGTGATGCTGATTACCCAAAAAGCTTAACTTCATGAAAAACTTGTTCCTAATTCAGGTTGTTTTATTGCTGTTAATCTTGATCCCCTAACTTTTATACTGCGTTTTATGTAGATTTCTGCCAAAAAGGCAGAGATTTGAAATAATTAGGATTATAAATATAAAATGTCGGTAACTTACCAGCTTGTTGGACGCTGTTTTAATAAGTCATGCTGTGAGACAGCATAAACTTTAACTAAAATAAGCAAATCCAAATGTCTGAGATTGTACCAAGATAAGAGGCTAGTTTCGGGGTTGATTGCATCTGTAAGTCGAGTTAGTTTGAACTGATTGTCATCACGACATTGCCATCTAAAAAAGTTATTTTCTCCAAGAAGCATTGAATTGATTAAAAAAGGAGTTTAAAAACCATGAAAACGGTAGTCAATTTAACACAACAATCAATAGTGGGAGAGATTGAAAGTGTTTTGAATACATATCCATCCCATCCATATCAACAAGCCTTTGCGATTCCTGATTTACGCCAAGAGCTAATTACTTTCGTCCTCAATCGCATTCCCTCCTTTTACAGCATCATGTCTGATGAACAGATTCCAGCGGAGGCTGAACAAGGAAGCTTGGCTTATTACAAATTGCCTCGTAAACCCTTAGAGCAGCAACTACATTTACAAAATTTGATTCACCAAGGTATTTGTTTAATCGTTCAAGAAAAGTCAGATTGGATTAGCCATCGTGTTTCTGAAACAGTTCAACCAGCTTGTGAACCCTCTCACTGGTTTGGTTAATAGTTCTAACGAGATTTGGCTCTCTGCTGAGATATCATAACGCCCGCAGTGAATTTTTAATTTTTGAGCTAATCCCATAGCTTTTAGTCGTGGAATTAGCTCAATATTTTTTTAAGTAGATTCCTCTTGAGGTGTAAACTTTGACAATTACCAAGTTCAAAGGATATTCCCAGGATATGAGAAAAATAACTGCTCTAATACTAAGTATTTCCGTGAGTATCGCAGTGGAAGCATTAACACCCAAAGTCACTAATGCCCAATTGTTTTACCCGCCAGCAAGCGATCGCCATTCATTAATGGTAATTGGTCAAGGGGTAGTGAGAGTGCCAGCAGATACAGCTGATATTGAATTGGTATTCAGTAGCGGAGGTAGTAATGATGAGTTACAAATCCAACGATCATCTCTACCCGAAACCCGTGGCATATCGTCACCAACTCTACTTTATAATTACAAAACAGCAGCAGAACCTTTACCAAGCAAAAAATCTCTAACTAAAGCAACTCTTCAGCCTGTAGTGGATAGCTTAGTTGCTAAAGGCATTAAGGCTGATAAAATTCAAGTGCAAATTAATCCTAATGCCAGTGAAAATAACGCCAAGATATTGGTAAGACTGGAAAAACCAACGCGCGATCGCGTCCAGGAAATTGTTGCTACAGCGAACAAAGCAACGAGCGATCTCGAAAACCTTTCCGTCAAGAGTGTGGGTGTTGACTATGCAGTAAACGACTGTCAAGCTTTGCAGAGTTCAGTTTATCAATCAGCGATGAAAGATGCTCAAAGCCGCGCTCAGGCTTTAGCAACTGCGATGGAAGTTAAACTTAGTACTCCTTCTGTCGCCGAGCCATTTTACACATTATTTTATCCCTCATGTGGTTCTAAAACTGGAGTTCCTTTACCGTCGTTTGCTAGCTTTTTATTATCACCAGTTTATAATCCCGATGCTCCAGCAGAAGTTGAAATGAAAAAAGATATTTTTGTGACATATACAACAAAATAAACATTTATATTTAGTGCGATCGCACTTTGATTTAGTCCAAATTGGGAGTGCGATCGCTTAACTATTTTCTTCTGAGTCTAATCAATAAGGATAGGTGCGATCGCACTTCTTCTTGACTTCATATTTTTCTCTTTATATAACCCAAAATATACTTAGATAAAATTCTAGTTTTTCTAACTGTATATTTAAATATTTTGCTCTAACTTTATCGGAAATTTTTACGGCTTTTACTACTGACAAATAAATTATTTTCCTCATAATCTGTACCTAAAGTATTACAAAGAATGTAGTCCAAAAGAAGAGGTAAATTATGGTTAAAGGCGATCATATCTACATTTGGAAGAACGGCAATACTTATACTCATCATGGAATTGATTGTGGAGAGGGAACTGTCATTCATTATGATGGGCAAAGAATTTGTCTAGTTTCTAAGACTGCGTTTGCCGAAGGGAAGACAATTCATGTCAAGGAGTATGGAAAGTGTGATGCAGATGAAATTGTAGTCCAAAGGGCAAAAACCAGATTAGGTGAGGACAAATACTCGCGCACTTCTAACAACTGTGAGCATTTTGCCTATTATTGCAAAACAGGCAATCATAAAAGTGAGCAAGTGAATAGAGTTGCTGCTGCTGGAGGAGGTGCTGCTGCTCTTATTGTAGGAGGAGGTGCTGCTATTGCTGTTGGCGTTGCTGCTCCTGCTGTATTAGGAATAGGGGCTGCTTTAGGAGCCTATCACTTCGGGAAAGAAAACAAAAAATAGTAAGGTAATTCAAGGTGCGTCACATTATGTTGACGCACCCTATAGTTTTAATATGGACATTAATAAATAAATTATATAAATCACTAATAATACTCAACTACGGCAGCAATAGCAGTAGCAACTTCCTCCATAATTTCACTCGAACATCCTCCAATTTTACGGATAAATCTTTGTATATCCATACCCCACAGTTGCAAAATATCTACAGCAGAAGTTTTTGTTAAACTATTTGCACTGTCTGGTGCAATTTAGAGTCTAGACTAGATTGCTGATTTCAAACTTCAGTAATGAAATCATGAAAAAACTCCAGAAATGTTTGTGACAAATCTGGAGTCAGGAAAGATACGCATTTACCTATACCAAATTTTCACCCTGAGAAAATCCTACGTCATCCGGGTATACACTCAAATGTAGATAAAAGTGTTTGAGGATTCTCGTTTGCACTCCTTCCCTGTGGGAAATAACGCAAAACAGCCCCAGATAAGCTGAGGCTGTTTTGCGAGAGTTGCTTGGCAGGAGGGGTACATCAATAAGTGATGCCCGTGTTAAATATAGATAATTCAGTATGCATCCTTATTCAGCCATGTTTTGGCATATCAGGATGATTGGGAAAATTTTTATGGCTTTTTCCAAAAAGAAACTCCAGATGCACTTAAGGCAGTCTGGAGCAGTAACAGGTTTCTAACATCAATCAATTTTTACATCTGCGATCGCCCGATGTCGTTAGGGTATATACTCAAATGTGTTTTATGTCTACTCATCCGCAAATAGACCAGCAAATTACCTTCCTTTCTACCCATAATCTCAATGCATCTACAGAATTCTACGAACAAAAGCTAGGCTTGGAGTTATGGCTTGACCAAGGAACCTGCCGAATTTATACTATTAGTGGTTCTGGATACTTAGGATTTTGTCAAGCAAGCGAAAAATTAAGTCCTCCAACCGATAAGCAATCAAGTGTCATTTTTACCCTAGTAACACAGCAGGTGGATGAATGGTTTGAATATCTCAAAGAACGTGGCGTCGAATTTGAAAAGCCACCGACACTAAATGAAAAGTACAACATTTACCATTGTTTTTTCCGCGATTCTGATGGTTATTTGATTGAAATTCAACGTTTTGAGACTAACGACAATAAAAAAGACATAACCAAATAAGTTATGTCTAGACATTTAATTTACAGGGCAGGATTTTTACAGGTTAGAACTTTTTGATTTACTGGGGTACATGATACCGACTAATGCTGTATGAACATTATCGATAGGAATATACCTTTTCTTTCATAGATTTATCGGGATAAAATGCGGAATTTATGCTGCCACTAGAAAATATTTACATCTCTTTACAATTGTCCCTTAGTTGTAGCCATCCTTAGCATTGTTTTTGAATTTTATATAATGTTTGCTTCAGTCCTAATAATAAATATTTAACTTGACTTTAAATTGTCTAACGTAAACTAGAAGAAAATACATAGATAGCAGTATATTATCTTCTTATGAAAAATAATTTTCAAGTATCTCTTTGCTAATTATGTTATTTTTATAATGGTTATTTTTAAGCTAAGAAATGCTAATTTTATCGGTTCAATAAATATTTTATTAGGGTGAATACATGATGAACGAAAAAATCAAATGGTTCCGCACAGCATTACAACCTAAAGGTTCAGTAATGAAAGCAATTTTAAAACATATTTTATGGTGTGGAGCTTTCGGATTTTTAATTTCTCTGCTTCACCATTTTGAAAAACCTGTATCCCAGCCAATCTTAGCAAATGTGATTCCTAGTATTGTTTTAGGTTTGTTACTTGTCTTTCGGACAAATACTGCTTATGAGCGATTTTGGGAAGGAAGAAAATGCTGGGGTTCTATAGTAAATAACACCCGAAATTTAGCAAGGCAAATTTGGGTATCAGTTGATGAAATTTTACCAGAAGATAAAGACAATAAAATTACGGCATTAAACTTATTGGTAGCGTTTGCTGTAACAACTAAACTACATTTGCGAGGAGAAGGTGTCAATAGCGAGTTAGAAGACTTAATGCCATCTACTAAGTACATAAAACTGAAGATTATGAATAATCCTCCTATAGAAGTTGCCTTTTGGATAGGAGATTATTTACAGCAACAGTACGATCGGAATTGTCTTAATAGCTACCAGCTAACATCTCTGCAAGAATTATTGAATAGTCTTGTGGATAATTTAGGTGCTTGCGAACGTATTTTAAAAACGCCTATGCCGCTTGCTTATGCTATTCATTTGAAGCAATTACTGATCCTATATTGCTTTTTGCTACCATTTCAAATAGTAGACAGTCTTGGTTGGTGGACAGGTTTAGTTTCTGCTTTGGTTGGGTTCACTTTGTTTGGCATTGAAGCGATTGGCTTAGAGATAGAAAACCCCTTTGGTTATGACGCTAATGATTTACCATTAGACGCAATTTGTGAAACAATGAAGCATAATATTGACGATTTAATTACTTTAACTCCCAATGCGCGATCGCATCAGCAAGATAGCATAACCAATTGAAAAAAGTAGAAGATATTGATTAATAAAAAATATACACAAGTTTGCAACAAGTAAGTGAGGTGAAAAATCCAATATTCACGCATCAGATATAAGATAAAATATCTTTTCACAACCGCCGAATCGCAATTTCCAACCCTTCACATACACGAGTAAGAAAATCTAAATCCAAAGTAGCGATCGCATCACTAGCTTTGTGATAATGTGGATTTCGTAAGAATGCCGTATCTGTCACCATCATTGCCGGATAACCCAAATCCCAAAATGGTGCATGATCGCTAAGTCTGGTTTGGGGAACTATTAAACCTCGATTCGGCACGGGTAGCCATTGACTAGATACGCCAGCTTTGCGAATATTACGGCTCATCCCAATTAGGTCAGGTAATGTTCGCAAGTTGCCAATTAAAGCGATAAAATCACCTGTATCTGGGTAGAAGCGTTCCAGAAGAGGAGGGTAACTTTGGGAACCAGGTGTAGAATCCTTATAGCCCAGCATCTCTAATGAGATCATTAAGCGTAGCTGTTGCTTTTGTTGATGTAACAGGGCTGCATAATCAGCACTACCCAGTAAGCCGTATTCTTCCATATCGAAAGCAACCAGCCTTAAGGGATATTTGACAGCTTGGGCAGCAAACTTTCTCGCCAATTCCAGTAAGACTGCCACACCTGTAGCATTATCATCAGCCGCAACTGTTCCTGGAACCCCATCATAATGAGCGCCAATTAAAATCGGCAGTAAATCCTTTTTTTGCCCTCTAGCTTGGGATGGTAAATTTAATATCAGGTTATTGCAAGTTTTACCTCTGACTTCAAAGGTGTGGATTTCCACACTCCCCCATTGGGAAAATTCCTGGCGGATGTATTCTTGGACAAAAAAGTGCCCAGCCGTTGCCATGTAAGGATCGCGTTCTCGCGCTATCTCACTCAAGGAAGTCTGTAATCGCTCTGTTAAATTCAAATCTTTTAAGTAGTAGCAATAATATTAGAATTTTCAGGCACTCAAAAAAGCAGAGCAAGCGTTATTAAGGTTAACTTACCAATTTGCAGATAACTTAAACAGAAATAGGCGGATATCAACAATTGAGGCTGCTTGGGCACACCAACCGTCTCAATGCTATCCTAGTCTTGCAACTATCTCCTCTAGCTGCACTTCTTAGCTTACTGCCTTAATGATGAGTATTATACATTGAGGTATTTTTATCTTTTAGCACAAAGCTAGAGGTAGTTCCGCCCAATCATAATAAATATATAAGACACTTTAGGAGAAAAGTAACGCATGGGCAAGGTAGTCGGCATCGACTTGGGTACAACCAACTCAGTAGTCGCCGTTATGGAGGGTGGCAAGCCGGTGGTGATTGCCAATGCAGAAGGAATGCGAACAACCCCCTCCGTAGTTGGCTTCAGCAAAGAAGGTGAAAGGGTGGTTGGGCAAATGGCACGGCGACAAACCGTCCTCAATCCCCAAAATACCTTTTTTGCAGTTAAACGTTTCATTGGGCGGAAGTATGGCGAACTTAATGCAGATTCTAAGCGTGTGCCCTACACCATCCGCAAAGACGAAGTAGGTAATATTAAAATTGCCTGTCCTCGTATGAATAAAGATTTCGCCCCAGAAGAAATTTCGGCAATGGTGCTGAAGAAATTGGCAGACGATGCTAGTCGCTATTTGGGTGAACCAGTCACTGGGGCAGTGATTACAGTACCCGCATATTTTAATGATTCTCAACGGCAGGCAACCCGTGATGCTGGCAGAATTGCTGGTTTAGAAGTGTTGCGGATTCTTAATGAACCGACTGCGGCATCTTTGGCTTATGGATTGGATCGAGGTGACACGGAGACGATCTTAGTATTTGACTTGGGTGGTGGTACTTTTGACGTATCTATTTTAGAAGTAGGCGATGGGATATTTGAAGTCAAGGCTACCAGTGGAGATACGCAACTTGGTGGGAACGACTTTGACAAAATAATAGTAGATTGGTTAGCAGAGCAATTTCTGGAAACAGAAGAGGTAGACTTAAGACGCGATCGCCAAGCTTTGCAACGTCTGATGGAAGCCGCGGAAAAAGCCAAAATTGAGCTTTCTGCTGTCAGTGTCACCGACATTAATTTACCCTTCATCACTGCCACGGAAGATGGCCCGAAACATCTAGAAACTCGTTTAACTCGTTCTCAATTTGAAGGTTTGTGTGGTGATTTGGTAGGAAGATTGCGGACACCAGTCAAACGCGCCCTCAAAGATGCCGGACTTTCACCTAGAGACATTGAAGAAGTTGTGTTAGTTGGCGGTTCTACACGAATGCCAATGGTAAAGCAGCTTGTGCGGGACTTAATTGGCACAGAACCAAACGAGAACGTTAATCCCGATGAAGTCGTGGGCGTAGGCGCAGCAATTCAAGCAGGAATTCTTGCCGGCGAACTCAAAGATGTGCTGCTTTTGGATGTCACACCGCTTTCTCTGGGATTGGAAACCATCGGCGGTGTGATGAAAAAACTTATCCCCCGCAACACTACCATCCCAGTACGTCGTTCTGATATTTTTTCCACGTCTGAAAATAACCAAAACACTGTGGAAATTCACGTAGTTCAGGGCGAACGGGAAATGGCAGCAAGCAACAAGTCATTAGGAAGGTTTAAGCTCTACGGCATCCCACCAGCACCACGAGGAATTCCCCAAGTTCAAGTGTCATTTGATATTGATGCTAATGGGATTTTACAAGTAACAGCCCTAGATAGAACCACTGGACGAGAGCAGAGTATCACCATTCAAGGCGCTTCCACCTTGAACGAGTCGGAAGTGAATCGGATGATTCAAGACGCTCAAAAATATGCTGATGTCGATCGCGAACGTAAAGAAAGAATAGAAAAGCGAACTCGTTCTGAGGCGTTGATTTTCCAAGCAGAACGACAACTTAGAGAAGTCGCGCTGGAATTTGGTATGCAGTTTGGTCGCAGTCGTCGCCAAAGAATTGATAATATTTGCCGACAACTAAAGGAGAGTCTTCAGGAAAATAGCGATCGCGGTATCGATCAAGCCTACGCCGACTTGCAAGATGCTCTCTATGAGCTAAATCGGGAAGTCCGCCAGACTTATGCTGAAGATGAAGATGACGACTTGTTTGGGACTATCCGTGACATCTTTACTGGCGGTGATAAAGAACGAGAACGCGAATCTCCCAGAGATACATATCGAGAACGCGACTCATACAGTAAAGACTATGGCAAAGATTACGGTAGAGACTATGACAGAGATTATAGCCGCGATAATCGTTCTTCCTCTTATGAAAGCCGTCCTCCACGCAAATCCCGCCCCAGCTACCAAGATAACTGGGATGATGAAGAAGACAATGATTGGTTGTGAGAAAAGTTAGGAGTTAGAAGTGAGGAGTTAAAAATTAAATCTTTCAACTCATAACTCCTAACTCCTAACTCATAACTCATAACTTTCCTCTGCTAACTCTTAATTAATCCAAAATCTAAAATCTAAAATTTAAATAACTGAACTATGCAAAATTTGCCGAACTTTCGCGATTACTACGAAATTTTAGGAGTATCTAAAGATGCCTCTGGTGAGGAAATTAAAAAGGTTTATCGGCGGTTAGCAAGGCAATATCACCCCGATCTAAATCCGGGTAACAAAGAATCTGAGGAAAAATTTAAGGATATTGGCGAGGCTTATGAAGTTCTTTCCGATCCAGCCAAGCGATCGCAATACGACCAGTTTAGCCGCTACTGGAAGCAAAAAGACTTTGCAGGCAACAAACAAGCACCAAAGGCTAAAACTTGGCAGAGTGGCGCTAGCGATCGCAACGGCAATCAGGACTTAGATCCCAGCCAATTCTCCGACTTTGAAAGTTTTATTAATCAAGTTATTGGTGTCAAAAATAAGAGTGCGGCAAATAACTCTAGTAATGGCAATAATAGCGATCCGTTCCGTTCCCCCAGAACAAAAGTTGCCTATACAGTTAATACTCCACCACCTCGCACAACCCGCCGAGATATAGAAGCCAGATTAACGCTTCCACTAGAAAAAGCTTATCAAGGTGGCAATGAACGGATTCGTTTAGAAGATGGGCGATCGCTAGAAGTTAATATGCCTCCAGGGATGGTAACAGGTCAAACTATTCGTTTGCGGAACCAAGGCGTTGGTGGTGGCGATCTATACTTAAAAATTACCGTTGAACCTCATCGATTATTTAAGTTAGAAGGTTTAAATATCGTCTGCCAAGTACCTGTTACTCCCAGCGAGGCAGTTTTAGGAGGACAGGTAGAAGCACCTACTCTTGATGGCCCTGTGAAAATGACTACCCCTCCCGGCGTTAGGTCTGGTCAAAAATTTCGACTAGGTAATAAAGGTTATCCTAACGATGACGGTAAACGTGGCGATCAATTAGTAGAAATTCAAATAGTTACACCGAAAAATATTAGTCAAGAAGAACGGGAGCTTTACGAAAAGTTACGGCAAATTGAAACCTTTAAACCCCGCGCTGATTTAATACGTTAGGAATAAGGTTGTGTATCTATATTTAATACCTTTATCAAAACAGAATTCAGAAGTCATATCATGTTCGGGTAATTAGTTGTGATTGCCACAGTCATTGCACCCCACCCCCAACCCCTCCCCGCCGGCGGGGAGGGGAGACAAAGCAAAGCATAGCTTTGGCGGGGTGGGGTTCTTGGATGTTTAGTAAGTAATCAAACCGACATGATATCAGGAGTCAGAATGGGCTAAACCTTAGCTATCCGCTAACAGAATTGAATTCTGAACGAAAAAGTGGATAGCGTCGGCGGCAAGCGAGGTATGTTATTGCTCAGAGTAGGGCACAGGGAATAGCAACTTAATTCTCTTGCCCCATACCCCATGCCTAATTACTGATATCCCTTCCAAGGAGTGACTTCCAGCTTGCCGTTAGGCTTGAATATAACTTGGAAGTGGGCTAGAGGTTCTTTGTCATTGGGAGCAGCTACATTAGAACCATAGATGGCGTTAAACATCTTAGGAAGAGGTGTTTCTCGGAAATAATCAAAGGCGACTTGATTAAGTGGTTCATAGTCAGCAATTACACCATCTTTGTTGACTGCTACCCGATATTTCAAATCTCGCGTAAAGGTGGGAGTGCCACTCCAGGTTTCACGAACTGTATTATAAAGCTTTTTATTTAAACCTTTAGTGATATTAGAGTCAGTAATTTTTGCACCGACTACCTCTGGTGTCTTAGCATATCCTCGCCAAGGGCTAACTTGCAGCACACCATTTGTAGTAAACACTATTCGGAATTGGGCTATCGGTTCATTAGAAATGGGAGCGCGGTTAGCAGGATTGTAAAGTAGGTTAGGTAGAGGAGTTTGCCCGACTCCTTGATTGGCCTCTTTATTCACCGCTTTATAACCAACGATCGCACCATCCGCAGCTACACCCAAACGATAGATCAAATCCTGTTGCAATCCTGAACGCTTAGTCCAAGCTGGATGAACTTGGTTATACACTTGACGATTCAATGCACGCAGCTGGGATGGATCGGTAATTTCTGGAACTGTATTTAAAAGTGCTTCTAAATCTTTGACTACTGGCTTTTCATTGGCTGTGGGTGTTGCTGTAGGTGTTGCAGCCTCGATGGGTGTTGCAGCCGCTGATGCTGGAGGATTAAGGCTCTTTGTTGTAGAGCTAGTTTGCTCATCTGGCTTAGGCTGCGGTGGACGAATTTGGGGAGGTGGAATCAAGTTAAATGCGATCGCCGCTACTGCTAAACTTGATACTCCCACAGCAGCAGGAATAGCCTGCCTGATTACAGCCTGACTAGCACCGCCATAGCGTCTAGTAACTGGTTGTAGTTCTAGAGATAATTCTGGTAAAGTCTGGGTATCAGCAAAAAACTGATCCACTGCTTCTACTAAATCAAACAACTGTACCGTATTCAAATCTATTTCAATAGGCAGACGTTTAGAATTATTAGAGTGAGACTCAAATCCCTCTGGAGCATTCTCTGAATGTATGATTAACCTGTGGTGGTTGCCGTCAATTTTTTGAAACTCTACTAGCTCCGATTCCTGGTTGTGTGCTTGCGGATTGGGTACACTACTCAGAAATTCTTGGGCGTAACCACTAACAGCCCTCACCAAACTTTCAAAAAATTCTCGCCCTCCGGTTAAGGGTTGATTGTAACCAGATAAATAGCATTCTGCATTTACCAATATTGATAATTCTGGGCGCATTTCCTGGAACTGTGCAGCCCTAGTGACATCACTTAACCCTTCTAAAAGAAGAGTACAATTAGGTAGACTGTACTTACGTTGAATATTCATTCCACTTCACCGTCAAAAAGACTAATCCAGAACCGCTGCATTCCAGCAGTACCAGTACAAAATAGTAATTGTCCTAACAAATTTATTGCTAGCGCATCTAATTTTTCATCAGAAGTTAATGCTAGTACACCAGAACGTCGAGCATTCATCCGGCTTTTAAAATGCGCTCTAAACCGCTCTAAATAATTAGATAGCCGTAAATTCTGTTCTAATGGAATCTGTTTTTCTTCCATTTGTTGACATATCATTAATAACTGGCGGATGACAACAGTTAAACGCCGTGCTATGTAGCAAGCAATGACCACCAAAGCTTTTGCTTCCATAATAGTTAAGGGACGGCGCATGTGCGCTCTTCGTAGCGGGTTAGAGCTACGCATCCGCCATAAATTCACCCTGTCTTTAACAATTCCTTTCAGATCCAACTCTTGAGCAAAAGCCAAGATTGCTTCCGAACCACCAAGCTCTAAAGCTTCAATTGCCAGTAAAATCAGGTCAATTTGCAGCCTGGTTCTCCGAGGACACGTTTTGGAAGCGATCGCAGGATCTGGTAAAGTGTCCAGAATCATCGGCAGTGAGTCTTGGGTTGGACTGTTGAACGGCGTTAAACTTGCTGAAACATTCATTCTATAAATACCTTGTGCGGTTCCAACAGACTAGATAAAACAAATTTAAGATCGGTAGCCAAGACTTGAGCGTTAGACTTGTGGCAGTAGCATGACTACCTGATATATACATTACTTAACTCTTTCTACTCAAAGTTTTCCCTATATTGAAATCAAAATTTTAAAACATCACTAAATTCACCTCATTTATTAGTGAAATACCTTTTCTAGCTTGATTTAGATTCTAATTATCGTCAATGAAAGGCGAAGGTTTAGCCTCGACCTCCAATTGACCCCCAGCGTATGACATTATAGTGTACGATTTTTCAGGTATCTGAAATTGGACATTGGGCACTTGTACTGCCCTTCCCTGCGGGACGCTACGCGAACGACTACGCTCAGGAACCACGAACGCAAGTGCGTCTCCAAGAGTTGCCGTTGGCGCAGCCTCTTCAAGAGTTCTATTAGGCATTGCTTATTAATTTTTCTACCTCATTCCCCATTCCCTACTCCTTTATTCCCCATTTTATGGATTTAAAGTCTCTCGTTCGTGACATTCCAGATTTCCCAAAACCCGGAATTTTATTTCGGGATATTACTACGTTACTGCGCGATCCAGAGGGACTGCGCTATACTATTGACTTTTTAACACAAAAATGCAATGAAGCTGAAATAACAGCTGATTATGTCATTGGTATGGAGTCGAGGGGATTTATTTTTGGTGCACCTCTGGCTTATAAATTAGGAGCTGGTTTTATTCCCATCCGCAAAAAAGGAAAGTTACCAGCAGCCGTTCACTCAATTGAATATCAACTAGAGTATGGTACAGATTGCCTAGAAGTGCATCAAGACGCTTTACACCAAGGTAGCCGAGTTTTGATTGTGGACGATTTGATTGCCACGGGTGGAACTGCGAGTGCCACAGCTAAATTGGTGCAGAAAATTGGCTGCGAACTAGTAGGATTTGGGTTTATTATCGAGCTACGGGATTTACAAGGGCGTACATATTTGCCGGACGTGCCGATTATCTCTTTAATTGAATATTAGTCATTAGTCATTGGTCATTAGTCATTAATCATTGGTCAATAGCAAAACAACTGGCAAATGACGAAAGACAAATGACGAGGGACATAGACGCGCCAGCGGCTACTCTACGAGAACGCCAAAGGCGAACCCGCAGGGTAGGACAAATGACAAAGGACAAAATATAAATGACATCTACGAAAATTTCCTTGGAGACAGGTCGGGATTGGCTAATCGGGCTAGTCACGAGCGAAACTTTTGTTTATGTGGCAAAGCGGCTATTGCAGGCACTACTAACTTTATTGTTAGCCTCAGCGTTGTCGTTTTTCATCATTCAACTCGCTCCCGGTGATTATGTAGATACGCTGCGGCAAAATCCGAAAATATCTCCTGAAAGAATTGAGGAAATCAAACGGCAGTTTGGTCTGGATAAGTCTTGGCCAGAGCAATTTGGGCTGTGGCTATGGCGAATCTTGACCAAAGGGGATTTTGGCACGAGTTTTATTTATCAACGTTCAGTTGCATCGCTGTTGTGGGAACGAGTCCCAGCTACTTTGCTATTAGCGATCGCATCTTTAATTGTCACATGGGCGATCGCCATCCCTTTAGGGATCTTTGCCGCTGTCAAACAAAATAAGCCAGCAGACCGGATTTTACAAGTGATTAGTTACGCTGGACAAGGCTTTCCTAGTTTCATCACTGCCTTAGCGCTGTTGGTTTTAGCCCAAATCACCTCGCCGCTGTTCCCAGTAGGTAGCATGACTAGCATCAATCACTCAGAACTGTCGTGGTTTGGCAGAATCTTAGATATCGGCTGGCACATGATTTTACCCACCATCGCACTCTCAATTACTAGTTTTGCTGGTTTGCAACGCATCACTCGCGGCGAATTATTGGATGTTCTGCGTCAAGACTACATCCAAACGGCTCGTGCCAAAGGTTTGCCAGAAAACCGCGTCATCTACGTTCATGCACTCCGCAACGCTATAAATCCCCTAATTACCTTATTGGGTTTTGAATTAGCTGGTTTATTAAATGGTGCCTTCATCGCCGAATTTTTCTTCAACTGGCCTGGCTTAGGGAGATTGGCTTTACAAGCTTTACAAGCTCAAGATTTATATTTATTAATGGCAAGCTTGATAATGGGCGCAGTACTGCTGATTGTTGGCAATTTAATCGCCGACTTGATGCTCAAAGCAGCCGATCCACGCATTCGCCTAGAAAATCTCAATTAGCAGCAATTCTAAATTCAAAAAATCAAAACTTATTGGGCGTTTTCCAGATTCCTGCCAACTATCAAACAAAAAGTAGCTAAATACCTAGGATGTGGATGTCGTTGAACTAAAGTCTTCGCGATTCCTCATACCGTCTTGAATTTGGCTACTCTTACTGTCAAGCTATTTATGCACACTGCAAAATTATGAATGACTGTTTAACTAGTTATTTTACCAAGATTCAGACTTAGTTTTTGCAAAAGTATCTTTATGTTTGAGAGTTTTTCTAAGCGGGCGGCGGGAATCGAACCCGCATTAATAGCTTGGAAGGCTATAGTTTTACCACTAAACTACGCCCGCAAATTTCCAACCCTATAAATTTAACACGGTTTCTGTAAAAATTCAAGCATTCAGTTGGAATTTGCGGGTTGCATTTTGATCCTGACATACAAATTGCTCAATTCTGGTTTTGTGCCATCGTTATTGTGGGCAGCAAGAAAGTTTTCTGTTTTAAAAACTTCCCTCAAGACTTGCTCGTATGTACTTTTTTCACTTTGCAGTTTTGCTGGTTCTATTTCTAGAACTACAGCCTGTTGAAAGTTGCCATTTTGGTCAATTATCAAGCTTGCCAAGAGTTGTGCTGGCTCAAGTTCCGAATTGGAGACAAGAAAACTTGGGTCTAATTGTTTTGTGTTGCTTCCCCTGTATAAAGCGATAACATCGGGTAAAGCATCTTGTCGGAATCCTTTTGATTGGATCAAGCTAATCACTTCATTTCTAGATAAGGGAGCTACTATTGCTACCGATGCTCCTCGAGTCGAAGTTGCAGGAGTTTGTCTAGTTGAAGTTGCAGGAGTTTGTCTAGTTGAAGTTGCTGGGGTTTCTCTAGTCGAAGTCGCTGGGGTTTCTCTAGTCGAAGTTGCTGGAGTTTCCCTAGCCGAAGTTGCTGGAGTGTCCGTAGTGGAAGTCGCTGGAGTTTCTCTGTTTTCAGGTTCTAAAACTGGTCGATTTGATGGAATACCTGTTGGTAGTTGCGTTCCCTTTCCCAATTTAATTTCTTGACGACGGTTCCAAGGTAAATTACCGACTGGAACTGTAGGTGTTGGTGTGGCTTTAGCTATAGGCTTGGGTGTGACTTTAGGTGTAGATGTCGGTGTGGCTTTAGCTATAGGCTTCGGTATGACTTTAGGTGTAGGTGTCGGTGTAGCTTTAGCTATAGGCTTCGGTGTTGGCGTGGGAACTATCTGTTGTCTAGAAGGTTCGCTATTAGGTTGAGAGGCGTAAATTCGGCTCTTTTTCTGGAGATTCTCAGGAGAATTTATTGCGCCAAAATCTTGATTTATAGGCGTAGTTCGTGCTGTTTGTGATGAACGTGCTGGTACAGACTTTTGATCTGAGGATAGTGGCTTTGACGAAACTATTTTGGCTTTTGATTTTGATTTGATTATTGATTTTGATTTAGGAGCAATTTCTATCAATTCGATCGGAACAGCAGATTGATTTTGCTGCGGAAACCACAGACTAAATGCATTAGATGAGCGCATCAGCCAGAACACCAGCAAGTGCAGAGAGACTGAACTGACAACGACAAAAATCCACAAACCTGGTGGATCGGTGTGTCGTCTCCAGACCTTGGTTGGAATTGGAGTTTTGTCTGCAACCGATGGTGTCATATTATATAAACTGGATATGATTATGCACTTTTACTCATTGGTAATGCTTTAAAATACCAGTCTAAATTTTAGCGATTAACCATTACCTCTGGTGAAACAGCGAAAGTCAAAACTGTTTCATCTACGCCTTTAAGTTCTAGCGGACTCCCTTTAGTAATTTCTCCTTCCTGCAAATAATCTGCTACGGCAGCAGAAACCAGGATTGTACCGGGAACAGCAGCAGCTTGCAACCTTGCAGCAATATTCACACTTGGGCCAATAGCAGTATAATCAGCGCGTTCAGCGCTACCAAACATCCCCACAACAGCAGTACCTTGGTGAATACCGCACCGGAACTGTACGCTAGTAAGTTTGTCGCTATCGAATACACCTTGCTCTCGCCAGCGCTGGTTCAAGTCAGCCAGTGACCGGTGCATTGCTCTTGCTGTATTAATAGCACGACGCACTTGTTCATTAGGGGTTAGTTCTTCCGGCGCTCCATATAAAGCTAAAATAGCATCTCCCATAAATTTATCTACAGTGCCGCCATTGCTAAAAACAACTTTGGTCATGGCTTCTAAATATTCATTTAGCAACTCTGCGACTCGTCGGGATCTGAGAGTATTTGCAAGCTGTGTAAAACCCACAATGTCACTAAACAAAACTGTTATTAAGCGTGGTTCTGGGCGCAAATCTAACGTTAAATCTCCGGTTGCGGCTTTTTGCACCAACACAGCAGGTAAAAAGCGCTTTAGCACCGATTCTGTTAGATAAGTGTTTAACTCCACAATTCGCCGTTCATTTTCTTTCAACGCTAAAAGATTCCGAACTTCTGCCAAAAGTTCCCGATCGTTGAATGGTTTTGCTAAATAAGCGTCCGCGCCATGTTCTGTACCTTCGATGCGGGTTTCCTCATCTACTTTCGCTGTCAGCAGAATGATTGGTGTTCCTTTCAACGTCTGCTCATTGCGAATCATCTGAATCATCTCAAGTCCGCTCACCAACGGCATCATTAAGTCAGTCACAATCAAGCTGGGTAGAATTTCCTTAGCTCTACTGTGCCCTTCATGACCGTTACGAGCCGTCTGTACATGATAGCCATTACGGCGGAAAATTTCAGATACATAGGTTCGCAAATCGGGGTTGTCATCTACAACTAAAATTGAGTGCTGAGTCTTATGTGCTAAGTCTTGAGTATCAACACTGGGGGAGAGGTTTATTGTAATATCTTCAATATTGTCTGTTGTTGACTCTACTAGTTCTAAATCAGCTAATTCTACGCTAGCGCGGCTTGTATTCAGTTCGGTAGGCGTTTCTAGTACTTGCTGTGCAGGTAAATGAGCATTTCCAGTCACTAGCCATAAACTAAAAGTAGTACCTTCACCATAAACTGATTCCACGGTAACTTGACCACCATGTAATTCTACTAATTCTTTAACTAAAGCTAAACCCAAACCACTGCCTTCATAGGAACGGTTTGCTGAACCTTCAGCTTGGCGAAAGCGCTCAAATAGGTGGGGAATTTGTTCTTTAACAATACCAATTCCAGTATCTTGAACTTGTAATATGCAGCGGTCGCGCTCAGATTTTAGTCTGACACCGATCGTGCCACCTTCAGGAGTAAATTTCATGGCATTTGACAAGAGGTTATAAACCACCTTGTCAAATTTTTCCATGTCTAAGTACACCGTCGAACACTCATCTAGCTGGGTGACGAGATGCAGTCTCTTTTTCTCGCAGTAGGGACGAAAAGATTCCACTATTTGGCTGACAAATTCGACTAAATCACAGGGATGGAAGCTAGGCTGCATTCTCCCCGCATTCAGGCGTTGTAAATCCAGTAGTTGATTTACCAGTCGCAGCAGGCGGCGGGAGTTACGCAGGGCGATCGCACATTGGGAGTAAGATAATCCCTCACCAGCCGCCACAGCCGACTCTAAAGGCCCTTGAATCAAGGTAATCGGTGTGCGAAACTCATGGGAGATATTTTGGAAAAATTCAGTTTTTTGTTTGTCTAATTCCAGTAAACGTTCAGCTTGTTGGCGAGTTTTTTGATACAAATGTGACTGCTGGACAGCGATCGCGGCTTGCGCTGCTACTGCTTTCGCCAAATCGATATCAGATAGCAACCACTGACGTACTTTTTTACCTTCATGCAAGGTAATACTACCGATGCATTTACCATCAGCTAATAATGGGACAAACATTAGCGATCGCGCTGGCATTTTTAAAGGCAAATCAAAACCCCGCACATCTGAGGGAGAATGGCTCACATTACCAATCACCACAGGTTCATGTGTCTGTAGCATTTGTTGGAGGATGGGATTTTCCTGAATCGATGCTTGAGAATAGGGTAATCTCTGGTTTGGTAGGTGATGATTGCTACTTGAATTATTGTCTGGGGCTGGCGCTCTTAAATTTTCTAGATGTTGAAAACTGTCATACAAGGCCACACACTCAACAAACTCATCTTCCTCAGTCCACAAAGATAAGACGCAGCCATCAACTTGTAAAGCTTGTCCCAATTGTTGGGTAATTGCCGCAAAAATATCTTGAGGATCTAAGCTAGAGCGAATTGCGCTAGTAATCGTATTAATCAAGCTCTCCCGCTTGGCAAGAGCACGTACTTGTTCGTAAGCATAAGCTTGAGACAAGGCTAAGGCTGCCTGATCCGCTACCATCAAAACTAACTGCACCTCATCATCGCCCCAGAAGCGAGGAACAGAACACTGGTGTAGCGCTAGCACCGCCATCAGTTCTTGTTGGCAGATCAATGGCACAACCAAACTAGAACAAATGTTAGCAGCAGCAAAAGCTTGCCCACGCTCACGCAGTTCGGGAGTGTTACCGTGAATGCGCTCATCATCGATCGCATCGTGAATTACCTGAACTTCGCGGGTTTCCCACACTGTCTGAGCCAAAAGAGGCAGAGGAGTTGCAGAGGATATAGCGGACAGAGAGGAAAGACTTACTGCTACTTCCGCTCCGATCTCCTGCACCTCTGCTTCTTCAGAAAGAGGCTTCTGATAGATAAACCCTTTATCCGCCAACTGCTCATCTTGGAAGGGACGTAGCAGACAAACATCCACCTCCAACATGTGACCCACTGTATCTACAATTGCTTGCAAAATTTGTCTGTAGTCTAAAGCACTGCGAATCGTATTGGTAACGGTATTCAGTAGCGATTCTTGACGGAGTGTGCGGGTAAGTTCGCGGGTTCTAGCTTTGAGGACATTGTGAGTATCCAAAGCTTGGCGTACCACCGCTTTTAGTTCCTCCGCTTCCCACGGTTTAGTGACATATTTAAATACCTTACCAGCGTTAATTGCTTCCACCAAGTCTTCGACATCGGTGTAGCCAGTTAAAATAATCCGGATAATATCTGGATATTGAGTTGCTGTTAGGCTCAAAAATTCTGTACCGCTCATCATCGGCATCCGCTGATCGGAGATGATCACCGCGATCTCTCCTTCTTGAGCCAGCAGATCGAGGGCCGCAGGGCCAGAGGTTGCCCTTAGCACCTTATAATCACGATAGAAAGTGCGGTAAAGCAAGTCAAGGTTGTCTGGTTCATCATCGACAACCAAAATTTTAGGCTTACTGTTTGCTTGGGATTTCATGCACCGCTTTCCTGCTGCAACGGCAGTCGGATAAAGAATAATCTGATCAGGTAAGGATTTTTCTTCCTCAGGTAAGAGCAGAGCATTTCGACCAATAGGGCTATTTGGCTACATGACTGCTGAGTGTAGGAGCGTTTGCTCACAGAAATTCGTCTCAATTGCTTGTGCCGATTACCGTTTGCGTTGGTGCAGTGTAATTGCTTTCATTGTCAGTTTTAGTGTTACAGAGTCGACGCTTGCTTGCCAAATCTTTTTTCACCTCCTGTGAGCAATGTCTGATAATACATACAGCGCTCATAGCCAGCTGAAAAATCCAGATAAAGCTGCATATTAAGTTTTCCCTCCACAGCTGTTGTAATAACACTTGCAGGTAAATTTTATTTATGGTAGTCATGGTAGAGTCAGTGAAATTAAAACAATAAGATTTAAAGCCAAAGTATACTATTAGACAAATACCTCTTTCTAATTTAGCAATCAGAACTATCATTAAGACAAGTGGTAGTGCTTGAGGAGTTAGAGATTAGGGATTAGGGAACCTTACAGATTCTTGTCCCAGTACCTGTACAGCCTATTTGAATGACTTAGTAGCAAAGTAGTATCAGTGTAGCGGTAACTGTAAAAAACAAGTTCAGTAGTGTAACCAAGGGTGATTTTAAACCAGAGTTTGCCAATAGTGTACTTACTTAACAATTTTGGAGATGCTGCTTACAGACAAGTTATGCTATTCCTTTGCCCACTCGCTCAAAGCTCGATCGCTTTACAGATGTTTTTGTGGCAATCAGTTTCATATTCTGGCTACCTAAAACAAGGTATGCAATGAATATACTGAATTTAAGGTTATAGATTTATGAAGTTGTAACTCTTAATACTCTTTCAAAAATGTAGGTTATAAAACTCCAAACTAAAGTGTAAAAATTTGTTTAATCTACAAGCAAAAGCGAATTAGCAATATTGATTCAGTTAAATCTCCTGGGCAACTCTATAAAGTTCTGATTTAGTTTTAATCTTGTTTTAGGATATTTGAGAAAATTTTTGTTGAATAAAATCAATACTAAACTAGCCTTGAAATATCGGTTTTTTCACCCATACCACCAACAGCCAATTGATCCAGCTTCCTGCCAATTACAAATTCGTTCAGCTACACCTGCTGATTTGATTGATGTTGCCCAAATTATTACTGAAAGCTTTCACTCCCACAAGGGTATATGGGGATGGGCTTTCCCGTTGCTACGTCTGGGTATTTACGAAGACTTAAGGCATCGAATGGCATCACCTGCGCCCCGTCATCTTTGCTTAGTTGCCCTTGAAGCTACTACTGGTGAGGCTAATAAGTTAGTAGGAAGTGTGGAAATGGGTGTACGCTACAGTAGTGATTCATGGAGCCAAGTTGGTGTAGGTTTTCCTTACTTATCTAATTTAGCGGTTCACCCAAAATACCGTAGACATGGTGTGGCTTCAGAATTACTTACTAGCTGTGAAAAAGTCTCTCGCGAGTGGGGATTTCAAGACTTATATCTCCATGTTTTAGAAAATAACCATCAAGCACGACAGCTTTATTTCAAGCTGGGATATCGAGTGCATAAAGTCGAATCTAATTGGAATACATTTCTTCTAAGACGCTCAAGCCAGATGTTATTGCACAAGCACCTGAGTGCTGATTCCATTATCTGAGTTTTGTTTTGGCAATTGTCAAGTTTTGTATTTTGTTCCAATTAATTCGATAAAATCTGTAAATCATAGCGGCAATCAAACACAAACTAAGCTAAACCACCTCTACCTTGAGAACCATAGTTATTTTGACTTAGAGAAAGCTCAAAACTCAAGCCAAGACTAGATAATATACTTTTATTAAGAACTCCAGGTTTTTAAATGGACGGGGTTTAATTAGAAATCTAGCCAACATTAGCTAAATATCCATATAAATCCGCTTTGATTTCCAGGACTTACTTGATTTAGCATGGCAATAGCTAACGATCAAGAAGGATCTCTGAGTTATACTAAGTTTTTTCACACAATTAAATAGGGGTCTTAATAAATCAAAACTCAAACATATTTGTTAATTTAGGAAGTGAGTAAAAAGCTTTTGATAATTTTTTCTCAAAAGAATATTTGATTTTAACTTTTTACGAAAAATCTCCTCGTCCCTATAAACAAATTATCTTTTTGGTAAATATTTTTAATATTAAAAAATGTTAAATTTAGCTTTTGGGATTTATGGTTAACAAATTTTTGAAAGCATTCAATATAGATTAAAATAGACTATAATCGGAAGATAGGCGAAATCGCGTTGAAAGAAATCATTACTTCCTCATAATAACTTTGTAATTAATATATTCATCTTTATAAAAACTTTAAGAAAACACTCGTATAGTTTACAGACAAATCTAGTTATATCTCATAAAATATAATCACTCAATTACTGAAACAACTGTCTATATATTGCTATTTTTAGTTGGATTGACCAAAAAGGTCTTGATAATAAAAGAATTCAAAAACTTGATTTGATATAACAGCTAGTTCCGTTTTGAAGTGCATACTACAACAACATTCATTAAAAGTTTAAAAAACATGGATAGCGAACAGCATCGACGCTATCAGACCTCTATGGTATCAACTTATTACCCTGAAACTACTTTCCTTGACTCTGTTGTCATGTCAGACGTAACTGAGCAATCGCAAGGCTCGGATATCCTTACACGTTTGCACAGTGGAGAAGTTTTCATCGTCAATAGTCGTAGGCGAAATGGATTAATACTCTTTAAACGCTACCATGCAGAGTTTGCTGGGCCTGGGGCTGCTGTGGGTGGGGATTACGATTGTGATTGCCAAAGGGCGCTGCCCATAGGTAATCTTTCTTTATTAAGTCCTGAATCTAATGAAGAACGCCAGAAAGCTTACTTGATTAGGCGACAGTGGATTCGATTGATCAAACAAATTACAGAAAATCCGCTGCCTGGGCAGCGAGTCCAGAAGATTCTCGATCAATTTGAACAATACTTTCCACCAGAAGTAGTGGCTCTTTTGCCGGATGTTGCCTTTGCTCTTTTAGTGGGTGTGCTGCCACAAACAGTTGGAGTAGTACGCCGTTTGGGCAGTGAGGTAAATAGCAGGTTTAATTACTGAGTAAATTGCTAAGATGACAAATTTGCCAAAGCAGCTTTTACTCGATTAACGGTGCGGGCGTTTTCTTCTATCGTTCCGACAGTAATTCGTAATCCTCCACTAATGTGCCGTACAAGAGTGCCGAGTGTTCTAAGTTTCTGGTGGAAAGTTTTTAAAGCAGCTTCTTGTGAATTAAAACCATTTGGTTTAAGACGTAGGTAAATAAAGTTGGCAGCACTTGGAGTAATTTGTAGTTCTGGTTGCTGGGATAAAATTTCGATGAGTTTGGCTCGTTCACTCAGGGTTTGGGGAATTGATTCCAGCAAAAGTGTACGATTTTGTAAACCAACTAAGGCAGCTGCTAGGGAAAAGCTGGGGAGATTGTAGGGTAAGCGAACTTTTTCTAAAATGGCGATCGCTTCGGGATGAGCGACGCAATAACCAATACGGAGAGATGCCAATCGGAAAGCTTTAGAAAAAGTGCGTAATATCACCCAATTAGGATGTTGTGCTAATTCACCTACTAAGGTAGTTTGGCTGAATTCAAAGTAAGCTTCATCAATTACTACCAAAATATCCTGCGGCAAACTTCTTAACCATGCCAACTCTGCCTCAGTTAAACTGTTAGCAGTCGGCGAATTTGGATGTACTACGAAAACTACGCGAATGGGTGGATTTTGAGTTTGTTCGATCGCAGACTGTGCGGCGCTGATGTCAATTTCAAAATTTGTTTCATTTCTCCCCACCGCCACTACAGGAATGCCCAAAGTTTGCGCCAAAATCCCGTACATCGAGAAAGTGGGATTGGCAACTAAAATTGACCCTTCTCCTCCTAGACACGTGGCGATTAATAAAGAGCGGATTAGTTCATCTGAACCATTACCAACAGAAATATTGGCAGCAGTAAATAAGGATGATGAGAGGGCGGCTGACTGATTAACGTACTCGGCGATCGCATCCTTAAGTGTTTCATGTCCGCCATCAGGATAACGATTTGTTTCAATTACTTGCTGATAAGTCCACGCCAGCTTCTCTTTTAACTCAGATGGTAAATCGTAAGGGCTTTCATTTGTATCTAGCCGATCGAACTGTGTGGCGACAGAATCGGCTGTATCGCTGCTAGGATGAGGTTTATAAGCGGTGAATTGGGCTAAATCTGACCGGATGAAGGGAAGCATAGTTTTAGTCATTAGTCATTGGTCATTAGTCATTGGTTATTAGTAACTAACAAAGGACAAATGACTCAGAATATTCGTTATGTGTGAGTTTAATATTTTACAGCTTTAAGGTAATTGGCAAAAGAGGTGAATTGCCTGCCAAATTTTTTCCATAACATTACCCAAGGCGTGGTCACTGTCGAGTTCGACTAACTCCACCCAAGGACGCGATCGCGCAAAGTCACGACTAGCTTCAATTGGAATGACTTCATCCTTTTTGCCATGCAAAATTAGGGTGGAGATAGGGCGTTGCAGAAGCTTTTCTTGGTATTGGGCAGCATCGGTAACGAAATCGTAACTTAAAGAAAGCGATCGCTGTTCCCTGTAGTGGTAGACCATGATAGATTTTTCTTGCTGCCAACGCTGTACTTCTTCATCTCCTAGCTTAGGCAACCAATGGGATAAAAATCCAAAAGCTGGAGCTAGCAAAACTAAGCGTTGTACTTGTAAATTTTGTTGTCCCAAGTGGGCAGCGGTCAAACCACCCAAACTTGAGCCAATGAGTGTTACTGGTGTAGAATGATTGCTGAACTCTGCGGCAACTTGAGCGATCTGACGAGTGATTGTCAACTGCGAAAAATCGCCTGCATTGAGATCGGGAATTTTCAGCTTTGTGTGAATTTGGGTAAAGCGATCGCTTATACCTCGCGCTTTGGCAGAATTAGGGCTAGAAGCAAACCCGTAAAGATATATGTAGTCCAAAGTTGTAAACAGTTAGGAGTTAAAAATTATTGAGTGTTGATAAATAAAGATTTATCATTTGTTGTGACTCATTTATAATTCATAACTCACAACTCCTCACTCCTAAGTTTTATTAGGGCATTGTGACAAATTCCTCTGCGGATGAGGGATGGATGCCCACAGTGCCATCAAAGTCTTTTTTAGTTGCGCCCATCTTAATGGCGATCGCTACACCTTGGATAATTTCAGCGGCACTTTCACCTACCATGTGAGCGCCTAGAACTTTGTCGGTGTTGCCATCAACCACCAACTTCATCATTGTCTTCTCTTGCTTACCAGTCAAACTGTGGTACATGGGGCGGAAGCGAGTGCGAAAAATTTTGACGGCATCACCGAGTTTTTCCCGTGCTTCGGCTTCTGTCGAGCCGACTGTTGCGGCTTCTGGGCTAGAAAATATGGCTGTGGGCACAGTTTCGTGACTGAATTCGCGGCGATTATTCCCAAATTCGCTATCGGCAAAGGCGCGACCTTCGCCAATGGCCACAGGAGTTAAATTGATTCGGTCGGTGACATCGCCAACAGCAAAAATATTCGGTTGACTAGTTTGACTATATTCATTGACTGCGATCGCATTTGTGGTTGGGTATCCAGGTCCTTCGATAGAACTGGCCACAATATCAATCCCAGCGTTTTCTAAACCTAATCCATCTACATTGGGGGTTCGACCAGTCGCTACTAAAAACACGTCGGCAATTAGTGGTGCTTGGTCATCCCCTGATAAAGTCACTTTCAACCCTTCTGGGATACGTTCAATTGCTTTCACCACATTATTCTTAATCAAGCGAATTCCGTGGTTCGTCATACCCTCTTCAATTTCTATACGGACATCTTCATCAAAACCATTTAAAATCTTTTCACCTCTAGTAATTTGTGTCACTTCAGAACCCAAACCGCGCATAATACAAGCAAATTCCGTACCGATATAACCAGCGCCAATAATGACGATGTGTTTTGGTTGTTCTTTTAGATGAAAGATTTCGTTAGAGGTAATGCCATGTTCCATCCCTGGTAAATCTGGCTTGACAGGACGCCCACCAACAGCAATTAAAATTTTTTCTGCTGTAATTTTACGTCCATCAACTTCTACAGTGTGGGGATCTACCAATGTGGCGCGACCAGAAATTAGTGCCACTCCAGCTTTTTCTAAGAAGTTGATGTGTAGCTGCGACAGCCGCCGAACTTCCTTATCTATAGATGTAATGAAATATTCCCATTCAAACTCAGCATTACCTACTTTCCAGCCATAGCCTGAAGCGTCACTGAACAGTTCGGGAAAGTGAGAGCCATAGACCATGAGTTTTTTGGGAACGCAACCGCGAATCACACAAGTGCCACCAACTAAATCATATTCAGCGATCGCCACTTTTGCGCCGTAGCTAGCCGCTCGTTTGGAAGCCGCCAAACCTCCAGAACCCGCACCAATTACAAATAGGTCGTAATCAAAAGTCATAAGTTTATGTTCTCTTTTGCAACAAGTGAGTTCCTGGGAACTTACACACAGAACGTGATTGAACTATATAAGGATATCCGGTGAAGGCTGTGTAAGTCCTGTCCTTGATTTAATCTAGCGTTAGCAGATGCTATCTGGTCGTAGGGAATATCACTTTTTGCTTTGGCGGCTTGTAAAGGCAGTAGTTAACAGTTGTATAGTTGCCCCTAGTCGAGCATAAGTCTGTGCTACCGCATTGGAGCAGCTAAATTCCACAGGACTTACGTAAAATTACGACAAAACATACTGTCTTCGGCTTTCGATAGCATTTTTTACTCTCATTAGCAGTTTTTATGTACTTGGAGAGTCAGTTGGGGTTACGGGTGTTGGAGTGACAGGTGTTGGAGTTACGGGCGTTACAGGTGTCACGGGTGTTGGAGTTACAGGTGTTGGAGTTACGGGCGTTACGGGTGTCACGGGTGTTGGAGTGACAGGTGTTGGAGTTACGGGCGTTACGGGTGTCACAGGTGTTGGAGTGACAGGTGTTGGAGTTACGGGCGTTACGGGTGTTACGGGTGTTGGAGTTACAGGTGTTGGAGTTACAGGTGTTGGAGTGACAGGTGTTGGAGTTACAGGTGTTACGGGTGTCACGGGTGTTGGAGTTACAGGTGTTACGGGCGTTGGAGTTACGGGTGTTACGGGTGTTGGTGTTACGGGTGTTGGATCTGTTGGCGTTACAGGTGTTGGATCTATCGAGGTTACAGGTGTTGAGGTTACGGGTGTTGGATCTATCGAGGTTACGGGTGTTGAGGTTACGGGTGTTGGATTTGTTGGGGTTACGGGTGTTGGATTTGTTGGGGTTACGGGTGTTGGATTTGTTGGGGTTACGGGTGTTGGATTTGTTGGCGTTACAGGTGTTGGATTTGTTGGGGTTACGGGTGTTGGATTTGTTGGGGTTACAGGTGTTGGATCTTTTGAGGTTACGGGTGTTGGATCTGTTGGGGTTACAGGTGTTGGATCTTTTGAGGTTACGGGTGTTGGATCTGTTGAGGTTACAGGTGTTGGATTTGTTGGGGTTACGGGTGTTGGATCTGTTGAGGTTACAGGTGTTGGATTTGTTGGGGTGTTGGGTAATTTCTCAGTTGCAGTTGGGGTGTTGGGTGATTTCTCAGTTTGGCCAACTGGTGGAGTTAGCTGCACAAAAGAGGGGTTTTCAATTACTCCCTCGCCTTTTATAGGTGACTGTGCTTTCAAAGCCGCAGCAGTTTCGGCTTGAACACTGGTGATTGCAGGATCGGGCGTAGGCACAGGATTCTGCCTGTTCAAATCAAGTTCCCGAACCATCTGGCTCGTTTCATAAAAATTTCTTAGATCAAAATCATATAATCTCTGAAATTCTCCTTTAACTATAATTACCATTTGCCCTGCTTCCAACACCTGAGTTTGAGAAGCTTTCTTGTTAGAAACTTCAATGCCACTATTTGTCAGCGCACCTACAATCGTGGTGTCTGTTTGTTGGTCGTAGCGTACAAATAATGCTGAACCACGAATTGCTGCTGCTGCATTTGGTGTTTGTATACGTGTTTGCCCCTTTCCTGGTGGGATGAGCAACAACACAGTCCCATTTGTCAGTTTAAAGTCACGAGTCTTCGGCAAAAATTGAAATAACGCCTGTTCTCCAACTCGTGCCAAAGAGCCATCATTAAAACGCAAATCTGCTAGAGAAGCTCGACCAGTTGACAACCCGTCCCCAGGGGTCATTGCATCTAATTTGCGTGCAGGACGTTTCTTCAATTTATCTTTGGGTATAAGTTGTACGATGTTGCGGAGGTTCTGAATCTCTGCTCGCGTTAGAGGAGTTATAGCACTTACCCGATTTGGCAAAGGCAGTACTATAAGTCCCCATAAACCAATCACCAATAATGGAAACGATTTATAAAACATAGTTTGAGAAATTTTGACCTTCAACTAATATCATAAAAATTAAAGTTTAAGCTAATGCTAATTTTTGTAAGAGTTTTTTAGATAAATTAGTTTAAATTTCAATTTAGATTTAATGCATTAAATAAAACAAAAGACTCATATTTTAGTTTTTAACAAACTCAGTTATTACTTTTTTCATGTTTACATTTACCTTATTTATGCAAGCCAGTTCATGAATCAAATTGGATTACTATATGTATTTAGTTGATTTAAGTTTTACTTAAGAAAATGAAATTGTATGCAATTAAGTTTGTGGGAAATTGAAAAGTTAGTATTTGATATAAAAAATTAAACGAGAAGTACCTTACATATAATCCTTTATAATCACTTCAGGCAGAGAATCCTTAATTATGGGGGACAATAACTTGCTAAGATTTGTTATGAAATTATCCACTAGCTGTATTTCACTAAAATTTAAGCAGTGATTTTATCGGAGCATCTCAGTTTTACAAAAAATCTGGGAAAAATCCGAAAAGAAGCAAGTTTAGTTTGTAGTTTCAGTATATACCTACAAAGCTAAAATAGATGCAATCAACTGTATCTTTGTAGTCGGAACTTCCGATACAGCTTGTGGGTCTACATTTGCCAAACGCAATCAATGCGATCTAACCAGATGCGACTCAAGAACTGGAAAAATTTGTTTTTTTGTATTTTGTTAACGTCCAGTGGTGGAAGCTGGTGTTGCATTAAAGTAGATGCAGCAGAATCTGCAATTACAGATGTTTTGCATCCTAATCATTTAGCAACTATACAGGTAACTCATGAGCAGTTATGTCATAAGTTGGAGCAAAAAGCAATTAACTCTTTGTGCAAGCTGTCGAGTGAGTCACATACTTTAGACTCTCGGATGCCGTTAAATCTGGCACAGCAAACATCAGAAACGACTCAAATCCCAGATCAAACCGAAGAACCTATAGATACTCAAAAGCAAAATGACCCGCCACAGCTAGAATCGCAGCCAAATAATTTGCCCATATCTCCTTCAGACTCAAAGGAGCAACTATTAAATTTACCTGAGAGAGAGTATTCTCAAAGGCGAGAGAGGTTGATAGAACTGCTACGATCGCCAAAACTACCATTTGAATCTAATAGCGATCGCGAATTGGGGTTGCGGGTGCGGTTACGACCCCTAGAACAACAGCTACCACCACCGACAGAACAACCCGTACCTCAGTTTAAACCTATCGGCTATTTACAAGGACGTGTCGGCTACTTCCAGACGAGTAACATTTTTTCCTCAAATGATAGTCCCATAGAAGATGGTTTAATTATTTCTGGACTGACACTAGCCTCTACATATTTCCCTTTGGGATCTAAGACTTTTTTAAATGGCTCAATTGATGGCAATCTGATTCGTTATATAAATCAGTCACAATATCATTACAATCAGGTGAGATTCAATGTCAGTCTTTACCAGCAGCTATCCCAACGAATGTTTGGAGAAATTAGTTGGAGCAATCAACAGTTATTTTATGCCAACAGCAGCGATCGCCCCGATAGCTTCAAAGCTGGCGATCGCTTTTTAAATGAAAATTCCCTACAACTGTCTTTAGGACGGCGAGATCCCTTAACTTCAAGATTAACCCTAGATAGCTTCTACGAATTGAGTGTAAATTTTGCCGATCCCCAAAGTCGTAATCGGATAATTAATTCCTTTTGGGTGTCTCTGAACTACTACTTACAAAAGCCTCTCCAGGTTGGTATTGACTACCAAATGAGTTTATCAGACTTTACACAGCGCGATCGAGAAGACGAATTTTATCGGATATTCGGACACTTAAATTACCGAATATCCGATACCATTTATATGAATGTCCAAGCTGGAGTAAGTTTAGGTAGTTCAACCGCCGAAAACATTGATTTTGATGGCTGGTTCTTCAGTATTAATTATGGTTTGCAATTAGGTAAGTTTTGAAACTTTTCCTTTGTCATTAGTCATTTGTCCTTTGTGATTTATCCTTTATTAAAAACTAATGACCAATGACTAATTACTATAAGTAGGAAATCCAATCACTCCAGCTACCAACATAAAGTTTACCCTTGCTAATACCAGCTAGTTCTAAAGAAAGCAAATTCACACAAGCAGTAACGCCAGAACCGCAATATACGAATATTTCTTCAGGTGTTTCTAGCTTTTCCCACCGACGGCGTTGTTCTTCTGGAGGGAGTAGGTAGCCGGAAGAGTCTGTAACTTCTTGCCAGGGATAGTTGACTGCACCGGGAATATGCCCAGCAATTCGATCGATTGGCTCTCGTTCGCCTCGGTAGCGATCGCTCTCTCTTGAATCTACCAATACGACCTCGTGGCTATCTTTCCGGCTTTTCACAGCTGTAATATCTACCACCTTTTCTGTTTGTACTTGAGGGACAAACGTACCCATTCGGGGGGAAGGAATAACATCTGTAACAGAATATCCAGCTTTTTGCCATCCAGCCAAGCCGCCATCCAGTACTGCTATTTGCTCATGTCCTAGATACCGCAACAGCCACCATAAACGAGCTGCAAAGGCAAAGCGCGAATCATCATAAGCTACAACTAAACTTTTTTGGTAATTTACTCCAATCGCTGCCAATTTGTTAGCTATATCATTAGGGTTAGGTAAAGGATGTCTCCCGCCATGCTTACCCACTGGAGTAGAAAGATCCTGATTCAAATCTAAGTAATATGACCCCTCTATATGACTTGTTTGATACTGTTGTTGTCCTAGTTGTGGATCGGCTAAAGAAAAGCGACAATCCACAATAACGACTTGTGGATCTTCTAGATGTTCAAACAGCCAAGCTGGCGAAACAACAAATTGGGGATTTGTACTGAGCGAAGCCGTTGGCGCAGCCTCTCGTAGAGAAGTATTGAACATTAGTCATTATTTAGTTTTTTTGTAAGATGTCAGACTTAGAGAATTTTACACCTAAGTTAACAGCAGATGGTTCTTTCACCTTTGTCTCTCAAGAGTTTGGTGAATCTTTTCACAGCCATTATGGAGCGCAGCAGGAAAGTTTTTGTAAGTTTGCGGAACCTACTCAACTGGCTACAGCAGCGCAAAAACCGATCTTGCGACTATTGGATGTTTGTTATGGTCTAGGATATAACACAGCTGCTGCTTTGCAAACAATTTGGGCAGTGAATCCTAGTTGTTGTGTTGAAATAATCGGTTTAGAACTGAATCCAACAGTTCCACAAGCGGCGATCGCTCATAAATTATTCGACAATTGGAACTGTAACTATATTGAAATTTTGAAAAAGCTAGCTTTTGAGCATCAAGTTCAAACACCTTGCCTGAAAGCGAAGCTACTAATTGGCGATGCTAGAACTACGATCGCGCTAGTACGTCAGTCGGGTTTCTGGGCAGATGCAATTTTCCTCGATCCCTTTTCACCACCACAGTGTCCTCAATTATGGACTGTTGAATTTATTAAACAACTGTCATTGTGTTTGCATCCAGATGGTTTATTAGCCACCTATTCTTGTGCTGCTGCTGTACGCACAGCACTTTTGTCTGCTGACTTGGTGATATCTTCTACCCCACCAATAGGAAGGCGATCGCCTGGTACCGTGGCAACACATTCTAAAAATGCTGAGTTTAAAGATCACTTCCTAATCACTACCCTCTCAGAAGTTGAAAAAGAACACTTGCTAACTCGTGCTGCTATTCCCTATCGCGATCCTCAATTGAGCGATCCAACCGAAGTCATAGTCAAGCGACGACAACAAGAGCAACAAGCCTCTTGTCTAGAACCTGCCTCTCATTGGCGAAAAAGGTGGCTATTAGGAACACAAGGCAGGGATTTTATGGGAACTAGTTTGTAGTTTGATTGCAATATCATAATAATATGCTACGCCTATGGGCTGCAAGCCCAATTCAACGAGTTTTTACAAGCCAAATAGCTTAACTATATGTTAGTATTCAATATTACATCTTCTTTAAGAGTACTGGAGTATTCCTATAACTAAGTAAAAACATTTATATCTAAATGATTACTATAGCAATCCGATTTGATTTCTGAATCACTCGTAGAGGTAAGGGACTGGGAAGAAGGAATAAAGGTGTACTGAGTTTTGTTCAAAAATCAAAGATGAGTCCTATATAAAGACTTGAAACTCAAAATCCGATATCTCGATATAAAGCACCAAATTATAACGCTTTCTGACGCCATAAGGATAAAAATCTCCGTAAAAAACCTGATTTAACATTTGTGAGAATTTATCATACTGGGATTAGAAGCAAAAAATTTGACAACAAGATACACCTTGTTCGTAACATAAAAGATACATACTGCCTGCGAAAAATTCCATCGGCAGCTTGACATCATGCATAATCCATATCGAAATTTTGACTCAGATACAGTCAAATCTTCAATTTGTTTTTAAAATCTAACGCTGTTAACTAACTTGTGCAAAAACTTGGAGTGCCTTTGTGATTCAATGGAAATCCAACCATACAGGCTTTACAGAAAAAATTGTTAATGGGTCAAACCCCATTAGTACAGTGAAGAGTATCGGTTCAAATCATGCCGTGGAATCGCAAAATGCGGAAGGTTATTCTTTAGGCTTATCTCAAGGAGACCTTATGCTTGAAGATAGGCAAGCAATGTCTTCTTGGATAAAATCTGATGTTAATTGTGATGATGATTCATTGGTCTCTAGAACACTACAAGCCAAAGGTTCTAAAGTGAATGGGTTTGATTTAGATCCGCCGAAGGTTTTAGTTGTTGACGATCATGCCGCCAGTCGGATGACTGCTGTTGCCCTCTTGGGGATGGAAGGATACGAAGTGATTGAGGCGGACAGTGGTTCTATTGTCGTGGGATTGGTAACTCAAAAACAACCAGATTTGATTTTGCTGGATGTCATGATGCCAGGAATGGATGGATTTGAAGTATGCCAATTGCTTAAACAGGATGAGCAGACTAGGTTAATCCCAGTAATTTTTATTACAGCGTTAAATGACAGGCGATCACGCATCCGGGGAATTGAAGTTGGGGCAGATGATTTTCTCACCAAACCCTTCGATCGGGTGGAACTAGCGGCGCGCGTAAAGTCCTTGGTGCGGCAGAAGCGTCTGAACGAAGACTTAGACCATGCCGAACAAGTACTGTTTTCCATTGCCATGTCCATTGAAAGCCGCGATCCCAATACAGGCAACCATTGCGAACGTCTAGTAAAACTGGGACAAGTTTTTGGTGAATACCTCAACCTCTCACGCTATCAAATTCGAGATTTAATGTGGAGTGGTTATCTCCACGATATCGGAAAGGTAGGTATTCCCGATGCTGTGCTGCTAAAAAAAGACAAACTCACCCCCGAAGATTGGCAAATTATGCAGCAGCACGTTTTGATTGGAGAAAAAATCTGCCAACCACTACGGAGTATGCGCGGTGTAATTCCGATTATTCGTCATCACCACGAACGTTGGGATGGTTCAGGCTACCCCGATCGACTCAAGGGGGATGATATTCCTTACCTAGCGCAAGTATTTCAGTTAATTGATATTTACGATGCCCTAACCAGCGAACGACCTTACAAAAGAGCTTTTACTTCAACAGAAGCACTTTTAGTGATGCAAGAAGAAGCTGATTCTGGTTGGCGTAACCCCAAATTAATGCAGCAGTTTGCAGAGTTTATTCGCTCTTGTCAGGAACAAGGGAGGAGTGGGGAATAGGGAGTAATGATTTGTAGCTGCTGTCAAGAACGCTAATTGGTATGATGATAATCTCTGCTTTTTAGGAGTGAAATTATACCGACTCCTGAATTATGACTCCTTTGATATTTTCAGTCTTCTATAATTAGCTGGTATGATTTGAGCCGAGATTTTAAAGTACCAACAGCATTAATCACAATTTCACTGATAGCTGATAGCTAATTATGGTAGTTGTAGCAATTCTAGCGGCGGGACGCGGCACACGGATGAAATCACGCTTACCCAAGGTTTTACATTCTTTGGGTGGGCGATCGCTAGTAGACAGAGTTCTCGAAAGTGTAGAACCACTTTCGCCCTCACGGCGAATCGTGATTGTGGGATATCAATCCGAGGAAGTGCAAGCCGCCATGCATTCAATTCCCAGTTTGGAGTTTGTCGAACAGACTGTGCAATTGGGGACAGGTCATGCTATACAGCAATTACTTCCTCACTTGGAAAATTACACTGGAGATTTGCTGGTACTTAACGGCGATTTACCGTTAATACGCAGCGAAACTCTTAAGCAGATGTTACAAACTCACGTCCGAAATCAAAATTCTGCCACTATTCTCACCTCGCACCTACCTGACCCTACAGGCTACGGGCGCGTTTTTTGTAACGATGAAAATATTGTGCAGCAAATGGTCGAACACAAGGATTGTACGGCTGCTCAAAGACAAAATCAGCGGATTAACGCTGGAGTTTACTGCTTTCGCTGGCCAGATTTGGCAAAGGTGCTTCCCCACCTCCAGGCAAACAATGCCCAAAAAGAATACTATCTTACCGATGCCGTGACTCAGGTGGGACAAGTAATGGCAGTGGATGTGGAAGATTACCAAGAAATTCTCGGCATCAACGATCGCTTGCAACTGGCAACAGCATCCGAAATTTTGCAAAAACGAGTCAAGGAAAAATGGATGCTGGCGGGTGTCACCCTCATCGACCCTACAAGTATCACCATTGATGAAACAGTGGAATTACAGCCGGATGTAATTATTGAACCCCAAACTCACCTGCGGGGAAATACGGTAATCCAAACAGGAAGTCGCATTGGACCGGGGAGTTTAATTGAAAATAGTCAGTTAAGTGAAAATGTCACAGTGCAATATTCAGTAGTCATAAATAGCACTGTGCAGGCCGGAAGCCGAATTGGCCCTTATACTCATTTGCGCGGTCAGGTACAGGTGGGTGCTGGTTGCCGTGTGGGGAATTTTGTGGAATTAAAAAATACGCAATTAGGCGATCGCACCAATGCAGCACATTTGTCATATATAGGTGATACTGTTGTCGGCAATCAGGTGAATATTGGTGCTGGTACAATTACTGCCAACTATGACGGCGTGAAGAAACATCGCACTAAAATAGGCGATCGGACGAAGACTGGCGCCAATAGCGTTTTAGTGGCTCCGCTCACTTTGGGAGATGATGTCTACATTGCAGCTGGTTCTACTGTGACAGAAGATGTGCCTGATGATTCTCTGGTAATTGCCCGTAGTCGTCAGGTGGTGAAACCAGCTTGGCGGAGGAAAAATGTTGAAAATAAAACCACAGATCAACATAAATAATTTATCGGTGTTAATCGCGTTTGATCTGTGGTTTGAGACTATACAACCACGATTTTTGCCAAATGTCTAATCTAGCTAGATTAGTAATATAGCCAAAATCTCAACACATAACATACATGGAAGAACTGCTAGAACTTAGGCAATTTCTAGAACAAGGAAAAATCCATGAGGCGCTACTGTTGGTGGATGAGTTAGAAGAAATGAGCCTCAGCGACAAAATCAATAAAATTGATAGTTATGGTGTAATTCTGCTCATCCATTTAATTAAACAAAAGGCCGAAAAACGTTCTACTCGCTCTTGGGATGTTTCGATAGAAAATACGGTGCGTGAAATCAACAAAATAAACAAGCGCCGCAAATCCGGTGGCTTTTACTTGAATCAAGCAGAATTAATCGATATTCTGGAACAAGGATATCAAGTGGCACTGAAAAGAGCGGCGCTAGAAGCTTTTGAGGGGCGTTATGAAGCCCAAGAATTGGCCGCAATGGTTGACCAGCAAGAAACTTTAGCCGAAGCCCTGAAACTGATTCAACAATAGCCGATCAGTTCGTTGCCAGTCCATTCCAAGGTGTCACCAACTTTTTCGCCATCGTGGTAGGCGGCGAGTAAGATTTCGCTAGTTTTCCCCCAAGCGATCGCTCCACTAGCATCTAAGGCGATCGCTCCCAAATCGCGTTTGTTCTCGTGGGCTTCCCCAAAGGATCGCTGCATCGCCTCCTTCAGTGACATCCCATCAGTGACACGCACTACAATCCGTGCGGCTAAACACTCATCGATGATATCTTCACCAATGCCAGTACAGCTAACACCAGCATTACTAGTCGCATAATTACCTGCTGGCATCGCCGAATCACTTACCCTGCCAATCCGCTCAAAGCCCTTACCACCAGTAGAAGTGCCAGCAGCTAACTTACCAGATACATCTAAAGCTACTACACCGATGGTACCGCGTCCGGCATTGCTGGTTTCTAGCAGTTCGGGTTCTGCTACCACACCAGCCATTGTGCTTTGAAAATTATCCTGGCGCTCTTGTATCCACTCTTGTAACCGCAAATCAGTTAAAGCGTTATAGCTGGGAATTTGCATTTCCCGCGCCAACTCAGCTGAACCGAAATCTGATAGCACTCGGTCTGGCGAGCTTTGTAAAAATTGCGCTAAATCAATCGGATTTTTCACCCGCGAGATATTAATCACACCACTAAACCGCCCTGACGCACCATCCATCAGGGAAGCACTCATACGAATTTGTCCATCAGATTGCAATACTGAACCAGTACCAGCATTAAAGCGGGGGTTATCTTCGAGCATTAGGCAACCCTGCACCACTGCCTCTGAGGCAGTTGCTCCTGACAATAATAGAGAATAAACTTCTTCTATTACTGTATGGAGCGATCGGCGCACCGCCTCTAATCCGCCTTTACCGTGGAGAGAACTACCAGCCCCTCCATGAATAATTAATTTAGGTTGCACCTGTAACTCCATTAATCTCTTGCGCTATTTGCGTCTGTATTGCGGTTGGTTTCATTTTGAGCTTCAGAACGGCGACGACGACAACGTTCTGAGCAATATTTCACATCGTCCCAACAATCTTGCCACTTTTTACGCCATGTAAAAGGACGTTGACATACCGGACAGATTTTTGTGGGTAGGTCAGATTTAGAACGAACACGTCCCATATAAATACTGTGTAGATAAGAATTTAATTTCTGAGGGAGATGGAAGATAATTATAACCAGTTTGCTACAAAGGCAGGATAAATTCGACGAACAAATATATTGTCAATCTATCCTTAGACTTACTTGCAATATTTTTTCGTAGACGAGAATTTAATTTCTGAGGAAGATGGAAGATACTTGTAACCAGTTTGCTATGAAGGCAGGATAAATTCAACCAACAAATATATTGTCAATATATCCTTAGACTTATTTGCAATATCTCTTCTAAAAAGAGAGAGGCTTTGAATCTTATCTATACTTCTCTTTTAGTAACTTGCAAAAAATCAATTATCCCACATTATTTGTAAGTAGATAGGCAGAATAAAACTAAACTATGTTAACAAATATAAACAATACTACAACCCTTTTCACTCTTGCTTTCTGTCTCCTGCCTCGTGCCTTATCTCAACTACAAATATTTACGCCCACCTACTTAGCTCTGCTGACAATATCGCTAATAGATCGAATGAGGCAGCCCTGGAGGTTAGGGGGATTTAAAACTGCCTAAAGTCATATCGAAACAATTTTCAAACAATCTCGAAATACTAAACACCTAAATAGCTTGATACTATGAGGTTTTTTGTTGTTGTAAGCAATAAAATAAAATTTTACGTAAAACTACTATTCATATAATTCTAATAGTGCTATTGTTTGTATGCTGCTAACACAACAAGTTGTAGTGGCACGAGAACAAACACGTTTACCTTACTAACTCTTAGGAAAGAAAATCATGATTATCAACGATCTTTCTCATGTAGAAACCGTTCTTGAAAATGAGAATGTTCAAGGTGGAATAGCTTTTGCAGATGCTGATTCAAGAGCATTTGCTCTTGGTAGAACCATCGCTATCACCAGCATTGTCACTAGAACCGCTGCTGTCTCCGCCACCACATTCAGCGCATCTGCTAGTCGCGGTACATCTAGTTCTTCTGCCGCCTAAATATGCCTTAGTCCTACAGTGTACTACAGTGCATTTTAGATAGACAAATTGCTGAAAGTTCTCAAAAACTTTCAGCAATACATTCGTTTTTCAAAGAGAGCTTTTTTATGGAACGATTAAGAATTTCCGATCTCAGTTTTTGTGAAGATGAAGTTTACGATCTTAGTCAAGTACAAGGGGGAGTTGCAACTGCTTACGCACGTGGTTATTCTACTGCTAAAAATAGCAGTTATACAATAAACAGCTCCGGCATTTCAGCTAATATTTCAGGTGCTATTGGTGCCGGTCTTGCTGCCGCTATTACTGATGGTGATACGGCTCTTGCATCTGTCGTTACATCAGCAGGAGCAGGTTCCTAAAGCTGGCATAACCAGATTGTAGAAAGCTTTTATGGATATAGCCCATAAAAGCTTGTTAGGAATATTTTTATACCTCTATCTTATACCACATATAGCAGTATAAGACAGTAGGCAAAAGCGACACTTCGGCGTTGCTCAATGACTATGCTTGTTTTTGAGTTCAAAGCTTATAAAAAGTCAGCCCAGATAACAGCAGTAGATAATGCAATTCTAACTGTAAAAATTCATTCAAAATAGGCTGTATTTGGCTATGGATGAATTTTAAAAATACAGCTAAAAAAGATTTGCATAAATTATTGAATTGATTGTGCTGTATTTGCCGCTAACTTTCCTTTTGCTAATGAACTTAACTCAATGGCAAGACTTACCAGTGGAGAACAAGCATGGTCTTCTATTTCTGGTTTTATCGAACAGAATTCAGGAGTCAGAATAGGCTAAACCTTAGCTATCCGCTAACAGCGATGTTTTCTGTATGACTAGGCGGATAGCGCCGGCGGCAAGAGAGTCTGCATACTCTGTAAGAGTTGCAAGCTACGCTTTTAGCGTCTGTCTGCGACACGCTGCGCGAACGTAGAGAGCGTCTTAATTCTGAATTCTGGATTCTTCTTCAAGACAACTGTAAAAGGGGTACTCCGCGTTTAAGGGTGCAAAATCACAAAATTATCTGCATACCTAACGACTTGGGGTTTCCATAAATGCCATTTCCCAGACCTGAACTTCTCTTAGTGCAAACATACTAAACAGACCTTAAATCCTGATTAACCAACAACGCAGCCGAAGAAGCTCTTTTACGCTTGCGTATTGAGACAGCACCAAACATAGTGCAACTAAACAGCGAACCTAGAATTGTTGAGGGTTCTGGGATAGTATAGACACTCACCTGATTACTTTTAGATTCTATTAATAATAAACGAGTTGACTTATCGAAAGTACGGGAATATTTACCGTTAAAGCTAGTCAAAGCATATTCCTGTGTTCCGCCAAAAGATTTATCAATAGAAGTCTGACTTGAATCAAGAGTTATGCTACTACTCGGTTCAAATACAAAAGCATCATTGTTACCTATAGTTGATAAATTTCCAGAAATCTTGAAAGAGTCTAAAAGATTACCAGTGTCACTGTCGTATAACTCATATAAGAACTCTCCACGAGCATTTGCACGTTCAGTGGATGCATCATCAATGGATGTTTTAAGGTTAAATAAGCCACTGAAATCAAAAGAAAACTCTTTGTCTACTATAAAATCATAACCGATAATTCCAGCGAAGCTTTCCGCCGACCCTGTATAGCCATCACCCTCACCTTTAGCTTGGCTGAAAGAAAAATTAGAGGCAGAGTTGTTTGCATCGATATTAAACTTAGCCTCTGCGTTAGAATCAGCAGTTACTTGACCACCTGTGCTAATTGCTGTAGTCACATTATCAGTCAAAGTCCTAACATCTAAAGGGCTGCTACTAAAGTTGTTGATGTTGAATTTTGACTCAGAAGATGCAAAGGTAGCAGCTTGGCTCGGTAAGGTTGCCAATATCGAAGTAGCGATCGCTGGAGTAACCAATGCGAAAAAACGCTTTACAACCTTAGTGTATTTTTTCATACAATTTTTTGTTTTTCTTTTACGATGTTAAGATTGCAAATTTGTCATGCGTGTCTACTGCCTTACTAATGAGTAAGAACAAATTATAGGCAAGCAGGATGGTCAGCTTGGGAACTTTTCAAGCCATGTTTGTCTTATGTAGAAGAAATCTTCTATTTAAGGACGAATTTTTATTTACCAGTACTACACCTTTTCATAAGTAATAACCGTATAAGTAATTTAGTTATTAAATCTGGGGTGCAGTCAATTGGTTACATATTCATACTAGTCGTGCATCCACTAGTTTCTTGTAAAGCTTGAGTAAAAAAGAGCGTTTTTTAATTGGAATTTACGTAAGGATTCCGTAGGGAGAAGTTCACAAATTCAGTAGAGAGGAGTTCACATAAGTGATGTTGGTGCCAGAGCATCCTTTGATGAGCAAGCAATTCACTGTAAAATCAAGCAACGATCGCCTGTACCAATTGTCGAAGTCAAAATTGGTAGCAATAAGGTTCGGTTAAGGTGCATAGTCTAAAGATCGCCCTTAGTCCTTAGACGGTGACAATCTCCAAAAGTGTTCGATTTTCTTGAGAGTGCCATAAATATATAGACTGCACCAAGTGAGTTATGGCAGTTCCCGTACAAGTGAGGTAATTAATCATCGTACATCTGTACCAATCTTCACTACGGGAAAATGAAGCTCATCTGCATTTAAATTTCAACCCTTAATTCGTCGCGATTTTACGCAAAGCTGCACTAAGAATCATGAACAGCTAACGGCAACAACAAGCGACTGACTACTCGATTATCTGGTAACTGATAGAAATTCAACTCTCCTCCTAGTTCTTGCATGAGGTTTTGGCAGAGCAGTAGATGTAAAGCTGGTGGTTGGTCGAGCTTGGAAGGAGCAAGCACATCTTTAGGTGTATTATCATGTAGTTCCGTGAGTAGCTGTGGTTCGATCGCACCGTTATATGTGATCGATAATTCTAGGGATGTCTGATGTTCAGCCGCTCCAGTTGTAGATGAAGAATATTTTATATCTAAGGGTTTTGACGCATCTAAACGGCGACACCAAATATCAATTCTGCTACCAGATTGAGAACGGTTACAGGCAGTAACCAATAATTCATGGATAACTAATTCAATTTTGACAATATCACCAGCGATCGCCATTGCAGATTGAGCGCTGGAGGGAGGAACGCCTCTAACTAATGAAGAATTCTTGGGCGCTTCTTGCTCGTCAATTGGTTGTCCCAATCCATGTACCCCAATCCACAGCTTTTGTTGTTTAAGTAAATTGTCGATCCGTTCGAGCGATCGCTTCAGTAAACTGGCTATGGGCATAGTTTCCCAACTAATATGTAGCTGCCAGTTCTCAAGTTTTAGCATTCCACTCATTGAGGTAGCTGTATGGTCTAACTGCCGCAGCAATAGCTGGTAGCGCATCTGAGTCAGTTCATTGGCAGGAATGCCCAAATCGTGTATTTGTTTCAGGGAGTGCGCCGTTATTCTTTGAATTTCCTCTAGACGACGATGTTTGTACCAGTTAAGTTGTCGTAATTCTTCGGTTGTGGATTCTAAAAGTCGGGTAATTTGCTTTTCACGACGCCACCAGGCTAATTGAGAAATCAGAGTTGCTGTTGCACTGAGGTTTTGTTCTGACCAACGACGCTCTTGATAGTCTACAAGCAACACGACACCAGTGGTTTCATAATCAGCAGTTGTACGTAATGCCATTACCAAAATTTGACTTCTGTCTGGAACATTCAACCATTTCCTGGTTTCTGGAGGTAAATTATCCACCTTCAAAGTCAGATAATTCTCTGTAACAAGTGCCCACTGAATTAAGGCTTCAGCCTGGATATAAATAGATGCATCAGAAAAAATCCCAAATTGGCTATTGTCAATCACTCCAGGAATAATTTCTGCCCGACTTTCACCAGGTGCCCAGGATAGCATTAGCGCTAGGGGACAACCCAAAATTGAGGCTATTTGTTCGAGGGCTGTAGATTCTAAATGCTTTTTTTCGACCTCAACGCTGTTTTGGGATTGTGTCAAGATGCGTAAGCATTGCTCAAATGCCTGGGAAGTTTTTTGCTGCTGGGTGGTGCGGTTATGTAATTGCCACTGACGAACAATTACACCAATCTGTTGACTAACGGCCCACAGCAATTCTTTTTCTATAGTTGTCCAAGAACGATGGGTGTCATGAGTAATCACCAAAAGTGCTGCTGGGATATGCTCATGAGTGCATTTACAAACAAGTAGCGATCGCACATTATTCTCTAACAACAAGGGTCGCCAGTTAAAAAAGCGTAAATCTTCATCTAAGTTCTCAATTTCTACCGCTTGAGTTGAACCTTGCAAAAGCTGCCCATCTAATTCTTTGAGGGTCTGAAGGGTAAATGTCAACGGACGACGATTTTGGGGCTGACTTTGGTAAGTAAATTGATAATTCTTCTGCTCAGGGTCATACTGCAACAGCAAAAAGCGGGTAGCACCTAATCGAGCTAAAACTCTTTTAGCACAACTATGTAAAGTTGTCTGAAGGTCATGTTCGCTATAGATACCTTGAGCAACTTGGCTAGTGAGTTGGGCATCCTCTTGAATCTGTTTGATAGTGCTTTCCATGCTTTCGGTCGGTGTAACTAGGGAGATTAAACCAGCAACACCCTGAACGAAATTTTTGTCTGTGTCTGTCCAGATGCGAGGTTCATTGCTTTCCACCGCCAGAAAACCGACTAAGTTCTTTTGCCAGATAATCGGAGCTGCTAGGAGCGATCGCACCTTCAGCCGTTGCAGCAATTTAGCCGTAAAATGGCTTTTTAAAGAACTGCGGGCATCACCAATGGAGACAATTTGGTTAACTGCCAAAGCATAATAAAAATCGCTCAAGTCCTGTACAGTCATTCCTGCTGCTTGCTGACTGCTAGAATTGCGATCCATTTTGACCAGCTGATTGCTCATTCGACACCAAAAGTAGCGCCCTTCCCGCTCAAACCAGTAAACATTTGTCCGGCTGGGGGAGACAAATCTATGAGTTGCTTGCACCGCTGCTTCAAGTCTTTGATTCAGGTTGCTGAGGGTGCGTAAATTTTCTAGCAATTCTAATAATGGTTCGTCAGTTCGCCTGGTTTGCTTTTGGTGCTTATGCATTTCATTTTGATAAAGCACTGCCCCCAGTTCACCTAAAACCATCATCAAACGTGCTTTTGTTTCTCCTGTCAGTAAGTAGCCCCAGCGTTCTGAACCCAGTAATACCAAGCCCAAGCAACGGTCTTTGTAGCGAATCGGTAAAATAATCGTTCCTTGGATGTGGAATTTTTCGGCAACTTTTCGCCATTCGGTGGCACGGATTTCAGTTTGCAAATCAGCTACGCCTAAAGGATGCTGTTCAATTACTACTTGCTCTAATAAATCCCCAGGACTAAGAACAACCCTTTGGCGTAAAAAGCTCATGTCGCGATCGGGTGTGATGCCCCCTTTTCCGAATAATATGTGATTCAGGCGATCGTAAAGAGCAATCCAAATCAGTTTGTAGTCAAACTCTTCTTTAAGATAAGAAATAGTAGTTTCAATCAGAACGTCAACATCATCTTCTTCTCTGAGGCTTTGGAGGACGCGCCCCAAAGAGAGGATCTGCTGTTCGGCGGCTATAGGTTTTTGTGGCTGCCCCATCTGATTTATTGGTTAACATAACTTGTAATATATAAGATGCCCAGAAAAGCACCCTGAGTAATATTGCCACAAGTGTTTAATATTGAACCTGAACAGCTTAATAAGCGGTTATGTACCCACAAGTACCTACAGCAAAACAAACCGTTGAATTTTTCTTAGTTTGCGTCAGATTAAGTAATGTACTTCAGCCAATTAATATAGTCAGACTAGATGAGAGAACCAACCAAATTTATATCTTGGCTGGTGATGACATAGAAGTGCTAATTTACCCAAACGGAAAAGTGAGGTTTTTATGACCGATATAAATCTTGCCACAATGAGCAGAGAGCAATTGAGAGACTACGTGAAAAAACATCCACAAGACCAGATTGCATTCCAAGCATACATGGACAGACTACAAGATGAACCTGGAATTGAGATCGCTTCAATGGATCAATTTGAGCAACTAGTCCGCGAGAAAATTAGACAATCCCAAGCGGAATGATCTGCAATAGCTCCGAAAATAAAAGCTAATGGATATTTATAAATTTGCAATTAGTCCGCTTTTGTTCAATGTGATAAAAACAGACCCGGAGTGGTTACACCAGCAGACGATTCGTAGTTTTAGTTGGCTATCGCAAAGAAATATAAGCCCTCCTGCTAGTTGGGTAAACCACCGCCTACAAAAATCCCTGTGTCTGTACGATTCCCGCCTAGAACAAAATTTGTTTGGGCTAAACTTCCCAAATCCGGTAGGGTTAGCAGCTGGCTTCGACAAGGATGGAGTCGCTGCGGGCATTTGGTCTAACCTGGGTTTTGGCTTTGCAGAACTAGGAACTGTAACTTTTCACGCACAGCCCGGAAATCCCCGTCCTCGTTTGTTTCGCTTGCCGTTGGATAAAGCTGCTCTCAATCGGATGGGCTTTAATAACAGTGGTGCAGCAGTAATGGCGGCACGTTTGGAACAAGGAAAGTATGAGTTAAGCCAAGCAATACCCATAGGGATAAATTTGGGTAAATCTAAGATAACTCCCCTAGAAACAGCCGCACAGGATTATCTCGATAGTTTTCGTTTACTCAAGGATTTGGGAGACTATTTTGTTGTTAATGTCTCTTCTCCCAATACACCAGGGTTACGATCGCTCCAAGATGCTTCTATGCTCAGTGCCATCTTAGATTTATTACAACAAGAAAATACTGCACATAAACCAATTTTTGTCAAGATAGCGCCAGATTTATCATGGGAAGCGATCGCTGACATTATAAATCTTGCTAAAACCTACCAACTGGCGGGAATTATCGCCACTAACACCACCATCCGCCGTGATGGACTAAAAACCCAAGTGATTGACCAAACTGGCAAATCACCCCAAGAAGAAGCCGGCGGAATTAGTGGTGAACCATTGCGCGATCGCTCCACTGAGGTAATTCGTTTTATTTGGCAGCAAACCCAAGGAGAAATGCCAATTATTGGGGTTGGTGGCATCTTTACTGGTGAAGATGCTTGGGAAAAAATTACTGCTGGTGCTAGCTTGATTCAGGTTTATACAGGCTGGATTTACGAAGGGCCAATGATGGTACGCCGAATTCTAGCTGGTTTACTTTCCAAGCTAGAACAAAGCGGATTAAATTCCATCAACGAAGCTGTGGGTTTACAAGTAAAAAGTAAAAAGTAAAGCTTTAAAGTTCTTTCTTTTTCCTTTTACCTTTTGCCTTGTTCTTCTTCCTCCACTGGGAAAAACTCTTTAGTTTTTTCCGAGTATGACCAGGCAATATTATCAGGGTCTTTGCTACGACTCCACTCAGGAAACTCTGGATCGTTTCGCCGTTTATAAACTGTGCTGGAATAGACATTGAGCCGTTTCGCAAGTTCAGATTGAATCAGAGAGCCAAAAATTAACTGTTTTTCCAGCGATCGTTTCGCTTCCTCATGTGTTTGCTGTGGGAGTGATTCGGTTTCTAGTTCTTCCTCCTGTGGGGTTGGTGGTGCTAAGAGCGATCGCGCAGTTTTAGTAACTGGTTGAGCCGGAAGCTCTTTAACAGGCTCACTACTATCAAGAATATTGCCGAGAATACTGGCAGTTATAAAGTAATAAGACTGCCCTGCATCTTCAGAGTTGACTATACTGGCACCAAATTCCGAGGCTTTACTATCCAAATAGCGTTTTGCCGTTGTTCCAGGAAAATTTCCCTTGATTGCCAAGTCCATTGGCGTCAGTCTGCCCTGATTTTCACGAACCAATTGATGAAAAATTGGGTTGACTCGCACAGTCCACTGTTGCCATTGATATTCCTGCCAAAGCTTGAAGGCAATTACCAGCACAATTACCGCCAGTAAAATTCTCCAAGTGGCAACTAGGAAAATAATCAAAAACGAGATGGGCAAAAGTAGAACGAGAAAAGCCTTACCGTTACCTTCTATGGGTTTCTCACTCATGCCGATTTTTGCCAAGTGAATTTTAGTAAATAATATTATCTATCTTGGCAAAAATTGTGTCACTTTTTTGTATCTTTTGGCAAAGTTGCGGCAAATTTGCTGGCAAAATCTTTACTCAGTAGGTGTTATATCTTTATCGACCTCCTACTTATTAGCGATCGCGCAAAAGTTTTTTACCAGAGAAAATAAAAGAGTTTTGATGAGAGCGATCGTAATACATCTTAGATAATATCCCCGCAAAATTCCGATCTGCGGCTTGCTTGTGCCGCTCAGACTTTTCTTTACAGAGCAATAATTCTAAATTTGCTTGCCAGACCCTTGACACCAAATAATACATATACTACATTAATAATACAATTTAGCTTTCACCAGTAGCGGATAGCTCAAATAGCAGAGTGCCTACCTTCCACGGAAGGGCCGACGTATCGAGGGTTATGGCATATAATTAAAAATTCTACTTCGCTACAGCAAATTGAGTGCTGAGTTTTAAATTGTCATGTGGTGGGTAGCCAAGTGGTAAGGCGCTTAATATCCTTATTCACCCCTTGCCTGCAAAGGCCGACGAATTGAGGGTTATCGCAGCATTCGCGGGTTCGATTCCCGCCCCACTACACCAATTAATTTTAGATTTTAAATTCAATCCAAAATCTAAAATCCAAAATTTTCATGTGGCGGGTAGCTCAGTTTGGTAGAGCGCTAAACATCCTTGTTCACCCCTTGCCTGCAAAGGCCGACGAATTAGGGTTATCGATTAGGGTTCGAGAGGTCGTGGGTTCAAATCCCGCTCCGCTACACCAATTAATTTTGGATTAAATTTAAAATCCAAAATAAAATCTAAAATCTAAAATTTTCATGTGGCAGATAGCTCAGTTAGTAGAGCGCCGAAAAACATCCTTGTTCACACCTTGCCTGAAAAGGCCGACGAATTAGGGTTATCGCCTGTTAAGCCGGATGTCGCAGGTTCAAATCCTGCTCTGCCACCTTTCATTTTTGCCCGCAAGGGCCGGGAGATGAAACGATGAATTACAATTTTTTCACTAAAAAGAAAACAACTACACCCCAAAATCAACCTATCCCCGGACGAGAAGCCGAAATGGTTCAGGGACGTTCCGGCGGCTTTATGTTTGATGCTGGTATTTGGAAAATGCTGCGCCGTTGTTTGTTGGTTGGCACAGCAAAAAGCACTTACTACGCTGGTAAACAGGAATTAACTGAGGATTTTGTGGCAGTTGTAAGACTTGCTGTTGCCGAAAATCCCGGTCGTGTAGCGGAAGAAATTTTGTATGCTAGCGATGGACGCGCCATCAATAACAGTGCGCCTATATTAGCTTTAGTGCTGCTGTCTATGGGTGAAACACCAGAAGCAAAACAGGCGTTCGGTGAAATCTTCCCGCAAGTTGTCCGCACTGGTAGCCACTTCTATGAATGGTTGAACTACACCAAATCTCTGCGGGGATTTGGCAAAGTAGTGCGGGAAGCTGGTAAAACTTGGCTCTCAAGGGAAGATGTTAAGGGTTTAGCTTATCAACTGTTGAAATATCAACAGCGTCAAGGCTTCTCCCACCGAGATGTATTGCGGTTGTTTCATGTCAAACCGCCTACAGAAAATCACCGTCAACTATTTGAGTGGGTAGTTAGAGGCTGGGAAGAATTGCCAGCAGACATCCCCTCAGAAGCGTTGGCGCAGATTTGGTGGTATGAGTGGCTCAAGCAAAATCCCACCCAAACCCATGAAGCTATTTCCCAAGGACGCTTAACCCACGAAATGGCTGCACCAGTGGGCAAAATGGATAAGCTTGCTTGGCAGCTACTATTTCAGGAAATGCCAATAGGTGCAATGTTGCGTAACTTGGGTTCTTTAACTGAACTGGGTGTGTTGCGAACCGATGAAAGCGCCAACTTGCTGCGAGTGGAAGCAGTTCTCAACAATAAGGAACATCTGCGTAAAGGTCGCATCCATCCAATAGATGTTTTGAAAGCACTCAAAACATATCAATCTGGTGGAACATTAGGACGCAGTAAGAAAACTTGGAATCCAGTTCCTCGGATTGTAGACATTTTAGAAAAGGCGGTTGAACTATCTTTTGATGTTGTGCAACCCACAGGTAAAGTATTCATGCACGCCGTAGACGTTTCCGGTTCTATGGGTAGCATGGTTGCAGATATGGGACTGACTTGTTGTGAAATTGCCACCACAATGGCACTGGTAACAGCAAAAGCAGAGAAAAACTACATGATTCGCGGTTTTGCTACCGAATTCCGTGAATTAAGTATAACTGCCAAAGATAGTTTTAGTTCTGCGGTTCGCAAAGCTAGCAACCAAAACTTCGGTGGAACGGATGCATCTGTAGCTTATGACTGGATGATTAAAAATAAGTTCAAAGCAGATGTAGTCTGCTTTTGGACTGACTCGGAAAGCTGGGCTGGATATAAGCATCCAAGTCAAGCGCTGAAGGAGTACCGCAAAAAGGTAAATCCTAACGTCAAAGCGGTGTATGTCACCTTGACACCTTACCAAATTACTTTGGTAGATCCTGAAGATTCGCTGTCTTGGGATTTGGCAGGGTTCGACCCAGGTACACCTCGTATCATCCAGATGCTAGCTACAGGTGAATTGTAGATATTGCTGAAGGATAAAGGATGAAAAAATTTATCCTTCAGACTTCATGGCGGGTTATCCTTATTCGCAACTTGCCTTTCGGGGCCGAAGAATTTAGGATTATCGGTTACATCTCCACCATTGTGGGGATTAGTGGGTTCAATCCCCGCACCCGCCTTTGTTTGATTTTTTCCTTACGCAAAGAAGAAGGCGATTTAATTTTTGAATGGTCGTTTTTCTATTTCAGCGATGGGTAAGAGTAGGGTGTCTTCGATGTGCGATCGGACTTCAGGAGATACATAAATATTCTGCTTTAAAGAATAAATCAACAACTTATTAGTATTATAATAATTTTTTAACCGCGTTTTCTCTTCTTCAGTTAATTGCAATTTTAAAATATTACTGTCTGTTTCTCTTATACAGAAATAAAGCCCATATTCTGGCATTTGATCTGGGTTTATTAAGTATTCAGATGTTTTCTTGAAAATATTTTTTAACCTATATGTATCAGTGTAAACCTCGATTTGACTAAGAGCTTCACTAATTCCTGAGCTAATAACTCTGAGTGTATTAACTCGATTATTTTTAGTAAGTAAAGTTTTATCTAGTTTTATGGTTTCCAAATTAAGTATTATTTCGCCAAGCAAATTAGCAATTATATCTATATCATATAGGATTAATCTGTTTATATTTATTTCGCAAAAATTTGATAATTCAATGCCAAAGTGTTCAATTATTATTTCAATGATTTTTAATGATATGACTTGCCGATCAATTATTTTATATTCTCTAATAAGAGATTTTTGTAACTCTTCTTTATTTTTATTGAAATAATCAATTATAAAGTCAGTGTATTTTTCTTCAATCAAGTTTGCTAAGAGTTCACCTAGTTTTTCAGTATCTTTTAATTGTGTTTTACAGTAAACTGCAAAAGCGTGTTCAAGAATACAAGCAAGTTCGCAGTAATATCTATCACTATATTGCACGAAGTTGGAGCATTCACCAAGATTATAGACAATAAAAAAGCCCAAATAAAAAGCTCTGAAGCCAGCTTTCGTATAGTATCGAGATACTCTATAAAACTTTTTGTTTATTAAATTAAGTAAATACTGCAAATTATATGATATATCAATCGATTTATCAATTTCATGTTTAATTAATAATAAATTTTTATCATGCAATCCATTTATTGAAATTAAATTTTCTATTGTTGCTGTCCGAATAACTGGATGCAAGTAGTAACCATAATTATTTTCCTTTACAAGAGAACGTTCTATTAAAGCATCAATCACTCTTTGCCTCCGATTTTCTGGTACGTCCCAAAGTAAACAAAACAGCCATTCTTTTGGAACAGTAATATCTTGATTAGGGTAAATCCCTAAACGGCAAACTAGTTGATGAGCTTGTAAATTATTATTTTTAAGCTTATCTAATTGATATTGAACAAGTTGTTTAAGAGTTGGATGTCTTAATATATCTTCACGGTTATCCTGCCAGTAAACTTTTAATTTCCCTTGAGCTTCTTTGAGAATCTCAGGACTAAGGATAAACATAGCCTCAGCATTTCCACCATAGGCTTGGTGCATTTCACTAAGAGCAGAATCATCTATACTAATTTTGCAAGTTTCAAAATACTGTTGCCATGACTCCTGCTTCAATCCATCCAACTTATAATTCGTAAAAGTTTGAAGACGTTTTACTGTATGCTCATAAATTTGCTCACGGCTTGTGATAAGCGTTATCGACTGTACACTTTTATCAGCTAGTACGGTTAATAGTTCTACATAATAGCTATAATATGGTTCTATGAACTCGCCATTTATTAAAGCAGGTTCAAGATTATCAATTAAGACACCAATTTTTCTAATTTTTAGCTGGATTTTCAATTGCTCCAGCATAGTAATAAAATTTTGTTCTGGATTTACTTTAAAGTAATTTATGAGCTTGATTCTTACCCAATCTTCTACTGAGTTCAGGTTCTGGGGTGTGCTTCCTACACGCAGTTCAAGATATTCTAAACCTTGAAGCTCAAACCATTTTCTAGCCAAGGTTGTTTTACCTATGCCACCCTCTGCGTGAATTAGAATAACTTTTGCGCCTTCGTTAACAAGGTTGTTGAGATGTGCGATCGCATCCTCACGCCCTACAAAATCACGATTTTCAGATATCGTTTTATCTTCACTGAAATTTTCAGTTTGTGGTAACTCGGAAGTATTTTGATTTAATAACTCAGGCTTGTACTTAGCAAATAGAGCAATTAATTCTGGAAACTTTGAACGGCGTTCGTCTGGAAATTCATTAATTAAACCAAATAACTTACAAATTTTCTCACGATATTTTCTGACAGTTCCTTTTTCAATTTGCAAAGATTTAGCGATCGCTTCATCTTTTTCATTAGCCAGCAGTTTCAGCAGTACCTCTCGCCGCCTTTCGGTTAAGCGATTAAACACTGCATTGAAATGTTGTTGATTCATAACTATCAGCCCATCACAACCACGGTACACATCTGTGTACTCGATATACTCGCAAAGACTCACAGCATGTGTATTACTTGTGTACTAGGCTAACGCAAAAGTTGATGTAGTAATTAATCATGAACAGTTTATGAAATCTACCTACATCAACAGACAATGTTACTATCAAGGCAATGGTGGCGTTCTTCTTCCTGCTGTCACCACAGTTTTAAAAGCGACACAGCCACCAGAGTCTTTAGCCGCCCTTTCCTATTGGCGTAATAAAGTTGGCAATGCAGAAGCAAATCGAATTGCAGCTAACAGCCGTCGTCGAGGAAATGCCTTACATCAGTTGATTAAAGAATACCTTCAAGGTTACTCGTCCAAACCTGACAGCAGCCTGATTCAGCCTTACTGGGATAGTGTTCAATCTGTGCTAAACCAACTTAGCGATGTTCAACTGGTTGAGCAAGTTGTGCCTAACTATCAGGAACTTTACGCCGGGAAAGTTGATTTAGTTGCTCGTTATCAAGGTGTTCCCCATTTAATTGAATGGACTACAGCCGAGGAACCAAAACTGAGAATTGATAAGCTTTATGACAAGCCTTTACAACTAGCTGCTTATGGTGGTGCGATAAATCGGTATTATAGCGATCGCCTCTTTAACTGCAAAATTAATCATGCTCTCATTGTCGTAGCCTTGCCAAGTGAAGAAGCAGAGATTTTTGAATTTGATCGTGCAAGGCTAATTCATGTCTGGCATCAATGGCTTAATCGGCTGAATTTTTTCTTCAGTGCCGCTGCTGCGTAGAAGTGCGATCGCCTAAGCTCGGCTGGAAGCGATCGCAAACTTCACCTCTTGCAAGTAAACAAGGTACTTTTTTGTCAACAAAATGTAATATAACTTGATTCTGAGGGCGCGATCGCTATTCCTTTGATATCTAAATATTGTCCCTGCATTCCTTCTCAAGGATTTTCTGAGGATGATTCTGAGTAAGATTTTGTGGGAATGCCTAAATCGTCTAAAGTATTCATTAATAAGTCATCTTGTGGAATATAGTCTTTGTGTTGGGAATTTACCAAATTGTCAACACCTTTAAGAGCTTCAAGATCCTCAAGAGCTTCTGATGCAGACTGATATCGCTCTTTGAAGTCATCTAGCACCATTTTACTGAGAATCTTAGCTAGGGAGTGACTTACCTGAGTGCGTAGTTTACCGCCGTAAGCATCGCTCCATTTGATTTCCCCATCAGCATTTCTATCTAGCTCACGGGGTGCTACACCAGTTAAGGCTTTAATCCCAACCATGCCAACTGCATAGATATCACTACTGTAGTGTGGACGCCCAAAACATTGTTCGCTTGGTGCGTAACCCTGAGTACCAATACCAATAGTGAAAGGGGTTGACTCTTGACGCTCGAGTTGTTTGATGCCGACTTCCTTGACGGCTCCAAAGTCAATTAACACTAATTTTCCGTCTGAGTGTCGCCGGATGATATTGCTGGGTTTAATATCCCGATGAATCACGTGGTTTTCATGGACAAATGTTAATGTTTGCAATAAGTCCCTGATAATTTTGATCGCGGCAATTTCTTCAATTGCTCTACCTGCTGGAAGTTCTTGATTTAAAGGATGACCAATTATCTGTTCTTGGACTAAATAAAATTCTTCATCTTCTTCAAAATAGGCCAAAAGTTGAGGAATTTGAGCGTGCCTTCCCAATTTTTCTAGTGTTTGTGCCTCTGAGTGAAATAAACGTCTGGCAAGTTGCAATCCTTCTGGTTTGGTGTTGGCTGCTTTTAATTGTTTGACAACACATCGCGGATTACCAGGACGTTGGGTATCTTCAGCAATGTAGGTTTCACTAAATCCACCAGAACCGAGAACTTTGACAATTTTGTACCGTCTAGCCAAGACTTTCCCTGATAAGGCTAAATCTCGTTGCTGGATTAGGTCTTGGAAGTCATCTTGTTGGCTAATAATCTCTTGGACAACGGGTGAAGTTTTGTACTTCTGAAAAATGTCTACTAATTGGCGTTTTCTGATGCTTTCTCTGATGACTGAGGTTGCCAAATAGCAAATTCCAGTCATTGCGATCGCGATTATTGGTACACTAGTAGGAAAAATTAACTGACCATAGACAAATAACCCATAACTAATTCCTCCCCAAGCGCCAGACAGGGCAAGGCTATAGAAAAATCTATGGATGCTACGCTTGCGTCTGCTAATCATCAAGGCTGAACTGCCAACTAGCATTAGCACAAACAAACCCTGCAATGGTGGACTCTTAATTGCTGGGGCGATCGCTTTCCCTGTCATCAAAGTTGCGATCGCATTGGCGTGAATTTCTACGCCCGACATTGGTTCAGTGCTATTACTACTAGCAACTGGATAATAATCATTATGTAACTGATCTGTTGCACCAATCAGCACGATCTTGTCTTTGAATACCTTTCCTTGCTGCAAATAGGTATTCCAGTTTTCCGGGTCGAGTACGTGCCAAAAAGGTTTTTGCTCAAATGTACCCGCAGGCCCCCAAAAATAAATGCGATCGCCCTTTGGTCGGGGATAATTTACTTGTGCTGCCTTCAGCGCGGCTTCATCAAAAGAGAGTCGCTTTTTGGTAAATAAATTATCTTCACCTAATAACTTGGGAAACTCACTCGCTAATCGATGAACTTTTCCATCTACTTCTAAAGGAAAATTAACTGAGCCAATGGATACTGAACCTGTACGAAACATTTGTTGTGGGTCTGTCAGTTGCGTAAAAGACCCTTGGTGCGTCTGGGAATTTTCGTAGACGGCTGCTAAGGTAACTTTATTGCCATATTTTTGCAATGCTGCTTGTAATTGGCGATCGTCTGTAACCCCATAACTACTCGGCGTATCAAAGACTACATCTAAAGCTACAGCGCGGGCACCTGCTTCGATTAATTTTGCGATCGCCTGGGAGTATGCAGCACGTTTATAAGGATAAGATTTCAGTGTTTCTAAGTAGGCATACTGTTTTGGATCTGTTTTATAGTACTGTTCGGGAACCGATATTGACTGATCGTCTATTGCTAAAATTACAATGTCTTCTGGAGGCACAATCGGACCGCGCAGTTGAAAAAAGCCAGAAAGCACCTGATTTTCCATCAATTGAACCAATTCCCCACCAGAAGCGCTCAATAGTGCGCCCCCAATTGCCCAAGTACCTGCCAGTAGATGACCTAAGCGAACCATCCACCGGGAGTGGCGAGCAGATGCTGTCGAAGTCACTTTTGTTGGTTTACTTGACAGTCTATTGGCAGTAGAGACATAGTTTTTAGTTAAGGTAGACGTAGGTTCTTCTGCCATATCGTGTTACTGATTGATTTTAGTCCAACACTTTTATTTATTCAGACCGCATTTTAGTGTAAGCACATTGAAATAAGACTTAAATGATAATCTTATACATTTGTAAAGTATCTTCTATTCATCAACAAACTTTTATTGGCAGAGCCAGCCCCCAAAAAATTCTTACTCAACCACTACTTAATTTATTCTTTTTCTGTTGAATGAGTTACAAGTAGTGATTGTCTCATAGATCGGAGCCGGATATACTCTAGCTGTGAATTTGGTTGTGGCAAGATTTTTCCCTTACCTAACCAACAACTACGTTACTAACTGGATGCTATACCAGAAGCAGTCCCAAGGATGTCTTCTGTCTCTGGTGCAATGTTGGTAATCTCCAGAAAGCGTGTTCTCATACTGACAGCTTTACCAAAAGATAGGCATTCATTTATATCTTACCTTAAGCCTATGTTATACCTCTTTAGGAGTAAACTTTAGTGTTATGCAGCGATGAATGCTGTTACTGGGTCAATTTTATGGGTAGATTTTGATCGCCAAGTGGCTCTTGCAGTGCTGGAGGTGAATCAGGTTAACACCCAGGATCTCAACTTCAATATTGCAGGCGTTTTTATGTCTTGAAAGAGGTAGGATAAAAGCTATAGATAAAGAACTACGTTATAGATATTAGCAAACAAGGCATTTGAAAATTGCTATAATCTATTGTTCCATCTAAATTCATATATATTATTAGGTGTAAATTTGTATGGGTTCTCCAATGAATCGTCTGTCTATTTTTGTAGATGGAAACAATATGTTCTATGCTCAACAAAAAAATGGCTGGTTTTTTGACCCGCGGCGAGTCTTAGAATACTTCAAACATGAGCAATCAGAAACAACATTAATTAATGCCTTCTGGTACACTGGCTTAAAAGATCCACAAGACCAGCGAGGTTTCAGAGATGCTCTAATTAGTCTAGGATATACAGTACGAACTAAGATTCTTAAAGAATATTATGATGATACGTCAGGTCGTTACTCGCAAAAAGCGAATTTAGATATTGAAATTGTTGTAGATATGTTTAATACAGTAGACCAGTATGACCGAGTAGTATTATTCAGTGGTGATGGAGATTTTGAAAGAGCAATCGAACTATTACGCTCAAAAAATACACATATTACGGTAGTATCAACGGAAGGAATGATTGCTAGAGAACTACGCAATGCTACTGATAGATATATAGATTTAAATGATATCAGAGATCAAATAGAAAAAACTGAAGGTTAGTAGCTTTAACAATTATTTACAAAAATAAGAGTAAAAGAAAAACTAGGGTTGAAGATATATTAAGCCACAAGTAAACACTAAACAACAAACGGCAAATGACAAACAAAACAGATCGAATCATCATTTTTGATACAACATTGCGAGATGGAGAGCAGTGTCCGGGAGCGACTTTGAATATAGACGAAAAGCTAGTTATTGCCAAACAATTAGCGCGTCTGGGTGTAGATGTAATTGAAGCAGGCTTTGCCTTTGCCAGTCCGGGAGATTTTGAAGCAGTCAAGAAAATTGCTCAAATTGTTGGGACAGAAAATGGCCCGGTAATTTGTAGTTTAGCAAGAGCGATTAAAGCAGATATTGAAGCGGCTGCTGAAGCATTAAAACCAGCAGTTAATGCCAGAATTCACACATTCATTTCGACTTCTGATATTCATTTAGAGTATCAGTTGCGAAAGTCACGGGCAGAAGTGTTAGCGATCGCCGAAGAAATGGTAGCTTATGCCAAGTCCTTCATGACAGATATTGAATTTTCGCCAATGGATGCGGCCCGTACCGATCCAGAATTTCTGTATCAAGTTTTAGAACGAGCGATCGCAGCTGGTGCAACAACAGTTAATATTCCCGATACTGTAGGTTACACAACCCCTAGCGAATTTGGGGCAATGATTAAGGGCATTATCGAAAATGTCCCCAACATCAACCAAGCGATTATTTCCGTTCACGGTCATAATGATTTAGGCTTGGCAGTTGCTAACTTCTTAGAGGCCGTCAAAAATGGCGCACGGCAACTAGAATGTACAATCAATGGTATTGGCGAACGCGCCGGAAATGCCTCCCTAGAAGAATTGGTAATGGCGTTGCACGTGCGGCGGCAATATTTTAACCCTTATCTCGGCAGACCAGAAAATTCTCAAGAATCGCTGACAAATATCGACACCCGACAAATTTACAAAACCTCACGCTTAGTTTCTAATTTGACGGGAATGTTAGTACAACCAAATAAAGCGATTGTGGGGGCGAATGCCTTTGCCCATGAGTCTGGAATTCACCAAGATGGTGTATTAAAGAACAAGCTAACTTACGAAATTATGGATGCCCAATTGATTGGCTTAACTGACAATCAAATAGTTTTGGGCAAACATTCGGGTAGAAATGCTTTCCGCACTCGGTTGAAAGAATTGGGCTTTGAACTATCGGATACTGAATTAAACAAAGCATTCGTCAGATTCAAAGAAGTAGCAGATAAAAAGAAAGAAATTTCTGATTGGGATTTGGAAGCGATCGTTAACGATGAAATCCAACAAGCACCGGATTTGTTCCGGGTAGAGTTGGTACAAGTTTCCTGCGGTAGCAACGCCCGTCCTACTGCTACAGTTACCCTGCGTACCCCAGACGGTGAAGAATTAACCGATGCTGCGATCGGTACTGGGCCAGTGGATGCAGTTTACAAAGCTATCAACCGTGTGGTGAATGTGCCCAACCAGTTGATTGAGTTTTCTGTGCAGTCAGTAACAGGTGGTATTGATGCCATTGGCGAAGTAACGATTCGTTTACGTTATGAATCTAAAGTGTTTTCTGGTCATGCAGCGAACACAGATATCATCGTGGCATCCGCACAAGCTTATGTAAATGCCTTGAATAGGTTGTATGCATCTTTGCAAACTCAACAAAAGCCAGAGGAAGTAACTGCACAGAAAGTCTGAGTTCGGAATCTGTCAAACTGCCAGTTTTTAGCTGATGCTAACAAACTCCTCTCCAACTTTGGGGAGGAGTTATTTGTGAGTTCCAAAAATCGTTGGAAATTATGCTGACAGAAAAAAATATAACTATCAGAGAAGCTACTACCAAAGAAGATTCAGTGATTGCACAACACTTTTATCAAATGTGGCTAGATATTGGTGTTGATGAGAGTAATCTACTTGTGGAGTGGCAAAATATTACCCTCAAATTCATAGAAGAAGCACGTCGAGATTTGTTTTATAAAGCTTTTATTGCAGAGATTGATAATACAGTTGTGGGTTCTGTAAGTTGTCAACTGTTTGCAGGTTTATACCCGAATGTTTTCAAAGATGAATACCGCAAATTTGGGTATATTTGGGGAGTTTATGTTGAACAATCTTACCGCAGACAAGGCATAGCTAAATTGCTAACTAATAGAGCAATTGAATATTTAAAAGCGATCGGTTGTACGCGAGTGGTTCTTAATGCTTCACCATCAGGTAAACCAGTTTATTCCCGTCTCGGTTTTTCTGAAGGAAATTTAATGCAATTAGATTTGATTTAAAGACAGTAATTTGTTGCCTTGTAGTGATGCCCGATCAACCTAAATTGATGTAAGAAGATATTTGTCAAACTTACGTTAAATAGGATAGCTGTAAGTGTTCAGATGTATGTAGTTACTATTATTCTGATTTGTACTATAAGTCAAGTTTATTGAGTTAATTATGAATATTTTTTACTTTTTTAGATTTTTATATTTACTTATATGCATAAAACTTTATTCTGAGAAACGATGTTTATAATTAGTCAGCTTGTATGAGTAGCGAAAAGACAACAGAATTGCCACTCTGGGTACAAGATAGAGATATAGTCATTGCTCATGATGAAGAAGTACAGTGGCGAGAAGGAACACGCCCGGATTATTCATACACCAATGAATTTCTTCATCAAGAGAGTAAATTTCAGCATCCAGAAGGTTCTTTAGAAGCGATCGCCCAAAATTTAGTCCGAAATTTTGAGATGGAAGCTTCTAATAAATCTAATCCTCAACAGTGGCTTTCGATTGTTACTGATAAGTTCAAAATGAGTACCAATGGGGGACAACAATTCACTGCTCAGGATGTTGCAGATGAAGGTACTTATAACCTGTTTTTGGGTAAAACTGAGCAATATGACTCTGAAACAGAAACCTTTGAATCTTCATTTCAAGTTTTTCATACAGCCTTTCCTAATGGCTTTCTTTGGGAATTAACAGAGATCCTTTCGGGGCCGCCTAATGTTACCTTTAAGTGGCGACATTGGGGAACATTTAATGGTTCCTATAAGGACTATGTACCCACAGGTGAAACAATAGAAATTGTCGGAGTTAGTATTGCTCGCGTCACTGATGATTTGAAGATTGAGTCTTTAGAGCATTATTTTGATAATAATGTTTTTCTTCAGAAATTAACCAGTGGTGGTTGTCCCTTCCATTCCTAAAATCAGTATATCTAGTGTGCGTTACGCCGTAGGCTAATACCATTTCACTAAAACCCTGATAAATATAGATTTCGCTTAGGGGCACAATATGTTGTGCCCCTACCAACGTATTTGTATCATAATTAAAGTGAAACGGTATAACGCACCTTGAATTGTTGACAGCGCGTTGTAGCAATCTGATTTGCCTAACTCACGATCGCAGCGATCGTCCACCCATCCATTGTTATGGTAAACAATATTAGGAGTTAATTACCAAGGCAGATGACTATTACTGTCAACCTGACTTAAGCAACTGCCAAAAGATTACGACATTAGTCACCAACATTACGACATTAGTCATCAAACATTACGACATTAGTCACCAACATTACGATATTAGTCACCAACATTACGATATTAGTGAGTAATATTACGACATTAGTCATCAAACATTACGATATCAGTCAGTAACATAACAATATTAGTCACTAATATTACGACATCAGTCACCAACATGAAAGCGATCGTGAATAAACTGAAGCGTGTATGAAGTTCAAATATATTATCTCTATCAAAATCAGCATTAAGTCGTAGACTTCAGCAAAATCACTGCAATTGCCTACAAGTATTATGATAAAAAATATAATTATTTGCGAGTTTTTCTGATACAAAATACAGATTCATTGAGGCAAGCTAGTTCTATAAATATTTTCAAGGAGTACATCTATGCCTCGTACAAAGCGGACATCGCGGGTTTTAGAGAAAGCTGAATTGAGAACGTCTGGATTCAAAGCAGTTGATTCAAACATGGATTTTGGTAATAGTTGCGATTTGGAAAATTTGACTCAATCAATTGATGAGTTTCGCACTATGCTTGATTCTTATAACAACGCTTTAGCTGTGGTTGACTCTACTAAAACTAAAATCGATCAAATGGAAAAAAAGTTGAGTAAACTTTCAGATAAGATGCTGAAGGGAGTTGGTTTCAAGTATGGCACAGACAGCAGCGAATATGAAGTAGCAGGTGGCGTTCGTGACAGCGAACGTGTACGCAAAAGCAGGTTGACTCGCTTGAAAGGTATTGCAGCAGAAGCATCAGATGAAAGTAGGAAATCTGCCTAGCTTCCGCATTAACCACAGATGAACAAGTAGTATGTAGGGTGTGTTATGGCGTAGCCTAACGCACCCTACGTATATTTCAATAATCAAATATGAGTCCTATATGTTATCTAGCGGTGTGGGAGGAGTTTTTTATCCTATGTTTTTCGTTACAAAAAGCGATCGCCATAAAAAATTATTACATTAAGTGATTACTATGTATTTCACCCCTTATTATTAAGTATTAATACAGAATTAGAGTAAGCAAATGGATATAGTAACTTTAACTACTTTTTTGACTCCTTTTTTACCGTACTTGCTTAAAGTCGGAGAGAAAGCAACTGAAGAAGCTGGTAAGAAATTTGGTGAAGGGTTTGGTGCTAATGCCTGGGAAAAAGCCAAGGCTTTGTGGAATAAGCTGCAACCAAAGGTAGATGCAAAGCCAATGGCAAAAGGTGCAGCAGAAGAATTGGCTAATTCTCCTAATGATGCAGATGCCAAAGAAACATTCCAGAAGCAACTCAAGAAATTTCTGGATGAAGATAAAAATTTATATGCTGAGATTGCCCGTTTAATGGAAGAAGATTCCGAAGCAATCTCTAAAGTTGTTAATACCTTTAATCAAACAATATCTGGCGATGACAACGTAGTGCAAAACATTGCGGGTGATGGTAATAAGGCGATTGGTAGAGTAAGTGGCGACGCAACTATCAATTAGTCAGAAAACCAGAATAATAGGAAGTTAAAACTGTGCAGAAAAGAAGCCTGAGAAGGTTATGGAAGCAGATAATGCTTTTTTTATCTAAGTTAGCTGGCTTTTTAAGAGGGAATCGTCGGAGATTAAAACGTAGGCGACATTTACTTAAAGATCGAGTTGCTCAAACCCCTTTAAATAGAGATATTCCGTCTCAGGTTGAACAACCAATTTTAGGTAACGCAGAAAATAATGAAGCTTCTGTAACCAGTTTAGATCCCCATATTCAGTCTCAGGTTGAACAAACAATTTCAGGCAACGAAAATGTTCTTCAAAACGTCAAAGGCAACAACAATATTAATATAGGTGGGGTAGAAGGCAGCCTCACTATTAATTATCGTCGCCCAATTGACAGACCTTTTCAAGCACCGAGTTTACCTGCCAATTTTGTAGATCGCCCACAAGTTACTGTAAAAATTAAAGCTCGTCTACTGACAAATACATCTAATGCTGGTGCTTTGTTCATCAGTGCAATTCACGGTTTAGGTGGCATTGGCAAGACAACTTTAGTTACTGCCCTTGCCCATGATGAAGATATCCAAAAACGTTTCTTTGGTGGTGTGCTTTGGGCAACTTTGGGACAGCAACCAGATATTCTCGCGCTCTTGAGTAGCTGGGTGCAAGCATTGGGAGACTACGAATTTCGTGCCATTAATATAGAAGCAACCTCAGCCCATCTACAAACTTTACTACGTGGTAAGACAGTTTTACTGGTAGTTGATGATGCTTGGGAACCAGATAAAGTTAAACCCTTTCGGGTAGCAAGTTCCCAATCCCGATTATTAATCACTTCTCGGCGTGCTGATGTGGCTGGTATGGATGCTGATTTGCAACAATTGAATTTGATGACGCCGGCAGAATCTCTGGAATTACTTTCTAAGTCTTTAGAACGAGAAATAGAAGAAGTAGAAAAACAAGAGGCTTTGAGAGTAGCCGAGACTGTAGGATATTTACCCATTGCGCTGAATTTGGTAGCAGCAAGAGTTAAATGGGGAATTACATGGGTGAAGCTGGAAACAGCTTTGAAACAAGAGATTGCAAACTTAAAAGTTTTAGACGGGGCGCGTCAAGAAAACTCTTTAGAAGCAACTTTTAATTTAAGCCTGAAAGCTTTGTGGGACTATGACGAACAAGCTTGGGAAAATTTTATTTGGTTGGGAGTTTTGCCAGAGGATGTAACAATCGCCGCACCAATGGCAGTGACATTATGGAATATGGCATCCCAGGATGAAGCTAATAAATGTTTAGAGCTACTTTGGAATGATGCCTTACTTCAATCTGATTCGCCTGTATTTGTTGGGGGTGTTGAGTGGAAAGGCTACAGGATACATGACTTATTGCATGATGTAGCTCGTGCTAGATTAATTAAATCTCCACCGACAGGAATGGGTTTGAATTGTGCGATTCGTTGACTAGAAACTAGAATCCATAAGGATTCCAGGGGATTAGTCGCTAGGTTCAAGCCTAGATAACTGAATAACAATGTAGGTGAAAAACCTACCCCTCAAGTGCTGAGGTGAAAGCATTTTCCCTACTGTAGCGACTAGCCATCAATCGGTAAAGCGGGAATAAAAGGCGGAAATACTGGGAGCCTAACTCGGTAATCGCCAAGCAAGATATCCATGAGTAAAGCGACTGCTTAAAGACACGTTTGAATCATCGTTAGCCATAAGTAGCGCAATCAGGCTGAAACGCTACACCAAAAGGTAAAGGATAGGGATTGGCAGATAGTTCGCTGACCAATAAGCACCCCCACTAAACCCGGTGAATAGTGTCACTCTAAAGATATCAGTATTGTTATTCGGAACGAAGTAACCCGTTATCTGCTCTCAGGTGGTCGAATACCTGAGTAGGTGCTAACCGGATGCACTAACGGGCGAGATTGAGTAAGAAGCGAAGGCTTGACTGTAATGGTCAAGATATGCCGACGTACTCACGATGATTTGTCAGAAATGGTCTTAATAGGAAGTACAAATGTCTAAAACACTGCGTTTGCAGATGGTGGAATGGAATACAATACCCTGGCGAAAGCTGGAACGTAATGTATTCAAGCTTCAGAAAAGAATATTTCTTGCCTCTAATCGTGGTGATACCAAAGTAGTTCGCAGACTCCAAAAGACCTTGATGAGGTCTTGGTCAGGAAAAGCTTTATCTGTCCGCAAAGTAACCCAGGATAACCAAGGAAAGAAAACCGCAGGCGTTGACGGCGTAAAATCGTTAACTCCCAAGGCTCGGCTGACCTTGGTACTGAGCTTAAAGCTAAACCAAAAAGTTAGCGCAACTAGAAGGGTCTGGATTCCCAAGCCTGGAACAGTTGATAAGCGCCCATTAGGAATTCCAACTATGCACGACAGAGCGACTCAAGCACTTGTCAAACTGGCTCTTGAACCAGAATGGGAGGCGCATTTTGAGCCAAATAGCTATGGCTTCCGACCAGGACGCAGCGCCCATGATGCAGTCGAAGCAATATTTAATAGCATCAACAAATCCAATAAATGGGTTTTAGATGCCGATATTTCAAAATGCTTCGATAAGATTAACCACGAAAAACTGCTGAACAAAATCAATACATTCCCAACAATGCGGAGAGTAATCAAAGCATGGTTGAAAGCAGGTGTAATGGATAATAGGCAGTTATCTGATACAAATGCTGGTACTCCCCAAGGCGGCGTATTATCCCCACTACTAGCTAACATCGCCCTGCATGGGATGGAAGAACTAGTAAAAGAATATGCAACGCAATTACCAGGAGAGAAGAGCAAAAATCAAAGTGCCATATCTTTAATAAGATATGCGGATGACTTTGTAATCCTAGCACCAAAGGCAATTCAAATAATTGAAGTGCAAGAAAAGCTAAAATCGTGGTTAGCAAACATGGGTCTGGAATTAAGTCCTAGCAAAACCAGAATCAGCCACACTCTAGAAATACCTAACGAAAAGTACAAAAGAGAAATGCCTATGCGTTTTTCCTTTGATATAAACCTTGGAAAAACCCACACAAGTCCAGAAACCAAATTCGCTTCGGAGGTAGGATTTGACTTCCTGGGATTCAATGTGAGGCAATACGAAGTTGGATGGAACAAGTCTGGTAAAACCGCCCACGGAGAAAAGCTAGGATTTAAGACTCTCATCAAGCCCAGTAAGAAAGCAAAAAAGATCCACTACGACGCGATCGCTGAGATTATCGATGCTCACAAATCAGCACCTATTGAGGCATTAATAATGAGACTCAACCCTGTAATTAGGGGATGGGTGAATTATTACTCAACATCTGTAAGTAAAGAAACATTCTCAACGCTTGACAATATGGTGTATCAAAAGCTTTCCAGATGGGCAAAACGTCGCCACCCAGGAAAATCTCATGCATGGATTGCTAGTAAATACTGGCATCCGGTAGGTGGCGACAATTGGGTATTCTCAGTAACCAGAGATGGTTTGGTCACAATGCCCCTAACAAGGCACTCACACAAAAAGATTGTGAGGCACGTAAAAGTTAAGGGCACAGCATCCCCATTCGATGGAAACCTGAAATACTGGAGTTCTAGAAAGGGTTCAAATCCCCTAGTACCAACAAGAGTAGCAACGTTACTCAAGAAGCAACAAGGGAAATGCGCTCACTGCGAATTGTACTTTAGGGAAGACGATTTAATCGAAGTTGACCATATTATTCCCAAATCAAAAGATGGTTTGGATACATACGCCAACCTCCAAGCATTACATCGTCACTGTCATGATAGTAAAACTGCAAACGACAATCGAAACGCACGGCTAAGTAATTTAGCTGAAGACGAAGGTAGTCAGTAGTAGTTAGAGGTACTCATAATTTGAGTCAAGTCATTGAGGAGCCGGATGAGGTGAAAGTCTCATGTCCGGTTCTGAAGACCAACGGATCTGGTGACAGATTTGTTGAGTTTAATTACTCGACGCTCACAGCCGAGTGCTAGAACAATATCGGCAAAAGACTCAAAAAAACCTTTGGCATACCCTGCCTAATGATGGTTACATTCATCAAAATTTAGTTTGGCATTTAGAAAAGGCTCAACGGGTAGAAGAAATTCACTCCTTATTGCGGGAGGAGTCACAGACAACAAGCAATGGCTGGTTTGAAGCGCGAGAAAAATTAGGACAAGCTGGGGGTTACATCACAGATATTTCTCGTGCTTGGGAATTAGCAGAAGCAAATTGGAATGAATTAATTTTGCCGCAAGTTGTAGGTTTGCAGTGTCGCTATGCTTTGATTAGTGCATCCCTGAATAGTTTGGCAGCTAATATACCAGTAAATTTATTTCTTGCCTTGGTCAAAAACAACAAGTTGACTCCCGAACGAGGACTAGCTTACGCCCTGCAAAACCCAAAGCCACAAGAGAAAATCAACTCGCTGACACAACTAGTCAACTATTTGCCACCAAATCTTCAAGAATTAGCACTGCAAAAAGCCCTTGCTGCTGCCACGGCGATTCAGGATGAGTCGAATCGTGCCAAAGCCTTGAGTGCCTTAGCTGACAAACTGCCACCAGAGTTATTGCCACAAGCCCTTGCTGCTGCCACGGCGATTCAGGATGAGTGGAATCGTGCCAAAGCCTTGAGTGCCTTAGCTGACAAACTGCCACCAGAGTTATTGCCACAAGCCCTTGCTGCTGCCACGGCGATTCAGGATGAGTGGAGACGTGCTGATGTCTTGAGTGCTTTAGCTGACAAACTGCCACCAGAGTTATTGCCACAAGCCCTTGCTGCTGCCACGGCAATTCAGGATGAGTGGAATCGTGCCAAAGCCTTGAGTGCCTTAGCTGACAAACTGCCACCAGAGTTATTGCCACAAGCCCTTGCTGCTACCACGGCGATTCAGGATGAGTCGAATCGTGCCAAAGCCTTGAGTGCCTTAGCTGACAAACTACCAGATATATTGCCACAAGCCCTTGCTGCTGCCACGGCAATTCAGGATGAGTGGAATCGTGCCAAAGCCTTGAGTGCCTTAGCTGACAAACTGCCACCAGATATATTGCCACAAGCCCTTGCTGCTGCCACGGCGATTCAGGATGAGTGGAGACGTGCTGATGCCTTGAGTGCCTTAGCTGACAAACTGCCACCAGAGTTATTGCCACAAGCCCTTGCTGCTGCCACGGCGATTCAGGATGAGTCGAATCGTGCCTATGCCTTGAGTGCCTTAGCTTTTGGTTTTTCACAAATGCCAGCTGCCGAACTTTTTCCCCTTTGGCAAGATACACTTCATAAACTATCTCTTCGCACTCGCCCTGATTTGTTGCAAGATATCAAGGTATTGTTTCCAGTTATCTTTGCATTAGGTAGTGAAGCAGCAACGGCAGAAATTGCCCGCGCTATTGTGGATGTAGCGCGATGGTGGCGGTAATTTAACAGGGATTTACAATGCCCCTACTCAGTATCCATTCAAATAATTATTGCTATAAAGAATAAACAATAAATTTCAGTTGAATGTATATCACTACCCAGGAAGAGGAATTTAGCTATGCTTACATCAATGCGATCGCTCATGGTATTACTTGCACAGTACTAACTGATGTGACTAAAGATGTAAACCCAGCCAGTTTACCCAACTTCTGGGGTACAAAGTCCGTTTCTTTGCTACCTTGAACCTCAGATAAGTAGCAATCTCGCACCGCCAACAACAAGCCTTTAATGGCATCTTGTCTGCCTGTTTTGACTAAATCATCTGCCTTTTTGAAAAAATGCGATCGCCATTTGCCATCGTTATTCCCATACAATTCGATTAAATACCACCCTGCAAGATACTCAGCTAAAGGATCAAGACAGAAACGGATTCTATCTTTAGCAGAACCGATAGTTTGAATCAGGTGCAGGCGCTTTTCTAGATAATCTAGGTGTGCTTCGGGATTGTCAATACCCGAATCTGCTAATGCAACAATAGCATCTGCACGCTTGGCGGTTCCTGGCTGATAACTTTGTTGCAAGCATTCCCAAGCTATAATTTTGGCATTTTGATGAACAGTGCGATCGTCAAATTGCTCGTCTGTAACATCACGATTGAGTTCATTGATATAACCCAGCATCAAATTCGGGATATTCTCTGGCAATGCAGAAATATTCGATGCAACCTCTCTACTGGTGATTAACTGTTCCGCATACAGTTTCGCCAGCAAAACAGTGATATTATTTTGACCTACCATCAGAGACAGGCGGTTGCAAGCGTCAAAAAATTCCTGGTCAGTAAAGCGATCGCGTTTACCTCGCTGCATGAGATAAGCTTCCATAAAGGACGATAGTTTATTCGCCTCAATTCGCAAGGGTTTAATTATCGTCTTATTAACCCGCCCCAGCTTTTCCTCAATTCGGGAAGTAATAACCAACGCATTCACCGGAAACTCTGGCGACTCCGGTTCAATTGCTTCTCGTGTAGTGGCATTCATTTCAGAGAACCGGTCTACAATCACTAGAATGCGTTTCTTTCTTAACAAACGTAACAGTAACTCTTGACAAATTGGCTCTGGTTCATCAATTAAAGCTTGCAACTGTCCTCTGATGGCTTCTAAAAGCGGCGACTTACCTTCAGTTACCCGAAATTCCTCTTCTAACAGCACAGGTAACATCAAATGTGTGCAGAGTTGTTGGTCTTCATCCTCAGCCATTGCCCATCCAGCGATTCGACACGCTAAACTGGTTTTACCTACACCACCTTCCCCACCAACTACTAGGCAGCTACGTTGTTTCTCGAAAGTTGAGCGCAAATTCTCATTCATCAGTTGGGGAACTGTTGTACCATCCAGAACAACGGGAATCGGAATGTAACAGGCGCGACTGCTAACTGTATCCTTTTTGGGAAATTGTTCGCGGGCTGCTTTGATATATTTAGCTACCCATGCATCTAATACTCTGGGATGGTAATGAAACCAGCCAACAAATAGCACATATCGCAGAGGTACATTAACGCTGATAAATGGGAGAGAAAAATCTGTGTAGGGTTTGAGGGCGTTGTTAATTTTCAACAACCATAAAGGGACTATCCGCAAGAGAATTAACCAAATAGAAGGCAATAAGATAACATAAGCGGCAATTCCCAAAAGTAATTTATGCTTAAATAACGATTCCAGAACTCTATCAAAGAGGCGAGTTTCTTTTTCTGCTTTCAAGGCATTGAGAGGGCGACGTATCAGCTTAATGTCCGTCTCTGTGAATTTATCTTTGTATTTTTGTATAGTTGCTAATACTTGCTCAAAGTCTGAGATGACTTTCTGCAACTTGGAGGTAGGTAAAGCATTTGCTTTATCCTGAAAGCCTGCCGCTATTCCTCCTAAACCTTTGATAGCACCTAAACGCACGTAAAACTGGTTATCATTCAACAGGGCAATTAAATTCGGGACAGAAGATACTGCTTCTGTACCCATTGCACCCAGAGCATAGGCAGAATTGTAACGTACAGTCGGGTTTTTATCTTTTAAGGCAGCAGTTAATACTGGGACAGCTACTTTCGCATCTACACCAATTTTTCTGAGTGCAGAAGGAACATAAATGCGAACGAATTGCTCCTTGTCTTGTAATGCCGCCATCAACGATGGAACTGCTGCTTTGGCTGCTGTACCAATATTTCCTAAAGCTAAGGTGGCGTACAGGCGGACTTGTCCATCCTCATCCTGCAATGCTGTACTTAAGGCAGAAACGGCTGGTGCTGCTTCTGCACCCAAATCTCCTAAAACCGAAGCCGCGTGCCAGCGAAGATTACTATCTTGATTTTTCAAAGCTTCAATCAGAGACGGCACTGCTGGGGAACCGATATTAACTAATGCATCTGCTGCAAGGCTTCTGATGTGGGCATCGTTATCTATCAGCTTCTCAATCAGGGGAGCAATTTTGCTGTCAGTAGTGATTTGCGCCCAACTATTGCTTGTATATAGTAGGAACAGTGTCAGGCATAAGACAACCACCTTGAGCGCACTAAGTAATACTTGTCTGGTATGCTTTGTCATTGAATCGGATTGAATCACCCGATGAACAACTCCAGTCAGAGAAACTATACCTAGATTGTAATCTAACTGTCAATGCGGGTTAGCGATGTCTACGATGGTCACTGAGCCTGTCCTGAGCGTAGCCGTTGGCGCAGCCTCTCGTAGAGAAGGGCGCAGCCGAAGTGCGGGCTACGCCTACGCACTGGTTTACCCCCGCTTTGCTCAAGCTTGATTAGCATTATGATTTAAACGCATCATAATTTTCTCTGGTTCTGTCAAATTTTTAAAACCATAACGGCGATAAAGTCCATGAGCATCTTTTGTGCCTAACAACCACCTTTGAACATCTTGCAATTCTGGATATTCTAAAATATATTCTACAAACCATTTTCCTAAACCCTGTCCTCGATAAGGCTCCAGAATAAAAACATCTTTTAACAACGCAGAAGTTGCATAATCAGTGATGACTCTTGCAAAGCCAACTTGTTGATTATCTTCATAAAGTCCAAAACATAAAGAATTTTGTATTGACTTTTCTACAGTGGCTAACGGGATGTTTTCAGCCCAATAGGAAGTTTGTAAAAAATCATGAATCATTTGAATGTCTAATTTAGATTTATCGGTGTTGATGTAAAATCGATGTTTTAATTCTTCATTCATCTCGCTACATCTTTTATTTAATAGGTTGAAAAATTATAATTCATTCTTGGGGTCAGTGGTTTGTAGTGTCAGATGATGAAATTACTGAACCATTAGCTGGATAACAGAAGCTATATTCAGCATTCAAGGATATGGGTGCATATAGTTATTGATTATGAATCAGCCTACAACAAAATCTTGGCAAGAAGTTCGTGCAGCTTTCAAAACAATCTGGGGTTATGAAGATTTCCGTCCACCACAGGGAGAAATTGTCAGCAGTTTACTAGCACAAAAAGATGCGCTGATTATTATGCCCACAGGTGGTGGGAAGTCGATTTGCTTTCAACTTCCCGCACTCCTGCAAACAGGATTAACTTTGGTAGTTTCGCCCTTGGTGGCGTTGATGGAAAACCAAGTTCAGGAATTACTACAAAGCAAGCAAAAAGCAGCACTTTTGCATAGTGAATTATCTTCATCTCAACGCCGTGCAACGCTGCAAGCTTTAGAACGCCAACAACTAAGATTACTTTATTTGTCACCAGAAACTTTGCTAAGTGTCCCAGTGTGGGAAAGATTATGCCACCCGCAATTGCAAATTAATGGCTTAATTTTAGATGAAGCTCATTGTTTGGTGCAGTGGGGTGATACTTTTCGTCCAGCTTATCGCAGATTAGGGGCGGTGCGTCCGGCATTGCTCAAATCAAAACCACCAGGAACAAAAATTAGTATCGCCGCTTTTACTGCTACTGCTGACCCCTCAGCCCAAAAAATTATTCAAACAGTTTTACAATTACAACAACCAGAGATTTTCCGCTTGAATCCTTATCGTCCGAACTTGCATCCCAGCGTTCGCATCGCTTGGACACCACGAGGTAGGAAACAACAATTATTAAAGTTTATTCAAAATAGACCGCAACAATCGGGATTAGTTTATGTTCGCACTCGGAGAGATAGCGAAGATTTAGCTGAATGGTTAGCAGAGATGGGTTACGCTACAGCTAGTTATCATGCGGGATTGGGTGCAACAGAACGTCGTGCAGTGGAAGCAAGCTGGTTAAGTGGTAAAATACCATTTGTGGTTTGTACCTGTGCGTTTGGCATGGGGATTAATAAAAGTGACGTTCGCTGGGTTGCCCATTTTCACGCGCCACATCTGCTATCTGAATATGTGCAAGAAATAGGCCGTGCTGGAAGAGATGGGAAACCAGCCGAAGCGTTGACGTTGGTAAGTGAACCTACGGGGTGGTTAGATTCAGGGGATAAGCAAAGACAGGAGTTTTTTCAACAACAAATGCGATCGCAACAACAAATAGCGCAGCAACTTGTGAAAAAATTACCAAAACAGGGAGAAGTGAATGCCGTAACCCGACAATTTCCCGAAGGTGCTACAGCCTTAGCTTTACTCCACAGCAATGGTCAGTTAAACTGGCTTGATCCTTTCCATTACACCATAGGGCAAAAAGCGGGAAATCAGCCACCAACTCAATTACACGCTGCTAAACAAATGCAGCAATATCTGACTACAAAGCAGTGTCGTTGGCAGTTTTTATTAAATGCCTTTGGTTTTGACAAAGAAGCAGCTAACTTGCGTTGCGGACATTGCGACAATTGCCGTCAATAGGTCACGCCAAGGACTAGTCCCCAATCCGCTTGGGTTAACGATTGTTTGTACTTGGCGCTGTCTTCGCTAAAGCGCCAACTACGAACCTATCAAATCTATTCAAAAACCACAAAATTGTTGTTGGTTAATGACAATCCTGCTGATAGTTGTGCAAATTTTACCTGAGTAAACCCAGATGCACTACCATCTTGGTCAAAGAACAATGCACCTGTAGCGCTGTTGTAGATAAATCGCTCTTTGCTAGTGGTTGCAGATGTTCCGATTGTAAACTGACTTGCTGAAAGTGAACCTATTGATAACTCACCACCGCCAAACTCACCGCCGCCAAAACCGTAAGACGATACCTGAATCAACTCACTAGTAACGTTGAAGTCATAAAGACTATCAACACCTTCGTTGTAACTATTGAAAGCAAAGGTATCAGTACCAGCCCCTCCAGAAAGGGTATCATTGCCATTGCCACCTCTGAGGATATCATTGCCATTGCTCCCCACAATGTTGTCATCGTAGGCTGTACCTGAGATATTTAATCCTTCGATATTCTTGTAATTAACCCGATATGTGCCTGCGGTAATTGAGCCAGTGTTACTAGTAGCATTGAATGTCGAAGTGATACCCCCTGTAGCCAAGCTGTAATCGACTCTCAACAAATCGTTACCCTTACCCCCATCTACGGTTTGAGTCACTAAATCAGAGGGGGCAGTATCTGGAGATGTGGGACTTAGATAGAAGGAATCATTGCCATCGCCCCCAGAGAGAAAATTATTGCCTGTTGAAATGTCAGCATACAATTTATCGTCACCAGCGCCTCCATTGAGCGTATTATCGCCTGAGGAGAGTAAATAATAATCGTAGGGGACGACATAGCCAGAGGTGGACAGAGTATCATTGCCATCACCACCAGAGAGTAGGTTATTGCCTGATGAAAAGTCAGCATACAATTTATCGTCACCAGCGCCACCATTGAGAGTGTTATTGCCTGAGGAGCTAAAAGTATACATTCTATATACATCAGAGCCAGAGGTGGTGAGAAAATCGTTGCCATCGCCCCCAGAGAGTGAGTTATTGCCTTCTGAACCCTGAGCATTCAAGGTATCTTCACCAGCGCCACCGTTGAGGGTGTTATCGCCTGAAGATTTAAAAAAACTGTATCCGCTGCTATCAGTAATGTCAGAGGCGTAAAGAGAATCATTCCCATCGCCCCCAAAAAGTAAGTTGTTGCCTTTTGAAGCCCCAGCATTCAAGGTATCGTCACCAGTACCACCGTTGAGGATGTTATTGCCTGTTGAAAATTCAACATTGCCCGTAGAATTTTCAACAATATTCAAGTAATCGTTACCAATACCACCAACGAGGAAGTTATTGCCCATATCACCCTTCAGGGTGTCATTCCCCGCACCACCAAGGAGAGTATCATTCCCCGCACCACCTCTCAAAATGTCGTTGCCACTCATGCCGTCAATGATGTCATCGCCCCCCTGAGCATTGATAACATCATTTGAGTTGTCAAAGCCGTTAACATTATTGTTCAGGTCGTTAAGGAAGGTGACTGTGTTCTTATTGAAGATAGTGCTTTGAGTGGAGTTGGCATTGAAAACATCAAAGCTGTCTGTGATACTAGTCTGCCCATCAAACAGAAAATTGCCCAAGTTTACAGTGGCTCCTGTAGATTTACTGAGGTTATCCAGATTTTCTAGCGCAAAGTTTTGCAGGATGACTAGGGGACCAGCAAACCCTGGTTCATAACTATCATCGATCACCCCTTCAAAGTTGATTTCCAAATTGTTGCCATTCTGGGTCAGCAGCAAATTTTGGGCAGTGAAGCCAGCACCTTGGAATTTTAGGGTATCCACTTCGGCAATGACTGCTGTCGAGGGATTTATGCCTTTACCTATGCCACCAAAATCGGTGATGATATGATTGCCATCGTACAAGTTGTAAAAAAATTCATCCTTGCCGCCTCCACCAGTCAAAGTGTCGTTTCCATAGGAATCTCTGATGATATCGTCACCAGCTTTACCGTTAATCGTATCGTCCAAGTCGCTGCCTATTAGGGTATCATTACCGTTGGTTCCAATGATATTTGGCATAGTTTTTACCTACGTAAATTATTTTTTCAGTAACTTTCAGTTCTCAAACTGCTGTTTGTGCTGTTTTCGGGCACAAAAAACTCGCCGAAATTTGACGTTTTCGGCATACTTTATCAGTCACTCTTGAGGAGCAGAATATTTCTCGAAGATTCACCCTTTGAATAGCTTTGATGTAACACTTTTCTAACCATCTCCAACTATCTAAGCCTTAAGCGCTGTACAAATTAATGAGGGTGTGAATTAACGATAATCGGTTATTTCAGGCTAAATTAATCATCTTTGTTCACTATAAATAAGTGAACAAGTATCAAAAAATCTGACAATTGAATGCCTAAAATTCACACTTGATATTTAGTTTCTTGCCAGCGTCTAAGTCCTACTAGAAGAGAAAATAATCAACTATTGATTGGCAAATAGATTTTTATACCCTCCTCGCGGGCAATTCTGCATAGATGTTTAGCTTTAAAATAGAGAATATTTAATAACCTGACACTCACTATATACTACCGTATTTACTTAGATATTTTGCTTCAAGATACAAAAATGTATCTTCTTCATATTATTTACCGATAAATTTACGTAAAAATATTTTGTTTATGTACTATTAATGTTTTAATTGTCCCTCTTCCCGAAGGCTATTACAGATTGATATAACATTTGTAAACCAATAAACCCGCGATCGCAGAAGAGTTTCTCGCCAAATACTTAGATGGTAGATTTGAACCTTTAGGAAATATTCAAGATCATTCAGGAATAGTTAAATAAAGCCTCAAAAATCAAAAGGTGGTTAGATAAACTTACTGAACACCTTGATGTTTGTAAGCCCGAAGTCTAACAATGTATTCAAGCACTTTCGACTGAACCTCATTGAGGAATTTTTCTTGATTTTTTTCAATATCAAGTTTTCTAGCAAACTCAACTTCTGAAATAATCTCCTGGCATTCATCTATTGTTGCCCCATTTACTGCTCCATATAGTATCCCGGTTGGATATTCATGAATACAATTCTGAAGCGATCGAATCTGAACACTTAGTAAGTCTTTATGTACTTCATTCTTGTTGGGAGCGAGCAAGTAACATTCTTTCAGTAACCCATAGTCTGTTTTAAAGTCAATCTGCTTGTGGAGATGCTTTGCTTTATAAAAATTGTTGGCTGTACGAGCAAGCCACAAAACTGACCAAGGATCGCGCTTTTGATAACCACTAAGAAGAACAGGAAATACAACCTGTTCATAAAGCTCATAGCGAATTTCATATTCATATTCGCATTCTTGATTTTCTAGAAACTCGTGAGTCCACAATTCTTTTTCGGTAAATGAAGTAAATGAAGTAATAAACTGCTGAAGGTGTTGTCTGGCTTGGGTGCGAAAACCAAGTGTTTTACAATGTAAGTATTATTTGTAATACTCAAGCTCCATATATATTAACTTTCCGTAGTTTTGACCACAGTCACACTTACAGCTTTAAGCACTATGAGTCTGCAACAATGGATAAAATGGATCGGCGGTTAGGAGTGCTAACCGCTCTTCAATTCGCTCTTGCAATTCTGGCTGTAGTCGTACCAATCGCTTAAATGCTCGTTTATACGATGATGCCAGAACTACAGTTCTTACTTACGTAACTCATCCATTATTTGAGTAACAGTTCCACGGAACACTTTTACCGACTGGTATTCTACTTGTGCTTGAGCGATATTAGCAGCAATTTCAGAACGCCACCGTTCTGCCAACCGATGACTTATCAGATCAATTAATGTTTCTTGTTCATCTACTGATAAATTTTCGATAGTTTCTAGAACTTGATCTAACCTGGAAATTGAGGTCATTATTTATTGTTACCCTGCTTACAGTACATAACTATTACGTATGCCTAGAATTGCTGCAAAAACCGCAAATCACTAGCATACAAACGACGAATATCATCGATTTGGTGTAACACCATTGCAAAGCGTTCTACACCAAAACCAGCAGCAAACCCTGTATAAATTTCTGGATCGTAACCCACCGACTTAAGTACATTTGGATCGACCATACCGCAGCCCATCACCTCCAGCCACCGCCCATTCCACTGCAAATCAACTTCAGCCGAGGGTTCAGTAAACGGGAAATAACTGGCGCGGAAACGAATTGGCAAATCGCCAAATATTGCTTGTAAAAATACTTTAATTGTGCCTTTGAGGTCTGTAAAAGTTAGTCCCTCATCAATGGCTAAAAGTTCTATTTGATGGAAAACAGCCGAGTGAGTCGCGTCTACATTATCTCGCCGATAAACTCGCCCTGGAGCAACAACCCGAATGGGTGGTTCTTCTCTTTCCATGTAACGAATTTGCACTGACGAAGTATGAGTCCGCAGAAGATTCCCATCTGGCAGGTAGAAGGTATCCTGCATATCACGGGCGGGATGGTCAGGCGGGGTGTTGAGAGCCTCGAAATTGTAGTAATCTGTTTCCATTTCTGGCCCTTGAGCCACGGTATAGCCCATACCAACAAAGATATCCAGTGCGCGGTCGATAATGCCGTTGAGGGGATGAATGCGACCTTGGGGGCTGTAAATACCCGGCATAGTTACATCCAGAGTTTCCGCCTCTAGCTGTACCTGAATTTGTGCGGCTTCCAGGGCGACGCGTTGCTGGTCTAGACTAGTTTGCAGGGATTCTTTGACTGTATTGGCGATCGCTCCAATTTTTGGCCGTTCCTCTGCACTCATTTGCCCCATACTTCGCAACAGTGCCCCCAGTTCCCCTTTTTTACCCAGATAGTTAACTCTGAGTTCCTCCAGACGTTCTAGGGTGTCGGCGGCTGCGATCGCTTTTTCTCCTTCTTGCCGCAGTGCTAAAAGTTGAGCTTCTAAATTGCTAGTCATTAGTTATTAGTCATTGGTCATTAGTCATTAGTCATTAGTCTATAGTCAAAAGCTTTAAAGTAAGCAAAATTCCGCCACACTATCTAGCGAGTATAAATATTTTTTTGCTGCTTGTGACCTCAGACATTGACAAATGGCTAATAACAAATAACTAATAACTAATGACCAATGACTAACTAATACAACTCTTGGAGAGGCTGCGCCAACGGCTTCTCTACGAGACGCTACGCATAGCTTGCTTCCCCGGAGGGGTACGCTCAGTACAAGTAACCAATGACCAATGACTAATGACTAATGACCATGAAATTACTAATTAGCAACGATGATGGCATTTCTGCCCTGGGGATTCGTACCCTAGCCAACTACTTGGCAGAGGCTGGTCATGATGTGAGTGTAGTTTGCCCAGATCGAGAGCGATCGGCAACTGGACACGGGTTAACTTTACACCAACCCATTCGCGCCGAAATTGTTGAAGAGATTTTTCATCCTGCTGTCAAAGCTTGGGCTTGTGATGGTACGCCTTCAGATTGCGTCAAATTGGCGCTGTGGGCTTTACTGGAAACTCCCCCCGATTTGGTTGTCTCTGGTATTAATCAAGGTGCGAATTTGGGAACTGAAATTTTGTATTCTGGCACTGTTTCTGCGGCAATGGAAGGTTTAATTGAAGGCATTCCCAGTGTGGCGCTGAGTCTTATGAGTCACACATCTAAAGACTTTCAAGCTGCTGCTAAGTTTGCCACAGTTCTCGTAGACCAGTTAGCCCAAAAACCGCTGCCAGATTTAATGTTGCTCAACGTCAATATTCCTGCGGTCAAATGGGAAGAAATTGCCGGAGTTGCTCTCACCCGTCAAGGCATACGGCGTTACATTGATGTATTTGATAAACGAGTCGATCCTCGTGGAAAAACGTACTACTGGTTAACCGGAGAGGTAATTGAGGATGTGGAACCCCCAAGCGGATTAAATCTGCCTCAAAATGTACCTACAGATGTGGAAGTTGTACGTAAAAACTACATCAGTATTACTCCGTTACAATACAATCTTACTTACGCAACTGGATTAGAGAAATTATCGGAGTGGGAATTCAATTTTCCTGGAATCATTTGATTTATCAGGACAAAAATGTGGTTATTCAAATGCATCACGGAAAAATGTAGGCTATAACGTAGGGGCAATCTTGAAATAACCGATACACATTCACCCCAAAACCTGGGAAATTCTCACTGACGTATTTCATTCACATTTACACAATCAGCCAGAAACAGGATATGCTGTTTTACCAAGAAATCCTCCCTCTAGCAAAATCGGAGAGACAGCATAAACTCAGACAAAATAAGTAACAATTATTTCATTTATCGCCCGCTCAGTCCAGCAAGCAACACCCATGTCTAGGATAGAGAATCAATTTACCGTACAATTTTGGGGCGTTCGCGGCAGCATCCCCAGCCCAGGGCCACACACTGTTCGTTACGGCGGCAATACCCCTTGCATATCAATGCAAGCGGGCGATAAACGCTTAGTTTTCGATGCTGGCACGGGACTACATGTTTTGGGGCAATCTCTGTTGCGCCAAATGCCGTTAGAAGCTCACATATTTTTTACCCACTCTCACTGGGATCACATGCAAGGTTTTCCCTTCTTTACGCCAGGGTTTGTGAAGGGGAATGAATTTCATATTTACGGCGCGATCGCACCTGATGGTTCTACCATAGAACAGCGCCTCAACGATCAAATGTTGCACCCGAACTTTCCCGTACCCTTGCAAATTATGCAAGCCAATTTAAATTTCTACGATGTTCGGCCGGGGCAACCAATCCACATTGATGACCTTACCGTAGAAACAGCACCTTTAAACCATCCAGGTGAAGCTGTCGGATACCGCGTCAACTGGCGTGGTGGTGCAGCTACTTACATCACTGATACCGAACATTTTCCCGATCGACTCGATGACAATGTATTGTGGCTAGCTCGGAATGCTGACATCTTAATTTACGATTCTACCTACACAGACGAGGAATATCACTCGCCAAAATCCCCGAAAATTGGCTGGGGACATTCTACCTGGCAAGAAGCAGTAAAAGTGGCACAAGCTGCTAACGTCAAAACTCTGGTGATTTACCACCACGACCCGGCGCACGATGATGACTTTTTGGATCGTGTAGGTAAACAAGCTGCTGAAAAATTTCCTGGTGCTATTATGGCACGGGAAGGATTGGTACTTCACGTTCCGACCTCAGTTGTCTTATCAGAATCTTTTCCTGTTAGCAAGTTTTCTACCTAAAGATTGCGATCGGAGGAATTGGAGATTTTAGATTAGATTGGTGATCAGAGGCTTTCAGCGCTCCTGAAGGCGGTTTACCATAGGGTAGCTTCCTGCTGAGAGCTAAAATAAACCTAAAATCTCAGAATCCACGTGCTAAATTTGTCTAAAAATGGGTGTTCTGTGCGGGTTGCTTTTTCTAGCGTTGGGCTACTAACGCCGACTGCTGTTGCCCTTGGCAAGTTTGATGGCGTTCATCTTGGTCATCAAAGGGTAATTCAACCAGTCTTGCACACTGGTAACTTGTCAGGAGCTAGTAGTCCGCACTCAAAGGGAAATCAACTGACAAATCAAGAATATACCTATTCAACAGTTGTCACCTTTGACCCCCATCCACAAGAGTTCTTTACAGGGCAACCCCGGACTTTGTTAACGCCACTGGATGAAAAAGTCCAGCAATTGCGATCGCTTGGAGTAGAACAATTAGTACTACTACCCTTTGACAAAGAATTGTCTGCGTTGACCCCCGAAGAATTTGTCGAAAAAATTCTCGTGCAACAACTGCGATGCCAGCGAATTAGCATCGGACAGGATTTTTGTTTTGGCGAAAAGCGCAGTGGTACTGCTCAAGATTTGCAATTACTCGCTGCCAAGCACAATATCCCTGTTACCATCGTTCCCTTACAAACTTATACAGGTGACTTGCCCACCCAAAGTAATTGCGTCAGTACTACTCCAACTCAGGATGCCCGCATTAGCACTTCATTGATCCGCCAAACCCTTGAGCAGGGAGATATCGAAAACGCAAATCTATTACTAGGACGCCCTTACACCTTTCTTGGTGATGTCGTTCAAGGTCAACAATTGGGCAGAACAATTGGCTTTCCCACCGCCAACCTCCAATTACCAAAAGAAAAGTTTTTGCCTTGCCAAGGAGTCTACGCTGTCCGTGTTTTCACTCTCGATGAAACAACAGATACTGCTCCTAGTGAGAACTTGGGCGTAATGAATATCGGTAATCGTCCAACTGTAAATGGTATTTATTCATCTGTGGAAGTACATTTATTGGATTGGTCTGGTGATTTGTATGGCAAAAAACTGGTTGTGCAGCTAGTTAAATTTTTGCGCCCCGAACAAAAATTTCCTTCTCTCGAAGCCCTGAAAACACAAATTCAACTTGACTGCGTTGTCGCTAGAGAAGTTTTGAGTGCTTAGTGGGAACAATAGATAGGGCATTGGCCACAGGAGGCAGAGGGAAAAACTTACTGCAACTTCTCCTCGGTCACTGAGCGTAGCCGAAGTGCTGCCCCCTACTTCCCCACTCCCCACTCCCTACAACGCATGAGAGAAAAAATCGACGCTTTAACACAAAATCTAGCTCTTACCATTGTTGGCAAAGCTGAGGCAATACGTTTAGTGCTAGTAGCATTGCTAGGTGGTGGTCATGCTCTCCTAGAAGATGTCCCTGGTGTTGGTAAAACCTTGCTTGCTAAATCCTTAGCTCGTTCACTGGATGGCAAGTTTCAACGGTTACAATGTACCCCCGATTTATTGCCAACTGACATTACTGGCACCAACATCTGGAACCCAAAAAGCGGCGAATTTACTTTTCTTCCTGGGCCAGTCTTTACCAATGTGCTATTAGCTGACGAAATTAACCGCGCCACACCCCGCACTCAGTCAGCTTTATTAGAAGTTATGGAAGAACATCAGGTAACAGTCGATGGTGTCTCTCGTGCAGTTCCCCAGCCCTTCTTTGTAATCGCCACTCAAAACCCTATCGAGTATCAAGGTACTTTTCCCCTACCGGAAGCGCAAATGGATCGGTTTATGTTGTCGCTGAGTTTGGGCTATCCTTCTGAAGCAGAAGAACTCCTGATGCTGCAAAATCTCCAAAATGGTGTAAAAGTTGCTAATTTACAGCCTTGTGTTAGCTTGGCAGAAGTTCAGGAATTGCGTTACCTCTGCTCTCAAGTAAAAGTAGCAACTTCCTTGCAACAATACATTCTCGAATTAGTGCGGGCAACACGTCAAGATGAGGAAATCGCCCTTGGTGTAAGTCCGCGTGGCACATTAGCATTACAACGGGCTGCCCAAGCGTTAGCTTTTCTATCAGGGCGTGATTATGCCATTCCCGATGATGTGAAATTTCTTGTCCCTTATGTTCTGTGCCATCGACTTATCCCTAGAGGAGGACGCAATGCAAGAACTGTTGTTGAGCGATTATTGCGATCGGTTTCTATTCCTTAAGGTAACGTGAGTTCGATGAACTCAAAAACCGCTATCCGAGGTGGTGGTAACTGCATTTCTTGCTGAGGAAAATATTTTTTTAGGCTTTTACTCCGGTTCTTTCTGCGTCAGTTTGCACATTGCGTATCAATTCATCCAAACTATCAGGGAAATTTCCTCGCACCACCATTTTAGTAAATACCTCATAATATTCAGACTTGACTGAACTTAAGTTTCCTGAACCTGCCGGAATTTGGGCGTGTTAGGATCTCCTACAAAATTAGGTAGACAATAAATGAAAGCGATCGAAGTTACTGGTAGGATTGACTCTCAAGGAAATCTAGTTTTAGATGAGCCGATTCAGGGAAACACTTATGCTCATCAGGTTCGGGTGATTGTATTGGTTCCAGAACAAGCAGAAGCAGAAGAAGCAGAAGCAGAAGAAGCAGAAAAGGTTGACCCTGACGATACACCCGTTGAGGAGATTAAAGCTAGCTTGAGGAGAGCCTTCCAGCAAGCAAAAGGTGGGCAACGCTTACCACTATCTCAAATGTGGGAGGGAATTGATGCCGAATGAACAGCCATCGGTATTCATCGATTTAACTCCTGAATATAAACAAAACTTGCGTGACCTTTCAAAGAGATTTCGCAATATTCGCTCTGATGTTCAACCGATTATCGAGCAATTACAACAAGGGAGTTTTGTCGGCGATTGCATTGCGGGCATTGGTGAGGAGTATGTTGTTTATAAGGTGAGAGTTCGTAATAGTAGTATCCAAAAAGGTAAGAGTGCTGGATAGCGATTAATTTATCAAGTTGAGTCACCTACAAGTATTTTGCTATTAACGATTTATTCCAAATCTGACCGAGAAGATATTAATATAAATGAAATCCGAGATATTATGGCTGATTTTTATAGTATCGAAGATTAAATCTGCTAGGACATTTTTCCTTCCATAGTCAGTGGTGTACTGTTGTGGATATGGTGGATATGAAAGATACGTTGCTTGCCAAAACTACTTACGCAAAACTTGAAACACTGATAATACTGCGTAAGTCTTATGATTAGCACAAGCGCCACTTCTAAATATCTGGGAATGTGAGGAATGTCAATTTTTGTTAAGCGCAAAATCCGCGATGCCTACGGCGGGCTACGGCAACGCCAAGCACTACAGCCAAGCGCCGAACGTGAATTCAAACGCCAATTTTTCGGTTTACTTCTGGTAATTATAACGTGGAGTTTAGCTATGGGCTGGCTTCTAGCCTTGGCAACTAACGCCCAAAGTGCGAATCCTCCCGCTGAAATTGGCACTGTTGATGTAGTACCTGCACAATACCAACTGGGGCAAGAACTGTATTTAGAAAGCTGCTCCAGATGTCACATTGCTATACCACCAGCCGTTTTACCTACCCAAACTTGGAAAAATATCCTGCAAGACTCGCAGCACTACGGCGCACAACTCCAGCCTTTAGTCGATCCGCAACGCATCTTGGTGTGGAAATATCTTTCGACTTTCTCCCGCGTGCAGCTAGACGATGAAGAAACACCATATCGCGTCAACAACTCGCGTTATTTCAAAGCTTTGCATCCAGGAGTTGAGTTACCACGTCCCGTCCAAGTTGGCAGCTGTGTCAGCTGTCATCCCAGTGCTAATGATTACAATTTCCGCCGCCTGACATCACAAGAAGCAGAGGGGCAGAGGAGATAGGGCGCAGAGGGGAAAGATCCTGAGAAAGTTCCCCCCCTGCTCCTCTGCTCCTCTGCCCCCCCCTGCTCTCTCATCTGGGGGCAAAATGATACTATGAAGAAAGAGTAAATATAAGATAAGAGTTCAAACCAATCATTTAATAAACTGATTGGCTAGTTTTTATCCTGTTTTTGAGGTAATTTTCATTTCACACCCATCCACGACCAAGACGTTTGGGCTGGGTTAAATGTTTATAATCAATGCCAACCCTTTAATTCCCATCCCCCTTGATTCAGTTCTATAACCTGCCATGCTAAAACTTTTGTTGGGCGACCCCAACGCTCGTAAGCTTAAAAAATACCAACCTTCTGTTACTGAAATTAACCTTTTAGAGGAAGAAATTAAGGTTCTTTCCGATGATGAGTTAAAAGGTAAAACCGTCGAATTTAAACAACGGCTCGCTAAAGGCGAAGCCCTAGATGACATATTGCCAGAAGCTTACGCCGTTGTCCGGGAAGCAGCACGGCGAGTATTAGGCTTGCGGCATTTTGATGTCCAACTCCTTGGCGGTATCATTTTGCACGTGGGGCAAATTGCCGAGATGAAAACTGGTGAAGGTAAAACACTAGTCGCTACCTTGCCAAGTTACTTAAATGCCCTTACTGGTAAAGGTGTACACGTCATCACTGTAAACGATTACCTGGCTCGTCGGGACGCTGAATGGATGGGACAGGTGCATCGCTTCTTGGGGCTGAGTGTGGGGCTAATTCAGTCAAGCATGACTCCTAGCGAACGCCAGAAAAACTACGACTGCGATATTACTTATGTTACCAACAGCGAGGTCGGCTTCGACTATCTGCGGGATAACATGGCAACATCAATGGCAGATGTGGTGCAACGCCCGTTTAATTATTGCGTAATTGACGAGGTGGACTCGATTTTAGTTGATGAGGCGCGGACACCACTGATTATTTCTGGGCAGGTAGAAAGACCTACAGAAAAATATCTGCAAGCTGCTGAAATAGCATTCACACTCAAAAAAGACGAACATTACGATGTAGATGAAAAAGCTCGTAACGTTCTATTGACAGATGAAGGGTTTGCGGAATCGGAAAATCTTTTGGGAGTCACAGATTTATTTGACCCAGAAGATCCTTGGGCGCACTTCATTTTCAATGCAATTAAAGCCAAGGAACTTTTCCTTAAAGATGTAAATTACATCGTCCGCAATGGTGAAGTAGTAATTGTGGATGAATTTACTGGTCGGGTGCTAGCCGGACGGCGTTGGAGTGATGGATTACACCAAGCGATTGAAGCGAAAGAACACGTAGAGATTCAGCCAGAAACTCAAACTCTCGCGACAATTACTTACCAAAATATGTTCTTGCTATATCCAAAACTCGGTGGAATGACAGGAACGGCAAAAACCGAAGAACCAGAATTTGAAAAAATTTACAAACTCGAAGTTGCGGTAATTCCCACCAACCGCGATCGCAGACGCGAAGATTTGTCTGATATGGTCTTTAAGACAGAAGCAGGCAAATGGGGGGCGATCGCTAGAGAATGTGCCGAAATGCACGAACTCGGTAGACCTGTATTAGTAGGAACTACTAGTGTAGAAAAATCTGAACTTCTGAGTAGGCTGCTGAAGGAATTGGCAATTCCCCACGAATTACTCAACGCCCGCCCGGAAAACGTCGAACGTGAGGCGGAAATTGTCGCTCAAGCAGGACGAAAAGGTGCTGTTACCATTGCTACTAACATGGCTGGTAGAGGTACAGACATCATCCTGGGTGGTAACTCCGAATATATGGCGCGTCTAAAGCTGCGGGAATACTTTATGCCCCGGATCGTCATGCCAGAGTCAGAAGATGCCTTTGGCGTGCAAAGAGCAGCCGGATTGCCTACAGGACATGGTGGTGGTCAAGGCTTTGTCCCTGGTAAGAAAGTCAAAACTTGGCGGGCTTCGCCAGAAATTTTCCCGACCCAGTTGACAAAAGAAACCGAAAAACTACTCAAAGATGCAGTAGAAATTGCCGTGCGTGAATATGGTGAACGTAGTTTACCGGAACTGGAAGCAGAAGACAAGGTAGCTGTAGCCGCAGAAAAAGCTCCCATCGATGACCCTGTGATTTTGAAATTGCGGGAAGCTTACAATCGGGTTAAGCAGGAATACGAACAATTTACTACCCGCGAACATGATGAAGTAGTGGGAATCGGCGGTTTGCACGTAATTGGTACAGAACGCCACGAATCACGGCGGATTGATAACCAGTTGCGCGGACGTGCAGGAAGACAAGGCGACCCTGGAACCACGAGATTCTTCCTCAGTTTAGAGGATAACCTACTACGGATTTTTGGTGGCGATCGCGTTGCTGGGTTAATGAATGCCTTCCAAGTGGAAGAAGATATGCCCATCGAATCTGGGATGCTTACTCGCAGTTTGGAAGGCGCCCAGAAAAAAGTTGAAACCTATTACTACGACATTCGGAAGCAGGTGTTTGAGTATGACGAGGTGATGAATAATCAACGTCGTGCTATTTACGCCGAACGCCGCCGGGTGTTAGAAGGTCAAGATTTGAAAGAACAGGTGATTAAATACGCTGAAAAAACGATGGATGACATCGTTGACTACTACATCAACGTAGACTTGCCCTCGGAAGAGTGGGAGTTAGAAAAGTTGGTTGAGAAAGTCAAAGAATTCGTCTATCTGCTAGCAGATTTACAAGCGAGTCAATTAGAAGATATTACCGTCAGCGAAATTAAAGCCTTCCTCCACGAACAGGTACGAATTGCTTACGACCTCAAAGAAGCGCAAATTGACCAAGTTCAACCCGGACTGATGCGCCAAGCTGAACGCTTCTTTATCTTGCAACGCATTGATACGCTGTGGCGGGAACACCTGCAACAAATGGATGCCTTACGCGAATCGGTAGGATTGCGTGGTTACGGGCAAAAAGACCCGCTGATTGAATACAAGAGCGAGGGTTACGAACTCTTCTTGGATATGATGGTAAATATTCGTCGAGATGTCGTGTACTCGTTGTTCATGTTCCAGCCTCAGCCGCAGCAGATGGTGCAAGCTTCGTCTGAGATGGTGTAGTAGGGGATATATATATCACGCAGAGACGCAAAGAGTGCTTTTGCGTCTTTGTGTTTTAAGGCATCTCTAAAAAATATTTTTTTTCAGGAGTTTGCTGAAATGGGTAAGCTGATACTGCCAAATCTTCAAGGTAAGCAAATGGGGCAAGTAATAGTTACCTTCACTGTCACGAATCGAATTGATCGAGTTTTGGCTCAACGAGGCTTTATTTCTTCGCAGGAAGTTCGCTCTTATACTCTGGATGATGTTTTAGTTGATACGGGCGCAACTTTGCTGTGTTTACCTGCTAGCATTATCAGTCAACTAGGTTTAGTCCAAGGTGGAGAAGCCCAGGTAGAAACTGCTGCTGGAGTTAAGCAGGGGCGAATTTTCCGAGATGTTGAACTTAGTATTGCAGAGCGTCAAGGAACCTTTGATTGTCTGGAACTCACAGAAGTACCTTATGCCCTTTTGGGTGTAACACCAATGGAAGTTTTAGGGTTAGAACCAGACCTTAAAAATAAAAAGTTGCGGGTTTTACCGATGAATTCAAAACAAAGATATGCAAAAATTTGTCAAGTATTACTCCACAGTAAGTAATATAAAACAATTGTTTGAAATTCATTTTTAGGACTTAGGTGTATTATTTATGTTTGCGAGAATCACAGACTCTAATGAAAATATAGTTACAATTGTTGATTGGCAAGTAGTGACACAGGAAAAAGGTCAGATTATAGATAGATTCATCGACAGTAACGGCAATATTTACCTCGAACGTCCTCACAAGGAATTCATTGATGCTATCGAGCTTATGAATATCGGGAGCAAAGCTGAAAGTTTCTACCAGATGCAAAAAATTGGTATATCTATTGGTCGAACCCAGTAAACCAAGTAAGTTTATTTTAATCACTAGGCTAGCAAAGACAAGTTAGCCTAGAAAGTAGCTGATACAATATAAATAGCAGTCAAGAGGTCTGACTTTTCAGATCGCGGGAGCTAGGTCTTCCCTTGACTGATTTTTATTGTCTAATAATATAGAAAAGCCATGTATTTGCTGTATGCAGATGAGTCTGGCACTACCCACGACTCAAATCAACAATATAAAGTAGTTTATCTAAACTGTTAAACCGTTTTTGGAGTTAAATCGGCAAGAAACTCTTAATGAAAAAACTTTTATTTATCTGTAGTAAAAATAAACTACGAAGCCCCACCGCCGAAGCTGTGTTTTCTGAATATGAAGAACTTGAAACGGACTCTGCAGGCTTAGATCGTTATGCCGAAGTACCATTATCAACAGAGGCTATTCAATGGGCTGATATTATTTTTGTGATGGAAAAATCGCATAAAAATAAACTATCCAAAAATTTTCAGCCTTTTCTTAAAGATAAAAAAATTATATGTTTAGATATACCAGATGACTATGAATATATGGAACCAGCTTTGATTGAGTTGTTAAAACAGAAAGTTTTACCTTTATTAAAAATAAAAAAATGAATATTCAAGAAGCTTTTAATTCTGCCGCAGGAGATTATGATAACTTACGTCGTATTCTAATTCCCTGCTTTGATGATTTTTACAAAACAGCCGTTGAAATCATCCCAGGTGATTGCACTGTACCGCTGAAGGTTCTAGATTTGGGGGCTGGTACTGGACTTTACTCAGGTATGGTTCAGTCCGTTTTCCCGAATGCAGAGTTCACATTGCTTGACTTAGCCCCTGAAATGTTAGAGAAAGCTAAGGTGAGATTTAGCAAAATGGGTAAATCTCCTAAAATCTTAATTGGTGACTATATTGAGACTGATTTAGGTGGTTCATATAACCTGATAATCTCTGCCTTATCGATTCATCATCTGTCAGATATTGACAAAGAACTTCTTTATCAACGGATTTATGATGTCCTCAGTCCTGGAGGAATATTTGTCAACGCCGATCAAGTTCTCGGCAAAACCCCTGATTTAGAAGAACTTTATCGCCAACACTGGTTAGATTCTGTCCGCGCTAAGGGGATCTCAGAAGAGGATCTCAAAGCTGCACAAAAACGCATGGAATACGATCGCATGGCAACCCTTGATATTCAACTTAGGTGGCTAGAAGCAGCTGGGTTCCAAAATGTGGATTGCTGGTACAAAAATTTTAACTTTGCTGTTTTTGGTGGTTATCGACCAACTATTTAACCGCTATTTTTGCGATCGAGATTCCAGGCAGAGGAGAATTGATTATTTGCCAGAACAGTAGCTATTAATTTCGTTGACTATTGAACTTTCTTCGCTACTACTCTTTTGCAGAGATACCAAAAAGCCCTTTGCTGCTGGTAGATTCTTTTTATCTATGGCTGTTGCTGCATTATTCAATTCCTTGCTGATGTTCTGATAGAGTGTGAGAAAACGTCCTTGAAAACCTTGCAGTTTCTCATCCTTAACTTCTAGTGCTTTCATCTCTTTAGCAAGTGGGTCTATCTTACCAGCAAGTTCAGTTAAAGCTTTAGAACCTTTTGCAGGATTAGAATTTTTACTGAATTCCTGACCTAGAGTAGATGCCTGATTGGCAACCTTTATGACTTTATTACATTGAGCAACTTTACTTTCGCCACAACCTGCAAATAATAAAGCGATCGCAGTAGTAACTGAAAGTATAAAACTTTGCTTAAATACGCGTTGCATAGGTTCTATGATCTCCAACTATGTTTCGTGAAAGTTGGACAGTAGAAATGGATGGTTAGAGAAAATACTTTTTCTAAAAAGAATCTTTATTTCTGTTTTTAACTTTCTTTCTGCCCTGTTACTTTATACTTCATTTTTTCGACAATGTGTATGTAATTACACGCAAATAACTTCATTTTAAATTAGATAGTCGTGTCGTCCTTTACTCTACCAACTTTGGAATTAATCTCAGTGTGGTAGTCATATTTTCTGTAACATTCTTTGATTTCCATAACATCTGGTGGTATTCAATTTTGCGCCAGGGTTCAACCATATCGTTGTAGTGGCTATGGAAAGTATGTCCTGACTGTCCAGGGGTGTGAATTGCTACTGAGTTATCCAATTTTCCCAAATCTACAATCATCCGCAGTGAAGGAATATCACTGACTTCAAAGGATTTATTTGCTCTCCAGCGGTTAGCATTAACTGTTTCGCCGTTACCAGATGTAGCAAATGTACCACGATTAAATAAAGCTTCAATCGGTGCAACCCCAGATTTACCTAAAGTGGCATTCCGAAAAGTAATGGTATGCAGCTTGCCCCAGTTCCAGTTGTTCGGGTCTTTGCTTTGAATTCGTTCTAGTTCATCGACAGCTTTTATAAAGGATTGCCGGAGGATTTGGTCGCGGTTCTCAACTTTTGGGGTGTTGCGATTGTCCCACCAAGAACTATTGGGCTGTTTGACCAGATTTGCGATCGCAGCATACCAGCGATCGCCCCCATCAGGAAAGTACTTTTCAGGCAACTGATCGTGAAATGTATCTGCTAGCAAGTGTTTCCAGAATACTTCAAACAGAGCAGCAGCAGGTGATGTCATTCCTAACTGCAAATTCCAACCTTGCAGCAGTTTTTGGGCTGCTTGCAAGCGGGGAGTATCAACAGCGATTGATTTTAGTAGTGGCACTAATGTTTGTGCATTTAAATTGCGATTATCACCCTGTATCTGCTGTACATCCTTCAGGGAAATCGGCTGCGTTTGTTGTGAAATCATTTCAACAATTCGCTTTGCTCGGTAGCCATAAACCCAGTCTGCGGTAATCAGGTAAGGATATTCACGCATAACTAAATTATTGGCAGTAGCAATATAACCTTGGGGTGGATTAAAACTTTTGGGCAATTTCTCAAAGTCAATATAGCCTTGCCACTCATATTCATCCGTCCAACCAGGAACGGGATAACGCCCATCTCCCTTAACGCGGATGGGGAATTTACCAGGCATTTGGTAGCCAATATTGCCATCAATGTCAGCGTAAACCAAATTTTGAGCCGGGACATCATAATTGCTGGCAGCAGTGCGGAATTCTTGCCAGTTTTGGGCGCGATTGATTTGGGGAATGGCATACCCCAGTTTGGAAGGTGCTAGGGCTGTCCAGCGTAGGGCTACGGCGTAATTTTGCGGTAATTCTAGTGACTTACTTGGATTGAAATCCTTTAGATTAGGCGAAACATCAGAGAGAATCGGCCCATGTCGGGTATAGCGAACTGTTTGCACAATCGGCTGACTTCCCGCTACTTGAATCGTCTCTTGTACGAGTTGCATATCAACCCATTTGCCATTGACTTCATACTGATTAGGGTTTTTTGGGTTGATTTTCTCGATGTATAAATCCATCACATCAGATTGTACATTGGTGACACCCCAGGCAATGCGATCGCTATGACCGATAATTACCCCAATCATTCCCGCAAAGGAAAAGCCAGAAACGTTGTAGGGACATTCTGCACTCTTCGGTGTGCAGTGCAAACCAACCTCGTACCAGATAGAGGGAATTTGCACACCTAAGTGGGGGTCATTCGCCAAGATAGGTTTACCTGTCGTGGTTCGCTGACCAGATATTACCCAGTTGTTCGAGCCAATACCTATTCCCGTAGGCCCAATGAGTTGTTCTAAAGCCATCATCGGCTTAATAATTGACTCTAAAACAGGTAATATATCTGGAGAATCGAGAAGTACTTCAACATTCTTGTTCCTCCCTTTCCCTGCTGTTTCTACTTGCTGCAACTCAGGCAAAATAACTGGCAAGTCTTGAGGGTATGGTGGAAAAAGCTCCTCTACTTGAGTATGAGTAAGAGTTTTGAGCAAAATAGCACGTTCAATTTCGCTCTCGAAATTTCTGCCCAAGTCGTAAGCCATTACCTTACCCCAAGTCAGAGAATGCAGTATTTGCCAAGGTTCTGGCTTATATCCAGGATTAAGGAACTTTAGCACAGTGTATTCTAGACTCAGGGCGCTACCTTGATGCTCTGTCAAATAGGCATTGACACCATCGGCATAAGCTTCCAGGTATGCCTTCATCTCTGCATTAATTTCCTGAATTTCTTGCTGCGCCACCCTTGCCCAACCCATTGTCCGCAGATATTTATCAGTGTCAACCTGAGAAGAACCAAACATTTCTGAGAGTCGCCCAGAACCAATGTGTCGCCAAAAGTCCATTTGCCAAAAGCGGTCTTGGGCGTGGATATAACCTTGCGCCATAAATAAATCGTGGGAGTTGGCAGCATAAATATGGGGAACTCCCCATTTATCACGCTGGACGCTTACTTCGGCTTTCAGTTCAGGTAGTTGAATTGTGCCACTCTCTTGCGGAAAGGATTGGCGCACAGTGTAAGTGGCAAATCCTACTAACAATAGCCCTAGCACTAACAGGAAAATCAGAGTAATTTTGAGTCTTTTACGTAACCAACCTTTCCTGGAGTTTTTCATTTGAGCTTCTTGTGGCATTGTTTAGTGAAATCAGGCAATACTACAAGGTATTAAATCAGAATCTTTAGAAAAGTGCGATCTGCTCATTTAAAATACACCTGAGTACACAGCTAAAATTTTGTTCTACTAGCTGCCAGTAGAACAATAGTATCGCTCTCCTATTTTCCAAAGTTGGAGCGCAACCATCAGAAAGATAATCCCTGCGATTGGCGAGACATAACAAAACCACAAAGGCACTAAAAAAGCATCTTCTTTTTCAAGTACTGCAAGTAAAGGAAAATAACTGACGCAAGCAAGCGGTATCAAGAAAGTAAAGAATCGCTGAAACCACTTGTTATAAATCGAAAGTGGGTACTGAGCCGTTTCGACTCCTCCATAAGTGAGGATATTCATAATTTCCAGAGATTCAATAGTCCAGAAGGTGATGGTTGCTTGCATAATGACAATGCCAACAAAGAGTGCAACTCCACCAAAAAAGGAAGTACCCAAAAGCCATAAAGTTTTAAAAGTTAAAGGAATCTGGAGTGATGAAAGTGACCAGCACATAACAACAATTCCTTGAAATAATCTTCCGATTCGTTTCAAAGTAAATTCTTTACCTAAAAGCTGAAGTGCTGTGCTGCGTGGACGAACAAGTAAACGGTCAAAGTCTCCACTTATAATTATTGTTGAAAATGAGTCAAACCCTTTTCCAAGGGCATCAGCACAGGCGAAAGAAATATTAATTATTCCATAAAAGAGAGCAACTTCATTTAAAGTCCATGTACCAATACTATTAAAACGACTAAAAAGTGCCCAAACTCCAAAAAATTCAACAGCAGTTACTAAAAGCTGCCCTATGACTTGTAGCCAGAAAGAAACTTTGTACTGCATCTGCGACTTGAAAGATACAGAAATATATCGAAGGTAAAGTACAAAATCATTCATAGTCGCTTTGTAATTTTTATATAAAATAAATTACCTAACCTATCTTCCTACTAAAAAAATTACGAATTATGAATTACGAGCTTGTACTAAACGGAGCCGAAGCATTACTAATTATTTACTTATCCTCCTTGAATTACAAGCTTTTTGATACCATATTTTACAAGGATACGCCCAATAATAACAATGACAACTATCCAGAAAGTTTGATGCAGCAAAATATTAAATAGGGCATTTGGTTGAAGATTACCAGTAAAAAGACGAAAGGGTTTGTCGATTAGTCCTGAAAAAGGAAGTGCATTCAAAAAAGGCTTGCTCCACTCAGGAAAAAGTGGCAACGGAACAATCATGCCAGAGAAGATACTAACAAGAGTAGGTAGAATACTATTAATACCCTCGCCCGAAATTGTCCACATCATTGATACAGTAAGAAACATAGTCAATGCAGACGAAAGTAAAATTGCGCCAATAAAAGAGATAAAAAAGGCAAAAAAAGAAGCAAAGGAGGGTGGAAAAGAAAGCGACCATTCATCAAGCCCTAAAAGGGGAAAAAGAAAAATTGTGACACTAAGAAGCGGAATGCTACGAAGTATCAGGGGCGTTGTGCGAAGTGCCAAAGCGCGAGTAAACCAAAAATTATAAAGGTCTGTGGGTCGAAGAAGATCGTATCCGACAGCACCAGTTCGGATGAGTTCTTGAATATCTCTATCACCTCCCCAAGGGACAATCGCCATCAGAAATGCCTGTCCCAGCCACACATATCCTACAGCTTGTTGAAAAGTGATAGGTTGAGCAGAGGTTGTATGAGTAAAGAATGCCTGTAAAACCATTACTTTTACTAACCCCCAGAAAAGCTGAGTTCCAACGCCAGCCAAAGCAGCAGCACGGTATTGCAACAGCAGTGTAAATCTAGCAACAAACAGTGACCAATATGCTTTCATGGGATAATTCCGGCTGAAATTGCATAAAGTTCAGCAATTATCTCTTCAATGGGTGGATTTTCCACAAAAAGATCCTCTACTTCATGTTGCGAGGTAACTTGACTAATTAAAGACGCAGCAGAAAGCTTTGTGGGATCGAAGGCTAGAGTTACGGTGCTACCTTCTTTAGAGATAATACTGACTCCTTCTTGCTCAAAAAAGAAATCATCGCTTGCTAGGTCGATTCTTAAGTACCGACGCGAGGAAACTTGAGAACGCAGTGCTGCTAGAGTTCCATCACAAAGGATCTCACCTCCACCAATAATAATTATGCGATCGCACAATGCTTCGATATCATCCATATCATGGGTAGTCAGGATGGTGGTTACTTGATGAGTTTTATTCAGCGCTTTGATAAATTTTCTGACTGCAAGCTTGGAAACTGCATCAAGCCCGATGGTGGGTTCATCAAGAAAAAGAATTTCTGGTCTGTGAAGCATTGCGGCTGCAAAGTCACATCGCATCCTTTGCCCAAGGCTTAACTGTCTCACCGGAGTGGAGAGAAAGCTTTCAAGTCCAAGCAAATCAATCATTTCTTCGCGTGTCTGGCGATACTCCGATTGGGGAACGCGATAAATATCCCGCAGCAAATCGAAAGACTCAATCACTGGCAAATCCCACCATAGTTGTGTTCTTTGACCAAACACTACACCGATACGATTAACGTGCTTGATTCGATCTTTCCAAGGAGTTCGTCCGCCAATTAGGCATTTTCCACTAGAAGGTACGAGAATACCGCTTAAAATTTTAATAGTGGTCGATTTCCCAGCCCCATTTGGGCCAATGTATCCTACAAGTTCTCCCCGTTCCAGGGAAAACGAAACTCCTTTGAGGGCATAAACTTCTTTAGTTTTTCGCTGCACAAGCCCTCGTATTGAACCGAAAAGCCCAGAGGAACGTTCAGACACAAAGAAAGTCTTCCTGAGATTTTCGACAAGAATGTGAGACATATTTGGGCAGGGGGCAAAAAATGAGCTTGGCTGGATTAAGAATTGTCTTGGTAGAGGTAGCTGGGGTGAGTAATGTCGGAGCGATCGCCAGAGTAATGAAAAATTTCGAGATATATCATTTAATAATAAGTAAATTGCCAATGCAATCCCCATGCCAAGAATCATTCTAGAAGTATCAGAGGAATTATCTCAACAACTAGCACAAGTAGGCGATCGCTTACCTGAACTACTTGCATTGAGTCTCCAACAACCAGCTGTACCAGCACAAGTTTACAGATATATCTTAGATTTTTTGGCTAGCAACCCCACTCCCGAACAAATTGCTGAATTTAAACCCACTCCCGAAATGCAAGAACGGTTGCGTACCTTGTTAACACGCAGTAACGCAGGTGAACTCACGCCCACGGAGTTGAAAGAACTAGATGAATACGAACGTATTGAACACTTAGTTGTGATGATTAAAGCAGGTAACTTATCTTATTTGACCAGCTGACCGTGAGTGTAACCTATATTCCTATTGTTCTTCGCCGACTCGTAGAAGAACGCGCAAACTACAGATGTGAATATTGCCAATTACCCGCAGGAGTTGCTTTTTTTGCCCATGAGATCGATCATGTTATTGCTCAAAAGCACGGTGGCACAACAAATGCTGATAATTTAGCCCTCACCTGCTGGCGATGTAATCGTCATAAAGGCACTGACTTAGGATCTTTTGATCCAGAAACAGGGGCTTTTAGTTTTCTTTTTAACCCACGCACCCAGAAATGGGCTGAACACTTCACATTTTCAGAACTGAATCTAGTGGGATTAACGCCTATGGGACGTACAACGATTAGATTACTACAAATAAATAGTGACGAACGACTAGCTGAACGGCAAAGATTGCGCTGAACTGTTCAGACCTGACGCAGGCATTCACTTACACCGCTAAAATGATTTCAAGGAAACTCTTCAGCAGAAACACAACGCTGAAAATTAGTCTGTAAGTATTATCTGGTGCGATCGCAGGAGGCAAAAAATGGGCTTGGCTGGATTAAGAATTGTGTTGGTAGAACCGGCTGGACCGATCAATATCGGCGCGATCGCCAGGGTAATGAAAAATTTCGGACTATATAATTTAGTATTAGTGAACCCCCAATGCGATCCGCTATCGACGGAAGCTTTGATGATGGCTGTTCACGCTCAGGAAATTATAGAATCTGCGGTAATAGTGGCAACCTTACCAGAAGCATTGCATGGATGTGTACGGGCGATCGCTACCACTGGTCGCGTTCGTAGTTTAGAAACACCTTTAGAAAATCCTCGCACTGCACTACCCTGGTTACTGGAGGAACCAGAAAAACCCACAGCCCTGATTTTTGGCAGAGAAGACCGGGGATTAAGCAATGAAGAATTAAATTATGCACAGCGGTTTGTTGGCATTCCCACAAGTCAAGATTATGTCGCCCTGAATTTGGCTACTGCTGTAGCAATTTGTTGTTATGAATTGTCACAATGTGCCCAAAAACTTGACATTCAAACCTTACCTCAAATTGAACTCGCACCCTTGGATGTTGTGGAAGGATACTACCAGCAATTAGAATCAGTATTACTGAAAATTGGTTATGTATATCCCCATACGGCAGCTAGTCGTATGGGAAAATTTCGCCAATTGTATAATCGCGCTCACTTGAAAACTGGGGAGGTGGCCATGCTGCGAGGAATTTTGCAGCAGGTAGAATGGGCCCTGAAAAACCAGAGGGATAGTGAAAACTTGTAATTATTCGTTTAATATATACGCAATCATCCCCCCAAAATAATTAATATCGCTTAAACTAAACACAAAAATGCTACTTAGTGGCAAAGTAGAATTTGAGTATTAATATTGCTTAAAGATTAAATTTGGGGTCAAGAGTCGGCAAGAAAACAGTCAAGTCGGTCACAAGGAGTAACGGTGTCAGAATCAAGTGGCGAACTAACAGCTTTCTCGCGGCGTCAACCCTTAAATCGCCGCCAGCAGCCACAAAAAGTTCAAAAAGTGGTAAAAAAGAGAGTTAAAGCTAACAGTCAGCAGCAAACTACAAATAGACAAGAAGGGCCACTAACACGCCCAAAAAATCAAATTAGTCCTCCCCCAATCTCTGGCGCTACACGTAGGGTAAAATCGGGGTTAGTTATGCCAACGGCAGTAAAATCAATACCTAGTGTCAAGGGAAAAATTCCTCCCTTTCGACCAGGTGCTGTGATGGTTAAAACAGTGCGGATGGAAAAGCCAAAAACAGGCAGACGCTCATCGCGAAAAACCCAGTTAAAGCCAATGGCCAAAACCGTATTGTATGTTTTGCGGTTATTGATTGTGGGTATTGGGATGGGTGCAATTGTGGGCACTGTATTGTCAGTATTAGACCCAGCCAATCGCATCAGCACAAATTCGGCGTCGCAATCTAATAATAATCTTAATAATGTAGCGCGATCGCAGCCACAACCTACCCAAACTCCCCCGGCCGCAGCTTCGAGTCTCTACCTATCTCAGGAAATTACCTCTTTGAAAAATGCCGTGCAAAATTTGGCGGCTACCAATCCAAATCTCACACCTGGAATTTTCTTAGTAGATTTAGATACTGGCAATTATGTAGATATCAATGCCTCTACCAGTTTTCCGGCGGCTAGTACGATTAAAGTACCGATTTTGATTGCCTTTTTTCAGGATGTGGACGCGGCTAAGATTCGCCTAGATGATATGCTGACCATGCAACAGGATATGGTAGCCGGCGGTTCGGGAGAGTTGCAATACAAACCACCGGGAACTCAGTACGCCGCTTTGGAAGTAGTCACTAAAATGATTACAATCAGCGATAACACGGCGACAAATATGCTGATTGCCCGACTGGGAGGAATGGACGCTTTAAACCAGCGTTTCCGTAGTTGGGGATTGACAACCACAACAATTCGTAATCAACTCCCAGATTTGCAAGGGACAAACACCACTAGTCCCAAAGAACTAGGAAATTTGATGGCAATTGTGAGTCAAGGAAATTTAGTCAGTATGCCATCACGCGATCTCATGCTTGATATCTTGCGTCGCACCCAAAGAGACACTTTGCTGCCATCAGGTTTGGGGACAGGTGCGAGAGCATATCACAAAACGGGTGATATCGGCACAATGTTGGCAGATACAGGTTTAATTGTTGTTCCAACTGGCAAGCGCTACATAGCCTCTGTAATGGTACAACGTCCAGCAAACGACCCCCGCGCCGAAAAATTGATTAGCTCAATTTCTCGTGCAGCCTACCAAGAGTTTAGCCAAAATCCTGTTACACCAAACACCACTACAAACACTGTACCCGCAAATGGTTATCAGCCCCAGGTTGCGAATCCTGCTTTACCTAACGGTACAACAGGCACTGCACCCATGAGCATTTATCAGCCTCCTGTTGTCACTCCTGTACCTAACGGTATGGGAAGTACAGTACCCACAAACGGTTATCAATCTCCAGTTATGAATCCCCAGTATTATCCTCAAAGATAATTTGTAATTCGTAATACTCCCCAAATATGTAAAACTATTAAGATTTGATGATTTGATTAGAGTCTCAATTACCATTCAAATCTTAAGAGTTCCTAATTCCTAATTCCTAATTCCTAATTCTCAGCATCAAATGCAATTTATTTTGAATATTTATAGTCAATTGAATTGTTCTAACAATGTCTCAACACTAGCGTTGTGATCCAAAAAAGAAAATAAATGCCAGTAGCGCAGTTTTCCTTCTTTATCTAATACAAACTGTGCTGGCAAAGGCGCTCCCAGCGCTTGTCCTGCTTGATATGTACGAAATACTCGACAACTAGGATCGCTCAATAGTGGCATTTTTAAGCCTAAATCTTTGACAACTATTTGACTTTGCCTTTCATCGGTACTAGTAATCATTAAAACTTCTATACCGCGATTTTTAAATTGTTCGTAATTTTCATTCAAAGCTTTGATGTGAGGAAAACAAAAAGGGCAATATTGCTTTTCGGTAAAAATGCGAGTAAAGGCGAGTAACACTGGTTGTTTGCCTTTATAATCAGACAATCTTACTAAAGTTCCGTTGGTAATATCTGGCAATTGAAAGTCTGGTGTTCCCACTCCCAATCTGAGTTGATTGCTAGCTGGAACTGGTAAAAAATTGCGGAAGAATCGCTCATTTAATAAGCCACTAAAGTCAGTTGAAGTCAACATATTTTTAGCCTTGATTATTTAAATACTATTTTATAAAAAACCACAGATATTTACTGAGATGGACATTGTTTAATGTGTGTCTCTGTTTATCTGTGGTTCTCATTGATTTTACTTTCAACTCCAAAAGGCTGGATTAGAGTTTTTTAGCTAGCTAAATTTAGACAGCAGAGAAGTAGACTTTAGACTTCACTGGGTCAGGATTCATGGTCTTGTCACCAGGTTGCCAACCAGCTGGGCAAACTTCATCAGGGTGAGACTGAACATACTGAATTGCTTGTAATGTCCGCAGGGTTTCATCAACGCTACGACCAAAAGCTAGATTGTTAATGGTGGCGTGCTGTATAATACCATCTTTATCGATGATGAACAGACCACGCAAGGCAATACCTGCTGCTGGGTCAAGAACGTTGTAAGCGGCGCTAATCTCTTTCTTGATGTCGGAGACTAGAGGATAATTCAGGTCGCCGACGCCACCAGACTTACGATCTGTTTGAATCCAAGCGAGGTGAGAGAATTCACTGTCAACGGAAGCCCCAAGGACTTCGGTATTGATTTTCTTGAATTCTTCGTAGCGATCGCTAAATGCTGTGATTTCAGTAGGACAAACAAAGGTAAAGTCTAGTGGGTAGAAAAACAGAACAACATACTTACCGCGATAATCGGAAAGTTTGATTGTCTTAAATTCCTGATCTACCACAGCCGTTGCTGCGAAATCGGGAGCTTGTTGACCAACGCGGAGGCTTCCTTCGGTTCCGTAAGTAAGGGACATTAACCTAATTCTCCTTTATCGGTTTAGTAGCGTTGGAATTTGGGTCAAGTAAAATTCACCCATCCACGCTCTCACAGTTTAATTACGATCTGTTACAACTATATCATACTCATAACGATTTTGAGTAGCAAATGCCTGATTTAGATACAAGAGAATGGTTGCTTACCAATGGCTTAGGAAGTTTTGCCAGCGGTACAATTTCTGATGTCCGCACACGCACCTATCATGGTTGGCTGTTTGCCGCCACAAACCCACCTTCTGGAAGGACTCTGCTGTTTTCGCACCTAGAAGCTAGCTTGGAAATATTAGGGAGCGTTGTGGCACTGGGGACAAATGTTTGGGGTAACGGTCGGATTGAGCTAACTGGCTACGAACAGCTACGCCGTTTTGATATTAACCCAGTTCCTAAATGGACTTGGGGTCAAGATAACTGGCAATTAACCAGACAATTGGTGATGCCTTATGGTTTGGTGGGGACTGGGGACAAAGGGCGGGAGAGCAGGGGAGCAGGGGAGCAGGGGAGCAGGGGAGAAGGAGAAGTTGCAGAAAGTTTTTCCCCTCTGCCCCTCTGCCCCTCTGCCTCTCTGCCTCTTATACCCAATGCCCAATTTTGCCATCGAATTTTAATCCAGTATCGCTACGAGGGAACTGAAACAGCGATTTTACGGTTGCGACTGTTGATAGCAGAACGTGACTTTCACCACCAGCAGACTGCTCAAAAATTACAGTTTTCACAATTGCTAGGGGAACAACAAGTCTGTCTGCAAGCAATCCATTCTGGGCACTTCGGCATACCTTGGCACTTGCGCTGGACACAAGGAAATTATCAACCAGATGCAGTTTGGTATTGGGATTATAGATTGTCTGAGGAGACAAAACGGGGATTAGGCGACAAAGAAGACCTCCACAGTCCTGGTTACTTGATAGTCACACTTCAACCAGGAGATACGGTGACTTTAGAAGCACGAGTCGGTTTTCCTGACTCAGTGCCAGGTGTTCTCACCATCAAAACCTTCGCAGAAGCTGTGGAGGCAGAGCAAGAAAGGCTCTCACAGATTTTTGGATGGAGAGAGGGAGGTAGAGGGGCAGGGGAGCAGGGGAGCAGGGGAGCAGAGGAGCAGAGGGGCAGCACTTCTCTACGAGAGGCTGCGCCAACGGCTACGCTCAGTGACCGAGGAGCAGGGGAGCGGGAGAATAACTACGAATATCCAATGCCCCATACCCCATGTCCAATTCCCAATGCCCAATTCCCAATTTGGCAACAACTACTCAAAGCAAGCGATCAGTTTATCGTCTATCGAGCCTCAGTTGCAGGCCCCACGGTCATTGCTGGTTATCATTGGTTTAATGATTGGGGACGCGATACATTAATCGCTTTACCAGGGTTGGCACTAGTTCCACAGCGCTTTGACCTAGCAAAAGGAGTATTGCGAACTTTTGGGCATTATTGTCGCCACGGTTTAATTGCGAATGCATTTCCCGATCTCAATGGCGAACCAATTTATAACAGTATTGATGCGGCATTGTGGTGGATTGAAACTTTAGGACTTTATTTAGAAGCTACCCAAGACTGGGATTTTTTGGCAGAGCAATTCCCTGTAGTACAGCAAATCTATAAAGCATTTGTCGGTGGTACACATTTCAATATCCAGGTCGATGCTACCGATGGGTTAGTTAGTTGGGATGCTCATGGTGTAGCTCTCACCTGGATGGATGTGGTAATTGGGGCACACCCCGTCACACCCCGTTACGGGAAGCCGGTGGAAATCAATGCGCTGTGGTATTCTGCTTTATGTTGGCTGAGTCAGTGGGCGGGACGCTTGAGCCAAATGGAATATGGCTCACCAGTGCGTCTTACTAAGCAAGCACAGCGTTATGCTAACCAAGCACAACACGTGAAAATCTCACTGCAAAAATTCTGGAATCATCAGCTAGGTTATCTGTACGATACTATTGAGCCGGACGATCGCCGGAATTTTCAAATTCGTCCGAATGCCGTTTTGGCGCTATCCCTCCACCATTGTGGGTTTCCCGAACAGCAAGGGTGTCAGATATTAGATTTGGCAACTAGCAGCTTGCTCACACCTTATGGTCTTCGCAGTCTCAATCCAGGAGATCCCGAATATAAAGGGAAATATGAGGGCAATCAACAGCAACGCGATCGCGCTTATCACCAAGGCACTGTTTGGACTTGGCTAATTGGGCCATATATTCGGGCTTGGCAACGTTTTTATCCACAACAATCGCTGCCTTTTGATTGGCAACCCTTGCTAGATCACTTTTTCTTTGATGCTTGTCTTGGTTCTATTTCTGAGATTTTTGATGGCGATTCACCTCACACACCCAGAGGAGCGATCGCTCAAGCTTGGTCAGTTGCCGAAGTAATCCGCCACATGAAATAGTTGCAGGGATACAGATGGTCTGGAATAATTATTCTTGATTAATATCCATTCACAAATTAATGTTCTAAGTTGGAACCTACAAAACCCTTATTATACAAGATTTTTATTAATTTATCTGATTATCTAAAAGTGACTAGATATTTTCGATGATTTCACCAATTGAGTCCGCAAAACCAAAGATGTTTATTTTATTCTGTGAGAAAATATGTGATGAGAAAATTTCATGAATGATATGTAGTATTATTGATAGCAGCAATGTATTTAAGGCTTAATTTAGATACTGCTACAGGATGGATGATTGACAGCGCAATTACTATTTATAAAGCTTATTTTATATTTCCTTATTATAAAACACATCATATCTTAATGCGAAATAACCCTAAAAAAGTATAGATATAAATTGAGAAATCAATTAATAAAATAAAGTACAAAAAATCAAGTCCACCTAGAAATAATTGTAAATAAAGTGACTCAATCTAATAACAAGACTAGTTTTCAAGAGGAAACAGATTTAGGGACTTTTATTGCTCAGGCTACTACTACAGATAAATGGCAAGTATTGTCGTATAGTGCCCCAATCCTACCTATACATGCCGCTCTACTTCGTACTGGTAAGATATTCTTTTTCTGTGGCTCAGGTAACGATCCCAATCGGTTAAATACTCCCTATGACAGTGTGGTCTGGGATGTCAACAAGGGAACCTTTTCCCGGCAAGCGCCTCCATTGGATAGTAACAATCAACCTATGGATCTTTTTTGCGCTGGTCACTCCTTCCGCCCTGATGGTCAGTTACTGGTTGCAGGTGGAACTTTGCGCTATGACCCATTTTATGGTTCACCCTATGCTCTGATGTTTGATCCCATTGCTGAGAAATGGGTCAAGATCCTATCAATGAATAATGGTCGCTGGTATCCTACTGTGTTAACACTAGGCAGCGGTCGAGTCTTAGCAGTGTCTGGGCCGGATAAAGATGGCAAGCTCAATAGACAACCAGAAATTTATTCTGCTTTCTTTCCAAATGGTTGGAAAGCTTTTCCAACAACTAGTGCTTTACCGGCATACGGGCATTTGTTTCTACTAAGTAGTGGAAAAATTTTTTATTCAGGTGGTCAGATGGGTGGCACTGGAGTGACACCAAGGATATTAACCCTGCCAGAGACATTTACACAATCCATTACAGAAACAGTGGTGACAGGGCTGCAAGACATAGCTTTTGGCGATCAAGCTGCCAGTCTCCTTTTACCACCTGCACAAGATCAAAAGGTGATGATTCTCGGTGGGGGTAGTGGTAAGACAGCTACAAAGAGGGTAAATATTGTCGATTTAAAAGCTAGTAATCCAACTTACGTCGCAGCAAAGCCTTTAAACTATGCCCGGATGCATCACAGCGCAGTTTTATTGCCCGATCGCACAGTGTTTGTTTGCAATGGTAGCAAAATGAATGAGGACACAACACAATCAATGCTGCCAGCAGAAATCTACAATCCAGCTACAAATACCTGGACGGTAGTAGCGAAACAAAATGTCCCCCGCGTATATCACTCGGTGGCCTTGTTGCTACCAGATGGTAGGGTCGTCACAGCTGGGGGGAACCCTCAACGCAGGGTCAATGAACTGCGGTTAGAAATCTACAGTCCTGCGTATATGTCGCGATCGCGTCCAGTTATTCAGAGCGCTCCTCAAACAGTGACCTACGGGCAGCAATTTACGATTCAGACACCCCAAGCTGCGAATATTAAGTGGGTTAGTTTTATTAGACCAATGGCAACTACCCATTCCTGCGATACAGAACAAAGGTTAGTGGATGCACCCATTATTTCTAGAAACGCTACTTCTCTTAAGGTCGCGGTCATAAACAATCGAAACATCGCACCCCCAGGCTGGTACATGCTTTTTATTAGTGACAACAATGGAACACCCTCAGTAGCAACCTGGACGCAAATATATTAGAGGATGTTTGAAAAGGGTTTGCTTGAGCCTCAAGTGCTACTCAGGAGCGCGATCTGAAATTCCAAAACTCCGATTCTCTCGTAGCAGTTTATCGGTAGCCAGGGTAGTGAAACACACGCTTGAGGACTTTTCAAACAACCTCTTAGCGTTATCTGTTTATGTTTACACTGCTACCTAATAAAAGTCATTAATTTTAGGAAGGAAAATATGAATTACAAGGTATCACGTCGACGGTTTGGACAGTTGGCACTTGCTGGAACTGTAGTATCTGGACTTAGTTATCTAACCAAGAAAGCCTTGGCAGAAACACCAAGTTTAAATATTGTAGGTATAGGTTCTAGCCCGCTCGTTGCTACTGACCCAACGGTTATTACAGAGGTAAACACCACTGAATTAGTAGAGAACACTGCCCTAAACAGTGTAAGCATAGATATTAAGCCTGTAGGACTAGTTTTGCAATCCTTAATGACAGGAAAGGCTCAGGTACTTACGGATAAAAGTACACCTCTATTAGAGCCTAATGAGATATTGAGTGGTTTTACCTCTTTAAGCGATGGCACACTTGTTGTAGCCATTACTCCGGTTGCGATTAGTCGGAGACAGCCGACACCTACTCGCATTACATTTTTGGGTACGCCTGTAAGAACTTTGATAGTCTCAGGACTTAAGCCAAATCAACAGCTTGGGAGCTTGCTAGGTACTAATGATGGGCGACTCATTGGTCTAGTAGGAAAGAAGAACGGTACACCACCGATCAGATTGGTAGATATTAATCTTCAAACAGGAGAGATAAGTTCTATTAGTAAGATTAAATTCCTGGACGATGAGCGGGTCAGCAATCTAGCTGAGTGCCCAGATGGAATACTTTATACCTCTATAGTTGGTGCGTATGGTGAGACAACTCTGGTGCAGGTAGATCCAAATCAAAAAAAGCCCATCAGACTAGGACAATTAAAAGTTAATGGTCAAGCATGGAATAATGGCTTACAAAGCTTAGTTTGCTCTACAACAGGTCAAATCCTCGCCTTTGGAGCGATGAGATATGAGACACCTAATGCTGTGTTTATTGTTGATAAGAACAGTGGAAATATGACTCGGCTACAAGACTTTGATACTGCTCAGATTACGCGTACTCGTGCTTAGAAGAAGTTGAGCTAATATCTTGATCTGATATCTATAGCAAAAAAACTGTTTAGTACAGTACGGCGTAAATAAACCACCCATTCAAAACCAATGAAATGCTTACGCTGTATGAATTTTGAATTTTGAATTTTGAATTCCGCCTTGCGGTACTAGCCCTCATCTTTGCTTGAGGGCTTTTTATTGGCATTGATTGGTACAGCTTATTATTAAGAATATTTTTGACTTATTTTCTAATTAGTTAGCCCTGAAAATTATGATTGATATAGAACAACAGTAACTTAAACAAATTTATAATAATTTTGGGAGATAGCTTATATCAGGAAAGGTTGCCGATGTTCAAAACTTACTCATTAGATTCTCCTTTGGAGTACAGCGATCGCCTTTTCGATAGCTAAGAACCTAATGAGAGAGCGTGTTAGCATAGCTAACCGGAGGTATCCTTAATAGTTAATTACGACGGAAATTTCTCTTGCGTTGTTTGTGTCGAGCGACTTCTTTGCGCTTGTGTTTTTCCAAAGGCGTTTCAAAGTGACGATTCTTTCTCATGTCTGGAAAAATACCTGCTTTGGAAACTTCCCTCTTAAATCGGCGTAAGGCTGACTCAATTCCTTCATTTTCGCCCACAAATACTTGGGTCATTTATCATCTCCTACTTAATTGGTACTGGGCAATTTAAGCCATCCAGTAGACCGGAGCGCAAAAAGGGCAGATAATGATTCTGCCCTTTAGACGTTAAAACTTAATTTTTGATCTTAAAGCTTAGTAGCGCGATCTATTGTATCCACCACCACCACCACCGCCGCGGCGATCGCCACCACCACCAAAAGAACCACCTCTATCTTCTTTTGGTTTAGCCTTATTCACTTTGAGGTCGCGTCCCATCCATTCAGCTCCATCAAGAGCGTCAATGGCAGCTGTTTCTTCAGCTTCTGTGCCCATCTCTACAAAGGCAAAGCCGCGTGGACGTCCTGTTTCACGGTCAGTAGGTAACTGAACCCGCTTTACAGTACCGTGTTCGGCAAACACAGAATTGAGGTCATCTTGTGTGACCTCGTAGGATAGATTACCTACATAAATTGACATGCATTATCTCCAAAATCATAGGTGTGTAGAGATTTAGATTTCGGAGGCAAGCTTGTTAAGACCAAAAGGGAAAAGCCTGTCAATACTAAAAACAAAGAATGTAACCGAATTTTATTCTCACTTGATTATCTTAGCACATCATTGAGTTCTTACCCACCGTAACTCAAGATTGGGGGTTGGAGATTGGGCACCAGAGGCAGAGTTGCAAAGGGCAGAGAGGCAATTCCCAATCCAAAATCTAAAATCCAAAATTGTATCATCTCCCCCAGTACCCAGTCTCCTCGTAATATTGATTAGCAGAAATTCCCCAAATAATTGCAAAATAAATGCAGTTCGTCATTGTTATTAATTGGAAATGCCGACTACACTTGCTGACACACAAAATTTACTTTCTGACCTGATCGCTCGCTACTCAGGGCGTGTAGATTATCTGATGATTCGCCTTGAAGAAGCAGAAGGGACTGATATCTTGTTGCGTGGCGACAAGGTAGAAACCCTCAGTGAAGGCATCTCCATTGGCGGACATATTCGCGCTTGTTATAAAGGCGGATGGGGGTTGAGCTGCTTTAACCAACTGGCAACAATCAAGGATCGCATAGAAGAAGCGATCGCAGCTGCGCGGATGGTTGGTGATGAAGAAACTTTACTTGCACCCATTGACCCAGTGCAAGCAGTATGCATTCTACCCCTAAAAGGTACTGATCCCCGAAATATCCCACTCTCGCAGAAAAAACAATTGTGCGATCGCTATGCCCAATTGCTCAAAAGCGTAGATCGCCGAATTACCACTACCTCGGTACGTTACGGTGACAGCGCCCAAAAAGTAATCATTGCTACTTCCGAAGGTACTTTGATCGAGCAATCTTGGGTGGATATGGAAATGCGCTTTGCCGCCACTGCCAGAAATGGCGAAACCGTACAAACTGGACGGGAAACTACTGGTTCTCGCAAAGCTTACGAAGATTTAGCTGGTTTGGATGAACAGGTAAAAGGTTCTGCTCAAAGAGCGATCGCCGCTTTATCTCTACCACCAGTTAAAGGCAATACTTACACTGTAGTCATTGACCCAATTCTCACGGGTTTATTCGTCCACGAAGCTTTCGGACATCTTTCTGAGGCTGATATGGCTTACGAAAACCCCGATCTCCTGGAAGTTATGACCATCGGACGGCGGTTTGGCCCAGAAGAACTGCAAATTTTTGATGGTGCGGCTCCAGAGGGACATCGCGGTAGCTATTTTTACGACGATGAAGGCACACCTGCCACTACTACTCAACTAATTAAAGATGGAGTTTTAGTGGGACGTTTACATTCTCGTGAAACTGCTGGCAAATTGGAGGAAGCGCCTACGGGTAACGCCCGCTGTCTTAACTATCACTTTACACCCATTGTGCGGATGACAAATACCTGGATTGAACGGGGTAAAACACCAGTTGCAGACTTATTCACCGATATCAAAGAAGGAGTTTATGCCCGTAATTGGTTGGGTGGGATGACGAATGGGGAAATGTTTACCTTTAGTGCTGGGGAAGCGTGGATGATTAGGAACGGCAAAATTGCTGAACCTGTCCGGGATGTGACGCTTTCGGGAAATGTATTCCAAACTTTAGCGGATATTGAGGCACTTGGTGATGATTTTTATTGGGATGAATCTGGCGGTTGTGGTAAGGGAGGGCAAAATGGCTTGTCAGTAGGTTGTGGTGGCCCTAGCCTCCGAATTCGAGATGTAGTGGTTGGCGGGGAAACATGAACTATCCGCTTCAGTCGTAAGAATCGTAGTCTGCAAAAGAATAGGAATTGGTTTTGCCATAACCTCTGTCAGACGAACGACATAATTGAGTATAGCGATCGCTTTGCACTAATGCTTAACGTGAGTTTCCAACGGAGGCTCACGTTAATCCTTAAATTTTTAAGGTGAGTAACATCCCTCCCAAGTATGAAATTAACTCATAACTCTAGGTAGTAGCGCTAGTAGTTAAAAATAGCTACTCTAGACAAAGTTGATTCAATATCGACTCTAGTTTGATTCATCACACTAATCCTCCGTGGCGCGTGCTGGGGATTTACTGTTACTCTGGCATAGTCCAAAATTATTCATAATCGAGTGCTTGCAGACTCGCTACTACTGCGCTAAGGTAATTCGTAATTAAAGACTATTTCAGACTCTTATTTAAACATTACACACGAAAATTACGAATTACGAATTACGAATTAGTTAAACGTTCCTTAGCACAGCGACAGATATGAAAGCAGATCAACTCCTGAAAAACTATGCCGCAGGTGTCAGAGACTTTACTGGTGTCAACTTGAGCGAGGCCAACTTAAGAGAAGCCAATCTCAGTGGCGTAATTTTAGATCGGGCAATTTTAGATGGAGCTAATCTGAGTCACGCTAATTTAGCCCACGCCAGTTTGATTGAAGCAGATTTAAATGGGGCAGATTTGAGCAATGCGGATCTCAGTAGTAGCAACTTAAGCGGAGCAATTTTGGATGGAGCAATCTTGGATGGAGCAGATTTGGATGGAGCTAATTTGAGTCACGCTGATTTGACGGTTGCTAAACTGATTGAAACTAATTTGAGTGAGGCGGATTTGCAGGAAGCAAACTTGATAGCGGCGAATCTAGATGGAGCGGATTTAAGTGGTGCAGACTTAACTGTAGCTGACTTATCTCAGGCAAATCTCACCCAAGCAGATTTGAGCCAAACAAATTTGAGCGGAGCCAATTTGGATGGAGCCAATATAGAAGGAACTATTTTGGATGAGAATGTTTAATCTCATTTTCTTACAGAGCAAGGGTTCTGGGTTGCTGAATCAATACATTAACCAAAACAGTACCTCAGAACACCGAGATTAATCTCCTCTCCGCAGGGGCGACAGCTTACACACAAGTTTTTTAGAGTTGCAATGGCATTGTTTCGACTGACAATGCCATTGTTCCAGCTAACAATGCGATTGTTCCGGCTAACAATGCGATTGTTTTGACTGACAATGCGATTGTTTCGACTGACAATGCGATTGTTTCGACTGACAATGCGATTGTTTCGACTGACAATGCGATTGTTTCGGCTAAGGGACTTCCAGTTAAACAAATATTCTATTGTAAGGGCGCAAGTCCTTCATAGATGTCATATTTAACGCTAAACCCGCTTGGTGACACAACGTTTTGCCCTCACCCCCAGCCCCTCTCCCTTGGGGCTACAGTGTACACACAAGTCCAAGTAAAGTAATAACAGAAAGAGTTGTGGGGAGTCAAAGGCGGTGGAAAATCCAATCAGAATACACGCTCAAGTAGTTGGGGGAAAAGCATTTGGAGACCCGCGACTGATAAAAAGGGGGCAGCATTGTATGAAGCAATGAGAAAACATCAATCAGTCAGCATTCGACAAATAAGTAAAAATAGAGCCGAACAAATAGGATACTATCGCTTTCTGGAGAATCAGAATGTGACAGTAGGGGAATTAGTGCGAAGCCTATCAGACCACTGCGTATCTCAGGTAGAAGGAAAGCATATATTAGCTATCAGTGATACGAGCGAAATTAACTTGCAGTCTCATGTAGGCAGGTTGAAAGCAAAGGGTATAGGTGTAGTAGGAAACAACACAGATGTAGGATTTTATATTCATCCCACACTAGGGCGTGTCATCAATTAAGCCAAATGACAGAAGCAGCCAGATAAATTGCACCCAAAAAGTTAGTAGCGCGTTTATCGTAGCGCGTCGCAAT
>NZ_JBALDU010000035.1:0-211540 GCF_036917235.1 Nostoc sp.
TCAGTTGCACTCAATTTAATAAATCCTCAACATTTAAGAAACTGGTTTGCTAGTTGCTGCTACTGTACCTCATAAGAGCCGTAAATGCTGTATAGCCGTGGCTAGGTATTTCTGGCTATTTGCAAACTAACAAGCACATAAATCTTAATAGTCTCCTTGAATTTCGTACAGAGGGTCAAGTTGCCGATAATGTTCGGCAGGTTGGAAATACAGCAACCGTGCCCCATTCTTAGCAAGTTGCAGTTGCTGGGTGTAAGCTAGATAAAACAAATTATTCTTCCAGATATGCCAATAAGAGGGGGAACCCCTCAGCAGAGGCTCTAAAGCTTCATCTATTCGCCAAGAATGGCCCTTGAGTAATTCTGCGATTTCTGACTGGGCATCAAATGGCTCCTCCTCAGTTCCTATCAACATATCTAATTCTTGCAACCTTCTTTCTTCTTCCTGTTGCTGTTCAGGGGAAGGAGGTTTCACAACTGCCTGTATTTACTCTGGCACATCTAGTAAGAAGAATTGTGAGTACCCACTTGCATTAATCTGTTCTTCATAAAACTGGTTTTCTTCTTCTTCTATACGGTCAACGCTACCAGAAATAAACGTCTGACCCATAGTATCTGCTTCCAGAAGGATACCATTGTGACCGTATGCGCCGACGTGAAAAGCATTGCAACCAATTTGCATAGCTAGTTCTGATAGCCGAGGGCGAGCAGCACCCCTAGCTCGACGGCATAGTAGTTCATTCGGTTGAGTTTTCACTATAGTCCATCCCGGAGTGCTAACGAACAGTCCGACAATCCATAGGTCGGGTAATAGCAGCCAGGGAGTTTGGCGCAATTCCTCATTTGATAAGGTTTGAGGTGGTTGGGAAATGCGACGGCAACCTTCAAGCTCAAAGATGCGGGTTATGGCCAGTTCGATTGAATCTAAATTATTTGACTGAATACAAGTAATGTAATTTCGGAACTCGATAAACACTGCCAACTTCCTAATACTTAAAATTATTAACGCGAAATATAGCGTTTATTTGAGTAGATGAATTTTAAGGATTATTCTTACCAAGATATTTGGCTTTTAATTCTTCTAATTCTTCATCTATTTTATTTGTACTAGAAGGCTGAGATGTGGGGTTTGGTGGCTGTATTTTATTTGCTTGAGGTTTGCTGTTACCCATAAATTGGGTTTTCATTTCTTCTAACTCTTTCTCAAGTTGACTAGGAGATTTCGATACAAAAGCGGCTGGAGAATTTGGTGGGGCTTGAGGGATAGGTTTTGGCGGTATCGCTGGCGTAGCTGCTACTTTCGGCTGTTGATTTAAGTCTTTGAGAACTTCGTCTACTGTTTGATAACGCCGAATTGGGATACTTTCTAGCATCTTGTTGAGAATGCGACTCAACTGATTACTGATGGGAGTTTGCAAGTACTGCTGCCATATCCAAGTATCGTTGTTGGTATCATAAGAATCGAAGGGCGATCGCACTGTTAATAAATTAATACAAGTAGCACCCAAACTATAAATATCGCTGGCAAAAATAGCCCTACCTCTCATTTGTTCAGGGGCTACATATTCTGGACTACCAATACTAGTACCAGTTTTATTTAAGGCAGCGCCAGTGGCAGATTTAGCAGCACCAAAATCTACTAATACTAGTTTGCGTTGGGCATCGCTCTCACGAATAATATTTTCTGGTTTGATATCGCGGTGAATGACGTGTCTGGCGTGACAAAATTGTAATACTGACAATAAATCGTTTAATAGTTGCCAGATTTGTGTTTCACTAAAAGCACCTTTATGTGCCAATTCCTGGGCTAAGTTTTGCCCGTCGATAAATTCTTGTACAAGATACTGCCGAGCTTCTTGGGTAAAATATGCCAGTAGTTCGGGAATTTGGGGATGCTTGCCCAATTCATCTAACTGCACTGCTTCTTGGTTAAATAACTCTACGGCTTTGGCAAGCGTGCTAGTGCCTTGGGATTGGGGATAAAATTGCTTAATTACGCAGCGTGGTTTTGAGGGTTTATCCTCATCCACTGCTAAAAAGGTTTTGCCAAAACCACCTTGTCCGATTGGTTTGATAGCACGGTAACGTTCTTTGAGGAGTAATTTGGTACCGCAAGTCCGGCAAAACTTAACATCATCAGGATTTTCCGGCTTGGGACAATGGGGATTAAGGCAGTAGCTCATACAGGCGATCGCTCTTATATCTCTTTATTTTACTGGCGTTAAGGGTGGAGACTTTTGCGAATCCGTTAAAATATGAGCGATCTCTACGATGGGCTACGCCTAGGCACTACTAACTAGTACAGCGTGGCGGAAATTAAACCAACATTTGAAAACTTGCAAAAGCCTTGATATACAAGCTTTTGACCGTGCCAATTTTAGATTTTAGATTTTGGATTATTTTCGGTACAAGCCCTACCCGCAAGTGGCGTGGAATAAATCTAAAAGACGCTCTCTACGAGACGCTGCGCGAACGTAGACTCGCTAACGCTCCGAAGACAGTCAATTTAAAATCCTCAAGCTGTGTCTCAAGAGTGGGCCCAGTCAATCCAAAAGACGCTCGATGACTCGCTAACGCTGCGCTATCGCAAATCTAAAATCCAAAATTGTTTGACTTTTGATTTCCGCCTTGCGGTACTACCCCATACCTTCCATCACTGGGTGGAAGTAGAAGGCGAACCCCAATACTGTATAAGCAGCTAATAACAAAGTGCCTTCCAGCCAATTGGACTTACCATCGGAACTAATACTGTTGGCAATTAACACTGACACAACCACAGCTACTAATTCAAAGGGTTTAAAATCCAAATCCATTGGTTTACCTAATATCCGCCCTGCTATAACTAACACGGGTGCAACAAATAGGGCAATCTGCATACTCGATCCCACAGCTACCGAAAGGGAAAGATCCATCTTATTTTTCATTGCCACGGTGACTGCTGTAGCGTGTTCAGCCGCGTTACCGACGATGGGAACCAATATCACCCCTGTAAACAGCGCCGTCAAACCTAGCTGAGATGTGGCCACTTCTAGAGAATCTACTAGCATTTCTGACTCAATTGCCACTAGTAAGGTACATACTAGCAGCACACCAACCCACAACATCATATTTGGTTTCGCGTGAGGGGTTTCTTCTTCTTCTGTCTCCGCTACACCCACATCATACAAATAGGAGTGGGTTTTCATCGAAAATAGCAGCGTTAGGGCATAAACCAAGATTAAAACTACGGCAACAGCAATAGAAAGATTTTGCAGTGTTTCTTCGTTAATTCCTTGAGAAGTATAGTTCATTGCTGTTGGCATCAAAATGGCAATCACTGCCAAATTCATCGAAGCAGCATTCACCCGCGCCACAATTGGCTGAAATGTCTGTTCTTTGTAGCGCAGTCCTCCCAAAAGCATGGAAAAACCCATCACCAGTAGTAAGTTGCTAATAATCGATCCCGTGATACTAGCTTTGACTACATCGATTAACCCAGCGTTCAGGGCTACTAGGGCAATGATTAATTCTGTAGCGTTGCCAAAGGTGGCGTTTAACAAGCCCCCCAATGATGGTCCCACTACGACAGCAATTTCTTCTGTCGCTGTACCCATCCAAGCTGCTAAGGGCAGAATTGCTAATCCAGCTGTAATAAAAACTATCAATTCTCCCCACTCCAGAAAGTGGGCTGCTACAGAAACCGGGATAAATAGTAGTAAAACGAAAAGAATAATGTTTTTGGTTGACATTTGTTGTCTTAAGTTGAGGGTATCATTCACAGCGAGCAATCCTAAGTTTCAAATTTGGAGTGTTGAATTAACAATCACTTTCACTCAGCACTTCCATAGGATACTCTCAACCGCCTGTAGAGCAATTCAGAAATTGTACTGTTTTCCGCTTACCGCTGTGGATGTTGTGTAAAGCAAAATTGCGATATAATGAGTTCTTGTAATCTTTTGTTGCAAAAGTATGAATTTGAGCCAAAGTATTACATCAAAAATGGGGTTTAATATATTAAAAGACAATTAAAATTTTGATTGGCGCTTAATAACAGAAAACCCCTAACTAAGGCTTTGTTCAATGGCTAATTACTTTGAGCCTTCAGGGAAAGGGCTGTCTTGCAAAGTTCCTTCAAGTCGGCAGAGCCGCCTAACGGACTTTGCGCTGTGCGATAACGCAGATTTCCCACTACAATAAAACCGCTTTGTCAAAAATTTGGTTAGGTTTCATAGTTGTTGTTTATACCGGATTTTGTGTGAAAACTATTGTAGAAAGGTTTACGCACAATGTTTTTGGTGCAACTGCAAGTTTTTTGTTTTGGATTAAATATACATGACTTCTGCTGCCCAAATGCCAGCTAGCTCTGGCTCAACGTTAACATTACATTCAGATCCCAATAACACCAAAGAAACCGATCCCCTGGGAAAGGCTAATGGTGTTTATGTGACGGTGCATGGTCATTTTTACCAGCCACCAAGGGAAAACCCTTATCTGGACGCAATTGAACGCCAACCGAGCGCTGCACCTTTCCATGATTGGAATGAGCGGATTCATTGGGAATGCTATCGTCCAAATGCCTTTGCCAGAGTCTTAAATGACCAAGGTGAAGTGGTGGGGATCGTTAATAATTACGAGTATTTCAGTTTTAATATTGGGCCAACGCTGATGTCGTGGCTAGAACGCTACGATGTGGAAGTTTATCAGCGAATATTAGAGGCAGATGCCAAGAGTAGCGATCGCTTGCATGGTCACGGCAATGCGATCGCGCAAGTATACAATCACATCATCATGCCTCTGGCGAACGAGCGCGACAAATATACCCAAATTCGCTGGGGTAAAGAAGACTTCCGCTCCCGCTTTGGCCGCGATCCCGAAGGAATGTGGCTAGCAGAAACGGCTGTAGACTACGCCACCCTAGAAGCTCTTGTTGCTGAAGGTATTCGCTTCATTGTCCTGGCACCGTCTCAAGCACTGCGTTGCCGTCCTCTCCCCACTCCAGATCGTCCCCATCCTGAATGGATCGAAGTCGGTGGTAGTCAGATTGATTCCACCCGTCCTTATCGTTGTTATTTGAAGCCAACACTAGATACTTCATCTTCACCTCTGAGTGCGGTTGCCACTAGCCCCAACGATAGTAGTACAGAAGAATTACCCTACATTGATATCTTCTTTTACGATGGGCCGATATCGCGGGACATGGGTTTTAGTGATGTCGTTTATAATTCCAGTCACTTTGCCGGACGTATTGGTTCGGCGGTGCGTGGGGATCATCGTCTGGCACAGTTGATTTCTGTGGCGACGGATGGGGAAACCTTTGGACACCACAAAAAGGGAACAGAGAAAACTTTAGCCTACGCCTTTACCAAAGAGTTTCCTCAACAGGGTTGGACGGTGACAAACTTCGCCCACTATTTGAGCTTAAATTCTCCCAGTTGGGAAGTGGAATTAAAGTCAGTCACAGCCTGGAGTTGCGCCCACGGTGTCGGTAGATGGGAGGATGACTGTGGTTGTGGTGGGGAAGGTGGTGTTTGGCATCAGAAATGGCGTCGTCCACTGCGGGATGCCCTAAATTGGCTGCGGGATCAGTTAACTGAAGTGTATGAAGAACATGGTAGACAGTTATTTCGCGATCCCTGGCTAGCGCGAGATGAATATATCCAAGTCATGCGCGATCGCTCTGCTACTAATGTCAACCATTTCCTCGCCCGTCATCAAACCCACAAACTAACCGCAGCCGAACAAGTAGACGCTCTCCGCCTATTAGAAATGCAGCGTCATGCGTTGTTAATGTTCACTAGTTGCGGCTGGTTTTTTGAAGAAATTTCCCGTCCCGAGGGGACACAAATTCTGCGCTACGCCGCCCGTGCTTTGGAATTGGCAGGGGATGTGGCAGGTGTGCAGTTGGAAAAAGGCTTTGTCAAACGTCTTGGTTTAGCCCCCAGTAATGTGGATCAGTTCAAACACGGTGCAGAAATTTATCGGCAACTCGTGTTAACTGCCCAGCTTGGCTTTAAGCAAGTTGCAGCCCATTACGCCATTACTTCCCTATTTACCAGCCAGAAACCAGCAGAGACACACAATTCCCTACCGAGAAAAGATGCTGCTGACAAACAGTCTCAGCGTTACCATAAGCGGGTTTATTGCTACGCTGCCAATGAGTTAGATTACCAACTGCAACGGATGGGATCGCTAACTCTGGCTGTGGGAAATTTAAAGCTGGTATCAGAGATTACTTGGGAAAGTGAGCATTTGGTATTTGCGGTTCTGCATTTGGGAGGCTGGGATTTTCATTGCGGCATTCAGCAATTTACCGGGCGGCGTGATTATAGCCAATTAAAAGAAAAGCTGTTTGGGGCGCTAAAACAAGCTAGTGCAGCTCATACGATCTTGGCGATGACGCAGCTATTTGGAGAAGAAGCTTTCAGCTTGCAAAATCTATTTGCTGAAGAACGCCACCGGATCATGGGGCTGCTGAGTCAAGAAACACTGACACGTTTAGGACAGTTGTATACCCAAGCCTACCGTGATAATTATGGTGTGCTAATGGCGTTTCATCGCGATGAAATCGCAGTACCGCAAGAATTGCAGGTTGCAGCAGATATTGCTTTAGGGCATCGCTGTCTGATGACATTGCGATCGCTTGAACAAGAGATTGCCGATCCCCAAAAGAGTTGGAATCACATCTTAGAATTGGAAGCGATCGCAACTGAAGCAAAACATCTGCGTTGTCGGCTGAATATTCCCGACGGTAAACAGATGTTAGAACAATTAATTGCGCGATCGCTCTGGCAATTGTTGAACGATGCCAATGGTAGTTTTAATGCAGATATCCAACTATTGGAACGATTGATTGATGTCGGGGATCAACTAAATATTGATATTTCCCTACAGCGATCGCAGGAACTATATTTTAGTTGTCTGCAAAGTCAGATAGCCCCGGTGTGTATTACTAGCCTTGGTAATGAAGGAGATAATCAGTGTCTTCAGTTGCTCAAGTTAGGTAAAAAGTTAGCGGTTGATGTTAGCTCAATCTCCAATCAGTTGGGATAGATGTAGTGGCGCACAGCAGTACATTGGTGTCAACGTTTTGCCCTCACTCCCAGCCCCTCTCCCATCCGTGAGAGGGGAGCTAGACATTCAATTCCCCTTCTCCTTTGGGAGAAGGGGTTAGGGGATGAGGGCGTGAGGGATTTGCAAAATGCCTGTCCGATGTAGTTTTCAACTTAGTTTTACTACTGTTAGCGCAGCGGGGCGTAGCCCATTCTGACTTCTGAATTCTGAATTATGCTGTAACTTTCTTTACCTGACGTGGGAGCGATCGCAATGGTAGGGATAAAGCCACTCACACTTAAAGAGTCCACGGGTATGTTTTTCAAAAAATGTTCCTGCATGGCGTCCAGGTGATATATCGATCCCAGCTTTAGTTTTAATCTCATATAACCAGGGAAAGGCTACTACTAACATAGCTGTGATAGCGAAGAGGTAGATAATTGTAGTTTTAATGTTGGGAAATCTTCGAGAATTGCTATTGTGATTTTGAGACATAGAAATGAGGAGAAACTAATAGCTCATACCATCGTAACCTAAAGCTGAAAATATCGCCTAAAACGCGGGTCGATATTATCTGTTTTCTGCTGATTACAGGTAAAACAGAGAGTTTGGAGATTACTAATATCATTTTGACCCCCACGAGCGAGGGGAATGATATGATCGATACTGAGGTTAGTTTCTATATTAGTTTTACCGCAACTTCGGCATTGATATTGGTCGCGTTGAAAAACATATTTTTTGACTTCCGGCGGGATACGAATGCGGGGAGTTTTGCTCATTTGTTTTCTAATTACTCAGAAATTCTTCCAAACTGGGTACATCTAACCAACTTGATTTTTGATGCGATTCATGAGATAAATCCATCAACAACTGAGAATAAATTCCTTCGCGTAGTGATGGTGTAATTTCCTGATTGCGTTCAATTCCTTGCACCCATTGGTCTACTACGCGGATAAATGCTGAAATGCGCCCATCAGCATAATTTTTGGGAAAAATTAACCGATTCGGTATTTCTATTTCTGTTAGAGGTTTACCTAGCTGGGAACCCCAAACACGAAAACCATGTATATAATCTTTTTGATTTTCACTGCCCACAACTAATGTACCGCGATCGCCATATACTTCTACCCAATGGGTTCTTGATGCATGAATCACCGCACTGATAGAAAGTTGGCAAGGTGTACCATTAGCTAATTCCAGCGTTAATATACAATTGTCATCTGTATTCACTGCCTTAGATTCCCCGCTAATCGGGTCAACTCGTGTAGGAATAGCAGTAGTTAAATGAGCGTTTAATCTACGCACTGGCCCAAATAACCAGTGAATATAATCGAAGGCGTGAGAACCCAAAGATCCCAATGCACCGCCTCCTTTCTCTCTATCAGAATACCAATTCCAAGGGCGTGAAACATTAGCACGAGAAGAACCTAACCAATCAATTTTAATTAAGCGTAACTCACCCACATAGTTTTCTGACAATAACTCTGCAAACAATTGCCATGCTGGTACAAAGCGAAATTCAAAGTCTACAGTTGCAATAACGCTTTTTGCTTTAGCTAACTGATAAAGTTCTTTCGCTTCAAGTGCATTTAAGGTTGTCGGTTTTTCTAGTAATAAATGTTTTCCAGCTTGCAGTACAGTTTTTGCCATTTCATAGTGCAAAAAGGGCGGCGTCGAAATGCTGACTGCTTGCACTTCTGGTAATGCCACAATATCTGTCAGCGAGTCGGAAGCGTGGGGGATATTATGGGATTGTGCTATAGCTTTGGCTTTATTTATATCTCGATGATAAACAGCAACTACCTCACTTAGAGGATGTGCTTGGAATCCGGGTATGTGGACTTTTTGACCAAATCCAGTACCTGCGATCGCAACTCCAATCATATAATTTTTATCCCCATATTTATTAAAAGCCTGAGTCAATACTCTCACAAATCTTAAGAAATATCCGGGTAATAGATAGCCGCTCTTCGGGAGGGGAAACAAAGCGTAGCTTTGGCGGGGTGGGGTTCTTCGGGTTTAATAAGCAATCAAGCGGACATGATATTATTTGCCAGGTTATGTTTTCTCCTGGTAAATAAGTGGATGGAATCAAACGTAGTAACTCATGCGGATGTTGGGTTTCGTGCCTCAACCTAACCTACATAAGTCTTAAAGGATGTTTGAAAAGTCATGATTGATGTATCAAATATTTTTTTACCCCTCCCTAACCCTCCTCTTAGAAAGGCTACGGTGTACACACATCTTTTTGCTGGGTGCAAAATGTGTATTGATCCCCCTAAATCCCCCGATAAATTGGGGGACTTTGAGAGCTTTTTGCCCCCCTTTTTAAGGGGGGTTGGGGGGATCAAAAGCTTGTGGCGCAACTCTAGAAGACTTGTGTGTACACCGTAGCCGATATATTGGGGAGGGAACTAGATTTTCCGGTTTCCCCCCTTTATAAGGGGGGTAAGAATGCAATTAAAATCACAGCCAACGAATTTTCAAACAACCTCTTGTATTAAATTATATCAGCTAACAGTAGTACATGGATTGACTGTTGTAATTACTGATACTTTTAGCTTGCTTTTTATGTCTGATGTATGCGTTGCTGTAGGCATCTCTGCCATCAACTAATTACAATTTGGGTTAATGGCGGCTATCGAGGCAAGAATTTTCAACATTGGGTGATGAATGTATACCGATAGATTATCTCGGTTGTATTCGCATCAACATTGCAACGTTCTTCATCAAGATTGCAATATTTATCATCAAAATTGCAATATTCTTCATCAACATTGCAACGTTCTTCATAAATATTGCAATATTCCTCATCAACATTGCAATATTCCTCATCAACATTGCAATATTCCTCATCAACATTAAAGCAATTGTAAAGAAAAATAGGTAAAAACTGGAAATATAGAGAAATTACTCAGATTAGTTGGGATTTTTTTAACAAATATAATTATCACTAATTTTACTGAACCAAAAAACAGCTTTAGTAAGCCAAAGTAGCTTTAGAAACCTCTCTAAGGAATATATTGATGTCTCGTAAAAAACGTACATCCCGTGTTCTCGAAAAAGCTGAGTTGAGATCCGCTGGACTAAAAGCAATTGATTCAAATATGAGTTTTGGTAATGATTGCGATTTGCAAAACTTGAGTCAAGCAATTGAACAGCTAAGAACCATGCTTGATGCTTATAATACTGCGTTAACTGTAATTGATTCTTCTAAAACTAAAATTGATGCGATGGAGAAAACCCTAAGTAATCTTACAGACAAGATGGTGAGAGGGGTTGCTTTTAAATATGGCAAAGATAGCAGCGAATATGAAATGGCGGGTGGGGTTCGTGATAGCGAACGGATTCGCAAAAGCAGATTGAGCCGCTTGAAAGGTGTTGCTGGAGAAGCTTCAGATAAAAATCCTAAAACTACCTAATACAGCCCAGATAAAAGCATAAAACAGAGGGAAAACAATGTTCTTGCAAGGGATGTAGAGAACGAACAAAGGCACTTGGCTGATTAAAATTATTTTATCAATTACTGCAATTGTTTATGGTAAAGCATAACCTATTGCATTTTTTTATATGTACTAATACTCTTTGATAAACAACAATTATATACAGCTACTATCATGCATCTTTATGCGTCTTAGATCGGGCATTTTGTAGTCATAACTAATATTTTTTAATACTGAGACTCTTGCTGCATAGTGTTTTCAACCATTTTACTTGTCTAAATACTGATTAGAGTTTATAGTGATACGGTGTTTTCCGTTCCTTGTCTCGGCAGATTCATAACATGATTTATTCTGGCAAATTACAAAAGTATTTTGCGGGCATTTCTTTGTCTGTAATTGTAGTAGGTGACTTAGTTCTCACACAAAAAACTGCTCCAGTTTTAGCTGAAACCATAAATACATCGGTTGGCGATGCTGTGACATTCAGTTGCAATGATAGTGAAGCGACAGTTGCAGCTAAAAATGGCCCAAAAGTAGTTAATGGAACAGCAAAAATCTACATTGGTTATGAGCAATTATCAAATAACAAAAACCCTGTAACTATCCGCTTTAATAATGGGATAAAAGCATGGTGTCGTAATGATTACGAGACAACAGGTGACGATGGTACAGGTTACGGATTGTATTGGAATGGAAGTGATGTTTTATATGGCATTTACTCTTCTACAGGTAGTCAAACAGGTAATGATTTTAGCCGTTTTGCCAGTGGTCGGTGGTTGCCTAGCTATGGTAATGGAGGCGGGCCAAAAGCCGCAGTTATAGCCCGGATTAATCCATCTAATGGCCAGGTTGATTATGCCACATTTTTATCTTCTAAAAAGCCAGATAATGGACAAACAAACTCTTTACTTGTCAATTCTCTATCATGGAATGGCACAAATTTAACTGTGAAAGCTCAGTCATGGTGGACTCCTCGTGGCACTAATACAAATTCCATGAATTGCTCTGGTTCATCACCTTATCAATACACAGCCGCATTTACAAGCGATTTAAGAACGATGACCTCAGCTTCAGCCAATACTTGTAGTTAAAAGGTAAAAATTCAGCTTTCAAATTAAGGAAACATATTGTTTCCAGTTGTTTAAGAATTAACAAAAAATCTGGCAATCTAATTCGCAGCTTCAGATACCTGACTTCTCTAAGAAGTTGGGTATCTTGTTGTTCACAAATGATTTAGGATTACTAGATGGTATAGCAATCAACTAATGAACGAGGAACTGGAAAGAGCAGATAATGATAGCCCCTGGAAAGAAATTTTAGAAGCTTACTTTCCCCAAACAGCAAAACTAATTAATTGGAAACGTCCCCACGAATTTCTCGACAAGGAATTTCAACAAATAGCCCGTGAAGCAGAACTTGGTAGGAGATATGCAGATAAATTAGTTAAAGTCTGGCAAATTCAAGGACAAGAAACTTGGCTATTAATCCATGTAGAAATCCAAGCAAAATCAGAAGACACCTTTGCAGAAAGAATGTTTTCCTACAACCTGCGGATTTTTGACAGATTTGGGAAACCTGCCATAAGTTTGGCAATTTTGTGCGATACAGACCCGAAATGGCGACCCAATCAATATAGTTATAATTATCCCAATACCAGGCTTAACTTTGAATTTGGAACCGTCAAGCTGCTGGATTATCAAAATCGTTGGACAGAATTAGAAGCCAGCGACAACCCATTTGCAACTGTAGTAATGGCGCATTTGAAGACGCAGCAAACAAGTAAAAAGCCAGGAGAACGCAAAGCTTGGAAATTTAGCTTGATTCGCCGATTGTATGAATTAGGATTGCAAGAAAAAGATATTCGTAACCTTTACCGATTTATCGATTGGGTTATGATTTTACCAAAAGCCTTGGAAGCAGAATTTTGGCAAGAGTTTAAGCAATATGAGCAGGAGCGGACTATGAGCTACATTACCACAGGTGAGCGCATTGGTTACGAGCGGGGAAAACAGGAACAAGGACAAACACTCGTATTACGGCTACTACAAAAACGAGTAGGAGAGTTACCACAAGAGGTTCGGGGACAAATTCAAACTCTTTCTCTAGAGCAATTAGAAGCACTTGGCGAGGCTTTATTGGATTTTACAACCATTCAGGATTTACTTAACTGGCTGGAAGCAAATCAAACAACGTAAAAAATTTATTGATGGAAGATCAAAAAGACGCATTAACAATTCAAAATTCAAAATGACGCTCTCTACGAGACGCTAAAAGCGTAGCTTGCAACTCTTACAGAGTACGCGGACTCGCTAACGCTGCGCTAACAAAATTCAAAATTAAAGACATTTTTAGACGGGGATTTAAACCCCGACTGAAACTGGCACTACCTGTAGAGCCATTTGAATATAGGTCATACCTTTACCCGTTTCTTCGTATTGAGTATTAGTTTTATTGAGGTAGAAATTCCAAACAAAGCGGGAACATCCAAAGCTTTTAGCTAAGGATATTTCCTGCTCTTTGTTTGGGTAAATTCTGACCTTCAGTACATCTAACATCAATAACAATGATTCGCTACACTCAGTTTTATACTGGTCGCAATTCATCATCCCGTTACAGTCGCCAGACTTAACGGGAGTCCTCTTGCTCCATTAAGATAGAAAATAAACCTTTTTAAACCCGCGTGGGCGGGTTTGGTCTGTTTAGATGCAGTTTCTAACCGTCGATTTAACTTCCGATTTCTAACTCCCGGATTCTGCTGCATCTGCCCCTAATTGTTCCCATTTGGACGCTGAATAATTGTCTCCACCACCCGCCGCTTGGCTTTAGGATCGATACCTACTAAGCGCACATATTCACCGCTATATTCTGCCAGAGTTGATTCCAAATTTGAGATGGCATCAGATTCGGCATCGATGTGGCTATGAACACAAGTTTGCCAAGAACCTGTGCGGAAGCGGCGCTCATCTACGTGTTCAATACTAATTTTGTAACCTTGAGATAATAATTGTCTAATTTGAGCTTGTGTGTCTAGAGTCAAATGTGGACTTGATGCTTCCTGTTTCTGGAATTGATTAGTTTTTACTTCTTTGGTTGCGCCATTTGACGGCTGACTAGTTGGTGTCACAGCAGCAGGTGGTGCTGATTGAGAATTTCTACCTCGATTGAGTCGATTGTAATCATCAACCAAATGGGAACTTTCCACCCGTTTTTGTTCGCCAACGAGGAAATTACCAGACTCGATTAAGTGAGACAGCCTGAAATCTGGCTTTTTAAATTCTGGTGGCCCTTGAGTGCTGTTAACCACATTCAAGGATATCTGCTCAAAACCTACTTTATGGATGTAGTTGCGGATTTGTTCGTCATAAATGCGCGATCGCAAAGCGCTAAAAAAGTCAATAGACTGATTGACAAAAGTATCAACTAGCTGTTCAACTTCTTTCTGTGACAGTCCATCCGGTTCAAAAATCCCCTTGACAATTCCCACCTTATCATCTCTATCTGGTTCCCAGTAGAATTTCTCCATCCGTCCATCCCGAATTAACGGTGCATAGAGGGTAGAAAAATCATTACCTGTGACAATAATCGGCACACGATGTAAGGGTGTGGAATCATAGCTTCCCGGCAACTGCACATCTGTGGGATTATCAGCAATATTCATCAGTGTGGCATTCACCAGCTGCGTGTTTACAGTATATTGAGTGCCTTCATCAAAGCGTCCAGCACCAGCATCTAAATCGTTAATCATCAGTACACACATTTTGCCGCGTACTTTGATCAGTTCAGCTGTTTCCCGATAGCGCAACCGAATCAACCGCGCCGGATCTCCCGCATCTGGACTTTCTAATTCGCCGCCAGATACGTGAGTCACTTCGATACCCATTTTCTCGAAGACTAATTGACATTGAAATGTTTTGCCTTCTCCTTTGCGTCCATGAATACCCAATATCACGGGAACTCGCACGCCAGGAAGCTTCAGGAAATTTTTGGTGATGTGGACAGCAAGTTTGTCCAAAAAGCGGGGAGCGATGTAGTAACCCATGAGTTTATGTGATGAAAAATTAACACTTCTAAGGTTAATGTTAATTTTTTTTTGGGGATAGCGATCGCTTTTCTTTCAGACAAGGTTGTGTTTGTTAATTTGTTGGGTTGATTAGACATCTTGCAAAAGTAGCTTTTGTAAGATGTTGGGGAAAGGTTAAAGGTAAAGGGTAAGGGAAAATTTCATACCTTTACCCTTTACCCCTTCCGCTTTTCCCCACAATGCCAAGAAGTCTATTGTCTGTTGCCATTGAACGCGCTCCCAAGCATGGACTCGTGAAAACTGCTGTTATTTAGTAGTGCCAAAGATTTGATTACAATATCAAATGACTTAGATTAGCCATTTGTATAATTCCAGGATTACCTAGATTAGCCTATTTTTGAGAATACAGCGTGTTTTCAAACACGTCCTAGTATTGCATATTGCTATAGTTAATGGAAATCGGTTGTATCTACTACGTCTCATTAACCGCAACTCCTTTGAAAGCAAACACCGCCTCTTCTGTTAATATATTTGGGTTGTTAGGATCGTTATAAATTGGAATACCGTGATTTACAAGAGCAGAATTAATCTTACTGTTTAGTACTGAATCAGGAGGCGTTTCGCCACCGTATACACTTTTTAATTCATCATCATCTGTTACTTCCTCAATAAACATAACTGGCGCTAGATTTAAAGCGACATTATCTTTGATTTTGTTTTTAATCATAAATCACGTCCCAATTACGCATTGTTAACTAATTCTTGAATGCATACTGAATGTATCATCTGGAAAAAGGAAAAATCAAGGGTTTATACAAAACATCCTACTTTTTTGATTCATGGAATTAGGCAAGGGCTGAGGACACGATCGCACTTGCTGGCAATGTGCCAGTTGGAAAGTGTTAGGCACACTGCTGACGATGGCTTTTGGTGTGACAGCAGAATCGATTGTAAAAAACCTTGAGAGCTTATTCTCAACGTTACAATTGGCCTAATATATTTGCACTAGTTGTGGTTTAACATCACTTTTGATTTAATTTTACTTCTGTAATGCTGATGGATACTTATAATATGGGAATTAAAATTTAACTATGGAAACACAACCGATACAAGTAATTGGAGGTGGACTAGCTGGGACAGAAGCAGCTTGGCAAATAGCGCAAGCTGGAGTGCCAGTAATTCTGCATGAAATGCGTCCAAAGCGATTTAGTCCGGCTCATCATACAGAACATTTAGCAGAATTAGTGTGTAGTAATTCCTTTGGGGCAATGGCAAGCGATCGCGCGGCGGGATTATTGCACGAAGAGTTACGCCAACTCGGTTCGATTGTCATCTCGAAAGCTGATGAACACGCCGTTCCTGCTGGTGGGGCGCTAGCCGTAGACAGGGGACAATTTGGCCAAGATTTAACTGAAACTTTAGCGAGTCATCCTTTAGTTGAGTTTCGCCGGGGTGAAGTGTCTGCAATTCCTGAAGGGATTGTGGTTTTAGCAACGGGGCCTTTAACCAGTCCCGACTTAGCAGAAGATTTGCAACGCTTTACAGGGATGGAATACCTCAGCTTTTTTGATGCAGCTAGCCCGATTATCGTGGGAGAATCGATTAATCGTGACATTGCTTTTATGGCATCACGTTATGACAAAGGTGAAGCCGCTTATCTCAACTGCCCAATGAATAAAGAGCAGTACTTGCACTTTCGGGAAGAACTCTGTAAAGCTGAACAAACAGAACTCAAGGGTTTTGAACGAGAAACGGCAAAATTTTTTGAAGCTTGCTTACCCATAGAAGAACTAGCACAGCGCGGGGAAGATACCATGCGTTATGGTCCCCTAAAGCCAGTGGGATTGTCAGATACTCGCACAGGGGAACGTCCTTATGCTGTAATCCAGTTACGACAAGAAGATAAAGCTGGTCAGTTGTGGAACATGGTAGGATTTCAAACAAATCTGCGTTGGGGCGAGCAAAAGCGAATCTTTCAATTAATTCCAAGTTTAGAAAAAGCAGAGTTTGTCAGACTGGGAGTGATGCACCGCAACACTTTTATTAATGCTCCTCAGTTAATGCATCCTACCTTGCAATTTAAAGAGCGTCCAACATTGTTAGCAGCTGGGCAATTGATTGGTACTGAAGGTTACACTGCTGCGGCTGCGGGTGGTTGCTTGGCGGGAATTAATGCAGCGCGGTTAGCTTTGGGTAAAGAAGCTTTGGTTTTACCACCAACAACCATGATGGGTGCGTTATTAGAATTTATTAGTTCTGCTTCGCCGAAGCATTTCCAACCAATGCCGCCTAACTTTGGGATTTTTCCCGATTTAGGAATGAAAATCAAAAGTAAACCAGAGCGTTATGGACGTTACCGCGATCGCTCTTTAGCTGATTTGGCAAATTGGAAAGCTAATCGTAATTAATGAGTGCTGAGTGCTGTTAGCGGATAGCTAAGGTTTAGCCCGTGCTGAGTGCTGAGTTTTGTTTAACTCCTTGTCCGCTTGTCTCGCACTCCCCACTCCCTATTTTTTAATAGTGACTAATCCATGTATGCCTAGTGCTGTAATTACACCTCCCAGTAATCCCCAGGTACCATCGGCAAATACATTGATGCGATGAATGTAGGTGCGATGATAGGCATACTCTAACTGTCTATCATTTACTTTTCCAACCTCTACCAAGTTTTCCACATACTTTTCAGCTTTAATAAGTGCTGCATAATCGAGATTAAACCAATACAACGATACTCCCACCACTGCCAAACCTGGAAAAACCAAGGTAATTAAGAGAATTGCTATACGTGCGTTCATACACCTCACCCGCTGACATACCTGCTCAATGCTGACATAGCTAGAATCCTTGTGTTACAACTTGGCAGGCCAATTTAATAATGCGTTGGAGTGAGTGAATCAGATTTTGGGAATAATCCTCATAGTGTTTGAAAGCATCGTTTTAGTTAGGTTCGCACTATGAGAGGGCGATTTCTCGGAAAAAAGCAGATTTATTGCTGTTTATCTATTGCATTTTGCTGTATTTTGTGGATTTGTTTGGCATTAATTCCAGCCGACGCAACGTCTACAGGGTCTATTGATACTCTACGACAACAGCAGCAACAAATGAACCAGCAGCGTCAGGGTGTAGTTGGAGAACGCGATCGCTTAACAAATCTTCAACAGGAGGCCCAAAAACACCTGACTGGTTTAAAGCAAAATCTGCAAACTACAGATAGCTATCTTCTAGAGAGTGAATCACGATTACAACTCGCTACCCAACGCCTCCAGCAGTTAGAAACTGATTTAGATGTGGCAGAACGTTCATATCAGGAGCGGCAAATTGCAACAGTAGCACGATTGCGTTATCTTCAGCGATCGCCTGCTTTTGCGGGATGGGCAGTTTTGCTCGAAAGTGAAAATATCAGCGACTTTTTCAGCCGTCGTCATCAGTTGAAGTTAGTGTTTCAAGCAGATCAGAAAATTTTGGTCAAACTCAACACCCAAGCAAACTCAATCGATAAACAAAAAACGGAAGTAGAACAGCAAAAAAATGAAATCGGCTTAATTCGCGAGCAACTGTTAGCACAAAAAGCCGATTATCAAACCCAGGCACAATCACAATCAGAATTGATTCAACGCCTGAATAGCGATCGCTTGGCCTTAGAAGCTGCGCAAAATCAGCTAGAAAGGGAATCTAAAAATCTGGAAGTTTTGATTCAACAAAAGGTAGCAGAAGCCCAAGGAAAAACCAACAGCCGAACAGGTATCATCATTCGAGGAACTGGGGTAATGGCATATCCTAGCGATGCTCCTACTAGCAGTCCCTTCGGCTGGCGGATACACCCTATTCTTGGCTATCGTCGCTTTCACGCTGGGTTAGATTTTGCCGCCAGCTATGGTAGTAAAATTCGAGCAGCGGATTCGGGAACAGTAATTTTTGCTGGGTGGTATGGTGGCTATGGTAGAGCAGTAATTATCGATCACGGTAATGGCATAACTACACTCTACGGTCATACCAGCGAGTTATATGTTTCTGAGGGACAAGCAGTTGAACGCGGACAAGCGATCGCTGCTGTTGGTTCTACAGGTTTCTCAACTGGCCCCCACCTCCACTTTGAAGTCCGTCGCAATGGTACACCCGTAGACCCAGCTAATTATCTTTAAAGCTGGGAATTTTATCACAGACGTGCTATAATATTGAAGATTAAGGGCGCGTAGCTCAGTGGATAGAGCAACAGATTCCGGTTCTGTGGGTCGGGGGTTCAAATCCCTCCGCGCTCGTTACCTTTACAAGACTAACCACAAAATCGAGAGGTTATTTTCTCTCATGGGATAAACCTAGTTTACATCATGAGAAAGAATGGCAACGGATAGTCTGGAATACAAAAATTAGTGTACGTATGTGGTAGTTGACATAACACTATACTAGAGATTTTGTTTTCTCATTTAGTCTCTCACACCCCTATTACCTACCCCAAAATTGTTTTAAAAAATAAAACAATGGGGCATTTGTTGGGGGGAATTCCTAAAGTAGAGGTAGGGGCTAAATCGTCCCTATTAGCAGCAGATGGGTTTGATGCAACTAGGATTTTTGTGGAGCGCAATTAATTATGACTGCTTTAACCTTACAATTACCTTCTAATCTGCAATTTACTGATGAGGAATTTGCACAGATTGTAGCCGTGAATAAAGAATTACGACTAGAGTTAACTGCTGAAGGGGAATTAATTATCATGTCACCTACTGGAGGAGAAACGGGAAACCGTAATTTTGAGCTGTATCTTGATTTAGGAGTTTGGAACAGACAGAATAAACTCGGAAAAGCTTTTGATTCTTCTACTGGGTTTAAACTGCCAAATGGGGCAACTCGTTCCCCTGATGCTTCTTGGGTAAGGATAGAAAGATGGAATGCTCTTACCCCAAAACAAAGAAAGAAATTTCTCCCTTTGTGTCCTGATTTTGCAGTGGAATTAGTTTCTGAAACTGATGATGTGGAAGATACTAAAGCCAAAATGCAGGAATACTTAGCAAATGGCTTACAACTGGGTTGGTTAATTAATCCTAAAGATAAACAAGTAATAATTTATCGCCCAAATCTTGCACCAGAAGTTTTACAATCTCCTACAAGTTTATCGGGTGAAGATGTTCTCCCTGGTTTTGTTTTAAATTTACAGCAGATTTTTGCATAGATGTCATTTATCCACAAGATTCAACACCGCCGCAAGTGCTGAGTGTAAGAACTTTATAAAAGTGATAGTCTCAACAAAATCAAATAACTCAAAGCTTATATGGTTTTTCAGTACACTAACGCATTTGTCACCATAGCATCGGTTAATTTTGAGAAGTTAGTGAATTTCTATACCAAATTGCTAGAGCAAAAGCCAGTTCCTTTGGTTCCGAACGTCTATGCTGAGTTTAATTTAGTTAGTATGCGATTAGGTATTTTTAAACCAAAGAACACAAAAGAATCAGAATTTGAAGCGATGTCTGACGACAAGCCACTTTGTGTCTACGCCAAAAGTAAGATAAGTTTGTGTTTAGAAGTAACTAACTTAGAAGATGCGATCGCTTACCTAACTGCTTTGGGCTATCCTCCACCAGGAAACATTTCCATTGCTTCCCACGGCAGAGAAATATATGCTTATGACCCTGATGGCAATCGTCTGATTTTACATCAAGCCATAGTGAATGATAATTGATAAGTGATAATAATTTATTTGGTAATTAACTATGGCTATAACTCAAAACTATAGATTAAACCTGATTCAATGGTATCCAGGTCATATAGCGAAAGCTGAAAGGAAGCTCAAAGAACAGCTGAAGCGCGTAGATGTGGTGTTTGAGGTACGAGATGCTCGGATTCCCTTAGCGACTCACCATCCCCAAATAGGTGAGTGGGTAGAAGGTAAGGCACGGGTGTTGATACTTAACCGAGTAGATATGATTACGCCACAAATGCGATCGCTATGGATCGATTGGTTTAAACGTCAAGGAGAAGTCCCCTATTTTACCAACGCTCAACATGGTAAAGGTATAGCAGAAGTGGCGCGGGCAGCGCAAGCCGCTGGGGTAGAACTTAATCAAAGAAGAAGCGATCGCGGGATGTTACCCCGTCCAGTGCGGGCTGTGGTGATTGGTTTTCCCAATGTCGGTAAATCAGCTTTAATTAACCGCTTGTTGGGAAAGCGAGTCGTGGAAAGTGCAGCCCGTCCTGGGGTAACTCGCCAACTACGCTGGGTGCGAATTTCCGAACATTTAGAATTGCTAGATGCTCCTGGTGTCATCCCTCTAAGATTAGAAGACCAAGATGCAGCCTTGAAATTAGCTATTTGTGATGATATCGGTGAAGCATCTTACGATAACCAGCTAGTAGCAGCAGCCCTAGTGGATTTACTCAACTATTTAGAAGCTGTAGCAGGAGATTTATTACCAAAAAAACCATTACAGTCTCGCTACCAACTCGATTCAACATCAGACACCGGAGATACCTATTTACACGCCTTAGCAGAACATCGTTATAAAGGTGATGTAGAGCGAGCAGCAAGGCAACTTTTAACAGATTTTCGCAAGGGGTTGTTGGGTGAAATGAGTTTGGAATTGCCACCTAATTAAATCTAAATTCAAATAGTAAAAATTAGGAAACTTATTTGATTTTTAACAGGACTTACACAACTGTCACAAGCAATGGCGCGGCTATAGCATTCAGCGCGCCAAACAACTAGGCGATAAACATGGTAACGTCTTGACTTTTAATTGCGGAGCTAAATAATTTGACAACAACCTATGCTTGATTTGATAAATTGTTTGACCAGTTTTATCAGCTAAATATTTGAGCTTAAACCAGACTAAAATTAATTGATTTATTGGAGTAGCACATAGTTACTGAAAAATGCGATCGCACTAGATATCAGAGCCACTTGAAACGACTTAATACTACATAAACAACAGCGACTAACGGTTTATGAAAAATGGATATTTGCCAATAAAAGTACTCGCGGCTTGAGCATTACGGCATTATTTTTTGGGATGAGCAGTACCAGTAAAACTATGTCCGCAGATGTTCTTGCCACTCACCAACTAAATTAATACTTCTTTGCTGTTGCTTCATGCCTTTCTTTGTCAGATCGAAAACTCTTTGACGGAGTTTTGATAGTACTTTGGTAAATCATCAAAAAGCGATCGCCATTTTTACATGGAGGTGTTTTGCATTCCTATTTTTTACCTCCAGTGCCCCATACCTAATGCAACTTTTCTAACGTTTGTTAACCAAGATATGGTAATGGGAATTATAACACTAATATCAAGTAAATTTTCGTGAAAATTTATGAGCGCAAAAGTTGATGGAACTTTAAGGATTGCTGGCTACCAAATCATCGAGCAACTTTATTCAGGTTCTCGGACTCAAGTGTATCGGGCAATTCGAGAATGCAATCGTCTACCAGTTGTCATCAAGCTCTTAAAACGAGAATTCCCAACTTTTACTGAATTAGTACAGTTTCGCAACCAATATGCGATCGCTAAAAACCTAAATATTCCCGGCATTATCAAACCCTACAGCCTAGAAGCCCATCACAATGGCTATGCCCTAGTCATGGAAGACTTTGGTGGTGTTTCCCTGCGGCAATTTACTCAAGAAAAAACACTGACATTAGAGCAATTTCTACCCATTGCTCTGCAACTACTAGAAATTTTACACCAGTTACATCAACAGCGCGTCATTCACAAAGACATCAAGCCAGCCAACATCTTGATTCACCCTGACACGAACCAAATCAAGCTGATTGACTTTAGTATTGCCTCGCTTTTACCACGAGAAACCCAGGAACTTCAGAGTCTCAATGGACTAGAGGGAACGCTAGCCTATCTGTCGCCAGAGCAAACCGGGCGGATGAACAGAGGCATTGACTACCGCAGTGACTTCTATTCTTTAGGTGTGACTTTCTTTGAATTACTGAGTGGAAAATTGCCCTTTGAATCCCATCAACCAATGGAGTTGGTGCATTGCCACATTGCGAAACTTCCACCCTGCCTCTGCGATTTCAACCCCGAATTGCCCTTGATGCTAGGCGAAATTATCCGCAAACTGATGGCAAAGAACGCCGAAGACCGCTATCAGAGTGCGCTAGGACTTAAACATGACCTTGTTATCTGCTTAGAACAGTGGCGAGAAACAGGCAAACACACCTGGTTTGATTTAGGACAACGCGATATCAGCGATCGCTTTCTCATACCCGAAAAACTCTACGGGCGGGAATCGGAAGTAAAGACACTATTAGAAGCATTTGGTTATGTGGCCAATGGTGGCTCTCAACTGATGCTAGTGGCAGGTTTTTCTGGTATTGGCAAAACCACAGTCGTCAATGAAGTGCATAAACCGATTGTGCGCTGGAACGCCTACTTCATCAAGGGCAAATACGACCAGTTCAACCGCAACATTCCTCTGTCTGCTTTTGTACAAGCCTTTCGTGACTTAATGGGACAGTTGCTTAGTCAAAACGATACTCAGCTAAAGCAATGGCAGAGCAAGATTTTAGCGGCAGTTGGGGAGAATGGACAACTTCTGATCGAGGTAATTCCTGAACTGGAACAAATGATTGGCAAACAGCCTGCGATCGCTGAACTATCAGGCGGTGCAGCACAGAACCGTTTCAATCTGCTGTTCCAAAAGTTCATTCAGGTGTTCGCGACAAGAGAGCATCCGTTGGTGATGTTTCTCGATGACTTGCAGTGGGCAGATTCGGCATCGCTGAATTTGCTGAAATTGTTAATGTCTCAGAGCGATTGCGGCTATCTATTCATTATTGGTGCATACCGGGATAACGAGGTGTTTGCGGCTCATCCACTTATGTTAACGGTAGATGAAATTGAAAAGGCATCCTCCTGCGTCAACACCTTGAGTCTAGATCCCTTGAGTCAAGCAGATGTCAACCATTTAATCGCCGATTCGCTCAGTTGTGCAACTGAAAAAGCATTACCGTTAACAAAGTTAGTTTATCAAAAAGCCAAAGGCAATCCCTTTTTCACAACTCAGTTTTTGAAAGCGCTACATGAGGATGGGCTGATTACCTTTAATTGGGAGACAGGTTTTTGGCAGTGTGATGTAGCACAAGTGCGTATACGCGTAGCGGCTTGTCGTCAGACATCGCTTGCTCTCACTCATGATGTGGTGGAATTTATGGCACAACAACTTCAAAAATTGCCCGACATCACTCAAAATGTTCTGAAACTGGCAGCCTGTATCGGCAATCAGTTCGATTTGGCGACGTTAGCGATCGTTTATGAAAAGTCCCAGATAGAAACCGCTTCAGACTTGTGGAAAGCATTGCAAGAAGGATTTATCATCCCTACCAATGAAATTTACAAGTTTTATCAGGATTCCTCATTGGTGATTGGTCATTTGCAAATGACAAGTGACAAAGCGCAAAGTCTGATCGGAGGAAACCTCCGATCAGAACTTTGTAAGAGAGGACAAATGACGGTTTACAAATTCTTGCACGATCGCGTCCAGCAAGCTGCTTATTTCCTGATTCCAGAAGCAGAAAAACAGATCGCTCACCTAAAAATTGGGCAACTATTACTGACTCATACGCCTGTTGCCAAACAAGACGAAAAATTATTTGAAATCGTTAACCAACTTAATACCGGCAAATCCCTAATTGTCGATTTATCTAAGCAAATAGAACTCGCCCAACTCAATCTGAAAGCTGGACAAAAAGCCAGAGCCGCAACTGCCTATACAGCCGCATTTGAGTATTTCACTACAGGCATCGCCTTGTTAGCTGAGGATATGTGGCAAACGCAGTATGAGTTAACCTTAGCCCTCTACGAAGCTGCCACTGAAGCCGCTTACTTGAGCGGCAACTTTGAGCAGATGACACAATTGGCGGCAATCATTACAGAACACTCTAGAAATTTGTTGGATACGATTAAAGTCTATGAAGTTCAAATTCAAGCAGCTCAAGCCCAACATCAATTTATAGAAGCAGTAGAGATTGCCCTCAAGAGTGTGGAGCGTTTAGGAAACAGCCTTCCAAAGCAACCCAGTCAATCAGATATTGCCAAAGCATTCGAGACGACTAAATCCATTTTGGCTGGAAGGCAACCGCTGGATTTAATCAATTTGCCCCAAATGACAGATCCTAACAAGTTAGCAGTTGTACGGATTCTTGCCACTGTCTCTGCTGCTGCCTTTGTTGTCACTCCAGCGCTCTTACCGTTTATTGTCTTCGAACAGGTCAATTTATCCGTTCAATATGGCAATAGTTCATTTTCGGCAATTGGCTATGGCTACTATGGAATGATACTTTGTGGAATGACAGGAGAGGTTGACTTTGGGTATGAGTTTGCACAACTAGCACACTTGTTGCTGGAACACTTCAATGCCAAAGAACTGAAATCCAGAGTCTATGTCGGAATTTACTGTTGCGTGTGGCATTGGAAAGAGCCGCTCAAGAACTCCTTACCGTTTCTCCGGGAAGGCTACGAAGTTGGATTGGAAACGGGAGATTTAGAATCGGCTGCTATTTGCGGATTCATTTACATCTCATACTGTTGGTTTCTGGGCAAAGAATTAAGCGATCTTAGCCGAGAGAGTGCTGCCTTTCGAGATCAGCTCAAGCAGCTCAACCAAGAAGGTCTTACCAGTCATCTGACCGTTTTTCAGCAACCAATTTTGAATATGCTTGGCGATTCTGCTGAACCTTGGCAGCTGACTGGAAATGCCTTTAATCGAGAGGAAATTGTGCCAGCCCTCCAGCGTTCGGGCGATCAGACTGCGCTGTATTATTTCTATGCTAACCAACTTGGTCTGTGTTATCTGTTTGGCAAGTTTGAGTTGGCGATAGAAGCGGCGATCGCCGCTGAAAATTATATAGGTGGTGCTACAGGCTTATTCATAGTTCCGCTCTGCTACACCTATGATTCTTTAGCCAATCTGGCAATCTATTCTCAGGTTTGTGAGGCACAACAGCAACATATTCTGCAACGGGTGGCTAAAAATCAGGAAAAAATGAAAAAGTGGGCTGATCGTGCTCCAGAAAATTACCTGCACAAATTTTATTTAGTTGAAGCCGACCGATACCGAGTGTTAGGGCAGAAATCAGAGGCAATAGATTTGTACGATCGCGCCATAACTCTCGCTAAAGAACACGGTTACACCCAAGAAGAAGCACTTGCCAATGAACTGGCAGCTAAATTCTACCTCAATTGGCGCAAAGAGCAGATTGCTCAGTCATATATGACTCAAGCCTACTATGGCTATGCTCGTTGGGGCGCTAAAGCCAAAGTCGCCGACTTGGAACGACGCTATCCCCAACTCCTCGCCCCTATCTTAGAGCAAACCCGTTCTCCCCTCTCAACTAACGATACTATCTTCACATTGGGGAGTCTCACCTCCACCAGTTCCGCCACTTCCGATAATAGCAGCGTCTCTGTTGCTTTAGATTTAGCTACCATTCTCAAAGCTTCCCAAACTCTTTCTGGGGAAATCGAACTCGAAAAGCTGCTTTCAGCTTTGCTGCATATTGTCATTGAAAATGCTGGAGCCGATAAATGTGTATTCATGCTTTTGGAGTCAGATCGGTTGCTAGTTCAGGCGTTAGCACAGCTTTCCCTGAGCGGTGTACAGAATCAGGCTGCCGTCGATTTTTACTCAATGTTGCTCAACCCACAGCCTGTTGAAGACTCAATTGATGTGCCAGTTGGCTTAATTAATAATGTCAAACGCAACTTACAATCAGTAGTAATTACTGATGCCACGGCGCATCCGCAACTACTCAATGACCCGTATATTCAGCAACAGCAGCCCAAGAGTATCTTGTGCAGCCCAGTTTTGCATCAGGGTAAATTGCTGGGCGTATTGTACCTAGAAAATAATTTGGCAACCGGAGCCTTTACAAGCGATCGCGTCGAACTGCTGAACTTACTTTGTACCCAAGCCGCAATTTCTTTGGACAATGCCCGAATTTACCAAAATTCTCAGAACTATGCCCAACAATTGGCACAATCTCTAGGCAAATTGCAGGTTAGTGAAATCCGCTTCCAAAATTTAGCAAATAATATTCCTGGGATGGTGTACCAATTCCGTTTGGAGGTAGATGGTTCAACTTCAACACCCTACGTTAGTTCTGGCTGTTTCGACTTGTATCAGTTAGAGCCAGAGTTGGTGATGGCAGGGACGCATAGCCTTTACGCCATGAATCATCCTGACGATCGCCAATTTATTGCCCAAGCGATCGCCTACTCTGCCCAAACTCTGACGCCATTTGAGGTAGAATGTCGCATTATCTTGCCTTCAGAAACTGTGAAATGGGTTCGATCTACTGCTCGGCCAGAGCGACAAGCCGATGGGGCAATCATCTGGGATGGGGTGATGATTGATATTAGCAATGGCAAACAGGCTGAAGAATCTCTAGCCAAAGAACGAGAGTTTTTGAATGCCATCATTCACAATATTACTGATGGAATTGTTGTTTGTGATGCTAGTGGCAAATTGACTTTATTTAACAAAGCAACTCGTGACTTTCATGGCTTACCACTAGAATCATTACCAGCAGAACAGTGGACAGAACATTTCGATCTCTATCAACCAGATGGGCAAACACCTCTATCAACCACGCAAATTCCTTTGTTTCGCGCCTTGCAAGGGGAAATAGTCGAAAACGCTGAAATAGTAATTGCACCGAAGCATGGTTCTAAGAGAATTTTGTTAGCTAGCGGACAAGCGATCTTCGATTCTTCGGGTAACAAACTCGGTGCAGTCGTTGTAATGCGAGATATTAGCGAAAGGGCGCGGCTTGAAGCCGAACGCAAACAGGCTGAACTTGCCTTGCAGCAAAAATCACTTGATTTGCAACAAGCATTGAACGATTTACAAAACGCCCAATTACAAATTGTTCAAAGTGAAAAAATGTCAGCACTGGGCAACTTAGTTGCTGGTGTGGCTCACGAAATGAATAATCCCCTTGGTTTTATTGCTGCCAGTCTCAAGCAAGCTAAACCCACTGTTGCTGATATTGTTGAACACTTAAAGCTTTATCAAGAAAGTTTCCCCCACAAAAATGATGAAATTAAAAACCATGCTGAAGAAATTGACTTGGATTATAGCTTAGAAGACTTGCCTAAGATGATTGATGCCATGTCTATGGCGTGCGACAGGCTAAAAAATATCAGCACCAGTTTACGAACTTTCTCGCGTGCCGATAAAGATTATAAAGTACCGTTTAATATTCATCAAGGCATCGATAGCACGATTTTAATTTTGAAACATCGTCTCAAGGCTAACGATCAACGTCCAGCAATTGAAGTGATAACTGAATACAGCATTTTGCCTCAAATTGAGTGTTTCCCTGGACAATTAAATCAAGTATTTATGAATATTTTAGCAAATGCTATTGATGCCTTGGAAGAATCGAATATTAGCCGAAGTTTTGCCGAAATTAAAGCAAATCCGAACTGCATTAAAATTACCACTACAGTAGCAACTAATTTAGTTAAAATTACAATCGCTGATAATGGTAAAGGTATCGAGGAAGAGGTAAAACAAAAAATATTCGACCATTTATTTACAACGAAAGCTGTTGGTAAAGGCACAGGATTAGGACTTGCGATCGCTCGTCAAATCATTGTCGAAAAACATAGCGGAGCGATCGCAGTGAATTCTCAACCTGGCGACGGAACTGAATTTGTGATTCAGCTACCTTTTTCGGCTTGAAGAAGAAGTCAAAATTCAGTTGGTCACTGAGTTTACGGTGAGCATCTCGACTACTTCGACTGCGCTCAGTACAAGGCATTGCTAGACACCGATCGCCCATTAGAACTGAGTCCAGACCAACTCTCAGAAGTCTTTCAAGTTTACCGTGAGGGCACTGAGGCGCTCTATCCCTTGGAAGCCTTACCCAGTAATCGGTCTCTGGCTGGGGAAACGATTTGGGTTGACGATCTAGAAATTCATCGTGGCGATCGAGTGATTCCTCTGGAAGTTTGGGCGACTCCGATTTTTGGCGATCGGGGTGAGGTGACGTATGCAATTGTGGCGTTTCAAGATATTAGCGATCGCAAACGCCAGCATTTAGAACAGCAGATGGTCGAAAATACCCTGGTGAAAAGTGAACGCCGCTACCCCCAGGCGATCCAGGTACAAACAGACTTGATTTTGCGATCGCTGAAGGCATAGAAACTCAAGAACAACTGGAACACCTACAACACCTTGGCTACAAATTCGGTCAAGGGTATCTATATCTCTAAACCCATGAGCCACAATACAGCAGAAGCACTTTTAGCAAGTAAAAGTTTGTATTATAACCTTTGGTCTTAAGGCGAAGGGGAAAGGGGAAACAAAAAACGTACTCAATCCTGAGTCAGAAGAGTACTCAGTGATTTCGCACTTGGTAAATGCCCCACCCCTTCTAGGTTGTCTTTCAACTCAGCACTCAGCACTCTTCATGCCTTCCCCGCCACCACCGACTTTTGGATCAAAAGTTCCAGTGCTGCTTGATATTGCAGATCCGCTTGGGTGCCAATTTGTTCGCGGTTAATGGCTGCTTGGGAAATCACTTTATCTGGCTTAATGCCTAGTTTGTTAATATCCCGGTGTTGAGGAGTTTCATACTTAGCAATTGTTACTGCCAAACCCGAACCATCTGATAGCTCAAATAAAGATTGAATTAAGCCCTTGCCAAAGGTGGTTTCGCCTACCAGTTGAGCGCGACCATTATCTTGGAGTGCGCCGGCAAGAATTTCACTGGCACTGGCAGTTCCTTGATTCACCAAAATAACCAGAGGATCGTTTGTTAGGGATGCCCCAGAGGCTTCAAAACTACCCTGAATGCCTTGTCGGTTAACAGTGTAGACAATAGTGCCGGAGTCTAACCACAGACGGGCGATTTCAATTCCTGATTGCAATAGCCCCCCAGGATTATTTCGTAAATCTAGAATGTAGGCAGCAGCGCCTTTTTTTTCTAGACTAGAAATAGCGTGTGCCAATTCAGTTGAAGCGTTGGCATTAAATTGGGTAAGACGTAGGTAGCCAATGGGTGTACCTTCAGCAGAAACACGCAAATCTGAAACCACAGGGTTAAGAGCAATGCGATCGCGTGTCAGTCTAATTTCCGTTTCTGCCTCTCCGTCCCGTTCGATGAGGAGAGTCACAAGGCTGCCACTGGGCCCGCGCATTCTGGTAGCAGCTTCATCAAGGGTGAGATTTTCTGTGGAAACGCCTTCAATTTTGAGAATGCGATCGCGTGGTCGAATCCCCGCTTTATCTGCCGGTGAGCCGGCGATAGGAGCCACTACTTCTAACTTCCCATTCTCAGAATTCAAAGCAATTTGCAATCCTACCCCAGTCAGTTCCCCAGAAGTATTGACCTGCAAGCTGCGGTACTGTTCTGGATCTAAAAAGCGGGTAAAAGGATCGTCGAGGCTCTTGAGCATCTTCCCAATTGCCTCATAACTGGCATTTGAGTCTGCCAGTGGCTTCTCCAGAACCTTTTGCCGCACAGCCGCCCAGTTTTGATGATTAAATGTCTCATCTAAATAGGTACGATTAACAATTCGCCAAACTTCCGAAACCAGTTTTTGTTCGCCGGTCAAAGCCACTGCCGAATGAGTGAGCGTACCCAACGCCAAGCAAAACGCCATTAACAATGAAAATCCAACCCGAAAGACTTGTTTGTTCATGAACCCCATTATCAATTCCACCTCAACCCAAATTGCTTAGATAATCCCTACTTCCCCTGTTGTTGATGAAATCTATCTCTCGATTATGTTACTTTTTTTATAGAAGTGGTGCATTTTTCTCATCAAGTTGTTCAGTCAACTGATGCATCGTATCCACTCACCAAAGGATAAAATCTACTTTGTGTCCACCATTTTGTGTGTAGGGGCGTAAAGAGATCGCAATATATTCCATCTTTACAGAGTGTAAAGTTTCTGAAGTCTCTTAGCACGCCAAAAGCTGAAAAGCAAACAAAAAAACTCCCCTTTACTAAAATCCCAAAATTACTATTTGGGAGAGAAGTCTGAGCGAAGGCTTCTGCCGATTCAGAACTTCGGGATTTATCAACCGCAACCGACTTTTAGGAACTTGAGATTGTATGGCCAACGTTTACGACTGGTTTGAGGAACGCCTGGAGATTCAGGCACTCGCTGAAGATGTCACTAGCAAGTACGTCCCTCCCCACGTCAATATCTTTTACTGCCTGGGTGGAATTACCCTGGTTTGCTTTCTCATCCAGTTTGCTACTGGATTTGCCATGACGTTCTACTACAGACCAACAGTTACTGAAGCTTTCTCCTCAGTGGAGTACATCATGAATGAAGTCAACTTCGGTTGGCTAATTCGCTCCATCCATCGCTGGTCTGCCAGCATGATGGTATTGATGATGATTTTGCACACCTTCCGGGTTTATCTGACTGGTGGTTTCAAAAAGCCCCGCGAACTGACCTGGATAAGTGGTGTCATCCTAGCTGTGATCACCGTTTCCTTCGGAGTCACCGGCTATTCCCTACCTTGGGACCAAGTTGGCTACTGGGCTGTGAAAATCGTTAGCGGCGTACCAGAAGCAATTCCCGTGGTTGGCGTTCTGATTTCCGACCTGCTGCGCGGCGGTTCTAGTGTTGGTCAAGCAACACTAACTCGTTACTACAGCGCACACACATTTGTACTGCCTTGGTTGATTGCAGTCTTCATGCTGTTTCACTTCTTGATGATCCGCAAGCAAGGCATTTCCGGGCCTTTGTAATCTCAGTTATTAGCGAAAGGCAACATTTGTCAGTTTTCAGATGAAGTTGTTTGTTTTAAACTTATGAAACACAAGAAATTAATTGCACATAAGTTCCAAAAAACAAATACTTGTATCTGAAGCCGAAAGCTGTAGAAAACTTCTAGGCGGCTGACTGGAGATAGACACAAATGCTGCCGCCTGTTGGTTGCCTAGTAGCTGATAGCTTTCACAAATGCTTTAATTTAACTTAAGCAGGAGAGCACATTTCAAAATGTCAACACAAAAAAAACCTGACCTGAGCGATCCTCAGTTAAGAGCCAAACTCGCTAAAGGCATGGGTCACAACTACTATGGTGAACCCGCTTGGCCTAATGACTTACTTTACGTCTTTCCAATTGTGATCATGGGTTCCTTCGCTGCGATTGTGGCTCTAGCCGTGCTAGATCCCGCAATGACCGGTGAACCAGCAAATCCTTTCGCCACACCATTGGAAATTTTGCCAGAATGGTACTTGTATCCAGTCTTCCAAATTTTGCGATCGCTTCCTAACAAACTTTTAGGAGTGTTAGCAATGGGTTCCGTACCAGTAGGTCTAATCCTCGTTCCCTTTATTGAGAACGTGAATAAGTTCCAAAATCCCTTCCGCCGTCCAGTTGCAACCACAGTATTCCTTGTTGGTACTCTTGTCACTTTGTGGCTAGGTATTGGTGCTGCTTTGCCATTGGATAAATCTTTGACCTTGGGACTATTCTAAATTAGTCATCACAAAGTGCTTTGACGCCTGTGAGTTTCAAGAGCAGATGCAGATGTGCTTTTGAAAACAATCAACAGGCGTCAATTTTAACAGGAAAGAATTCAGAAGCCAGAATTCAGAATTAAATTGTGAACGAAAAAGCGGATAACGCCACCCAAAGCGAGTCCGTGTATCTTGCGGGAAAGCAAGTTATGCATAGCGTCTTATAGATAGTGTCTGCATAAATGGGTTTAAGTTCCCCACTAAATATGCTTGCTTTTTTTAGTGGTCAACAAGATAGTGTTGGATGTGTAGCCAAATCCCGCAGTGTATCCCTCACTGATTTCCTTCTGTTAGCGGATAGCTAGGGTTTAGTCCATTCTGAATTCTCTATTCTGAATTCTTCTTCAATAGTTCAGATTGCTTCTGGGATTTGCAGTTTTGGATAGAAAAGTTATTCCAAAATCTCAAATCATCAAAAGTCAACAAATACAAACATTTCTTACTTACTTAACGTAAGTTGCTAGTTACAACCCTCAGAATGCCAAAATCATTCATGTTTTGTATTTTGGTACATAGAATATGTCAATTTAGATTTTTTTATGTCAGAGAAATTTTGCGAACAGCGCAGAATTTAATAACTAGTAACTTGGGTTTACTTATATTCAACTCACAGTTAATGCTTAGTATAGTGCAGCAAGACCATCTGACGGTTAAGAGCGAACTCAGGCTCTTAAACCAGGTGCAAGAATGGTTTGAGCAATTTTGTCTGCAACACTTGTCTCAACTTGGCTGGTCAAAAACTCAACTCGATCGCCTCAATTTAGCATTAGCAGAAGGCTTTACCAATGCTGTTCGTCATGCTCATCATGCTTTACCGCCAGAAACAACCATTGAGATTAACGTTTATCTGTGGATTGACCGACTAGAGATTAGAATTTGGGATTATGGAAAACCTTTCAATCCTGATGCGATCGCAGAGCCAGTCCCAGGTACTCTGCAAGTAGGTGGGTATGGATGGTTTCTCCTCCGGCGGTTGGCTGACAAGGTTGTATACGAACGTGGTGCGGATGGTAGAAATTGCCTGCTCATTGTCAAGTACTCTGTAGAAGCACAAAAGTAACAGTGAAATAGTCAAGGGTAAAGGAAGGTAAGAATACTTCTGATGTCAATTTTGGCTTGTGAGCGGAGTGGAGCGTAGGGAAGGAGTATCAACAAAAAACGAGGGCTTTTCTTCTCTACAATACTCTCTTGTATTTATTTAGGAGTCAAACAAATAAAACTTCTCATATAGCCGTCACCAAGGTAATGAAGACTTTGCCCAAAGTTGAGCTACACACTTTCGAACAGAAGCAGTTTTTGCTGAAATACATAGTTATTTGATTGATAAAAGTATACTCCTTTTTCAATATTATTTAAATTGGAAAAATATATTTTTTACGTGAAATTGCTGATTCATTATGATTTTTTTGTAAAATCTTAAGTAAGATTTTTGTATAAAAATAACTAGTAAATATAGTAAAAATAGCATTCGAGCTACACTAGCTCCCTTGTTAAGATTTGTCAGCAGTGTTGAGAGTCTTAATGTTTGTTCTCCAACAAGTGCCATTTCGTGCTTAAAGAGATAGACAGAATAGGGGACAAAATATGACTAAGACAGCCCTAATTACAGGAATTACTGGTCAAGATGGCTACTATCTCAGCCATTTGCTCCTCAACCGTGGTTATCGAGTTGTCGGATTAGTACCCCCACATCGACAACCTAATTTGACAAAACTGGGAATACTGGCAAATCAGGTAGAAATTTTTACGGTTGACTTGAGGGATAATACGGCACTGTTGACCGCAGTTGAACAACTGCGTCCCCAAGAGATTTATAATTTGGCGGCTCCCAGTTTTGTACCCGACTCCTGGAACGACCCATTGGGAACTCTGGATTTAATAACTGGTACAGCTACTAGGCTTTTAGAAGCAGTACGAAAAGTTGGTTTGTCTACCAGATTTTATCAAGCCAGCAGTTCAGAAATGTTTGGCGATATATTCCTCTCGCCTCAAGATGAGGAAACCGCTTTTCGTCCAAAAAATCCTTATGCTGCGGCTAAAATGCACGCCCACTGGACGATGGTGCATCATAGACAACGCTATGGACTATTTGCCTGTAGCGGAATTTTATATAATCACGAGTCTCCCCTACGCGCACCTCAGTTTGTCACACGCAAAGTTTCTTTAGCGGCTGCATCAATTAAATTGGGTTTAACTGACACCTTAGAAATGGGTAATCTGGATGCCAAACGTGATTGGGGCTTTGCAGGTGATTATGTAGAGGCCATGTGGCTGATGTTGCAAATTGATGAGCCAGAAGAATATGTGATTGGCACTGGTAAACTACACAGTGTGAGAGATTTAGTTGCCACAGCCTTTGAGTCTGTCGGCTTGGATTGGAAGCAGCATATAGTTTTAAATACTAGCTTGTTGCGACAAGATGAGCATTTTCAACTAGTAGCTAACCCCAGCAAAGCTAAAAGAAATCTTGGCTGGGAACCCCAAGTAAGCTTTGAGGAACTTTTAGAAAAAATGGTAAAAACAGATTTGGAGCGGTTACAAAGCGGTGCCATCGCGCCCTTACCGCAAGTGTAAATAATCTAATATGTACATCACTACAGTGACAAAAAACCTGAATTTAGGTGATAAAGTTAATAAAAAAACTAACCATGTCTTCGTGTTTTTAGAAATTTTTGCTCATGAAGGTGGTATTCAATCATATATAAAAGATATTTTTCGCGCCTATCTGGGATTGAGCCAAGATTACAAGGCAGAAGTCTTTTTACTGCGAGATAGTGCTGATAGCTTAAATCCCTTTGAAGACGAGAACTTAAAATTTCATTACTTTAAAAATCAGTCTCCTTATTTGGGGAGATTGCAAATGGCAGCAGCTTTACTAAAGTGTCTGTTGCAGAGTCGTCCAGAGCAAGTTTTCTGCGGTCATATTAACTTAGCAGTATTAATCCAAACTCTTTGCCAGCCCTTGGGGATTCCTTACACCGTGCTAACTTACGGCAAAGAAGTCTGGGAACCTTTGAAAAATCAAGAACGTCGCGCCCTGACATCAGCAGAGAGAATTTGGACAATTAGTCGCTACAGCCGCGATCGCGCTTGTGTTGCTAATAGTCTAAACCCAAAAATGGTACAGATGATGCCTTGTGCAATTGATGCAGATAAATTTACTCCTGGTTCCAAACAACCAGAATTAGTCCAGAAGTATGGCTTAACTGGTGCGAAAGTGTTAATGACAGTAGCGCGGTTATGGTCAGGAGATATTTACAAGGGTGTAGATGTCACCATTCGGGCGATACCACAAATCGCTCAAGTTTTCGCAGAAGTGAAATATTTGGTAATTGGTCGCGGCGATGACCAACCGCGATTGGCGCAGCTAGCAAAAGATTTAGGTGTGAGCGATCGCGTTGTATTTGCTGGTTTCGTTGCCACAGAAGAATTAATGGAACATTATCGCCTTGCTGACGCCTATATTATGCCTTCACAAGAAGGCTTTGGCATAGTTTATCTAGAAGCAATGGCTTGTGGAGTGCCGGTGTTATCCGGTGACGACGATGGTTCCGCTGACCCCTTGCAGGATGGTAAACTGGGATGGCGAGTCCCACACCGCAGCCCTGATGCTGTAGCAGCAGCTTGTATAGAAATGCTTCAAGGGGATGACCAGCGATGTGATGGAGAGTGGCTGCGACAACAGGCGATCGCTCTGTTTGGCATCAATGCTTTCCAACAGCACTTACAAAAAATGCTGCTATCCTCAGTAATGAAGTCCATTTGAGTCCAAATGACAAACGATCGATGACTCATAACTAATGACTAAAATCGCTATCCTAGAAGGAGAGCAGGACAAAATTTATTAAAAATGAGCTTTAAGTCATTTCAATTGAATCTTTTAAATCTCCGCCCTTGGCTCACTCTGCTGGCAGTTATTTGGTTGCTGGCATCAGTGGGCTTGGGTTGGTTAGTTAATTCAGTGCTAATTATTTTCGGGTTGCTGTTGTTGGCACCTATTGCGGCTTTTTTTGGCTTTCGTTGGTGGCTGCAACGCAACTTAGTTGCCGATCAATGTCCCGTCTGTGGATATGAATTTACAGGTTTAAATAACAGTCAGTTGCAATGTCCTAACTGTCAGGAATTAGTGTTAGTACAAAATAGTCATTTTCAGCGCTTCACACCAGAAGGCACAATTGATGTCACTGCTGTCGAAGTTCCAGCCAAATCACTGGAAGAATAGTCAAGAATCTTTAGTCATTAGCAAAGCATAAATGACTAATGACTATTATTTTTTTGCGAGATTGAGAGGGTGTAAGTAAACTGTTGCTGGGATAGTTCGCCCACATACAGCGAGTATTTTCCTGGCTGCCAATAACCAGAAAGTTCTGACTTACCTCCAGAGTAACTATCTGCTAATACACAAAAGCGCCCTCCAGGCCCGTCGATTAAAAGTGTTGGCTTGCCTTTACTTTCTACTGTTAATCGCAAATAAGGTAGTGACTCTGTAACTTGGATAACTTGACTAGGTTCAGTAGTAATATTGCCACAATTACTCTTGACAGATCCCCCAGATTTTCCATTCAAAATTAATGGATCGGGTTGGGAATTGCGATTAATTTGGATTGTTGGTGTCTGTGCCAAATTAGCATCAGTGAAAACCAAACTCATCGCCAAAGCTGTGGGAATAATTGCAAGTAGCCTAAGCGTCTTCATTTTAATTAATGCTCCAGATTTTTTTTGAGCAATATTGTTATACAGTCTGATTTATGTAGACGACAGCAATACCTCTTGGTTCCGAAAGCTGCCGTATAAAGTAATACTAGTCAGTTAAAGATTATTTGTGAAGATTTGATAGGTGTATGTAGAGACGTTGCATTGCAACGTCTCTAGAATTGATGTCTGAAAGGTCTTGCACCCACAAACATTAGCTAAAATCACTAAGACAACCACCAAAAATAGAATTTGGTTGGTCTATTGTTGAATAAGTATGCTAATGAGGTAATGAAGATTGATGAATCCTCAACCAGAAGAAGACTTGCAGCGTCGCCTCGATAAGCTAGAGGCAGAGATTAATTCCCCGCCTGGGGTGGTTTCACAACAACAAAAACAAACGCCTCAGTCTGTTTTTGCCAGCTTCAACTTGCAACTAGAGCGATTTCAGATTTGGTTTAACAGCTTATCTGGTGTGAAAAAGCTGGTAGTTGCGGGTGTGACAGTGCTAGTAGGCTTGGCGATACTGCAAGCAGTGTTTAAACTAGTTGCATCTGTAATCAGTCTGGCACTTTTGGCAGTGTTAGTGTATGTTGGATACAAATTTTTTGTGTCTGGTAGCTTTCAACGTAAGCAATAAGTTGATATGCATCTACTTTGCACTTTGCCGGGAGTTACGAGAGTCAGGAGCCGGAATAAAAACGGCTTCTGACTTACAGAGGATTTCAAGGAAGGTGGAGTACAGAAACAAAGTGTCAAAACTAGGTATAAAGCCTGTTTTACTTCTGAATTCTGACTCCTGTTAGCGCAGCGGGGCGTAGCCCATTCTGAATTCTGCTGTATTACTCCTAAATCCTATTTCAATATGCTTTTCTTTTTGCTGACGAGCTTAGTCTATTTTAATTGTGCCGATCGCGGCGTAGAAATAATATCAAAGGAAATTATACGATGACCTCACCAATTGTCAGGAGAACTAGTAATCAATCTGGTCAGTCAAAAAAATCGGAAAGAGCCAATTCGCTGCTGCTAGCAAGTAGGCGTTTTGCTGCTTGGGCGGCTGAAATTACACTAGTGGTTACTAGTGGGTTGATTCCCTTCGGCATTGGTGTCTATGCCAATTCTAGAAGCGATCTGAATCGAGTGCCGCTGAACCCCGTACTGGTAGTAACAGAAAGAGCGATCGCCAGACCCTTAGCTCTACCTGTGAGCTATGGCATCCGTAACGTCGCATGGCCGACTAATATTTTGTGGACAATCGCCTTGTTAGCGCCTGTAACTCTCTCGTGGTGGCAATTGTATTTATTAGCTAAGACTGGTAGCACAATTGGGAAACGTTGGTTAAAAGTGCGGGTTGTCAACGAGCAAGGGAAGCCGCCCGGATTGGGGGCAGTTGTAATTAGAGAAGGAGTTGGGCGTTGGACAGTACCCATTTCCATCGCCTATCTACTGTGGCGTTACAGCTTTGCTTTTCCCAATTTAGGATTATTCACATTTTTGTCTTTATTAATGATTGTGGGTGAAGGGATTGGCTTACCGTCGCGTCGGGGGCGTCGCGCACTACACGATCAACTCGCAGGTACTTATACAATTGATGCAGTCTTAGCTAGCAACAAACAAGCTCAGTCTGCTGACGGTAACGATCAAGCAGAAGAAAAGCAGGAGGGTGAAGAATTTGCGGCAGTCGAAACCAGCCAATCGCATAATTTGTGGCGGCGGATACAGCAAAATCCCAATCTTACTTTATTTGGGGTAGGGCTGACGAGTATGACTGCTGTGTTGGCAACTTTAATTGGCACTCAAGTTTATATCCAAATTCAACAATCCCAGCGAGCAACCAAGCAAATCAACAGCCAACAATTCCTCGAACTAGTCAAACAATTGACTCCCAACTCTGGGGCTACTAATGAGCAACGTCAAAGTGCAATTCTGGCTATGGGTGGTCTTAATGACCCACAATCAATTAAATTTCTGGCGGATTTATTAGTTAGCGAAACTAATCCCAGCGTTCTGGATACTATTCAACAAGCTTTGACAACTGTCGGGCCCCAAGCCATCCCAGAACTCAAAAATAAGAATCAGTTTTTGGTTAGCGAACTGGAATCTGTGGGTGGCATTGCAACCAAAGAGCGGGAATTACGGCAAGGGCGACTACAAAGAAACCAGCGGACAATCAACAAGATTCTCTCTGTTTATAGCGGTAAAAAAATTGAGGGTGTTGACCTTAGTAGCACCCAATTAGGTCAAAGCGGTACTCCAGGAAGTTCCTTCTTCAACTTGGTACTGGACAATCTTGATTTATCAGGAGTTAAGTTTAAATCTGCCAATCTTAACCAAGCCAGCTTTAAGGGTAGCCGCTTCCGGGGTGTGGGTGAAGATGGACGTTGGGATACCTACGATGATGTAATGGCTGATTTAAGCCAAGCTCAGTTGCAGCAAGCCAATCTTACTGATGCTAACCTCAGTCGCGTCTTGATGAACCGGATTGATTTGAGTCGTGCCACTCTTAACAGAGCCAACTTATCCAACGCGCGTCTATATGATGCTAAACTCAACAGCACCCAACTAGTAGGAGCCGATCTGCGAAACGCAGTTTTGGAAAAAGCTAGCTTGACTGGGGCAGATTTAGGCGATGCTAAATTGAACGAAGCCAATTTATATGCAGCGCGTTTAGGTCGCGCTACTGCGATTGGAACGCAATTATCTTTTGCCAACTTAACTAACACTGATTGGCAAGGGGCAGATTTATCAGGAGCCTATTTGGATCGTGCTAATCTCAGCAATGCTAACCTCAGCGCCACTCGTCTAGCTGGTGCTGTTTTACGCTCTGCCCAAATGGAAAACGTTAACTTGCAAAATGCTGACCTGAGCCTTGCAGATTTACGCGGGGCAAATGTCGCTGGAGCAGATTTTAAGGGGGCAATTCTCGCTCCTAGCAAACAAGATCCAGCAGATCAATTTGTCCAAACCCCAGATTTAGGCTCAGTATCTGCCGTAGTCCAAGGGGTTGATTTTTCTCAAGCCAAAAATTTAGATGCCAAGCAATTAGCATACATTTGTACTCAAGGAGGCATTCATCCGCGTTGCCCGTAGAATGGAGGGAGCAGGGGAGCAGGGGAGCAGAGGGGTAGAGGGGCAGGGAGAGAATAACCGATGCTCCATGCCCAATTACCAATGACAAATGACAAATGACAAATTGGTGTGAGGAGTTGGTTATGAAGTATATTCCATCTTTGGTTTCAGTTTTGGGGGCTGGTTTGGTCTTGAGTCTGGCGAGTACGAAACCAGCAGAAGCTCAAGTAGCTTATGGTAGTTATATTGGTATCGGCCCTACTGTTGGTATTACCGATGGTATCCAATTTGGGGGGGTGATAGCGGGACGGTACAAGCTTTTGGAAGCACCAATTTCACTGCGCGCTCAAGTGTTAATTGGTAATAATACGGCTGTTGTACCAACGGTTTCTTACGATTTCCCCCTCAACTGGCAAGCTGATGCCTACTTGGGCGCTGGATTAGTGTTGGCTGGTGGTGGTGGTTCTTCTCCTGTGGGCGACAAAATTAGTTTTGCTTTACAACCAGGCATTGATTATATGATCCCAAATAGCAATACTGTCCTTTTTGGCAACGCTATTATTGCTTTTGATGCTTACCGAGATAGCAGTGGTACAGCTATCTCCGTACAAGGTGGTGTTGGTTTAAGATTTTAAGGGGTATGCTATCCCTAAGAAGCGTTAAACTTCATTGCAAATTAAGAAGTTAGTCCAAACAACGTGATAGTTTTTGGTCATGAAGAGAGACAGCACAGGATTAACACAGGAGAACACAGTGGCAATGGAATCAAATTTATTAACAGATGCGGGCGCAGATGAAGTGAATCAAGATTTCAGTGAATATGTCGCCAATCTGCAACTTCACATGACTCTGCAAGCTCGTAATCTTGTTCCAACGCTGAAGCAAACACTTGTAGATAGTCGCCACCAATTACTCCATCAAACCCAAGCCAACTTTGAAAAGCTAGTTTCTCGGCAAGGGTTCTAAAATATATACAAATTTTAATCAAAATTCAAATAAAATAAGGGCAGATGTTGTTGGGTCAATGCCAATGGTGTTCTCACAAGGTCTGCTTTTTCTGCTTTTTAAGTATTAAGTTACTAAAATCACACTTTTGGCACAATAGTAGAGAGCAGAAACTAGTTAAGATTATTGCAAGCAGTTTATTCCTTTCAAGAGCAGTTAGTTAAGGCTAAATGGCGGCTCGAATAAAAATGACTTCATTACTTCCCAGAAACCTCAGCGTTGTTATCCGACCAGTCCAATACCGGGATCTGGACGGAATTGAGCGCATAACTCAAGAGTCATTCGCAGCCCTCACTCCTCAGGGAGCAGGTTTTGCTATCAGCCAGATGCAAAGGCTGCGTCGCTGGTATGGATTACTCAAATTTTTAAGTTGGTTTCCTAACCCGCTACAGTATCGCCTCTGTACTTTTGTCGCGGAGCAAGGGCGGATACTTTTAGGAATGATTCAAGTCTCACCCTTTAACCGTACACGTAGCACTTGGCGGATCGATCAAGTGCTACTAGAGCGTGGTGTCGATAAACAAGGAATTGGTTCGCAACTTTTGCGTCATTGCTTTGAGTCGATTTTGGAAGCTCGCACTTGGCTATTAGAAGTTAATATCAATGACATAGAGGCGCTGGCACTATATCGGCAAAATGGATTCCAGCGTTTGGCAGAAATGACATACTGGGAAATTGGCCCAGAATTACTGGCTGAATTGGCACAAGCAGAGCCAGACTTGCCCAACCTCTTGCCAGTAAGTAATGCTGATGCCCAGTTGCTATATCAACTAGATACGGCATCAATGCCACCTCTGGTACGTCAGGTTTTTGACCGTAATACCCGCGACTTTAAAACCAGCTTATTCGGCGCTTTAACTGATGCAGTAAAGCAATGGCTGACTAAAACAGAAGTAGTCAGTGGTTACGTATTTGAACCGCAACGCAAAGCTGCGATCGGCTATTTTCAGGTACAACTCGATCGCAAGGGTGAAGTTCCCCATACTGCAACGCTGACAGTTCATCCTGCTTACACTTGGCTGTATCCAGAATTACTATCTCAGCTAGCTCGGATTGCCCAAGATTTTCCCCAGCAAGGATTACAACTAGCCTCCTCAGACTATCAAGCAGAGCGAGAAGAGTATTTGGAGCGAATTGGGGCAAAACGCATAGAACATACATTAGTGATGTCTCGCTCTGTGTGGCACAAGCTACGGGAGTCTAAATTCGTCTCCTTAGAAGGAATCCAGTGGACTGATATGCTGCAAGGTTTACAACCGACTCGTAAACCTATACCAGGTGGGATGTCATGGATACAACCAGGAAAGTTGCCATTGTCAGATAAACCTCTGCCAAGCAAGCCAGAACCGATTAACTTTTCGGTAAAAAACCCTAGTATAGAAACATCGCCGATTACTGAATCAGCAGATGCACAGCAGGAGAATTAGTGTGATATCCCAAGAGCAACCAAAACCGTTTATTTCAGCCTTGGGATTAGATTACGGTCGCAAGCGGATTGGTGTGGCTGGGTGCGATCGCACGGGTTTAATTGCCACGGGTATCACTACAATTGAGCGCACATCTTTTGAGCAGGATGTCGAGCAAATCCGACAAATAGTTTATGAACGTGAGGTGCAAGTTCTAGTTATGGGCTTACCTTATTCAATGGATGGCTCGCTAGGATTTCAGGCTCGTCAAGTTCAAAAATTTACTACAAGACTTGCTAAAGCACTAAACTTGCCTGTGGAATATATGGATGAGCGATTAACTTCATTTCAAGCAGAGCAACTGCTGATAGCTGAAAACAGCTCCCCGTCACGCCATAAAGGTTTGATTGACCGCAAGGCAGCCGCTTTGATTTTGCAACAATGGCTGGATGTTAAGCGTGCCAACTCTCGCAGTTCAGTTGCGGCTATTGAATATTGATACCTTTTAACATGATATTCTGAAAACGATTAGCCAGCAGTTGTATCTACGTATAAAGCTATTTGCTTGACATAATATGTCATTAACTATAGTTAAGCGATTTTCAAACTTGCTGGTATTTATTAAATTTCTACATTTCGGCTATGTTTTCCTCTCCATTTCCTGAAGAAAATGATAACGCTCATGCGGGTTCCATCACTTTAACCGATGACAAAGGGCGATCGCTCGACTGTTATATAGAGCATTCCCTGGAGGTAGATGGACAAGAATACGTTTTGCTTCTTCCTGTAGACTCACCTGTAGAAATTTTTTCTTGGGAAGGTGACGGTGAGGAAGAAGAAGCAGTTTTGGTAGAAGATGACGCCATTATTGAGCAAATTTTTGCTAATGCCCAAGCTGTACTATCTGAGCAGAATTTGATATTGAAGAACACAGCTTATGCTCTGACAGTTGCAGGTGATTTACCGCCAGTTGAAGAATCAGAACTCTTCACCTTAGAAATCGAAGATGAAGGGGAAGATTTAGAGCCAGAACAATTACAGCTACTTGCTAGCTTTTATGAGGAAGATCAGGAGTATGCAATTTATACACCCCTAGATCCTCTGTTGTTTTTTGCACGGATAACAAAAACAGGTGAACCTGAATTGCTTTCTCCAGAGGAGTTCCGCAAAGTGCAACCTTTGTTAGAAGAACATCTTTTTAATGAAGTGGAATAAGATTAAAAATTCAAAATGAAAATATTACATTTTGAATTTTTAATTGGGAATTTTCATTGTAATCAAAATCTACCTAAACCTTTTACCATGTCCCATTAAATGTGGAAGCTATGAAACATTGATAAGAAATTGGGACAATTAGTATTGTTTAAGATTCTGGAACAAGTAGTTTGGTCGTGATTTTCAATTCCATTATCTAAATCTAAAATTGGTATGGGGTGCTGAAAATGGCTTATAGCGATTTTACATTAAGTAAATTTAAAAAGTCGTTCAGCATCCGCATTGATGAAGAAACTGATTTATGTGCTGACATAGCACCTTTACAGGCAAGTGATAAACTCAAAAATTCTTTAGAAGAAACTACAGAATTGGCTTTAGCAATTAATACTGAAAAAGCTCGTTCAGAAATGATTATCACTCCGATATTGTTGGAGGTAAGACGCAGAGCTAATTATCCAATTAGTTTGTTTTCAGGAACAGATTTTAATGTAGATGCAGAAAAAGGTCTGAATGGATACTGTGACTTTATCATTAGTCGTTCTAAAGAGCAGCTAACAATTAATGTGCCAGTGGTGGTGATTATTGAAGCAAAAAATGAAAATATTAAAGGTGGATTAGGTCAATGTGCGGCTGCAATGTTGGCAGCACAATTGTTTAATCAACAAGAAGGAAATGAAATTAGTAAAATTTATGGCGCGGTAACAACAGGCGACATTTGGAAGTTTTTGAAGTTAGAAGAAAACGATATATTTATTGATTTGAGTAATTATTACATCAAAGAAATAGATAAGATTTTAGGGATTTTATCTCAAAATGTTCAGGGAGACATTCCAGGATGGACTTCGACTAACTAAACTATATTGGGTTATGCTCATTTGTCTTAGCTATCTAAATTTGACTGTTGACTTATGGTCTGGAACAATCTTTTACAGCCTGACTTGATTTTAGAGGGTTCAGTGTTAAACCTAACACCAGATATTATCCAAAAATACGGGCTTAAAGGGCTGGTATTGGATGTAGATGAAACTTTAGTACCCTTTACAGTCGGGATAGCTTCCCCAGAACTACGAGAGTGGGTAGAGCAAATCCGTACCTGTACTGCACTCTGCTTGGTGAGTAACAACCTCAGTGAAGCACGAATTGGTGGAATTGCGCGATCGCTCAACTTACCTTACTACTTAGGTGCAGCCAAACCTTCCCGACGCAAAATTAGAGCGGCACTTAGAGGAATGGATCTACCAGTACATCAAGTGGGAATGGTAGGCGATCGCTTGTTTACCGATGTCATCGCAGGTAATCGCTTGGGAATGTTTACCATTTTAGTTGAACCGATTGTCCATGCCGACGCAGCTCTGCGCTCTCATCCCGTCCGCAACTTTGAAGTTTGGATATCTGAAATTTTGGGAGCCTCTATTACCCCCAAGAAAACCAAGATTCACAAAAGTTAAGAAATCGTCAGGAAAGTAAATCTAAAGAAATAGTTAAGGAATCATATTTGAACCAAAAAATCGGGGATCATAAGTATTAATAACATGGGGTCAGCCAAAAAAGATCCTAACTCATACTAAGTAAATATACTTCCGTAAAGCGTCAACCTTCACTATAGAGGGATTGGCGCTTTACAATTTTGGATTTTAGATTTGGGATTTTGGATTGAATCTAAAATAGACTTCTTTAGGTGTTTCCATAGGCTTTAGTCTGTTCACATGGATGGCGTGTGCTTTCGGATAGGGGTCTAAAGAAACTTATGCAAGATGTCTAATCTGTAATCTAAAATCTAAAATCTAAAATCTAAAATTCAAAGATGTCATTAACAATTGTTGTCAAAATCGGTACTTCTAGCCTAACTCAACCAGAAACGGGACAATTAGCACTTTCTACTATTGCTACCTTGGCGGAAACACTCTGCAATTTAAGACGCCAAGGACATCGGGTGATTTTGGTTTCTTCTGGCGCTGTGGGCGTGGGTTGTGCGCGGTTGGGTTTAACTGAACGTCCTAAAGCGATCGCACTGAAACAGGCTGTAGCAGCAGTTGGACAAGGTAGGTTAATTCGGATATACGATGATTTATTTACTACTTTGCAACAGGCGATCGCTCAAGTATTATTGACACGCAGTGACTTAGTACAGCGCAGCCGCTATCTCAACGCCTACAATACTTTTCAGGAATTACTGGGACTGGGGGTGATCCCCATAGTCAATGAAAATGATACTGTAGCAATAGACGAACTAAAATTTGGTGATAATGATACCCTTTCAGCATTGGTTGCCAGCTTAGTAGAAGCAGATTGGCTATTTTTGCTCACCGATGTTGATAGATTGTACTCAGCCGATCCGCGTTCCGTACCCGATGCGCGACCGATCGCTTTAGTTAGTAGCATTAAAGAATTAGCTCAATTACAAATACAAACAGGTTCCCAAGGTTCCCAGTGGGGTACTGGTGGGATGACGACAAAAATTTCGGCTGCCAGGATTGCCATTACGGCGGGAGTACGTACCGTAATTACCCAAGGGCGATTTCCCCGGAATATCGAAAAAATTATCCAAGGTGAACTGATTGGGACGCATTTTGAACCGCAACCAGAACCAACTTCGGCGCGTAAACGTTGGATAGCTTACGGACTTGTACCTGCGGGTAAATTGTATTTAGATGAAGGTGCGATCGCGGCAATTTCTCTAGCAGGAAAATCGTTATTAGCAGCGGGAATTAAGCTAGTAGAAGGAGAGTTTGATACACAGGATGCCGTGTTATTGTGTGACACCAACGGTAATGAAATTGCCAGAGGACTTGTAAATTACAATAGCAATGAATTGCAAAAGATTCGCGGCTGTCATTCACGAGAAATTTCCACAATTTTAGGCTATGCCGGGGCAGAAACCGTTATTCATCGGGATAATTTGGTTTTGACCTAAAATAAAAATTAGATAAATTTTGTGACTATTAACTCAGAGAGTAAAAAATATTATGACTCAAACGTTAGAAAATGCTGTTAACTTACCAGAAGAACAACGCTTCTTTCGACATGGGTTAAGTTGGCAACAGTTTAAAGCGATTCAAGCTAGCTTTGAAAATGTACCAGGTGTGCGGTTGTTTTATTGTCAGGGAATTTTAGAAATTGTGAGTATTGGTAAGCCGCATGATGCGATTAAGTGTTTAACTGGTTTACTCCTAGGACAGTATTTTGTGGAACAGGGTATTGAATTTTTTCCCAGTGGGAGTTTTAGCCAGGTTATTCCTGAGATAGTAGAATACCAAGCAGATTTATCTTATTGCTTTGGAACGGACAAACCTATACCAGACCTCTGTATTGAAGTAGTCATCACTAGCGGTAGTCCCATAAAGTTACAGAAGTACAAATTAATGGGAGTCCCGGAAGTTTGGTTTTGGGAAGATGGCACAATTGAAGTTTACTGCTTACGAGAACAAGAATATGAGAAAGTTGTTCAAAGTGAGCTATTAGTAGAATTAGATTTATCCCTGCTCAATCGTTGTGTTTTGTTATCGTCTCCCTTGGAAGCGATTAGAGAGTTTCGCCAGGGTATTCAGCAGCAATAGTCAGGTAAAACGACTAGTGATTTTTCAAATTCAGCATATTCTTAACCAGTTTTTCACAGACGGGCTTGTTTCGTGAAGACTCTATAAACTATTCATGCCGTGCGGTAGTATGAGTATGTTTAGAATTTAACTTTGCTAATCAATACACATCCGCATCTGCCAACTATATGGATCTGAGTAATATACCGAAACCTATTTGGTACGCTCTTACAGGATTTCTCTTGTTGACTATAGGCTATGGTGCTGCAACTCACGTTCCAGAACTGAATGGCTCAAATAAAGAAAGCGCTGAAAATAAACCTTCTACAGTACTAGATTCAAGCAGTGTAAAAGTTAGCGTTTTCGATGAAGCAACTCAAGTTCCTATAGTTGGAGCAAAAGTAATAATGGAATCTGAAGGTGGATCTGATACAGATACAACTGATAATTTAGGCGCTTTCCGAGTTCAAATACCAACTACAGATTACGTTAAAGTTCGCATATATAAAAATTCTTGTGAGCCTTATAAGCAAGACTTAAATTTGAAAAGTAACCCAGATAGACCTAAACCTATTTTCTTGAAATGCTTAGTACCCCAAAATAAGTCTAAGCCTAATAGTTAACTTTTTCAGTATTCTTAAATGTTATCACTGCGCCAGCATTTTCAACGGATTAAAGAAATAGTTGACTGGAGTTGGACACTAGCTATTTTGTGTATGGTCGGTTATATAACTTTGGGACAACTCGCTCAATTGTACTGGGCTATGGTGGTGTTTGGAGGATTAGCCGGTAGCTTCGGTCTATTTTATGAATTTTCCTGTGAAAAACTAGCAGATTTAAATGCTGTTGAGGATACATACAAACTTCAAAAGGTAATTGCAACCTCAGCTTTGGCTCAAGATTTACTTGGGAAATTCGCTCACAGAAACCCTGAGATTACAAATCAGTTTCCTGTTTTTTATCAACTAAGATATAAAGTCAGTAACATCAGAGCTACTTCTGCCGCTAAATTCAAACAACGGGTTAATCAACAAACAAAGACACCTTTTCAAAGCTCATCTCAACCACAATCTCCAAAACCAGCACAAGCAACTCCCCCATACACGCCGCCGAAAAAAGAAGCACAACCTCCTCTGAGAAACTTATCTCAACCGCCATCTCAAAAATCGGTACAACGAATTCCACTATACCCACCTCTGCAAAAAAAACCACCAAAGCCTCTAAGAAGGGCAACAAAGGAAAGAATTACGCCAAAAGAGTATAAGACAATTTCTAATACAAGTGATTATGTATATATCGGGCCTTATGAGAGAAATGGTAAGCTGGTGAATTTAAATGGGCATTACAGGCGAAAACCGAGAAGGTAATTTGCTATTTTTTATTGCTTGCTATACTCCGATCCCAAAATTTGGATTTTATTAAATCAACGTTCCTTACCACTCCCATCGAGCGATGTCAGGTGCCGAACCGGAGTAAGGAAGTCCAACATCAGTTCCTCTATCCACCACAAGACTGCGTGGCGAAGTCGGCTTGTAGTAAGAGTTCCAACGATCGCCCGTGCCTGTAAATTTTGGATCTCCCTGGATGTTTGTCGCATTAACCGCGAATTGGATCTGCCAAGTTGGCTTTGCTGGGTTCGTATTTCTGCGGAGATTATTAGTGAAAACAATGTTCTTACCTCCTTGCACATCGTCTCCTTGAGAGTTCAAGAACACATTATTTTTGATCGATATCCTGTCTGCGGAGTTGATTTGTAGGCTATTCCCTAAAGTATCCAACACGTTGTTGTGAATCTTGATGTTGGAAGCTGGATCGGGAATGAAGACGGCAGCACTGTTCCCGAAACCAAATTGAACTTTACGAGCGACATTTGCGAAAATATTATTGTGGATATTGATGTCGTGATTTTCTATACTTCCGCCCCATGCTTTTCCTCCCCAGATCGCAATACCGAAGCCCTTATCCTGAAAGTAGGAGTCGGATATCTCCACTCCGCTCAAGGCAACTTCGATTGACTCCTTAACACTGTGTCCGTCAATATCTTTTATTCGTAAGTTTCGTATCTTGAGATTGCTTGGGCGTGTAGCTGTCGGCTGGTATTCATTCATTATTGAATGATTGACCATCGATAACCACGTATTACAGTTAACATTGTAGATTTCGTTTCCATAACTCAAATTCCAAAGTTCAATGGAAGCATCCTCGCTCCACTGCGAATCAACTTCTGGAACCTGGATGTCGCAATCGTGAATCTTCACGTTACGTATATGACCTACATGCATGAACTTTATGCCGTATCCTTTATTTTCTCGGATAGTAATGTTGTAGATGTCAGCGCCATCTAGCCCTCCAAGTCTCAAGTTCCCGGTAGATGCTCCCGATACTCCATCCGCTGCGGAGTTGATAAATGTGCAATCATGTATCGTTGTGTTCTTCATCCACTTTCCCTCTGGAAGCGGGACGTACCACCACATATTGCCACGGGTAAAAACTGCACCACTGTGCTGGAAGTTTTTGAATGTGACATTATGCGTAGTCACATTGTTACGATTTTCTACCCAGATACCGGCTTTGATGGTTTTGCCGTTCCCATCTATGGTGAAGCCGCCTAACGTCTGATTGCCGTCTGTCGCTTCAATCATCTCGGAAGGAGATCCGTACCGAGGGTTCGAGCCGGAGTAGCTAGGCGAGACAAGCTGAATAATGCTTCCATAATGCCAAAGACTCCAGTCACTGCTGCCAGTATTTACTCCTGGAGCCGGAATAGCACCGTTGCTAGTAATAGTCACCTTTGATTCACCTGCTCCCTCGATATTCACTCCCGGTGGAAGTACCGTCGCTTCCGTTTCCCTGTAGACGCCTGGGTTCAAATAAATCGTGTAGTTTTGATTCGGTTGAACTTGTTTTGCTGCATACGCCAACGTCCTCAATGGCTTGCCTAGCGATCCATCGCCTCCAGTATCGCTTCCCGTGGGAGATACGTAGACGTACAAGCTCGTGGTAGATTGGGCAGCCACAGTTTTCTGCGTAGTTGCTAAATGGGTTGTGACTACAGCTACTAAAACAATAGTAGCTAAAGCTGCGTAGGAAAGAAGGGAGCGTAGAGTCTTTATCATTACTCAAAGGAGGGAGGGAAAGGCGATGGATGGACGGAAGGGAGCAAAGAAATGAGAATAGAATGTTTTCTACCGTAAGAAATACTACGGCGGCGAAATCTTTTTCGTCTCTGGAAGCAGGAAAAAAGGCTACTTGGAAATTTTTGTCTAGTACCTATCGATAGATAAACTGTAAAAAACTTACCATTCCATCTTTCACCTGAGTATTAAGATTTATTCGCCTAAATTTACATTTTCTACCCAGTTCTGTTTGCACTTATGCATTCCACACGTCACTCATTTACAAATTCGGGATTGTCATAGAAGCGATCGCCACACCCCCCCACAATGGCGCATCATCCCCCAGTACCGCAGGCACAACTTCAAAATCAACCTCCGGTAAAGCCGTCTCCCGCGCCACCTGACGCACCACCCGCCAAAAATCCTCACCCGCCTTCGTTACACCACCTCCCAACACAAAGCGCTGCGGATTCATCAAATTCGCCACATTACCAATACCCACACCCAGCGCCCAAGCAGCCTTGTGTAAAACTTCCTTCGCCAAATCATCACCAGCCGCCGCCGCCTCACTTACCAACTGTCCCGTCAGCAACGTTAAATTATTCCCCACCAAACCCCTCAAAATCTCTCCATCTCTAAGTCCTCCGCGCCTCTGCGGTTCGAGTTCCAAAATTTCCCTAACATTTTGCGCCATATAAGGCCCTGAAGCCAAACGTTCCACACATCCCCGCTTACCACATAAACAAACTGGCCCAGCCGGATCTACAACGATATGTCCAATTTCGCCAGCCATCCCACCAGCACCCCGCCAAGGCTGGCCGTTGAGTATCCAACCACCACCCACGCCAGTACTGACAGTAATATAAAACAGGCTATCGTATCCCTGTCCCGCACCAAAGCGATGTTCTCCCAAAGCAGCAATATTCGCGTCATTATCTACATCAATAGGAACGCCAAACTCCTCTTCCAACAAAGCTTTGAGAGGAATATTTTCCCATCCAGCCACATGATGAGATAGTCGCACCGTTCCCGTGGAAGCGTCAACTGGGCCGCCAAAGCTAATACCGATCGCAGCAGGTTTTGCGTCTTGTAGCAAAGAGTAAATTAGCGATCGCATAATTTCCAAGTCAGTGCTAGCATTTGCACCTACTGGCGATAGACGACGTTCATAACGCAACCACTTTCTTGAACCAACATTTACCAATGCTGCCGCCAGCTTAGTTCCGCCAAAATCAAGAGCTAAAATTAATGTCATTCACTCACCTTTTCTTGAGTTCAACACTTCGTCAATAAACTGTTGCAATCGCTCATAATGGGAACCTTTCCAATAAATACGATGGCAGTCTTGGCAACGTTGGAATTCATCAATCTGCAATCGCACCTTTTCTGGCACTTGTTCAATAATGGATTGTTTATCTACAGATTCTAATAATCCATTGCAACGCAAACACCGTTTAAATGGTGAGATTAATTCAAACAAGTCGAAGCGTTGCAGTACTTCTAGGATTTGTTGTTCAGAGTTAGTGTTTCTAACATAATACCCATACGTTACCAAACTACGCATCAATAGACCTTTATCACGAGTCAAGAGAATCCGCGCTTGAGTATAGGATATTTGGGCTAATTTCTCATCCTCGTAGTCATTACGATATAAAGTATCAAAACCTAAAAGTCGTAAAGATGTCGCAAGCTTCCCCAAATGAATATCTAAAACAAAGCGGATAATACTGAGAGGTTTTGGCAGAACAGAAATGCTTGGTATAATAACATTCCTAGCTGAAATTGGATAAACATTGATAGTGTCTCCATCAGAAACTATGTAAGAAAAATTTACATATTCACCATTAACGTTTATAGAATCTACCTCTGGATGAGGGACACCCAACGACTCAATCATGTCCTTAATTGAGGCTTTTTCCTCAAACAAATGAGAGATTCTCATCTGTTTGTGATGCCGTGGTAAAAAATGATTCAATTCTGCATGAAAGTAAAAATATGCGATCGCCATAGCTACAGATATTTGGACTAATAAGTGCGCCTTTACTAGCAACAATTTGTCACAATTGCAAAACTTTATCTATTATATTGAAACTATCAATGCTTGTTGTAGTGGGCTATACTATGAAATACCTGTTCATCTTCATTTAACAAAGATCCTAGAGACAAAAAACTGTAAAGAAGTCATAAAGATTCTTAAATACTTGCATTTCTTATTGACTTCAGTTACAGTCAAAGCAGACGCCTATCATCAAACCCTGACACTAACTTCAGGAAGTTAGATTAGGTAAAACGCTAAATACCAAATTTGTTAATTGTTGATGTCAGTGACGTTGCTAGTAATTAGTCACTACTTTTGATTATTAACTTATGGCACATGGAATCCGAGGCAATAAAGCATTTGCCTCCAATTTGATTGTTTTTATTTTTCTATACTTATTGAGAATTATTTGCAATATGTCTAGATCGATAAATACATTAAAAGCAGATAGTGTGGAAGAAGTCTTAAAACAGTGTTGGCTTACTAAAGCCTTTTCTGCTGATTAAATATTTCCGCATCTATCTTTAGGAATAAATTTTTCACAAGGTAGCACAAAATTATATTTTTATGTGTAAAAACAGGATATGTAACTAGCTATGTAGATAGTTTTGGCAAAACTTTAAATAACTAGGTTGCTGCTAGGAATATTTTTGATTGTAGTGTCAGCTACATCGATATTGTCAGCAAGTTAATCATCGCTAACTCTCCAAGTTGCTTTGCGTCTATATAGCAGGTTTAATATATTTGATTTTGCCAAAGGAACCAAGTTCATAAAAACTGAGTTTCCGCAAATGAAAATTTATGAAATACCAAATAACAATAAAACTAGATACAAAATTAACGCCACTGATACGGAAAAATCTATCTTGACACTGTTTATCTTTATTGTGGAGAATTTATTAACCGGAAAGACCTCGATCAATAATGATGTTATAAAGTGGCTACCTAGTTTTAACTAGGAAATGAATATTGTTCTTTTTTATCTCCTTTAGCCAAGGATATTGTAGCTAAGAACACAATTGTATTTTGTAATACCTTTTGTCCATAAAATACGCTAATGAGTACAGCGAGATGAATACTTTTTTTTGTTCTGATGATTCACGGCAAGTAGGAGAAGATGTTATTGGTAGTGCCACCAATTATCAAACTTATATTTTAGTTGAGTGTCCTTTACCTTGGACATCAGAAGCCTTTAACTCGAAATGGGTACCCCAAAATTTGAGGATTTTGGTAGAAGAAGTGAAGCGTGCTAAACTACCGATTAGATTCCTATTAATTGCTAATGATGTATCACACAAGGTAAATCACACTACGCTTTTGATTTATCAAAAAGAAGAGGGGCTAAGTAATGGATACCATAAGCAAGAGTTTAAGCTAGCAAATATTGAGCAAGTAGCAGGAGTTGTCCAAAAATGGATATGGGGTATCGATTCTAATTTGGAAGTAGAAACTAGTACAACTAGAGATATTTTAGTTTGTACCCACGGTAGCCATGATAAGTGTTGTGCGAGATATGGCGCTCCTTTTTACTTCTATGTGACAGCGAGTAATGCTGATTTGTGCTTAGAGAATGTGCGAATTTGGAAATCATCGCACTTTGGTGGACATCGGTTTGCACCAACAATCATAGACTTGCCAGAGGGAAGATATTACGGTCGTCTCGATCGAGATTCATTTAGATCGATTTTAACTCGTACTGGCGATATTCAATGTTTACATCAAGTCTATCGAGGCTGGGGAATTCTGCCTGCTGCACTTCAGGTTTTGGAAAGAGAGTTAATTCTTTATAAAGGGTGGGATTGGTTTAATTACAAAGTTGCAGGCAAAATTTTAGAGCAAAGTTTAGACAATAATACTATATTGGCTGAAATTAGTTTTGAACAACCTTGTGGTTCTCTCTACACTTATCAGGCTAAACTTGTGAAAGATGAAACCAAGACTCAACAACTGAAGAGTTCGTGCAATGCTACACGAGAGTTGGTAGTTACTAAATATGCTGTTGGTAGTCTTTGGATTGCCTCTAGTAAGGTAATTAGTTATAGTACATAGAAAGGGAAAATTTTTAAACGCAGAGGGGAGGCAGCGCGTTGCGGGGGTTCCCGCCGTTGTAGCGACTGCCGTCACGCAAAGGGAAGTGCAGAGGGACGCAGAGTATTACTAAGTTTAGTTCGCTACGAATTAATTAAATACTGTGTTTAGTATAATGCTGCACAAATTCGTAATAAAATATCTGCGCCCCTGTGCGTTTAAATTGCAAATATTGAATCAAGATTAAGCCATATTTAAGACTTTTCGTAACAGTACTTGATCTTCTAATTTGGCTTTTAAACGACCATTTTCAATATCTCGAATCCAGCTTTGGCTTTTACCTGTGAGTTTTGCCAATTCTCTTTGGGAGAGATTTAAGTTTTTTCGCGCTTGCAAAATTTGTTCGCCTAGCAAATCGTTTGTAGCTTTGGGCTTCCTTTTGGCTTTGGCAGTTCTTGTTTTCTTTTTTTCCGATTCTGAGATTTGCTGTTCCCATTCTGGTGGGAGTTCAAAAGCCAAAATCCGCGCATTCATTAGCAGATTCCATTTACCACGGGGGCCTGTGTCTGTGAGGCGAGTTTCAGCACCACCGTCATTAGTCCAAAATTCTAATGCTTCATCTGGATCTTCGGGAAGATCGATTAATTTTGCCCACAAAGGTTGAATTTCTGGTGGGTAAGTAACTGGATCGAAAAGCGGTTTCATTCCATAGTGATTGAGAATTTCTAAATCGCTTTCAAAGGTTCGCAGCAGACGTTTGCGTTCTTCTCGTTGTCTGGATGCAAGAGCGACTTTTTCTTCACCGTAAGCAATACGCAGCAGTGTAGGAATGGTAATGCGTTGTTCCTTGCCCATTTTAGTTTTAAACAGCAACCACAGCATTAGTCGAACTGCGCCTTCATGTTGCTGCCAAATACTCATGACTGTGGTTAGTAGCGTTTTGGGGAGACTGCCGTATTGATAGAATGCGGTTCGCTCTTTACACGCTTGTTTGTTTAAGAAATATTGCGCCCATAAACCTGCTTTTACTTTAAAAGTTAGCCCAATAAGATATTTGCATCCGAGATTGTCTTCTTGGAAGTGGTGCTGAATATCTACTAAGTGCCATAAGCGACTGCCGACAAGAGAGAATCCATTAATTCGGCCTTGTTGGGGCCAGTCAATGGAGATAATTAGGGAGCAAGCTTGCTGGACAATATTTTTCATTAAAGCTAGCTTGGCAGCTTTGCTTAAATCTTTGCGTTTCTCCATCCCCAAATATTTCTCGATTTGGCGCTCATCGATCGCAAATTCTTGCTCCCAAGGTTGTTCTAAAGCTGTAGCATAAGCTGCAAAAATTAGATGTATGCAAGCGGCTCTGATGTCAAGCCCCTCAATTGCTGCTATATCTGTGGCCTTGTCGTTCACTTTGAAGGGATCTTGGATATGAAATGCGATCGCACCTCGGCCTTGATTGACTTGTCGGCTGTAACTGATGTAGCCTTCTTCATCGGTTTCCCAATGTAGGGATGTGCGCTGCGCTAATACATTACAAGCTTCCCAAATTGCGATCGCTGAAGCAAATGGATTATTCTTACCATTAGAAAACAAGTCTAAGCTGCTAGCATCTCTTGGTTCAACTTTGCATCTTCCCTTTTTAGACTGCCAAGGAATGGGAGAATTAGTTGGACAAGCTATTACACATTGCGGTTCGGAATAATAGCCCTCACAATTATTACAAAGACCAGGATCAATCCAGTATTCATTGTCCTCTATTCTGATTGCACCCGTAGGACATTGGGGGCGGCAGTTGTCACATCCAACGCAACTGTTGTTAGGAATTGTATAAGGCATTTGGCTCTTTTCCCACTCTAATCGTTGAGATGTTTGTATCAGGTCTCCCCTGGATGAGTCCTGTTTATTCATGACTCGCTACCACATTATTCTTCTGGCGAGAATAATCTTTTCTCACCACATTTACTTCCCACATCCATATTTGGCTTTGTATCCAATTGGAAGCTATTTAAGGCTTTAAAAGCAGACCTAATAAAACTTCTTATTAACTATACATTTCATGAAAAAAATGATTAATTTGTTCGTGTCGAGCTTAGAAAAAAATCTTAACATTTATTTAATTACGTATTTGATGAACAATTTAGATTTGACCAGAAAACCTTATCCAAAGTCTTTCTATGAAAAAAATAAGCCTCTGAAAATTGCACTTCATCTGATTTGTTAACAATTTTAATATTTAATGTATGACAATATTCTGCCATAAAGTTTACAGTTCCTTCATAAATTAATTCTGTTTATTCAGGTCAAGTAATAATATTGCTTTTGTCACCATTTATCTAAATATTTGAATCAAAATAACTTTAAAATTGTTGCTTTATAAACTACATATTGCAGATATCGAAATGTAACCGATGAACATCTAGTCTGGTATATATGTATACTGTTTATATGAAATTATTTGCTTAAATCTAAAAATATTTGCAAAAGAATATCATTACTCTTATAGATATAGTTGCATTTGCTGGAAATAATAGTTAAATCGGCAGTTCTAAACCACATATAGATGAACTTTTAGGGAAGCTCCAAGAAATAAATTATCCAATATTGTGGGGTGGGCAACATGAGCGCTCAGTCCATAGGGCGGGCGAGATACCCACCCCACAAGAGTTAATTGCATATTTTTTTATTTGGAAGTCCCTAGTCACCTGTAGAGGTTTCAAATCCTCAACTTTTTATTTATGCTCTGTATGTAAATGGCTGATTGTGGGCTGCTGCCTCCAGTCAGATATTGAGTCAGAGACTTGATGAAGGCATTCCCATGCAGAGCATAGGAACGAGGAATGAGAAAGATTTATAATAATTATTGGCAATAATTTTCATCTACAATTTGAAATAAAAAACAATTTAGGATTGTGTTCAAAGTCATCGAAATTTGATGATATAAAAGTAAGTTTTGAATACAAAAGAATCAAAGATTAGGATAGTATGATGATTAATGCACAAACAGATTGACAGGCAAAATTGTCGAGGATTTATTCATGGCACAACTAACAGGTTTGACATTTGGCGGTAAGGCTTGGACACCAAAATTTGCTCAGGAAATTGACAAAGATAAATGTATCGGCTGTGGCAGATGCGTTAAAGTATGCGGCTACAATGTGCTTGGATTGAAAGCACTCAATGAAGAAGGCGAATTTGTGGAAGATGAAGATGATGAAGAAATTGAACGAAAAGTAATGGCAGTTACTTCTCCAGAAAATTGTATTGGTTGTGAAGCTTGTTCGCGGATTTGCCCCAAGAATTGCTACACCCATGTTGTATTAAACAATTAAGGTTTTTGGAGTTAGTCAAAATTGTTGTTAATTCAAGGAGGCACTGTTTTTAATCAGCGCCAAGGCGCTAGGCAAGGTAACTTGAGGGGAATATTAAATATTTACTGGAATCAATCAAAAGTTTACAGTAAACAAATCCGTAAATCGTAAATTGTTCGCTATTAACAAATTTAAACTTGCTGCTAATATAGCCTAATCAATATTAGGACTAACAGTGCCCCTTGGAACAACTAGCTTTTCTGAAAGCAGGGGGCTAACTTTGTGGTATGAGTTGAAATATAATTTGTAATTTTGTGGGGGAAGGATATGGAAAAAATCTGGAAGTTTCCCCCTTTTTTAACGGCTACACGTTAGAAAGTTAATAAGTGAAAAGGAAATGGTAAATGGGGAATAGGGAATGGGGAATGGGGAATAAGTAACAATGCCCAATGCCCAGTGACGCCATTTGCTCCACTTGGGGAGACCCCATCGCTTTTAGCGTCTCCACTTGGGAGAAGACCGCAGTGGCTCCCCAATACCCAATTTCCAGAAAACAACACCTCTAAAGACGGTTTACAAAGCAGGTAGCAGGTATGCAACAAGTTCCTGTTTCACTATGGACTCTGGTTGCTGGGATAGTAGTTACAGCAATCAGTATTTGGATCGGTCAAAACCACACTCTCATGCCGGTGCAGGCATCGTTACAAGCGCCTTTGGTAGACGGTTTTTTTAACGTCATGTTTACCATTGCGATCGCACTCTTCTTGGTGGTAGAAGGAACCATTGTGCTTTTTTTGATTCAGTTTCGTCGCCGCAAGGGTGACGATACCGATGGCGTGCCAATAGAAGGTAACTTGCCCTTAGAAGTCTTTTGGACAGCAATTCCAACAGTGATTGTCCTCCTCTTGGGCATCTACAGTGTAGATGTTTTTAACCGAATGGGAGGCTTTGATCCTGCGGGTCATCCTCATTCAGCAGCTCATGTTGCTCATCAGCCAGGAACTGCTCTTGCAGCTACACTCAGCGATACCTCTGAAGCAACAGCTGCACCAGCAATTGCCCCAACAATTGGTATCGGTGCGTCTCCTCAAACCCTAAACAAACCAGCCGATTTAGTTGTTGATGTCAAAGGCATACAGTATGCCTGGTTATTTAATTACCCTGATAGTGGCATTACTTCTGGGGAATTGCACATTCCCGTCGGTGCTGATGTTCAACTCAACCTTTCAGCACAAGATGTAATTCATTCATTTTGGGTTCCAAATTTCCGCTTGAAGCAAGATGCACTTCCCGGTATCCCTACCGAACTACGATTTGTCGCCACAAAACCAGGTACATATCCCGTAGTTTGTGCTGAGTTGTGCGGTGGTTATCACGGTTCAATGCGGACACAGGTAATTGTCCACACACCGGAAGAATATAAAAGCTGGCGGACAGAAAACCAGATTGCTCAACAGCAAAACCCCACTCAAGTTGTTGCAGTTAATCCAGCCGACTTATCAACATCAGAGTTTCTCGCGCCCCACACCCATGATATGGGAATCAGTGCAGCAACTCTAGAGTCAGTAGTCATGAGTCATTAGTCATTAGTCAGTGGTCATTGGTCATTAGTCATTCAAATGACAACGGACAAATGACAAAGGACAAAAAGACAAAGGACAAATGACAAATGACAAACGACAAAGGACAAAAATATGACGCAGGTAGAATTTCCACGGAATACTCCACCAGAAGGAAAGAAACCGGAAATGGTGGCTGGCCACGCTTCCCATCCGAAGGCGTGGAAATGGCAAGATTATTTTACTTTTAATGTTGACCACAAGGTTATTGGTATTCAATACCTGGTGACGGCGTTTGTCTTCTATCTCATCGGCGGACTGATGGCGATCGCTCTGCGTGTCGAATTAGCAACACCAGAATCAGACGTACTCGACCCCAATCTGTATAATGCTTTCATGACCAATCACGGGACGATCATGATCTTCCTGTGGATTGTCCCTAGCGCCATTGGCGGATTTGGTAACTATTTAGTGCCGTTGATGGTTGGTGCCAGGGATATGGCTTTCCCGAAACTAAACGCGATCGCCTTTTGGTTAAACCCACCAGCCGGTGCGCTTATATTAGGTAGTTTCATTTTTGGCGGTTCGCAATCTGGTTGGACAGCTTACCCACCTTTGAGTTTGGTGACAGCGCCAATTGCTCAAACTATGTGGATACTTGCGATCGTTTTGGTGGGAACTTCCTCAATTTTGGGTTCGCTGAACTTCGTAATCACCATTTTGATGATGAAGGTTCCGAGCATGAAATGGGATCAAGTACCCCTATTCTGCTGGGCAATCTTAGCAACCTCTCTGCTAGCACTTCTCTCCACACCTGTATTAGCAGCCGGTTTAGTTCTGCTGTTGTTTGACCTCAACTTTGGCACATCATTCTTTAAACCAGATGCAGGCGGAAACGTTGTAATTTATCAACACTTATTCTGGTTTTATTCTCACCCGGCAGTATATTTAATGATTCTGCCCATCTTCGGCATTATGTCGGAGGTAATTCCAGTTCACTCCCGCAAGCCAATCTTTGGTTATAAAGCGATCGCTTATTCTAGTGTCGCCATCTGCGTTGTCGGTTTGTTCGTCTGGGTACACCATATGTTTACCAGTGGTACACCCGGTTGGATGCGGATGTTCTTCACTATCTCCACTCTCATAGTTGCAGTTCCCACTGGTGTGAAGATTTTTGCCTGGGTTGCTACCCTTTGGGGTGGTAAAATCCGCTTCACCACGGCGATGCTTTTCGCCATTGGCTTGTTATCCATGTTTGTCATGGGCGGCTTAAGTGGTGTGACGATGGGAACAGCCCCTTTTGATGTTCACGTCCACGACACATATTATGTTGTCGGACATTTCCACTACGTTCTGTTTGGCGGTTCCGTGTTTGGCATTTACGCCGGCATTTATCACTGGTTCCCCAAAATGACCGGACGAATGCTGAATGAAAACTGGGGTCGAGTTCATTTTGCCCTTACCTTCATCGGTACTAATCTGACCTTTTTACCCATGCACGAGTTGGGTTTGAAAGGAATGCCCCGACGAGTGGCAATGTATGACCCCCAATTTATCGACCTCAATCAGATTTGTACCTTTGGTTCATTTGTTTTGGCGATATCGGTAATTCCCTTTGCCATCAACATGATTTACAGTTGGCTGAAGGGGCCTTTGGCTGGTGATAATCCTTGGCAAGCTTTGACTTTAGAATGGACAACTAGCTCGCCACCTGCAATTGAAAACTGGGAAGTGTTGCCGGTTGTTACTCATGGCCCTTATGACTACGGTCATGGTCATAGTACACAAGTACAGCCATCTGCAACACCCGAAGCTAGTGCTTAGTTCGTAGAGTGAGTGATGCGATCGCTCTCAAGGTGACTGCAAGTCTTATTCATTTGAGTTCAGAACTCGAAAGGCCGAGTTTGGAACTCGAAAGGCCGAGCTTGGAACTCGAAAGGCCGAGTTCAGAACATGAAAGGCCGAGTTCAGAACATGAAAGGCCGAGTTCAGAACTCGAAAGGCCGAGCTTGGAACTCGAAAGGCCGAGTTCAGAACATGAAAGGCCGAGTTCAGAACTCCGAGCTTGGAACTCGAAACTTGAGCTTCAGAACTCGAAACTCGGAATTTTGAGAATTCCTGAACAAGTTAAGAGTTGGGTTAAATAAGGATTTTGGATGAGGAATGAAAATTTTGCCGCTTCAGACTTCATTCTTCATTCAAGCTTCCACAACAGACGCAGCGGATAATATTGTCAAAAAATCTATGACTATAGCTACAACGACAAGCGAAGATCGCAGTGCAGGACACGAAGAACATCCAGATTTAAGAGTTTGGGGACTTTTGACATTCCTCGCCTCTGAATCTCTGATGTTTGGAGGATTTTTTGCCACCTATTTATTTTTCCGAGGTACTACAGCGGTTTGGCCTCCAGAAGGAAGTGAAGTAGAACTACTTGTGCCGACAATTAACACCATTATTTTGGTGTCTAGTAGTTTCGTGATTCACTTCGGTGATACAGCGATTAAAAAGAATAACCTCAAGGGAATGCAACTGTGGTATGCAATTACTGCACTTATGGGGGCAATTTTCTTAGGTGGTCAGGTTTATGAGTATTCAACATTAGGATACGGACTGACTACCAACGTCTTCGCCAACTGCTTTTATATCATGACCGGGTTCCACGGTTTGCACGTTTTTGTAGGGCTGTTATTGATATTACGTGCATTGTGGCGATCGCGTCTTCCCGGTGAATATTCTGCAACCAATCATACTTTCATCGAAATGACAGAAATTTACTGGCACTTCGTAGACATTATTTGGATTGTATTATTCACCTTGGTGTACATTCTGACTTTGTTTTAACAAAAGTTAGGAGTGAGGAGCCAGAAGTGAAGAGTTAAGGATTTATAACTTCTAACTCATAATTCACAACTTCTAACTCATAACTCCTAACTCATAACTCCTAACTCATAACTCCTAACTCATAACTCCTAACTCATAACTCTCCAGGACTTTATTATGCAAGCTAATACAAACCAATTCTCATGGTTCCAGGTTCCAGATGACATTAAAAACCTATTAGTTTTAGCTGCACAAAACTGGGAGAATACATCAGAATCAGAAAAATATATTCAACAAGCTTTAGCACAAACTGGTGAAAATACAGATGTCTTGGTAGCAGCGTATAGATTTTTCTATTATAAAAATAATTATTCTCTTGCATTACAAACAACAATAAAATTATTAGATAAAATTAAAGAACTAGAAAAACTTCCTGATAACTGGGAGCAACTTAAGCCGATACTAGTCAGTCGCAAAGAAGAACCACAAATTCGATTGTACTTAAATGCTTATGCTGCTTCTGGATTAGTACTAGCAAAGTTAGGAGAAATTGAGGAAGCGAAAGAAATCAGCACCAAAGTCAAAGAAATAGACGAAAAGCATGATTTTGGCGCCGGAATTCTTCTGGATATTTTGACACGTCCAGCAGAAGAAGATGATTAATTAATGAAAAGGAGTCAGAATACCCCCTCTACCTTGTCTCTTCTCCATGCCCAATGCCCAATGAATGCCCTTTTTGTGAAAAATCATGAACAATTGGTTATCTACCAGATCGTATTCCTCTTACTCCCTATTAGGAGCAGCTACTGATAGTAACTCTATCTTTCCTCCTATCACTATACCTACTAAACTTCCTGTAGGTAATATTCCTAATATCTCTCCGATCCTGATCGTCCAATCTTCTCCGTTATCAATTTAAAAGTTATGAAAGGTAGGGATTGGCTGCTAACGGGGGACGGTCAGTATCAAGCTTGTAAATCTGTAAGAGCCTGGGATTTATTGAGAGAAAATTACCGCCTTTATCGGTTTTTAACTGAGGTGGAAGATGTTCTCAATAGCGGGGATGATGAAGTCAGTTGTTTGCCAGAAATTCGGATGCTTGTAAGGCGCTTGATAGTAAATTCCTACTGGGTACGAAGTCAACGTTTAGAGCCTTCACCCAAAACGGGAACCTCTGTTTTACTTCTATACGATGAATTGGGTTTTCCCTTGACAGTGCAAACAGTAACATTTGCACCGGGAACCCGATCAAACATTCATAATCATGGGACATGGGGAATAGTCGCGGTGTTAAAAGGTCAGGAAAAAAATACTTTTTGGCGACGCACTAATAGCCCCGAATTTCAGGACAAAATTGAAGCAACGGGAGAGGTAACTCTATCCCCAGGAGACATTATTAGCTTTACTCCCGATGCAATTCACAGTGTAGAAGCAGTGGGTGATGAACCAACTGTGACTTTTAATATTTATGGCGAAACCGATCCAAATGAAAGGTTTGAGTTTGACTTAGTTAGCCATAAAGCGAGGAATTTTTAATTTCATCGGTTCGTAGTTGGCGCTTTAGCGCAAAAGAGTAATTAGGAGATAGTTGAATGGCAAGAGTAATTTTCTATAGCAAACCAGGCTGTAAAGGTGGTGTTAAGCAAAAAGTTTTGCTAACAGCTGCCGGTCATGAGGTGATACCACAGAATCTGCTAAAAGAATCTTGGACAGCTGAACGGTTGCGTTCATTTTTTGGCGATCGCCCCGTAGCCGAATGGTTCAATCTTTCCGCCCCCAAGATAAAATCTGGTGAGGTAGTTCCTGAAAAAGTGGATGAACAAACCGCTTTGGCGCTGATGCTGAAAGAACCACTGTTAATTCGTCGTCCTTTGTTAGAAGTAGGCGAACAGCGCGAGGTAGGATTTGATGTACAAAAGATTGATGCCTGGATTGGCTTACAAGCTGTAGATGAATCCTTGCAAGAAATCAGCGACAAGCTTCTGAAGCAAGACTTGCAAAACTGTTCCCACGGTAAAGATCATAGTCATCAACACCATAATCACTAGGGTGGCTGTAACCATCATGGCGAACAACATCAAAAGCAAGGCAGCTTGTAGTCATTAGATTTCTTGCAAAAGTCCCCATCAGCGCACCTAGCCCTGCCAAAGTTACTTTTATTACCTTGGCAGGGCTAGTACAGTACGGCGTAAATAAGCCACCTATTTAAAATAGACCTCTTGCAAAAGTCCCTTAACACCCCACCCGCAGCCCCTCCCCGTCTGCGGGGCTACGGTGTACACACATCTCTGTACAAACCCAAAATCGTTGGAGATCCTCCTAAATCCACGCCACTTGCTCCACTTGGGGAGACCCCAAGACCGCAGTGGCTCCCCTTAAAAAAGGGGGACTTTAAGAGACTTTTTCCCCCCTTTTTAAGGGGGGTTGGGGGGATCAAAAGCTTATGAGGCAACTCTAGAAGACTTGTGTGTACACCATAGCCGCCTGCGGGGAGGGGAGACTTTGACCTAAGTCAAAGGCGGGGTGGGGTTCTTTTTGTGATTTCTGCAAGAAGTCTAATGTCTAAAACTTTCACACAATGGTAATTAAGAATTACGCAAAGTGTTAGTAGTTTTAGCCTTTTGCTAACTTGTTGTTGGATGTGTAGTAAACCTTACTACCACTATCAGGTACAAAATGGCAGCTGACACATGAACGCCATAATGACTTCCAAATAGGTTCTTCCGATTTGTGGAAATACTCACCCATCACTGGTTTTATTGCCTCAGTTGCCTTCAGTAAATTGTAGTGAGGGATGTTAAGGAATATATGGTGAGCAACATGAGTACCAATATCGTGATGGATATGATTAACCAAACCATAATCACGGTCAATACTAGAAATTGCGCCTTTTAAAAAAGTCCAATCTTCTCCACGATACCAGGGAATCTCTGCCTCAGTGTGGTGCAAGAATGTCACCAAATCTAGCCAAACTATGAACACAAGGTAGGGCACAGCATAATATTTCAGCAACCATATCCAACCCCATTGGTAGGTGAGGAAACCCAGCAAACCTACCATACCAATCAAAAGTACAGTACTAGTGATGACATCCCATTTTTCCGATGGCTTGAAAAGCGGACTGCTGGGCAAAAAGTGGGAGCCTTCTTTATTAGGAGAACGCTTAAACAAATATACAGGATAAGCCAAGAGAAAAACATAATACCTGCCTATCTTTTGGGCTAAGGGCATCTCCTTATATTGTGATTCGGTCACAGGGTACCAGCTTTCATCGTTATCGATATTGCCCGTATTTTTGTGATGAGTTCTGTGACTAATCCGCCAACCATGATAAGGAACAAGTATTGGTGTGTGAGAAAGATGTCCAATCAAATCATTGAGCCATTTATGCTTAGAAAAAGATTGATGTCCGCAGTCATGCCCGACTACAAACAAAGCCCAAAACATCGTTCCTTGCATTAGCCAGAAAATCGGGAAGAAAAGCCAAGAATCCAGGTAATTAGCTACTGCATAAAGCAGACCGATAATTAGGATGTCACGAAAAAAGTAAAAAAGTGATTTTGTTACATTGGGCTGAAAGCATTCAGCAGGGATTGCAGCTTTTAAATCTTGAAGAGTGAAAGGTAATTTAGTCGGATTCTCAGACGTTTCACAGGTAGGAGGATTATTGAAACTGATGGTATCTAATTGCACTGGATTCTTTTGTTAGATATAAATCGGAACTTGATTTGAGACAAGATAATCTCACCTCTAGGATGCCCACGAAACTAGCGATCGCTAACACCAAAGAAGATAATTTTTGGCAATTTACCTAACAATTTTTAGTTAGTAAAAAGTCGCCAAATTCTATTTAAACACAGCATAATAAACGCTCTCGTTGAGTTCAAGAGCGTGAGTGTAGTCACAGCGCTATTTATTGCTCTGTATAATGTTCGTCGAAAGTCTTATAGCCAATATCAGTTGTGTATAGCTGACATTGGTCTGTAATCTGCTTCATTAAAGGCCAAGAAAACTGACACTCATCATGTAGATAAGGCTCCCAATTTTCTTTGATGCTGCTGTAAGCTAGCCGCAAATTATAAGAAGGAATAGCAGTGGAAATATGATGAGGGACATGAACATTGATATCGTGGCACAAGACTTCTACCCAACGCGGATAATCGCAATGAATAGTGCCAAATAGCTGTGCTAGAGCCTCATTCCACTTGTTCGCTGTTGTAAAAGGAACATCTGCGGCAGTGTGGTGAACAATAGTAAAAGTACTCATCCAAAAATGGTAAATCATCCAGGGCACTAGCCAAAACTTGACAAAGCCCCAGATACCAGTTGTGGCGATAAGAAGCGGGAAAGCGATCGCTGCAAACACAACTACTACAGCTACAGACAGCTTGATACTCGATTGGTCTTTTGTTTTGAAGTTCCGCCAATCAAAATGCACCACAGCCCAATGTCCAATGGAACCTACCCACCAGAAGCGTTTACGCATGAATAGTTCAAAAGCAGACTGTCGGGTTTTATCCCAATTTTCAAACACTTCTGGTCTAATTGGATGCCAAGCGTTGTCCTCATCCAGTTTGTTGGTATGAGTATGGTGATAATTATGCTTAATGCGCCAACTATGAAAGGGGTAAATTAACGGCATCATAAAGAAATGCCCTACCAAATCATTTACCCAACGACGTTTGGCAAAAGACCTGTGACCACAATCATGGCCAATTACAAAAAAACCTGTTAAAGCAGTGCCCGTAAAAATCCAAGCAAGAGGCAAGAGAAACCAAGGAGTGATAATCAGGCTGTAATAGCCCAAGGCGACTGCCAAGACACTGAGTAAAACTTGTGTCCAAGCTTTGCGACGGTTCTGCTGAAAACATTCGCGTGGCAGGGTTTTGACAATATCTTTGAGCCGAAAGTCGGAATTACTAGGCTCGTCACTTAGTTTCTGGCTATTAATTATTGATGTAGTCATGGACACCTAAAAAACAACAAACTCCTCCACCAAGTCACCAAAAAGTAACTTGCCGTAAAAATTCTTCACATTAGCGCTTCGGATTATAGCAACCTAACCGACACAAGCGCACCCGTAAGTAAATAGCTTTTTGAAAAGTTAGGAGTTAGGAGCGATCGATTAAAAACGTTACACATCCTAACTCCTGTACAGAGGCGATTAATGAGCCAGTGCGTTGCGGAGCGAGTGTGGTCTTGGGGGTTTCCCCCATGAACAACTCGCGTTGGAGTTTCCACGGCAGTTCCTTCAAGTCGGGCGTTGCCCGCCCAACGTACTGCCTCCCCGTTGTAGCGACTGGCGTCGCGTCTCTCCTAACTAACTTTTGTTGGGGCCAACTTCACATTAGTAGCCAGACCAACTGCTTGTAGCAATTGAACTGTCATCCAGGTTAAATCGATTTCCCACCATTCCAGCCCATGACGAGCTGAGTATTGAAAGGCATGATGGTTATTGTGCCAGCCTTCACCGAAAACTAGTACAGCTACCCACCAGCAATTAGTCGAGCGATCGCCAGAATCATAGCTTTGATAGCCAAATTTATGAGTAGCGCTGTTTACCAACCAAGTGCAGTGGTAAACCCAAACAATGCGAACAAAAATTCCCCAAATCACAAAGGGCCAGCCACCCAGAAGCAAAAGCAATACACCCAGAGCAACCTGGATCAAAATGAAATATTTTTCTAAAAACTGATAAACTGGGTCTTCGGCAATGTCTTTGGTGAAACGAGGAACATCAGCGTGAGCGGGACAGTAGTGAATCAGCCAATCCATGTGGCTCCACCAGAAGCCTTTATTAGAATCATGGGGATCGGCATCAGTATCCGAGTGTAAATGATGGATACGATGTGTTCCTACCCACTCAATTGGGCCTCCTTGACAGGAAAGTGTGCCGAAGAAAATCAAGAGATACTCTAGCCACTTGGGAGTTTGAAAACTGCGGTGGGTGACAAGGCGGTGAAATCCTAGAGTAACTCCTAAGCCACCTGTTACCCAGTACAGCAAGAAACCTACACCAACTGCCGTCCAGTTAAAGTTACCAGGAACAAAGGCAAATAAAGCGCCAATGTGCAGTCCAATGAAAAACAGGGTATTAACCCAGTTAACTTGAGGTTTGGTTGAAGTAGCAATTGTCATGCAGTAACCTGAATTTGAATTTTCCAGCCTAGTCTGCGGGATCTTAAAATCCGCATATCTATAATCTTAATTTTTTTGAACGAGGAACTGATGAACAGCTTAGAACAGCTGCGGCAAGCAGAACAGGCACTATTAGAAATTTTTTCTGGAATTGACACTCAGGTCAAGCATAATCTAAAACGAGTGCTGGATGCTTTTCGTAATCACCGTGTGGGCGCACACCACTTTGCTGGTGTAAGTGGCTATGGTCACGATGATTTAGGACGAGAAACTTTAGATAAAGTTTTTGCCGAAGTTATGGGTGCTGAAGCTGCGGCAGTGCGAGTGCAGTTCGTTTCGGGAACTCATGCGATCGCCTGTGCTTTGTTTGGTGTTCTCCGTCCTGGAGATGAAATGTTGGCAGTGGTCGGTTCTCCTTACGATACGCTTGAAGAAGTCATTGGTTTACGGGGTCAAGGTCAAGGCTCACTTATCGAGTTTGGCATAAATTACCGCCAATTGGAGCTAACCTCAGAAGGAACTATAGATTGGCAAGCTTTAAGTACTAGTGTGCATGAAAACACTCGTTTAGTGTTAATTCAGCGCTCTTGTGGCTATTCTTGGCGTCCTAGTTTATCAATTGCCGATATTGAAAAAATCGTTCATTTAGTCAAACAGCAGAACCCAAATACCGTTTGCTTTGTAGATAACTGCTATGGCGAATTTATTGAAACTAAGGAACCGACGGCCGTAGGTGCTGATTTAATGGCGGGGTCATTGATTAAAAATCCTGGTGGCACCATTGTCAGCGCTGGCGGTTATGTTGCTGGTCGCGCTGACTTAGTAGAAGCATCCGCCTGTCGCCTCACTGCTCCCGGTATCGGTAGTTATGGCGGTGCTACTTTTGACCAAAATCGCCTGCTGTTCCAAGGCTTATTTCTCGCGCCGCAAATGGTAGGAGAGGCGATGAAAGGGACTTATCTAACTGGTTATGTATTTGACAAACTCGGTTATCCAGTGAACCCCGCACCTCTGGCTCCCCGTGGAGATGTAATTCAGGCAATTAAACTTGGTTCAGCCGAAAAGCTAATTGCTTTCTGTAAAGCCATACAACAGCATTCTCCTATAGGTTCATATTTAGACCCTATTCCAGATGAAATGCCGGGGTATGAGAGCAAGGTAGTGATGGCTGGGGGGACATTTATTGAAGGGAGTACCTTGGAATTATCAGCAGATGGGCCTTTGCGTGAACCGTATGTAGTTTATTGCCAAGGGGGAACTCATTGGACTCATGTAGCGATCGCACTCGAAGCTGCGATCGATGCAGTTGGCAGTATCGATAGACAGAAAAAGGGAGAGTAATGAGCGATCCCCACACCACAACTGCTGCACGTCTCAATGTTTACACCCAAGGTCAAGGATTCCCAATTTTAGGCTTACATGGTCATCCTGGTACTGGTCGTAGTCTTTCTGTCTTTACCAATCATTTATCAAAACGCTACAAAACTTTTGCCCCTGATTTACGCGGATACGGCAAAAGCCGCTACAAGGGCAATTTTGACATGAATGACCATTTGACCGATTTAGAAGCGCTGTTAGACCGCTTACAGATTGAAAAGTGCCTAGTATTGGGATGGTCACTTGGGGGTATTCTAGCAATGGAGATGGCATTACGTTTGCCAGAGCGTGTTACTGGGCTGATTTTAGTGGCGACAGCTGCAAAGCCCCGTGGCAGTTATCCTCCTATAACTTGGCAAGATAATTTATATACTGGCGTTGCTGCGCTCTTGAACTATATAAAACCGAGTTGGCAATGGAATATTGAAACTTTTGGTAAGCGATCGCTTTTCCGCTACTTAATCCAACAACATACATCTATTACTTACAATTACATCGCCAAGGAAGCAGTACCGGCTTACTTGCAAACTTCTCCTGCTGCTACTCGCGCTCTCTATAGTGCAATTCAATCAGGATACAATCGGGTTTTAGATTTGCAACAAATACAATGTCCCAGTTTAGTACTTGCTGGTGAACAAGACCGCCACATTACATCTGATTCCAGCTTACAAACTGCTCAACATCTCAACAATTCTCAGTGGCAGTGCTATCCCAACACCGCCCATCTTTTTCCGTGGGAAGTTCCCCAGCAGGTGCTAAATGATATTGACCATTGGCTCGAAGTTCATCCGCAGGTAATTGGTAGTCAATAGTCTAAATATTTAATATTCAAAAAATTTTGACTATTGACGAAGAAGAAAAGGAAAGGGAAGATGTGGTGACGCAATGAATGAAAAAGACGCAATAACCCCGGGTAAAAGGATTTTCTGTGTCTTTATGTCTTTACGTCTTTGCATCAGAGCATCCTTTTCATTCTCTGGCCTAACTTAAATTTGACCGCCAAAGGCAGGCTGTACTTTGCGGTCAAATCTTTCCCCCAAGTCGTCAGCAATTGTTAAATTATTAGGTTTACAACGCTTGACGTTCACAATAATTCCCTGCGCTCCTTCGATCTCCAAATCTTCTATGTATCCTTTGCTTGCTAATTTTGCATCAGAAGAACTTAGAAATGGCCCGAAGTAATACGTGCAACGGGGATTCTGCGTCACAATCTCTACCCACCAAGCCAAGCCGATGTAGTCGAATGTGTTAATTAACACTTCCTTGAGGTTATGCCAAATGGTTTTCATGGTTTTAGCCGATTTATAAACGTCTACAGGGTGTTAAACGATATGCTGCTTTATTATCTTTTACATTTCTTTATACTCTGTTACTGTTATTTTTTCAAAGAGAATTTTTGCAATTTATCTAAGTGCAGCGTATTTAGCGATCGCTGGCGATAAATCTCATAAAGCGCCATACCCGCTGCTACAGAAGCATTCAGGCTGGGAGTTTTACCCTGTAGAGGAATCGATACTAAAAAATCACAGGAGCGTTGAGTCAACATACCCAGACCTTCACCTTCTGAGCCAATTACCAAAACGATTGGGCCAGTAAAATTGACTGTATGTAAAGGTTCGCTACCACTTGCAGCAGTACCGTAAATCCAAAAGCCAGCTTCCTTTAATTCTTCTAAGGAGCGGCTGAGGTTGACAACTCTTGCTACAGCAAAATTTTCTAAAGCACCTGCTGCCACTTTCATGACAGTGGAAGTGATCCCAGATGCCCTTCTTTGAGGAATCACCAATCCTTGAGCGCCTATTGCTTCGGCAGTGCGAATTATTGCTCCCAAGTTGTGGGGATCGGTAATTCCGTCAGCCACGACAATTACAGCATCGGTTACAGATTTGCACTGCTCAATTAGATCGGGCAATTCGGTGTAAGCGTAAGGAGCAATTTGTGCTGCCACACCTTGGTGATTAGTACCGTTGGTGAGATAGTCTAAACGCTTGGGTTCAACTTCATCAATAACTGTGCCATTTTCCTTTGCTTGCAAGAGAAAATGGTGAAAGCTGGGATCGTATCGCAGACGGGTAGTAATCCAAAGACGGTTGAGATTGCGCTGATTTTGCAATGCACTCAATACTGGATGACGACCGTAGATGAGATCGTTATCTTCTTCTGTCGGCTGTGTAGATACAGACGGCTGGGAGAAGTTGCTATTTCGTTGTCGCGAGTTCCCATAGCTGGGGTTGCTATCTATTTTCCTGGGATTGCGATTCGGATTAACAACAGAGATGGTGTTGCCATCTACTTTTCTGGGATTGCGAGTTGGATTCTCAACAGATATGGGGTTGCTATCTATTTTCCTGGGATTGCGAGTCGGATTGGCAACAGATATGGGGTTGCTATCTACTTTCCTGGGATTGCGAGTTGGATTGGCAACAGAGATGGGGTTGCTATCTATTTTCCTGGGATTGCGAGCCGGATTAGTAACAACACGTTTACCTTTAATTTTTACGGGTTGTCCACGATTTGGTTCGCTAGAAGTCTTGACTTTTCTGGGTTTATCCTGCATTTGAGTTATGAATATAGCGTATGGTTGATAGTTCCGATTACCTCAATTTTTTGAACCTAATCTAGTGTTGTGGCTACTGCGAAATTGAGTTTTCACTCTTTTTCTAGATGAAGTATTTGCAACAGTTCGGTTAGACGTTGGTAATCGGTGATATATAAGTAGCCTATTAAAGTTTCTAGACTAGTTGCCTGTTGATAAATTTCGGGATTAAGTCGCTTAGGGCGTCCTGTTGCGGCGTTTCTACCCCGTCGGACAATTTCTAATTCGGTATCCCTGAGATGAGGAATTAGCGATCGCAAATGTAGCGCTTGTGTTTCTGCTCTTACCTGCTCCACTACCAGACGATGGTAAATTCCTGACCGCTGCAATGGCAGCAGATAGAACATTCTAACATACAACTCATAAATTGCATCCCCCAAATATGCTAAAGCACTAGGAGAAATTTGTTGCACTTGTGAGAGGGAAATCTGTTGGAATGGCGCTGTGGTTGCCAAGAGTGCTTCAGTCCAAGACAAGCTCTGTTTGAGAGTTTCATCTTGTCCATCTAATAGCTCTTCCTCCTGTGACTTCACAAATAAATCATTCCTTGACGGGCTACATTCGGCAAGCATTCTTCGCAAAGACTGATTTTTCTGAAGTATGTCATGATAGTATACTTAGCATAATCCATACTATCAAACTTACTTCCTAATTTCATCTTTTTGATTGAGAGTTGGCATTTTAAATCACCCTGATGTCAACATCTATAAACCAAATTTCGCCTACTTCTTGTGGTCTGCGCCTAAGACAGGGTAAAATTTTGACATCAAATTCACCCTTTCACTTGGTAGCATTGCCATGCTTACTGAGTAAACGACAACTTTTAACTATACAGCATCGAGTCAAGTCTATCTATAAACAAATCTGCTGGCTTTGTATTTCTTACAAATATCTCAGATTTGATTATTTATCCAATATTCTAGCCAACGATTACATACCCAAGAGTTGGGTGTTTATATCTTTAGTTATTACTCAACTTTAAACATAATAGCTCAACTGGCTTTATGCCTCTCCCACAAGGAGAGAGGTTTTATGCCAGAAGTTTTAAAAATTAAGCTATCCGATATTGAATCTGGATAGCTAAATTTAACTCTCAGATCGAGCAATCAAGACTACTTGACGTTTTCTAGAGCGTCTTCAACTGATTTTTGCAGGGAGAGAAACTTCTCTAGGCGAACAAGCTTGACCGTTTGAGTTACGCGGGCATTTGTAACAATTTGCAAAGTGCCATCGGCAGTTTGAGCCTGCTTGGCTAGCTGCACCAGAGCACCCAAGCCAGAGCTATCAACAAAATCAATTTGTGAGAGATCCAAAATAATGTGCTTAGGACCCTCGTCTATCTTGCTGCCAAGTGTCTTGCGAAATGTCGGCTCGGAAAAAGCATCTAACAAACCTGTGAGGCGGAATAGCTGACAGTTATCCCGGACTTCACGAGTGCCTCTCAGGCTAACGGTTAGATTCAGTGGCTCAGCAATAATTCCCTCCTCATGAGTTAAAGTGAACGCTCAAGTATAGATGGTTTTTGAGCATATTGTCTACAATCTGCTGGAATAGGGGATTGGGTACTGGGGATTGGGGATTGGGGATTGGGGATTGGGGATTGGGGATTGGGGATTGGGGATTGGAAAATAGTATTCTTAATCTTATTTCCTAGTCCCTAGTCCCTAGTCCCCATTCCCTATTTTTACCTCACCTCTGCCACGGCTTGACGTGCTGTTCGCATGGATTGAACAAATTGCTCAAACAAGTAATCAGCATCGTGTGGGCCAGGACTAGCTTCTGGGTGATACTGTACGGAGAACACAGGTAGAGATTTGTGCCGTACCCCGGCAATGGTGCGATCGTTTAAGTTTAGGTGGCTAATTTCCACAACTGCTGTAGGTAAAGAATCTGGGTCAATAGCAAAACTATGGTTTTGGCTAGTAATTTCTACCCGTTGTTGTAAACCGGCAGGCTGATTCAAACCACGATGACCAAATTTGAGTTTATAGGTTTCTGCCCCTAGTGCATGACCTAAAATTTGGTGTCCCATACAAATACCAAAGATGGGTTTTTCACTTAACAGGAGTGCTTTGGCAGTTGCAATCCCTTCAGTGACCGCAGCAGGGTCGCCAGGCCCATTAGAAAGAAACACACCATCTGGATTGTAATTGAGGATTTCTTCTGGTGGTGTATCAGCGGGTACAACAATTACCCGGCAACCATAACTTACTAAGCGACGCAAGATATTGCGTTTAACGCCAAAGTCAAGGGCAACAACAGTAAAGGCTTCCTCAACATTTTCCGCAGCTTCAGCGTTGAATTCCCAAGCTGGAATTGTGGGATCAGACCATTCATAAGCCGTTGGGGTGGTGACTTCACGAACCAGATTCAATCCTGCCATATTTGGGGCTGCTAGTACCTGCTCTAGCAATTCCGCTTCATCGAGAATGGTTGTAGAAATGCCACCGTTCATCGCTCCGAACATCCGAATTTTGCGTGTGAGGGCGCGGGTATCGATGCCGTAGATCCCTGGCACATGATTTTGTTTGAGGTAGTCAGGTAAAGATTGTGTCGATCGCCAGTTACTTGGACGCTGACAAATATTGCGGGCGATCGCACCCCGCACTTGGGGGCCATCTGATTCTTCATCTTCAGGATTGACGCCAGTATTCCCCAATTCAGGATAGGTAAAAATGACAATTTGACCGCGGTAACTAGGGTCAGTCAGGACTTCTTGATAGCCGGTCATGCCAGTGTTGAACACCACTTCTCCGATCGCGGTTCCCGTTGCACCAAAAGACCAACCGCGATAAGTGGTTCCATCTGCTAGGACAAGTAAAGCTGGTATTGAGTCAGTCAGGGGCATAGTAGATTGGGGATTGGGTACTGGGGATTGGGTACTGGGTATTGGATAGAGAGGTACAGGGTGGGGAAAACTCTACTCCCTTTCTCTTTACTCCCTTGCTTCTTCCCTAGTATCTAATTCCTAGTACCCAATACTGCGATTGCTAATTATCCCATGAGTTGAGCAATTGGGAGTTTTTAAGATAGTTAATTAAAATTAAAAGGGAATTAAAGTAGCGGGAGTGGATTTGGCAAAGCTTGGGCAGTTAAAATTAATTATGCTTCAGTCTTTTTTATCCCGTGCAACCCTAATTTTTGTATCAAGCGCTCTAGCGGTTTTGTGTGTTGCCTGTAGTGAAGACAAACAGAACACTGCGATTGTTGGCAATGAGCAACAAACACCAGTTGGGGATCTTGCATCAAGAAAGCCTACCGTTGAACCAGTAAGACCAGCAGCTAGCCCAGAAGCGCAGCCGCTAGATCCGTTTGAAAGTGAACCAAGTCTTTTTGAGATCGGACGAGACAAAGCTGTTGGCGCTTGGAGTATCAGCCAATCGGCTCAATCTCCAGATGATTGGAAGTTGGTGGCGAGTCAGTACCAGGAGGCGATCGCGCTGATGCAAAAAGTACGGCGACAAAGCCCAGAATTTGCGATCGCTCAAACCAAAATTAAGGAATATCGCCGCCAAGTTAAATATGCCCAACAGCAAGCTAATCCCCGCCCTGTTGTAGTTAGAGAACCTCAGAAAATAGTCGTTGTTGTTCCTCAAAGAGAAACCACACCAAAGTTCACTTTACCTCCTATACAAGTAAAACCGTTATCACCAGAGCCAGGTTTGCCGTCATCAGCAGTGGTGATTCCCGATGAAGCAGTATTTACAGCGCCGATAAAAAGACGAATTGGTGGTACGCCAATTGTGGAAGTCACCTTCAATGGCCAGCAACAATTTGAGATGATTGTCGATACTGGAGCAAGTGGCACTGTAATTACCCAAGATATGGCTAATGCTTTGGGAATCGTGACAGTGGGAAAAGCTAAGGCAAACACCGCGAGTTCTAGAGCGGTAGAATTTCCCGTGGGCTATGTTAATTCGATGGCAGTTGGCGGGGTAATAGTGAATAAAATACCAGTTGCGATCGCAGGTGCGGAACTAGAAACTGGACTTTTAGGACATGACTTTTTTGGTAACTACGATGTCACCATTAAGCGTAATGTCGTAGAGTTTCGCCCGCAATTGCGATCGCAAATCAATCCGCCAGAAACTCAACTAACTCCTCCAACTTCGTCCAAGCAGCCCCACTTTGTAGGATATCCTTAGCAATTTTAATGCCTTGGGCGTGATCTAGAAGTGCGATCGAACCTCCTACTTGCAGTGCCAACGAGGCATTCAAAGCTACTGCATCCTGTTGCGCCTGAGTTCCCTTACCTTGGAGTACCGCCTTGAGAATCACCGCATTCTCTTGGACATCTCCACCCCGAAGCATACCTATGGAAGCAGGCGTTAAATCTAAATCTAGGGGATTAATGGTAGTTAGCTGCACTTCTCCGTCTGATAACACCGCCAAATCAGTTTCATCTCCTAACCCAGCCTCATCAAGTTTTTCTCGTCCGTGCAGCACAATCGCCTTTTCCTTGCCCAAATTCTGTAAAGCCTCGGCAACTGTTGCCAAAAGCTTAGGAGTAAATAAGCCCACTACCTGCCCAGTTGGACGCAAGGGATTTACTAACGGCCCGAGCAAATTAAAAATTGTTCGCACCTTCAAAGTCCGCCGTAATGACGCAACCGCTTTGAGTGCTGGATGCCAACCAGGGGCAAACAAGAAAGTGATCCCGACTTCTTGTAGTGCGGCTTGTACTTTTTCACTAGAGGCACTCAAGTTTACACCCAAAGCTTCCAATACATCTGCACTTCCTGTGAGACTTGAGGCTGAACGATTGCCGTGTTTGGCGACAGGTATACCAGATGCTGCGGCGACAAATGCAACGGCTGTAGAAATATTAAAGGTTGATGAACCATCTCCACCAGTGCCACAGGTATCTATTACAGTGCTGAGTTCTAAGTGCTGAGTGCTGAGTGGGGAACATTGAGATTGTAATACTTCAGCCATGCCGGTCAACTCGTCGGCAGAAATGCCTCTAAAGTTCAATGCTGTTAAAATAGCCCCTGACAACTCTCGGGGAACCGCTTCACTGAGCCAACCTTGCATCAATTCAGCAGCTTGATTACGGGATAAGGATTGGCCATCAATTAATTGTTGTAGCAGGACATACCAGCTAGCAGAGAATTCTTGAGCAGGGATTGAGGGAGTTATCATAGCTAAGGTTTGTATGTTGTAGCTATATTGAGAGCTATGGGGTTATCCTACCGGAAAATTGGAAGCTATCAAAGTTAGGTTTAAATCTCAAGGCTTAATTGCAAAGCTGGATTAGCAAGATTCTGAACTTGTGATTTTTTATCCAAATCAAGTTTAACTTCGTAGTTAGTAATGAATAACTCTTTTCCTTTAGCTGCACCACTCTGCTTATAGTTATTCATCCCATACTGTAATTCCCACTCTGAAATATTAGCCCATTGAAAATTTTCTCGAATGTGCGATGAGTCATCGTAGGTAATTAGCCAGCGATGATGACATTGTTGCAAAAGGTTAGCAAACCTCTGATGTTCAAAAGAAGTGTGCAAGTCACCATCTTTACCATATAGCTTTGATTTCGTAGCACTAAAATATGGCGGATCTAAAAATAAAAATACATCTTCACTTTCTGATTTTAATAGGTGGCTGTAATCTAAATTAGTAATTTGGACATTTTCTGAGAGAATATTTTCTAACTTTTCTAGCCGTTCTATTGAAGAATCAGTAAATCTTTTATGAAATGCTTGTTCAGAAAAACCGCCTGATTCTACAGTTCCTGAAAAAGTAATTCTATTGAGTACGAAAAAGCGAACTGCTCTTTCTAAATCAGATAAATTATTGACATCTACGCTAGTTAATTCTGCAAATAATAATTTACCATCTGTATATTTAACTTTAATATGCCGAATTTCTTGAACTAACTGGGCTAGATCGGATTGAGCAAACTTCCAGAATAAGAATAGTTCGCGGTTTAAATCATTAATCCAAATTTTGATATGAGGAAACTTTTGTCTTATATAAATAAATACAGAACCACCACCTACAAAAGGTTCTCTAAATTCAGAAAAGCTTTCTGGTAAGTATTCAGATATTTGATTAATTGCTTTTGACTTACCACCAGGATATCGCAGAGGACTTTTGATCATAACCAAAAATTATAAGGTTTAAAAATTACTGGATACTTCTATTTGAAGTTTCTGATTATTTTCAGCTTCTAAAGCCAATTTTTTAATAATTATTTTTTGATTTGTATTAAAACTTTTAATATTAACTTCTAAAAAATATTTGAGTTCTTCTAGTGATGCATCTGGAAAGACAATAGAACCAATAATATTGTTACCTGTAAGCTTGAGCTTTGTAGCAAATAATACTTCCTGACCATTCAATATTAAAGAATCTAAATTAGAAAATAAAATTAGCTTGAATAAGCCATCTTGAATATCAGGGAGCTTTGGCAAAGATGCTGTTGAAGTATTTTTTGACTCTTGTATAATATAAGTGTTGTTCTCGAATATTATCTCATCAGGAGTCAAATAGTAAATTCCGCCAAGATAGTTTTCAATACTAAAAGTTGCTTTTAATCCATCCACTAAACATTCTAGCTTATGAGAAGTCAGCGCTTCTCTCTTACTAGCACTCTGAGAACCTTTAAGAGAAATATTCTTAAATTCCTCAAACTCTTCTCTGATTTTATGTAAATATTTATCTAATCCTTCTCGTGAGTGAATTATTACTCCAGTTTGATGAAAAATCGAATCATAAGAATCTAGAGCTTTTTCAAACGTTTGTGTAAATCTTTCTTCAAATAGATTATTATTCCAATGAAGTGCGCTTTGGCGATATGCTAATATTTCACTGATTTGAAATTTAACAAAATCATTAGCAAATTTCTGATTACTCAACTTATTCTTATCAATTTGCCCTTTTTTAGTACTTTTTTTTGCTGTTTCGTAATAAGCAAGTACTATATAGATATTAAGCAAATTCATCCAAGAAATTGTAGAGTATTGAATTTTATCTATATCGCCATCTTTGCCCTCATCTTTAATCACTGGGATAATAGTTATAACTTTCGAGGAATTATATGTATTATAAATTCTCGCAAATGGGTAACTTCTGGTTCTCTTAGGTGAGACCCATTTTGAATAAGCAATTTCAGTTGTAGGTGACTTGATTAATCCATAACCCCTTTCTTTATTGACATCAAATACATCTAAACTAATCCTACTTAAATTATCATCCAAGTAAGTTTTATAGGTCACTCCTTTGATAAATCCTGTAAAATGAAGAACTTCTGCCATATATCCAAATTTTTCTTAATATTTCTTTTTGCCATAGTTTAGTTCAGCACTGGTTATTAAAGCATAGAAATGACCAAGCAAGAGTTAATTTCCTCCTGAATGGCTACAGTTTTCTGAAGTAATTGGCTGTTGGGGCGTAGCTTGCCCTCATAGGCGATCGCAAACCTACCAACAAAAAACTACGTAGCCGTAATATCTCTTACTGAATTTTATCTATAGTTTATGTTGCATTTTCGTAAAAGTCTGTTACATTACTTTACAGACAGTGATAACTGTTACAACATAAAAGCTCGGAGTATTATTTATGGCAGACGTTAAGAAGACTACGCCTTCGGTTTCAGAAGATCCTAATGCTTTGCGGTGGGGCTTCACTCCTCAGAGCGAAAACTGGAACGGTCGTTTTGCAATGATTGGTTTTTTATCCGCTGTTGCACTTGAAGTATTTTCTGGTCAAGGGATTTTACACTTCTGGGGCATCCTTTAGATTTAAACGTTTTTAGCTTCATTAGATTATGAGGCAAGGCGGAGATTAGTAAAATTGTCTGCCTTGCCTCATAATCTCAAGAATTAGAAAAGTTGCTAGCAGCTAGCGTGATGAGCGAAATATTACACGCCCTGGAGATTCTTCTTGATTAATTCGCGCATACACTCGAAGACAAGTTAAGACTTCGCCAGGAATACCACCACAGTCTAGTTGTAAGTCATCCTTGGATAAAGCACAGATATCTGCATAAAGTCCCGATAATTGGCGAATTCGCACTTCATTACCTGCATTAATAGCTTCATCAGCGACTTTCTTCAGGATGCGCCGTGATTCATGTTGTAGCTTTCCCCACCAAGAATAGCGTTCAGCGGGTGGTACGAATATTAGGGAATGTATAGCCTCGTCCATATCAATCCAGGCACGGAGAATTGATAGGGGATCGGTGTTTTTTTCTGCTTTTTGAGTGCGTTGGAAGCGATCGCTTAAAGCCTCAATATATTGATCGCGCTGTTCTGGTTTAGAGTGTAAGGAAATGACATCAAAACTAAAAACGCTCTTTAAAGCATGATGTAAATCTGGGTCAATTTCAATAAAATTCATATATAAAAATAGGAATGCCGCTGGTAAATCAGATGCATTGCCTTGGGTAACTAGTGGATTTGAAAGTGCTTGTTGATATAAGCACAATCCCTGAGTTTGAATAGTACCACTAAGTCCGGGGTAGATAATTTCATCGCGGATAAAGGGAAGTTGATAAAGGTTAGAATTATCTGCGATCGCACCAACTTTTTCAGCCATATCTAAGGTACGCTGTTGCCAAGATGCAGCCAAATCCTCTGGAACTCGCAGCAGTTTGCGTTGAATCTCATTCCACAAGTCTGAGTCTGTTTGGCTTTGTAGTTGGGAATTACCCAGATAATAACTAAGTTCTGAGTCAGAATTAAAAGCTTCTCGAAGGTGGCTTAATTTTAACTCATCTTGTGTATCTTCCCAACCAGTATTTTGCTGTGGGGGTGAAGGTTCCAACAGGTTATGGAGTTCTTGCAGCACCTCATCGCATATTTTAGATCCTGGATCTAGTGGTAATTCTGTGTGAGCCTGATTTAAAGTAGCCTCTAGTCCATACAAACTAAACCGCAGTAATTGGGCTAACTCTGAGTTTTCTATCTCTAATAATTGACGCAAGTGCTGCATAAATATCACCTCCAAATATATTCATAGAATTAAACTTGGCAAACCTCTGCGCCCCTTTTCGTTTAAAAATATTAATTTTTATTTAACGCAGAGGAACGCATTCGCGTTCGCTTTAGCGTCTCTGAAAGAGAAGCGTCTCGCAGAGAAGGTTAGCGCAGAGGAACACAGAGGTTTAATGTATGCCACAAAAGGGATCGCGTTCTTTATCAACTTCATTAGGTTGCAATTCTAATTCAGCACGATAAACACATCCTTCTTCTTTCAAGCATTCTTGATTTTGTGATGTCCAGTAAGGCACTTCACCAGCGTGCATCCTTAGAATACCTCGATCGTCGAGAGTTACACGATATTGGCAAGGGTAATCTGTGGTTATATCTGGTTTACTGAGTGCGCCAATTCTTATCCATTTTTTGCTATTGGTTTCGGCATCTGTTTGATAAACATAAAAGGTGTGCTGGCCAGTTTGTGGGAATGGAGGTAAGGGATTACTAATTAACCCAATTCCTGGTTGCGTCACACCATCGCGGAGATAGTGAAATTTTTGGAACGTTTTACTACCATCATTTCCTACTTCAAATACAAGATGATAGGCATCTGGTTGATCGACAGTTGCTGACTCAATTACATTGACGGCAATATCACCATCATTTAAGTCTTTATTGAAGCCTTCTACAGCTATATTCCAATTCAATTTACCATCAGCAAATAGCGCTGAAGTTTCTGAAACTACCGCTTCTAAATCAATACCAGAAATATCAATCAAGTAATGGGGATTTCCCTGACAAAGCAACACGTTAAATTCGAGAGTTTGGTCAATTTCAAACTGGACTTTGATTTTTTTCAGAAATTCTGCTTCTGGCATTTCCAGTTGATTCATGAGGTTTTTGCCGTCAAAGCTTCCCCATAGTCGTAAATCTCCCTCTTCGTAATCTTGACGGTAGATAATGTTAGTTAATTGTATGCCTTGCCAATGAGTACGAACTTTAGCAACAGTTTCCCAAGGTGCGAGTTGATAGAGCTCTTGTCCAGCTTTGAATATAGTTAGTAAATCGTTGCTTTGGGTTTTGCGTTTGAAGTTGCAGGGCAAATAATAAAAGAGGTTTTTGACATCAATTTCTAGCTGGTTTGCTCCTTTACGCAGCAAGCTTTTAGACTCTTCTGGATCGAATCTCAATCTTCGTAACTTTTCGGCATAGCAAGCCCCGGCGGATGTAGCCAGCTTGGTAAATTCCAACACAAAAGTAATTCGTTCTGGATTCCAGACAAAATATGGAGATTTACTAAATTCTTGGTAAATTTGGCGCTGTACTATGTCTAAATTACAAGTTTTTCCAGACAAAATTAACCAATCAACTTTTTGAGAATTCCAAGAATCTTTGGTGAGTTCGTCGGGACGCAAACGACTTTCCATTAATCCTTTGGCAATCCCGATCGCTTCTTTAATTCCAGATGCGGCGGCTCGTTCAAATTGTTGGTTATTTAAGGTGACACAGATGTTATTTGGATCTTGGACTTGCAATTTAACGGCGCTTTGGGTGAGCAATTCAGAAATTTGCTGCTCAGAAAGTGTGAAGGTTAATAGAGAATTCTCTGCTGGTGGCTTTTGCCCAAGTTTAAGTTTGGCTGCTTCTGCATAATCCCAGAGAATATAAAAAGATTGCAGACGTTGAGGTGCTTGTTGCCAACGGGTGGGCAATACTTTCTCAGCAGTATCTAGGGCATCTTTGTAAGAAATATCACCTTCAGGATTCTCTCTATCCAGACATTTTAAAAGACTGCCAGTTTTAAATTTGCCTTGTTCTAAGAAGCGCTCGTTTAACTCAGAGTTAATTAAATCTTCTAGCTTTTCATTTTCAATATCACCTGTTGTTACTGCTGTCAATAAAAAGTCTGCGATCGCAACCTTTAATAATCGAAAAATTCGCAGTGTAATTAACTCACCACCTAGCTGTAAATGACCAGATGAACCTAATAGTTTGGGAGTGAGTTTATAGTAACGTCCTCCTAAACCTCGGTCTTCATAATCAGCAAAAGCTGGGGTTTTATCTTCTAAAGTCAGTTCGATTAAAGCTAAGTCTGTAGTTCCGCCGCCGATATCCAAAACGAGGACATTTTGTGACCATTTATTTCCTACTTGGCGACAACGAGTTTTGAATGACTCAATGCCAATGTTGAGATTACCACCAAATTCTCGCCATAAAAAGAATATTGCCACAGAAACGGCTTCATCATAAGCAGTTTGTACATCATCGATCCCCAACTGCTCAACCAGTTCTCTAACTTCTTTACGAACAACTGGAGGAGCGACTGTTGGGTAGGTGACAACTGCTGTTAAAAAATCTCCTTCCGAAAATCTGCGTCGTGCGTGTTGGCGATAATCTTCAGTTAACTCGATTAAATGCGCCCAAGCAGATTGGATTAACTGATTTGCGGTAATTGTTTCTTCTTCACCATCCAAAATAATTGAAAACGATCGCTCCTGGCCAAAATAACGTTTGGGTGAATGGTGAAACCTGCTGATAATTTCCTTTAAAGAACCGCTTGTACCTTGAGCGATCGCTTTTTTTCGGTTATCTCTAGCTTCCCTTCCCATCCGTAGTTTTAAGTCTTCTAAATGCGAAATTTCCGACTCGCTGGGAATTTCCGTATCGCGGCGATCGATATCCAGCACAACTGGGATCAGATTTTGTGACTCTAGGGTAGGGACGCGGAACACCTCATGATAAATTTGGTAAAGTTTTTTGCTGACAGCACGGCGGAATCTCTCGCTGTTTCCTAAAGAAAGTTCAATTTGGCGAATTGCTTCCAAAAATCGCTCTTTATTATCACTTTCAAATACTTCGCTCAATCGGCTGGGTTCTATCTCCAAATTTTTGCTAATTTCTGTGATAAACTTTGCCCAATCATCAGCGCTGACATCCGGTAAAGCCACAGATACGGGAGAACTTAGCCATTGCGATAAGCGATCGCGCAACCGCATTTCTTGTTCTTTTGGTAAGATTTCTGCGATCGGTACTTCCATTGGATCGAAAAGTGTGACTGTCGAATTCGATGTACCAAAATCTAAAGCAAACCATCCCGGAAATCTTTTTTGTTGTTTCTCGCTTGGTTCGCGATCGCTATAGTTATTTAATTGGAAAGGGTTCATTATAGTATCACTTTCTGTTGTTTATTTTATAGCTGGCTAAAAACTGTAATATTGCATTATAAAATTACAAATTCAGAGAATCCTTATGGTAAAAACTTTTAATTTTTGCTCCTGTACCACTGATTCTGTTTAGCACTGGCTTTTTTATTTAGCGCGATATCTACGCCTACGCTTTTAGATGAAAGGACGTAGGCGTAGCTCAAACTAGGCATTGCTATGAAAATTACGGTATGTTACTAAGTTGATGTTGAAGACTGTTGCTCAGTTGCAAGTCTTACTTGTTCGATAGTTAAATCAAGTAACTGGGAAACCTCTTCTATAGAAATACCATAATCTAAACACCGAGGTATAAGTTCAAGTTTTACTTTTTCTAGTGCTTCTTGTCGTCCTTCTTATTTAGCTTTTCGATAAACCCTAGTTTCTTGTAACGTAATTTCAAACATTGCCTCTACCTCTTCACTACTTAAGTTTGCAAATTTATAACCAGTAATTGTTGTGATTACTCAGCTGCAAGTCTTACTTGTTCGATGGTTAAATTAAGTGATTGGGCAACCTCTTCCATCGACATACCAAGGGCTAAGAACTGAGGTACAACTTCAAGTTTTGCTTGTTCTCGTCCTCGTTGTAGTCCTAGTTCTAGTCCTAGTTCTATCCCCTCTTGTTTAGCTTCTTGATAAACCCTAGTTTCTTCTAACTTAACTCCTAACATTGCTTCTACCTCTTCACGACTTAAGTTTGCGAATTTATAAACTGCAATTGTTGTGATTACATCTATTATCTCCTTCTTAGCCAAGAGAGTTATCTCTTCTTGTTGCACCCGCTCAATTAAACGTTTCGCTTCCCGAACCATTTGAGTCTCTGAAGCAATAGTCAACAGCATCAAACTGATACCTACTTTGTACTCATCAGGACTACCTAACTCATCTAAATAAATTCGTTGTACTTGAGAACTGTTCAGTAACGATCTGTGAATATTGGTTTTTTCCGGTTCCAAGCTGCGAGATTGTAAAATAATTACCCCGTACCAGTCATCGTAAAGCGAAGGGTTACGATACATATACAGCATGGATTCGGTGAAAAATCGATGGTACAGTAACTCATCCTTTTGGAATTGTACCTCAGCAAAAAAGATCGTCTGAGAGGTTGCATCCGGTGGAGGTAAAAATACCCCATCAATCCGAAATGTTGGTTCTTTAACCTCAACTGATTCAAAGCGATAGCTAGCAGCTTCAGGCGGTGGTTGTTCTACTAACTCGAAAAACAATCCTGGGACACGCTTGAAAATTGTATAAAAAATTGCATCACGTCTCACAAATACATCCTCATATCTCTAAGCGATCGCCTCATCTCAAATCCAAATCATCTGAGGGAGAAACAGCCGCTATTTCAGCAATAATTTGCAACCAAGTAGGAATTTGGATCTCAGATGGCAATTCGCCAGCCGCCAAATATCTTAGCAAAGTTTCTTTTTTTGAAAGGTTTTGCAAACTAGGAATAATTTGATCCAAAATGCCTTCTAGTTCGGCATTTATTTGCTGATTAACTTCGCTAACATACTGCACAAGATGGAGGCTGGCACTAGCAGTAATTTCATCTCGCAGTCGCAGTACTAAAAGTTGGTGATTGCTGGATCTGGGTAAGCCTTGGCTTTTCTCTGGTGCCCAATCAAAGATTTGACCAACGTTGTGTTTATCGTCTTGACGTGCTAAAGGAAAGATAATTTCGGGTGCAACGGTTTTGTCTTTACTACTGATTTCAGCGATGATTGCTTCTTTCCATTCGTTAGGATCGCATCCTAGTAATAATTTGTAAAAGAGATCGGCATCTTCAAAACCAAATTTTTCTTCGATTTCTTGTTCCATTTCTGGATGGAAAAATGCCTGCAATTGTTCGCGTTCTGGGGCTATATAATTTGATAATTGGCTCAACAAATCTACCACTGCTTGCTGAATGCGATCGCGCGCAAAATCTTCTACTTCTTTAACGGTTTTCTCAAATACTGGATAAAAATCATCGCTCTTAGTTGGAAGGGAAGTATTTACGCGGTTTCCCCGATCGAATAATTTCCCAGCTGCACCTTTAGATTCTGCCAGAGCGATCGCTCCATTATTGGCTTTGTTGAAGAGTAAAGTCCACTGGTTCCAATTAAGGATTCTAAAGGTAAGTTCGTCTTTAACTACATCGCTGACAACAACACCGCGCCGATCTTTAAGTGGTTCTTTCCCGATATCTTTTTGAAAATTTCTGTAGGTTTTATCTAAGCTTTCGACCACAAAACGCAATTCGATAAAAGCGGGACTATCGCCTGTGGGGATGCCTTGATCGTGAATTTCATCTATGATGTCTTTCAAGTGATCTTGTTGCTGACTCACCACATCAGCAGCTCTTCTAGTATCTTCATAGAGTTGCTTTAGACCATGAGTTGCTACGTGGGTTTGAATCAATTCCCGCAGCTTACTAAGTCCCCCATCTTGACTAAAGTAACCTAGCTGTCTGCCTAAATAGCTACGGGTGTTAGATTCTAGCAGCCGTTCACTTAATAGCTCCCATTTCTGTTGTAGGCGTTTAGACCGATCTAGATAATCAGGATAGTCTAAGTTAGCCAAAAATTCTGGTGAACCTGCTTTCACGGTACTAGAACGTTTTGCTAATTCAGCCAACCCCAACAGTGGCGATAGTAAAACGATGCGGTCTTTTTCGGTTGTAAATGCTGCTGCACCGTCAATGGTAGTTTGCAGAACTTTGAGTTTTTGGAGAACCGTTTCCTCTTCTAAATGGCTATCTTCAATCAGATGGTCAAGTTCTCTTTCGCCACCCTCGCTATCTAGAGGTAGTTGATCGAAACGACCCACACCGACGAGAATTAAATCTTTCAGGTCTTGTCCCGGTCGCTGCTGCTGCATCATCGTGAAGATTTTATTGGCGCGATCGCTACCCGGAGATTTACCATTTAGCAATACCAAAATTGTCTGTACTTCTGCCAATTCCCGCAATGACAAAAAGGTATCCCTAGCCCCGGAATTAGCAGCCCCCAATCCCGGAAAATCGATGAGAATAAATTTAGCTGCGTCTGCAAAATCCCAAATTTCCCGTGAGATTTTCACATCAATATCTACGCGGCGGATCAGTGGAAAGCTATTCTGTAACAACTTTGTTGGTAGCCTTTGGGGCGGACTCGGTAATCGGATGTGTGCTGGGGGCAGATCCTCGAATTTCAGAGTTTGGATTGCCATTGGCTGCTCGACTAGCTGTAGCCCCTCGCGGGCAGTCACCGCATCAATCTGGTAGTGCCCACCACACATAACTTCCCCATAAGCTTGATAAGCGCGCAGGAATAATACCAACTCCCGGAGTAAATAACGTAGCTCTAAATTGTTACTGCTATTCCAGGCTTCTTCACACCAGCTAATAATATCGTTGCCAGAGTTGAGTTTCGATACTGGTATCGGAGGAAGCCCTGCTGCTGTCGTGCGTTTATGGGCTTCCCCTAACATAAAGCGTAGACACTCATGTACTCCTTCATGAGAAAGATACTCAACCGTAAAATTACTTAATTGTGTCGTGGCAAAATCGTCTTGCGGGATAATATGTATGGCGGTAACATTACCTGTAGTGGGGTTTTCACTGACTGGCAAAGCATCTGCATATCCAATTAGACTGCCTAAAAGTAAGGTTTTTCCACTACTGAATTCCCCCATCACACCAATTTTGACAGGCGAAGTTGCCAGGTCTACAGTTTTCTGGGCAGCCGATCGCAAACGAAGAAGACAGTCATCAAGACTAGCTGGAACCCAATCTTCTTGCTTAGAAGGGTACTGGGGCACAGAATCTATCTTTCGGAGGATGAATTCGCCGTACTCCTTAAAACGGCCTAGTTGATCTGGTTCCATAAAGTAGTTTCCGCCTAACATTAATTTCTGTGAGCTTTATAACATATAAAATGTGATTTCCAGTAATTGTTGCAACCTGTTGATATCACATTTAGCATTTCTCTCATTTAATTTGCAATTTTGCTATAGCAATCCTAAATCATTTGTGAGATTTGTGAATTCTGTTTTTGTTCTGTTTTATTTGGCATACTTATCTACGAGGAAGCAAGCTATACTTAGTGTCTTGTAGAGAAACGGTTAGTCATCACTTAGATTTCTCATAACTCAGATAGGATTGCTATATAAGGCATTTTGACTAGTCAAGACAATTTTAAAAAATTGGGTTTTGTTGGGAACAATAAAAAATAATACATTCATCATCATCCAGAATTATAAATAAATAAAGTTGGTTTTTATACCACTAATTAGATAAAAATTCCTGAATACAGATGTGGCTCTGTAACTCTTTTATACCCATTGTTATAAGCAAGCTAGAGCCATCAGCCAGATTCTAATTCATGCTGAATTCATCTTGATAAAAAATCAATATTTATTTTGGATAAAATTCTTGATTATTATGAATTTATTATAAAGACATCAACGCTTTGCAGAGAATCATATAGTTTTAGGAAAGCTGAATCAGGTTTTTCAGCAATGCAATCACCTTGCTAAGATGAATTTATTGGCGATTTCAAAAATAAACAAAGTCAAAGAAGCTCCCTGATATATAGATTAGTTTAAATCTCACAAAAAATGCTGAAGTTAATCTTAATGATAACTTCAGCATTTTTTCGATTTATTTACAGTAAAAGAGGAATTTCTGCCGATATAAAAATAAATAAAGTATTAAGATCGTTAGCAGGTTGGTATAAACAAGATTATATCCATGTATTAACAAATCATATTTTCAGACTACTACTTTAATAATTTAGGCAGAGCAGGCAGGCAAAAGTGTTTTCTAAAAAGGTGCAGAGCTACGTTAACCAAATCATAGTTGAAGAGGAAGAAATACAACAGCATGAAAAAGTATTTTGTCAGCAAACGGATACTGCTCCTCTGATGATTTGGATGTCTGGATGCAATGCACTTTACTGTTACTTCAATTCCAATTGGCTGAAATTTACTGGAACACATCTAACAACAGCCGCGTTTGCATCTGCGCGAGAAGAGGAGATAGGCAATATCTGGACTTGCAGCGTCCATTCAGAAGATAGACAGCAATGTGAAGATATATACCTGAGAGCATTTGCGACGCATGATTCCTTCCAGAGGCAATATCGCCTGCGTGGAGCTGATGGTGAATATCGCTGGATTTTAGATACAGCCGCGCCACGATTTGCAGCAGATGGTAGCTTTGTCGGTTACATCGGTTATTGTATCGATCTAACAGAAGTGCCGATAGGGATAAGTCAACCTTCCCTAACAGAAAGCTGTTCGCCATCTAGAAATTCCTCTCGTCGCCTACGTAAAATTACAGATAGAGAACGGGCGATAGAATTAGCAAAAGCATTAGAGCAACTGCAAACTGAAATTAGCAAACGCCAAGCAGTTGAAGCACAGTTACGCCAAAAAACATCAGAATTTGCAGCGATTTTGCAAGTACTTCCTGATTCATACTTTCGCCTTGATGCTGCTGGAAGTATTCTTGATTACAAGCAAGGATTGAACCAGAGTCTGTATATTCCACCAGGAGATAGTCAGGGCAAGAGTTTGCGAGAATGCTTACCAACTGCTGTAGGCGATCGCTTCCATCAAGCAATAAATCAAGTAATTGAAACTCAATATGAAGTCAGTTTTCAATATACCTTACCGCTACCAGAAAAAAACAATAATTTTGAAGCTAGATTATTACCATTACCAGACCAGCAAATCATAGTTCTAATCCGCGACACCAGCGACAACATCCAAGCAGCCTTAATAGAAAGTAATGCCAAGTTCCGCAGCATTGTGGAAAATGCCAACAACGTTATTTTTGCGTTGACACTTGAAGGAATATTTTCCTACGTTTCTCCTAACTGGACTGAGATTTTTGGGCATGAGGTTGCAGAGGTTGAAGGCAAATCTTTTATTCCGTTTATACATCCTGATGATGTGCATATCTGTGTCGATTATTTTCAAAGAATTTTGACAACAGGCAAGAAACAAGAAGCAATTGAATATCGAGTCCAACACAAAAATGATAGTTGGCGATGGCATACAAGCAACTCATCTGCGATTAAAGACGCTAATGGCAATATTTTATACTTCGTTGGTATTTGCCATGACACCACCGATCGCAAAGAAGCAGAAATTGCACTCAGAGAAAGCGCCCAGCGAGAAGCACTACTCAATCGTCTTTCTAATCAGATTCGAGCTTCTTTGGATCTCAATCACATTGTGGAAACCGCAGTGCAGGAGATTCATAACTTATTTCAGATCGATCGCTGCGCCTTTTTTTGGTATCGGCAAGACGCTGATGTACCATCCTGGGAAAGAGTATATGAGGCGAAAAGTTCCTCTTTACCCTGTCTACTTAAACAACAAGAAGCAACTAATGGAGAAATTGAACTAATCGCAGCCAAAACTTTGAACGGAGAAATCATCCGTATTAATGATGCTGAGACTATGGGCGATTCCATAGCAAAGCAGTTTTTGCAGGATTTTGGTTTTACTGCCTTTATGTCGCTGCCTGTACACACCCAATCTGGCGAAATTGGTGCATTTAGCTGTGGTTATTGTAGTGGCTTTCGGCCTTGGTCAAACAACGAAGTAGAATTATTACAAGCAGTTACAGTTCAACTAGCGATCGCCATTGACCAAGCTAAACTTTATACCCAAAGTCGCATTGCTGCCCAAACTGCCCAAGACAAAGCCCAGCAACTAGAAGCAGCACTCCTAGAACTTCAACAAACTCAAGCCCAACTGATTCAAACTGAAAAAATGTCCAGTTTGGGACAATTGGTTGCAGGTATTGCCCACGAAATCAATAATCCCGTCAATTTCATCTACGGCAATATTAGCCACGCCAGTGAATATACCAAAGACTTGCTGCACTTAGTAGAACTTTATCAACAAAACTACTACCCACCAACACCAGAGATTAACCAACAAATCTGCGACATTGATTTAGACTTTCTCAAGCAAGATTTACCCAAAATCCTGGAGTCTATGAAGATGGGATCTGAACGCATTCGGCAGATTGTCCTGTCTTTACGCAATTTTTCTCGCCTTGATGAAGACGGTACAAAGGCAGTGGATATTCATGAAGGTATGGATAGTACCTTGCTCCTGTTGCAAAATCGCCTAAAAGCCAAACCAGGATATCCCGAAATTCAAGTAATTCGAGACTACGGCAACCTGCCACCAGTAGTGTGTCACGCTGGACAGATGAATCAGGTGTTTATGAATCTGCTGACAAATGCGATCGATTCTTTAGAAGAGTCATTTGTCAATAGCCATACCTTGCAGAAAGGTGAAGCGCCTATGTCATTAGTAAATAACACTGAACAAAGTGAACAAAGGACAAATGAACGGCAGTTGCTTCTCCTGTCACAGACGCTGCGCGTAGCTTGCTTAAGAGCAGAGGTACAAGCCGGGAAACCCGTCCAACGCACTGCTTCCCAAGGACAAATGACTTTTCCACAAATTCGCATTCGCAGCCTTATTCAAGAAGACTATGTAATCATTAGCATTGCTGACAATGGCCCAGGCATGACTGAGGAAGTACGCAAACGCCTATTTGACCCCTTCTTCACTACAAAACCTGTGGGTAAAGGCACGGGTATGGGATTATCCATTAACTACCAAATTATAGTCCAAAAACATGGAGGACAGATCCAGTGTATTTCAGCACCAGGACAAGGTGCTGAGTTTGTTGTGATGATTCCACTAAAGCTAGAACCCTCAACGTAGATATCACCCAATAGAGATATGAGTGAAAAAATGTAGAGATGTAATACTGCTATGCCTCTAGAAGGGTTCTGGATAACGCATATTTAATTTCACCAAATACCTAATCTTAATCTAAGCTTAATTAAAACTTAACCTAATAGTTGTTAACTAAGATTAACTCACTTTTTGCTGCAACATTTGAACCCCCTCAATAACCTAAAATTTACAGGAATTGGGGGGATTATTTCTTTTAGTATAAAAAATTAGGTTTTAAAAACGTTGTAAGTTGTAATGGTAGTACTATCTTTGCGTAGGCATAGCCCAACCCAGACGATGTACACAACGAATTGCACCTACGCACCTGATAAAAAAATCCCTGAGTACAAACAAGATAGAAGGCTGGGATGATACAACCCCAAAGTCAAAATAGTATCACCTATACACGCGTTATCCACCTAAGTCATGTAATTGACGTAGATATTCCCCAATGGTCTGGAGATCCCACAGTAGAATTTGAAACTGTGGCTGAACTAAATAATGATGGCTATTATTTGCGGCGTTTCTCTTTGGGGGAACATAGCGCTACCCATATCAATGCTCCTAACAGTTTTCATAGTTCTGCCGTGGGAATTGACCAATACCCGGCCCAGTCTTTGGTTGTACCTGCGGTGGTTATAAATATTTGCCAAGCCACAGCAGTTAATCCTGATTATGCTCTGACTATTGCTGATGTTTTGGCTTGGGAAGAAGAATACGGTGAAATTTCTGGTGGCTGCGTAGTTATACTGTATACTGGTTGGCAAAAAAAGTGGTCATATAAAAGTGCATTCCTCAATCATGATACTCAAGGAATTGCCCATTTTCCAGGGTTTGGTAGTGATGCAACTCAATTTTTACTCGATGAACGGCAAATAATTGGAGTAGGAATTGATACTCATGGTGTAGACCCCGGACACGATCGCAGTTTTGCGATTAACCGCTTAGTTTTAGAACAACCGCGCATTGTGTTGGAGAATCTGACAAATTTGGATCAACTGCCACCGAAAGGTACTACTCTAGCGATCGCACCTCTAAGATTACGTGGTGGTTCTGGTTCTCCTGTAGGGGTGCTAGCCTTTGTGCCTTAATTTTTATATCGATATTTGCTTCTTACCCCAATTTCTTAAACTTGAGGATAACCTAGAAAGCAAGCAAACTTAGTACACAAGTTTCAGTAGATCATCAGCCGGAGATTTTCAAGATGACAACTCCGCTATCTTGCCGTAATTATATAGATGGCCAATGGTTGAGTGCTGTTGGAGAAGCAACTCTAGAAAGTCGCAACCCTGCCGACAAAAACGAAGTGGTGGCCACATTTCCCCGTTCTCAAGTTCAAGATGTAGATACAGCAGTAGCCGCCGCCCGTAAAGCCTACAGCAGTTGGCGCAAAGTTCCAGCTCCAGCGAGGGCAGAATACATCTTTCGCGTTGGGGAAATATTACTCGAACATAAAGAAGAACTTGCCCAGTTAATTAGTCGGGAAATGGGTAAACCCTTGACGGAAGCCAGGGGAGATGTCCAAGAAGGTATTGACTGCGCCTTTTACAGTGCTGGCGAAGGACGGCGATTATTTGGGCAAACCACACCCTCAGAAATGTCTAATAAATTTGCCATGACAGTGCGGATGCCCATCGGAGTCTGTGCCTTAATTACTCCCTGGAATTTCCCTGTAGCAATTCCTTGCTGGAAATCTATGCCAGCTTTAGTATGTGGCAATACAGTCATCCTCAAACCTGCTGAAGATACTTCCGCCTGTGCAACTAAATTGATTGAAATTTTTCAACAAGCAGGTTTACCACCAGGAGTAATTAACTTGGTGCATGGTGTGGGAGAGGAGGCGGGGAAAGCTTTAGTTGAGCATCGCAATGTAGATTTGGTGTCGTTTACTGGTTCTTCAGAAACGGGTGCTTTTGTCGGTGCTACTTGTGGACGCACTCACAAGCGTGTCTGTTTGGAAATGGGTGGTAAAAATGCTCAAGTGGTGATGGAAGATGCGGATTTAGAACTTGCTTTAGATGGTGCAGTGTGGGGAGCATTTGGGACAACTGGACAACGGTGTACGGCTACTAGTCGGCTGATTTTGCATCGTGATATCAAAGAAAAATTTACTGCTATGCTTTATGAGCGTACTAGTAAGTTGCGCTTGGGTGCTGGCACTGACTCTGATATAGATATTGGCCCGATAGTCAATGAAAAGCAACTTCAACAGGTGAGCAAATATTTAGATATTGCTCGTGAGGAAGGAGCAAAGGTTTTAATTGGTGGGGAAATTGCTAGTGAAGGCTCATTGAAAAACGGCTACTTCTTTCAACCAACTATTTTGGATGATGTAACGCCTGATATGCGAGTTGCCCGTGAAGAAATATTTGGGCCAGTGGTGGCATTAATTGAGGTTAGCTCTTTTGAGGATGCGATCGCAATTCTCAACGATAGCAATTATGGTCTTTCTTCTTCAGTTTACACCCGCGATATCAACCGGGCTTTTACTGCCATGCGCGACATCGAAGCAGGTATCACCTATATTAACGGCCCGACTATTGGGGCAGAGGTACACTTGCCCTTTGGTGGTGTGAAACAAACCGGTAACGGACACCGCGAGGCTGGAACTACTGCTTTGGATGTTTTCACAGAATGGAAAAGTGTCTATGTTGACTTCTCTGGAAATTTGCAACGCGCTCAGATAGATAACCGCAGTTAATTATCTGCAAATATTAACTCCAGAGTTGACGGGAGTGACTTCAGGGTTGACGGGAGTGACTCCAGGGTTGACGGGAGTGACTCCAGAGTTGACGGGAGTGACTCCAGAGTTGATGGGAGTGACTCCAGAGTTGATGGGAGTGGTTCCAGGGTTGACGGGAGTGGCTCCAGGGTTGATGGGAGTGGCTCCAGGGTTGATGGGAGTGGCTCCAGGGTTGACGGGAGTGACTTCAGGGTTGGTTTTTGTTTGTTGCGATCGCTAATTATAAAAACTCGTTGCCAGCAAAGCAATCTCTGAGCGTTGCGTTGGCGTAGCCCGCACTTCGACAAAGCTCAGTGACCACCGCAGGCATCGCTCTTTGATGCCATTTTTTCAGATTAAACATATTGAGGCGGCATAAACCCAGCTTGGTACAAAAATCTTTATCGGAATCAACTGACGTACAGTTTTTAACTGCCCATTTCGCTTGTCAGTAGACATCGCTTACAGAAGTTTGGGATAATATCTAAGGATATTCAGTCGGTAGCTGGAAATACCTATGACTAGTAAGGAAGAATTAAGAAGTGTTGCTTCAGAAATTCCATTATTTAATAATATTGAGCAAAAAGAAACATTTTTGTTTGTGATAGGGGCGCTATTTTCGAGAGTTATTAGTTTGAAAAAAGCCGCAGAACTAATGGAAATAGAGTCGGATGTATTTCTTGAACTATTAAATTTGATGGGGCTGGAATTTTCGTACTTAACTGAACAAGATATCGCTATAGAAAAGGATTGGTAAGGTGTGTGAAGATTGTTTTTAACTCTTCTCCATTAATCTTTTTATCGCGTCTGGAATTTCTCGATATTTTTCTAGATTCTGCCGATGAGTTTTATTTGCCTAATTTTGTTGCAGAAGAAATAAGTGCAAAATCTGATGCAGCTAGTCAGCAGGTAAAAGCTTTAATTGATGCTGAAAAAATATTAGTCAAAGAAATTAAATTACTTTCCTTAGCCAATCGTCTAAATATGCGACTAGGGAGAGGAGAATCAGAGACCATTGCTTTAGGCACTGAATTACAAACAGATTACATAATTTTAGATGACTTCGCAGCTAGAAAAGAAGCAACTCGACTGGGATTAAATGTTAAGGGAACTTTAGCAGTCATCAAGAAACTTCAGGTAGATGGCAAAATCACCATTAGTAGCACAGACCAATTGTATCAAGACATCCTGGCAATGAATTTCAGAGTAAAGCGATCGCTCTTTGATGCCATTTTTGAAGATTAACTGTGCGATCGCTTAATTATAAAAACTCATTGCCAGCAAAGCAATCTCCGAGCCTTACGATTCGCTTTACTCGCTCTGACAAATAAATCTTTTTGTTTTGCCCATAGACGCAAAAAAGACCGCAAAAGAACTACTTTTAGTCGAATAATAATGTAGAAAAAGTTTGTAAAAAGTTGCATTGCAAGATTGGTTAGAAGTAAAAACGCAACCCCAAAGTATTCACTTAGCTGGTTCTGGTGGTAAACCGAGCTTGGCACGAAAATCGTTTTCGTATTTTGCTTTCTCCCAATTTTTAGCAAATTGAACTTGCTCAGAAGTAAGGTTTATGACATAGCTGAGGTCGGCACTACTGAGGTCGGCACTGATGAGGTCGACATCGGTGAGGTTAGCACGGCTGAGGTTAGCACGGCTGAGGTCGGCACCGCTGAGGTCGGCACCGCTGAGGTCGGCACTGATGAGGTTTGCACTCCTGAGGTCGGCATTAGGAGCAATTAAGTACATTTGTTGCTTAGTAGGCTCGAAATTCTCAGGAAACTTAGTTTTATGAGTGTAAGTAGCACCTTTGAGGTTGGCATGGCTGAGGTTGGCACCACTGAGGTTGGCATGGCTGAGGTTGGCACCACTGAGGTTGGCATGGCTGAGGTTGGCACTGCTGAGGTCGGCACTGCTGAGGTCGGCACTGCTGAGGTCGGCATGGCTGAGGTCGGCACCGCTGAGGTCGGCACCGCTGAGGTCGGCACCGCTGAGGTCGGCACTGATGAGGTTTGCACTCCTGAGGTCGGCATTAGGAGCAATTAAGTACATTTGTTGCTTAGTAGGCTCGAAATTCTCAGGAAACTTAGTTTTATGAGTGTAAGTAGCACCTTTGAGGTCGGCATCGCTGAGGTTGGCACCGGTGAGGTCGGCACCGTTGAGGTTGGCATAGCTGAGGTAGGCATGGCTGAGGTAGGCATTGCTGAGGTCGGCACGGCTGAGGTTGGCCCAGATGAGGTCGGCATGGCTGAGGTTGGCATGGCTGAGGTCGGCACCCCTGAGGTCGGCATCGCTGAGGTCGGCACCCCTGAGGTCGGCATCGCTGAGGTCGAGTTCTTTGCTGCCATAGTTCTGTTAGCGTGTACTGCAACAACGGTAAACTCCCCGGTGAATTTTCTACATCTGAAATCATTTGAGAAACTAATTCCGGTTCTACTGCTAAGTTCACCTGTTCAGCAGGTTTGATAATTGCTGTTTCTAATTCCTCCCAAATCATTGGTGTTACTGTTACTAAATGCTCTTGAATTTTCTTAGCTAGTCCGCCATACTCTTGTTCCACACATTTACCAAAGAAATCAGCCCGCATTGTAATTATTAGGCAGAGTTTATTGTCATCCCGTTGCAAAGCACCTAGTACACATTCAAAAAACTGCTGTCGTTTTGTAATGTCTTGACATTGAGTAAAAGCTTCCTCAAACTGGTCTACCACTAGCACTACGCGCTGAGTTTGTGCAGCAGTAATTAACTGTCCTAAACCAACTGCGCCTTTGGCAATTAATTCTTCTGCTTTTGCTAATTGTGATGCGCGTTCAATATCTGATAATTCTGATTCTACAAATGCCAGTGCTAAATTTTGTAAGGGGTTAATCCCTGGTCGAAATATTTTCAATTGCCAAGTATCGCTACCTGATAACCTACGTCCTAACTTTAATTGATAAAGTAAACCCGCTCTGACGACACTAGATTTACCACTTCCTGATGCTCCCAACACAGCGAGGAAATTTCCAGAGCGCACTTTTTCTAATAATTCGTCGGTTAATGCTGTTCTGCCATAAAATAAGTTAGCATCTGCTTCTGTGCAATCAAAATAAGACAAGCCTTTGTAAGGACAAATAGCTGATATTTTTACCGTAGAGTTAACAACAGAGTAATTCCATTTGCGGGTGAAATTGATTGCTTCACCAGAGTTAGCAAAAATGGGACGCTGGGGGAATGGGTGATGTTCTTGATTGAGCAAGTCTACTAAAGTGTAGTTACTCACCCAACGGTCTTTTTTTGGTTCCAAACCTTTCAGCAGTGCGGCAGTTAGTACGCTGTGTTGGCTATTAATCTCTTCAAAAGCAACTTCAAAATCACGAGAAGCCGCAATAAAACACCTGTCTCTGCCTTTACCGCGATCGCCTGGATCTGCCTCAGCAAAATTTAGCACTTCTCCGCTATAGCAGCAATCCAAAATCACAATTTGTTGTCTGACTTCACTCTCTTGCAGCAGTCGCCGCAGCCATTGTAGAGATAATCCCCAATTCCCCGCATCGGGGTTGACTTCACTTGTCGCTAAAAAGCCTTCCTGAATTCCTAAGTTTTTCCGCAATCCATGACCAGAAAAATACAGCAGTGCTGTGTCTGGCGGCTTCCCGTCTGGCTTAAACAATTGGACGATCGCTCTTTCTAACTGAGTTAAACTAACTTTAGTTTGCTTACCAATGCGAATCGTCTGGTTTTCCTTATCTTTGACTGCTGGGAGCCGCGTTACCTGAAATTCCCCATATTGTTGTAAAATTTGAGCGATCGCTTCAGCATCGGCAGCTGGTGCGTTGAGACATTTTAAGCGGTCATACGTATTAATTCCCACGACCAAAGCGTCTCGACTCATCCTGCAAAGCCCTATGATAGTTGTGCCGAATTATTTCCAGCTTCTACAAGAAATTTACCGCATTTTCCGTAAAATTTTGTAGATAAGCATAGCTGGACTACCTTAAACGCAATTCTTTTAGGCGAGATTTATCCCATGACTCAACTCACACCTATTCAGTTAGAAGATGGCACTATTATTTACATTGAAGCTACAGATAATATAAATGCTCCACCAGTCATTACCGAATCCCCAGAGGGAGAAGAAGAAGCGCTAATTGATAAAGGATGGGATGTTGATGCTGCACAAAAACAGATAGTGCAAAATTTCCAAGCAATTGAAGGTACAATTCGGGCTTACACTGTTTATTCACTCAATGCTTTTAAAAAAATCCCTGTTGCTAATATTGATAAAGTCACTCTTGAATTTGGCATCAAAGTTGGCGGTGAAGCAGGTATACCTTACGTGACTAAAGGCACGGCTGAAAGCAATCTTAAGATAACAGTAGAGTGTTCATTTCCTGACCAACCGGAAAAGAAAACTCAGCCATCATGAGTGAGAGTATTGACGCAGCAAAAATTTCGATTATTATTCCGGCTATTAATGAAGCGGGGAATATTAAAAAAGCCATTGCTACTACTCAAGCCAATCTAAAGATAGAAGTCATTGTAGTCGATGGTGGCTCTAGTGATGATACTGTAGCGATCGCTCAGTCTTTAAATGTCAAAGTTATCTCATCATCTCCCGGTCGTGCTGTGCAAATGAACGCGGGTGCTGTAGCGGCTAGCGGTGAGATTCTGTTATTTCTCCACGCGGATACCCGTTTGCCAACTGGGTTTGATGAGATGATTTGCACAGCGCTACAACAACCGGGGAGTGTGGCTGGTGCTTTTAAGTTGCGGATTGATGCGTCACTTTTAAGTTTACGATGGGTGGAGTGGGGAGTAAATGTGCGATCGCATTTTTATCAAATGCCCTATGGCGACCAAGCAATTTTTTTAACCAAGGAAGTCTTTCAGCAAATAAGCGGCTTTCCCGAATTGCCTATTATGGAAGACTTTGAACTCATGCGTCGTTTAAAACGCATCGGACGCGTTGTAATTATTCCTACACCAGTTGTCACCTCAGCCCGTAGATGGTTGCAAAAGGGAGTATTGAAAACTACGCTACTTAATCAAATAGTAATTATTGCTTATTTGCTCGGCGTTTCACCTGAGCGAATTTGTAGTTGGTATCGGCGAGAAAAATTTAAGAGGCTTTAAGCTGTTTCTCATATAGGTGATATATCTTAGGGGCATTGGATTTGAGGTGTAAATTTTAAAGTTGAGCTTCAGAAGGTCAACATTGAGCCTCAGAAGGTCAACATCGAGCCTCACAAGGTCAACATTGAGCCTCAGAAGGTCAACATCGAGCCTCAGAAGGTCAACATTGAGCCTCAGAAGGTCAACGTCGAGCCTCAGAAGGTCAACGTCGAGCCTCAGAAGGTCAACGTCGAGCCTCAGAAGGCCAACATTGAGCTTCAAAAGGTCAACATTGAGCTTCAGAAGGTCAACATTGAGCTTCAAAAGGTCAACGTCGAGCCTCTGAGGGTGAAACTTATAAAAATGAACAAGCGTTTATTCAATTCCAAACTCAAACTACTACTGCTAAGTTGCCTGATTATCACTCTAATAATTGCTGCTAAACAGTTAAATTTTCAGGGACTTTTACAGACTTCAGTCATTTGGGTTCACAGTCTTGGTGCTTTCGGACCTATTGCCTACATAGTTATTTACAACTTAGCGACATTACTATTTATACCGGGTTCTCTTCTAACCCTTAAAGGTGGTTGTCTGTTTGGTGTATTTTGGGGATCAATATATGTGCTAATTGCTGCAACAATTGGAGCAACCTTGGCTTTTCTCATTGGACGCTACCTATCGCGGGATTGGGTTTCTCGACAAATGGACAAACATCCTAAATTTAAAGCGATTGATTTAGCAGTTTCCAAAGAGGGATGGAAAATTGTTTTGCTAACTCGTCTTTCACCTATTTTTCCTTTCAATTTATTAAATTATGCATTTGGAGTAACACAAGTTTCTTTTAAAGACTATATATTAGGTTCCTTCGGCATTATTCCCGGTACTGTGATGTACGTTTATATTGGTTCTTTAGCTGGTAATCTTGCCATGATTAACACCTCTCATCAACCAATTACTCCAAAAACTCAAGTTTGGCAATGGATAATGCGAGTAGTTGGGTTAATTGCTACCGTTGCTGTGACTTTATATATCACAAAAATTGCTCAGAAAGCATTAGCTCAAAGTGTGGCAGTAGAAGAAATCACAACTCATGAAAAAACTAACAATCATTCAGATATTTAAAAGTATTGATGCCGGAAACTTGCATAAGTTTTTTAACCTCAATGTATTAATATTACTAATATTGGTAAGTAGTTTATCATTAAACACAGACCCGGCTTTAGCACAAGAATTGGCAAATTCAAATTCTTTCAATCCCCAAGCAATTTTACGCGAAGCCTTGCAGTGGATTGATAGCCTGGGTGCCGTGGGAGCCATAGCTTTTATTGCCCTTTATATTATCGCTACCGTTGCTTTTTTCCCAGGTTCTATTCTCACTTTGGGGGCTGGTGTAATTTTTGGCGCAGTTTGGGGTTCTCTCTACGTGTTTATCGGTGCAACCCTTGGCGCTACCGCTGCTTTTCTTGTGGGACGTTATTTAGCAAGGGGTTGGGTTACTGGTAAAATCGCAGATAACAAAAAATTTGCCGCCATTGACCAAGCGGTAGGTAAAGAAGGATTAAAAATTGTCCTGTTAACGCGATTGTCCCCCATATTTCCTTTCAATTTGCTCAATTATGCCTTTGGCATCACGGGAGTTTCACTTCAAGATTACTTCATCGGCTCTCTAGGGATGATTCCTGGAACCATTATGTACGTTTATATTGGTTCCCTTGCAGGTAATCTGGCGATGATTGGGACTGAGACTCAACCTACCAACCCGACTTTACAATGGGCAATTCGCATCTTGGGTTTGATTGCAACGGTCGCTGTTACAGTTTATGTAACCCGGATTGCGCGGAAAGCTTTAGAAGAGGAATTGTAGGGTAGCACCACTGTACAAGTCTATGTCAACTGCAAATTGCTGTAATATCATGTCCGCGTAATTAGTTATGATTCCCATAGTCATTGCAACCCACCCCGCAAGGCTACGGTGTACACACAAGTCTTTGAGAGTTGCCTCACAGCGTTTAGATCCCCCCTAACCCCCCTTAAAAAAGGGGGAACCAGAGTCAAAGTCCCCCTTTTTAAGGGGAGCCACTGCGGTCTTGGGGTCTCCCCAAGTGGAGCAAGTGGCGTGGATTTAGGGGGATATTCAACGATTTTGGTTTTATACAAAGATGTGTGTACACCGTAGCCCCGCAAGGGAAGGGGTTTTTGTAGTTCACTCAATCGACGCTATAAACAAGCATAAAAAATAAAAGACTGAGCCGCCTAAATTAATCGGGATTCTTAATTTTAAAAGAGGTTTTGCCAATGACCAGTTCAGATTTAGAGAGAGTCACAGTTCGCCCAATAGATGAGTATAACCAAAAGTTGGTGTCTTACGTCCATCCGCCAAATTGGGTTAATCCTCAACCCGCCGATGTTTACGATTTGGTAGTAATTGGGGCTGGTACGGCGGGATTAGTAGTGGCTGCGGGTGCGGCGGGTCTAGATTTGGGTTTAAAAGTGGCGATAATTGAAAAGCATCTCATGGGTGGAGATTGCTTAAATGTTGGTTGTGTACCATCTAAAACTATTATTCGCTCTGCCCGCGTCGTTGGCGAAATCTGGGATGCTAAAGACTTGGGAGTTAATATTCCCCAACATAATATTGATGTTGATTTTTCCAAAGTTATGGCCAGGATGCGGCGAATCAGGGCTGATATCAGCCCTAACGACTCGGCGGAACGGTTTCAAAACTTGGGTGTTGATGTCTTTTTGGGTAGCGGTCGATTTGCAAGTAAAAATACCGTGGAAGTTGGCGACAAAACCCTCAAGTTTAAAAAAGCTGTAATTGCAACTGGCGCAAGACCTGCACAACTGTCGATTCCGGGAATTGAACAGGCGGGTTATCTAACTAATGAGACGGTTTTTTCCCTGATTCAACGACCGGAACGTTTGGCGGTGATTGGTGGCGGGCCCATTGGTTGCGAATTGGCGCAAGCTTTCCGGCGTTTGGGTTGTGAGGTGGTGCTTTTCCATAACGGTTCTCATCTCCTGAATAAAGAAGACGCTGAAGCCGCTACAATTCTCCAAAAGGTTTTGATTAACGAAGGAATTCGTGTAGTACTCGATTCCAAGTTGGAGGAAGTGGTAACTGTCACCGAAGGGAAACGCCTTTACTTTTCCTCTAATGGTCATCGAGATTCGGTAACAGTCGATGAAATTTTAGTTGGTGCGGGGCGATCGCCAAATGTCGAAAATCTAAATTTAGAAGCTGTGGGTGTAGAATATGACAAGCACCAAGGCGTGAAGGTAAATGATTACCTCCAGACGACCAATCCCAAAATTTATGCAGCTGGCGATATTTGCATGAACTGGAAGTTTACCCATGCTGCTGATGCAGCGGCGCGGATTGTAATTAAAAATACGCTGTTTTCTCCCTTTGGCATAGGACGCTCGAAACTTAGTAGTCTGGTGATGCCTTGGGTAACTTATACTGACCCAGAAATTGCTCACGTAGGGTTATACGAACACGAGGCGCAGAAATTGGGTATTGAGGTCACGACTATCAACATACCTTTTAATAGTGTAGACCGAGCGATCGCAGATGGTGAAGAGTTAGGATTTCTCAAAATCCACCATAAAAAGGGGTCTGATGAAATTATCGGTGCAACTATTGTCGCCAGTCACGCGGGTGAGATGATTTCAGAAGTGACTACGGCAATGGTGAATAAGATCGGTTTGAGCAAGTTAAGCAGTGTAATTCATCCTTATCCCACTCAAGCTGAAGCAATTAAAAAAGCTGCTGATGCTTATCGCCGAACACTTTTAACATCAAATACCAAAAAACTGTTGGGATTTCTGACAAAGTTATCTTAACCAAAATCAGTGAACAGTCGGATAACTGTTCACTGATAACTGATACAGCAGTTTTCAACTAGATGAAGTATAAAGTACAGGAGTCAAAATCAGACATCAAGAACTTTCTTTCTGCCTCCTGCCTCCTTCAAGTCATCTCTAAACAGGTCGGAAACGATCGATCTCGCCTCCGGTCAAGTTTGCGTAATACAGATTACCATCAGGGCCAGTGGTAATTTGTGTAGGCAGTCCTAGATTAGGCCTGTCTGCTGGGGAAGCAAACCGCTTAACTGAGGTAACTTTACCTTGACTATCTAATATCAAAGCATCGATAGTTCCTTGACTGAAATCACCAATGAATAAGGCACCTTGATAGATTGAAGGGAAAGTATTACCTGTGTAAAAGTCACCCACAAGGATCGAATTAGAACCAGAATGCTTGTAAGTGTATAGTGGTTGTGTAACAGATGAGCCACTATTATAGAAGGCTTTTGCTGCATCTAAATTAGCGTAAACTGGTTGTTTCAGACTGACGACATTACCATTTGCATCAAGTCCACCTTCATAGAATGGCCAGCCAAAGTTAGCTCCTGGTTTTCCGACATTCACCTCTTCGTAAGTACCGAAGCCAACATCACCAATTACGGGGGTATTGGTCTTTTTATCAATTGTGAAACGGAAGGGGTTACGCAGACCTAAGTCATAAACTTTGGAAATATTGCTATTGGCGTCACCGTTATAGAAAGGATTGCTTGATAAGCCTTGACCAGTAATCGGGTCAATCCGCAGAATCTTGCCGGATAGATTATTCTTATCCTGGACGCGAATTGCTCGCGGGTCTACTCCATTGTAGGAAGTACCATCTCCTAAGCTAACAAACAGAGAACCATCAGTACCAAAACGTACAGAACCAACTGAGTGAGATTCACTATCATTGGCTATAAAATTCTGGATATTTTGGACTTTATCGAGATTATTGAGATAATCCTGCAAGCTGGTAAACGGCTTACCAGTATCTTTGTTGAGAATTCCTGATGGTGCATAGCCAAGTGTGACATTTGTACTATTTCCATCTGGCTTGATAATATTCGCCCAAGTGCCATTTGTACCGAGTAACACAACTTCGCTGCCAGCGATCGCAGTAGTGTAATTAGTGTTGGGGTCGGCTGTAAAGCGACTTAGCCGTGCAGTCCGATTCCCATTCTGGTCAGGATCGTCCAATGTACTATTGGGATTGTTCTTAGAATTGCTTGTATTAGTTTCTGGTGGATCGTAGGTATACAACAGGTAAACATAGTTGTTGCCGTTGGGATTTTTGCCAAAATCTGGATGTACGGCAATGCCTAACAGACCGCGATCGCGCGTATCATTTACCTCTTGGCGAATATCAGTAAATGGTGTGGATAATAAGCTACCGTTTTTCATGACTCGCACTACCCCATCTTTCTGGGCAATGAACATACTGTTACCATCAGGTGCCCATTCAAAAGCTGTGGGTTGATTCAAACCAGAAGCTACTGTATCTAAAGCAAAGTTACCAGAGTCATTATCAATAATACTGATACTTGTCTGTTGATTAGTTAGCTGCACTCCAACTGCGTTACTGAACTTCAAAGCAAATGTTTCATTTGATTCCCCAACGTTGTCATTAAGAATGGGGATAACAATGGTGTTACTGGTTTGTCCAACTGCAAAACTTAAGCTTCCAGATACAGCTTGGTAGTCAGATCCAGCTTTAGCAGTCCCATCTTGGGTTATGTAGTTGACGCTAGCCGCCGCCGAAGCGTTGCCCCGTGTAACTATCACCTTAGCAGTACCGTCACCCTCACTAACTACTGGCTGACTGAAATCGAGGCCGGAGCGATCGTTGTCTTGAATCGTAATTGCGAGAGTTCTTTGGACTCCGAGTGTTGCCCCCTCTGCCTGATCGATGACAAAATTAAAGGTTTCATCTCCTTCTATCGAGGAATCATCATTGATCGGAATGGATACTTGCGTGCTGCTTTGTCCCGGCGCAAAAGTAAGTATTCCAGCACTTTCAATGCCTTCACTCCCATAGTCAACTCCTTTTGTAGCAGTATTAGCTATAGTTGCATACTTGATTGAAGATGTACTACTTAAATCTCCAGTTCTAAGTAATTTAACGGTAACACTATCACTGCCTTCGTTCACAGTCATCGAAGACGAACCTAAGGTGATAGTGGTCGGAAGAACTGGTGAATAAAGTTGAGACTGAGGAATGATTTCTTTCACCTGAGAGGCGCTTGACCAACGCAGTTGAGAAACGGCATTGTTTTTATTTTCGTAGTACTCAAGTTTAATATCGTACTTCTGACCTGCAACTAGTGCGATCGAGCCACTGGATTCGGTGGCAGGTTGATCGATAAACTGATTGATGATTTGTTGACCATTCACCCATAGTCGCACACCATCATCAGCAGTGGTGTAGAACTTGTAAGTTTCGCTGTACTTGGCTTCTACCTGACCTGTCCACCGCGCTGAGAAGGTATCTGCATCAATCGACGCATTGGGGGAACCAGCGCCCCAGTTAAAGTTCACCGTCGGATCTATGCGAGTTTGCTTGAGGTTGGTGAAGTCGATGTTGTCGTAATACTCTGCTTTTAGTCCGTTGCCATTACTAGCATTACTAACATTACTAGGTGTGCTGACATTACTATACAGTTGGGACTGAGGAATGATTTCCTTCGCCTGAGAGGTGCTTGACCAACGCAGTTGAGAAACGGCATTGTTTTTATTTTCGTAGTACTCAAGTTTAATATCGTATTTCTGACCTGCAACTAGTGCGATCGAGCCACTGGATTCGGTGGCAGGTTGATCGATAAACTGATTGATGATTTGTTGACCATTCACCCACAGTCGCACACCATCATCAGCAGTGGTGTAGAACTTGTAAGTTTCGCTGTACTTGGCTTCTACCTGACCTGTCCACCGCGCTGAGAAGGTATCTGCATCAATCGACGCATTGGGGGAACCAGCGCCCCAGTTAAAGTTCACCGTCGGATCTATGCGAGTTTGCTTGAGGTTGGTGAAGTCGATGTTGTCGTAATACTCTGCTTTTAGTCCGTTGCCATTACTAGCATTACTAACATTACTAGGTGTGCTGACATTACTATACAGTTGGGACTGAGGAATGATTTCCTTCGCCTGAGAGGTGCTTGACCAACGCAGTTGAGAAACGGCATTGTTTTTATTTTCGTAGTACTCAAGTTTAATATCGTATTTCTGACCTGCAACTAGTGCGATCGAGCCACTGGATTCGGTGGCAGGTTGATCGATAAACTGATTGATGATTTGTTGACCATTCACCCACAGTCGCACACCATCATCAGCAGTGGTGTAGAACTTGTAAGTTTCGCTGTACTTGGCTTCTACCTGACCTGTCCACCGCGCTGAGAAGGTATCTACATCAATCGACGGATCGGGGGAACCAGCGCGCCAGTTAAAGTTCACCGTCGGATCTGTGCGAGTTTGCTTGAGATTGGTGAAGTCGATGTTGTCGTAATACTCTGCCTTGAGTCCATCTCCTTGAGAGATTAGGCTAGACCGAGCAGAAATGCTGGTTTGCCCTTGGTCAATGCTTTCTAGAGATGATTTAGTCGTAATTACTGGGCTTACAGATGTTGATAAGTTTTGATTTGATGCCATAATTAATGTTGCAGGATTAGTTTTAGATTGAATATTTCAACCAAGAATGCATCATAAAGCTTGATATAAATATATTGATTGGCTAATCATTGATTGGCTTATAAATATATCTTTATTAATTACTAATTATGAATAATTACTTGAAGAACATATTAGTCTTTGGTTTGCTTTAAAAAAATTACTGAGTTTTTGAGACCTTCTAAATTTCACTGATATTCAGTAAGGCAAGCAATGCTCAAGAAAGCAAATACATGCGTAATTAGTCAAATGTAATAACTTTACATAGATTACTTAAGTATTCTTTTACTTCTACATATTTGACAATAGATAGCGGTGTTATGTCTATCTTGTTTATGGAACTTTGTTTAAATATTCACATTAATATATTCTTTTTTAAAGGAATACAAAAGTTTTGATGATGTTTAAGTAAAAATTGCCAAAATACCGGATAATTTAGCGTATTTTATCTACAGATTTATTAACTATATAAAAATTAGATAAAGAAAACTTTTAATATTTAAAGATTTAAAAAACTAATATTTATCCATACTTCATCTTGACTATTACTTTATCGAACAGAATTCAGGAGTCAGGAGTCAGAATTCAGTCGGGTATTCTGTACGACTGGTGGATAGCGCAGCGTCAACGAGACGCTGTGATATCGCTGAACGCAAAGAATTGTCAGCATCCGAAACCCTACTCTTTCGTTCATTTACATAAGTTTTCAATTTACTCAAAGTCAGAAAAATTACAAGTTTGACCTTGCACATCCCACTTTCCCCTAGACTAGGGGCAGCAACCTTGTTCAAACTGGCTGAGGAAAGTGGATTTTGACTGAGACAAACAATTTAAACTCTACCATCCAGAATCTCTCACGCAGGGAATTGCGAGATTTAGTGCGGACTCAGCTGCAAATGCTCCTAGAGGCAGGAGACTTGCAGGGAGCAAAATCTATTCTCGTGCCTGTGCAGCCTGCGGATATAGCCGAGGCGATTGAGGGTTTGCCAGAAGCGATGCACGCTTTGGCTTTTCGCTTGCTTTCTAAGGATGAAGCTATAGAAGTTTATGAATATCTCGACTACAGTGTTCAAGAACGGTTAATTGAAGAACTTAAAAGCCAGGAAGTCTGCGATATTGTCGATCAAATGTCGCCGGATGACCGAGCTAGGTTATTTGATGAATTACCAGCAAAAGTCGTCAATCGCTTGCTAGAACAACTGAGTCCAGCAGAACGTCAAGCTACAGCTCAACTATTGGGTTATGAAGCTGATACAGCTGGGCGAATCATGACGCTAGAGCTAATCTCGCTGAAAGAAAACTTGACAGTATCTCAAGCTCTAGAGCGAATTCGCAACTTAGCTAATGCCAGTGAGATGATTTATTATCTTTATGTCATGGATGCGGCAAGGCGCTTGACGGGGATTGTATCGTTGCGAGAATTAGTAACGTCTCAGCCTGAGCAAATTATTGGCGAGATTATGACCCGTGATGTGGTGTTTGTCTACACTGATACAGACCAGGAAGAAGTCGCAAGATTAATCCAAAGATATGATTTTTTGGCTGTGCCTGTGGTAGATCGAGAACAGCTTCTAGTAGGTATTGTCACCGTAGATGATGTAATTGATATTTTGCAACAAGAAACCACCGAAGATATCTATGCCTTGGGTGGTGGTGTGCAGTCGGGGGGCGACAATTATTTTCAAATGAATTTGCTAGAAATTGCTCGGAAGCGAGTTGTCTGGTTATTGGTCTTACTTATAACCAATACCGTCACAGGGACAATTATTAAGTCACAAGAGGATCTTTTAGCAAAAGTGGTGACACTGACGGCCTTTATCCCCTTGTTGACTGGTACTGGGGGTAATGTAGGCGCTCAATCTTCCACAGTGGTGATTCGCGGGATGAACACCGATGAAATCCGATCGCTTGGTGCATTGCAGGTAATCGGCCGGGAAGCGATCGCAGGCGCTCTATTGGGAGGAATGTTAGGTACGATCGCTACTGTCTGGGCTTATTTTCTGCAAGGACGATTAGAAGTAGCGATCGCTGTAGGCACTAGTCTGATAGCTATTTCTATTTTAGCTTCGATCTCCGGTTCAGCACTGCCATTTCTATTTCGCTATCTTCGTTTAGATCCGGCATTAATGTCAGCACCATTCATTACCACAGCCGTTGATGTCGTAGGTGTTTTAATTTATTTCAATTTGGCGCGGGTAATTTTAAAGTTATGAAAAGAGTCATTAGTCATTAGTCATTAGTGAATAACACACTACAAATGATAAAGGACAAATGACTAACTTAACTTTTACAATTCTGATTCCGAATCTGGGGCAACAATTTCGCCAGTACCCAATTGCAGTATCATGTCCTGGTCAGTAATCAATCCGCTAAGTTCCTTCACTTGTAAATTCATGTCTTCACAAGCTTGTCTAAGTTCTGTGGCAAATTTGTTGAGGTCTTGACCATAGCCACATTGATAAGCAGCAGTTTCAATTCCTTGCTGGGCATTTGCTCTAGCACAATCTACTAGTTCTCTGCCATTCAGTGGTGTAGGAGATGCCATAGACGTAGTTATTATTTATTAAATGTTTGCTGCTAGATAGACTATCAATATTCCCACATTTACTCATCCCTCCAATGGAAGACCATGAGGGTAGAATTAGAAGTAATTATTTCTTTGTCATTAGTCATTAGTCTTCGATCCCAAGTGAATAACTAATGACTAATAACTAATGACTAAGTTTTTCACTTAACCATTGATAACATCTCCACCATTGACGTGTAACACTTGTCCAGAGACATAAGAACTATCATCTGAGGCTAAATATACATAGCTAGGAGCAACTTCTTCAGGTTGTCCTGCTCGTTCCATTGGTACTTGTTTCCCAAAATTTTCAACTTTCTCTTCGGGGAAAGTTGAGGGAATTAAAGGTGTCCAAATTGGCCCTGGTGCAACAGCATTAACCCGAATTCCTTTTGATACCAAATTTTTTGATAAGGAACGAGTAAAAGCAACGATCGCACCTTTTGTAGAGGAATAATCTAGTAGTTGTGGGCTACCTTTATAAGCTGTTACCGATGTGGTATTGACGATAGTACTGCCCGCTTGTAGATGCTTAAGTGCAGCTTTAGTCATGAAAAACATCGAGAAGATATTAGTGCGGAAGGTTCGCTCTAGTTGTTCTTCGGTGATTTCTTCAATACTTTCTTTCGGATGTTGTTCGGCGGCGTTGTTGATGAGAATATCAAGTTTGCCAAATTCACCAACTGTTTGCTGTATGGCTTGCTGACAAAAAGTTTCATTGCCAATATCACCTGCAATGGTTACTGCACGACGCCCTTGTTTTTCTACTAAATGTTTTGTTTCTTTGGCATCATCGTGTTCGTTAAGGTAAAGGATCGCCACATCTGCACCTTCTTTTGCAAATGCGATCGCAACAGCACGACCAATCCCACTATCTGCACCCGTAATCAATGCTACTTTATCTTGTAACTTGCCACTACCCCGATACTGAGCATCGTCAGCTTTGGGTTTTGGTGTCATTTCTGATTCAACACCTGGTGCTTCTTGTTGCTGTGGCGGTTGCAATTTTTGCTCTTTTTTCTCTTTTGGTTCTTTTGATTTAGCCATCTGTTTTACCTTGATAATTGAATATTGAATGGGGCATTGGGAATTAGTTACACTCCATATTTCTCCTATTTCATAACTAAACCTTGGATCGAAAATTCAACCCAAGGTTTATTTTTTGCTTTGGCTTTCACTAGCCATTTGCAATTTTAGGCATTTATATCCTGGATGTTTGCCAAACTTACTTATTTCCGCAACTCTACGCAACTAACATTAGTTATCCTCACGCCTCACCATGAAAATAAGTACACAACTCTCATGTGATGAAGAATTTATCTTTTTGATCTGCTTTAAAGTTAACTATTATATTGCTGTACTTTATCGCCCCCTAGAGGTAAAGTAAGCAGCAATTAGCTCAACCTTAAGAGGGAAAAGAATTAAAGAAGTCGGCGATTTGCGGGTTGCTATAGTTTGCTCGATCCTTGCGGACTTCCAGAAATTTTTTGCAAAACTATCTGAATCCTGACACGGCGACTATACATCGTCCAAAAGGGTGCGTGGTGCGCTACATTGAGATCATTAGAGGGCAGGGGTTATGGCAACATTAAATATTTCCGAGTTAGAACAGGTTGAAAAGTTTCACCACTTACAATTAACCCTGCGCGATCGCTGGAAAACGAGCGAACTATTTGACAATAGCGAAGCGGATATTTTAATTATTCCCTCCTTGAGTCTCGACCAGCGCGAACTCCAAAAGATCGAGGGCTGCGAGCATTATGAAGAAAGATTACTATTTTCTTTAATTCGGTTGCGGAATCCCAAAACTCGGCTGATTTATGTAACATCAGTACCGCTGCATCCAAGTATCATTGATTATTATTTGCAACTGTTGCCAGGAATTCCCTTTTCTCATGCTCGCAATCGCTTGCTGTTACTTTCAACTTACGATTCCTCCCTTAAGCCTCTGAGCCAAAAGATTTTAGAACGCCCCCGTCTGCTAGAGCGGATTCAGCAATCTTTGAGGCTAGATAAATCATTTATGATCTGCTACAACTCTTCGCACTGGGAAGGCGAATTGTCTTTAAAATTAGGTGTACCACTGTATGCTGCTGCACCAGATTTACAGATTTGGGGGACAAAAAGTGGTAGTCGGCAAATTTTCAAGGAAAGCGGAGTACCACATCCAGATGGCAGCGAAAAAGTTTGGAACCACACAGATATGGCAGAAGCTACCGTTGATTTGTGGGAACGCCAACCAACATTAAAACGGGTAGTAGTAAAACTCAACGAGGGCATTTCTGGAGAGGGCAATGCATTGCTGGATCTTAGACCGATTGAGAATTTAGCACCAAACATTGGTACTCATGCTGAAAGGATAGCAGCAATTAGCGATCGCTTATCAACGATGCGCTTTCAAGCAAAACAAGAAACTTGGGATAGTTTTTTGGGAAAAATGCCTGAGTTAGGGGCAATCGCTGAAGCATTTGTGGAAGGGGAAATTAAGCGATCGCCCAGCGTTCAAGGACGGATCACGCCCCAAGGTGAAGTGGAAATCCTTTCAACTCACGACCAAATTCTCGGAGGCCCAGACGGTCAAATTTATCTTGGTTGCAGCTTTCCTGCTGATGAAAGATATCGATTGCAATTACAGCAATTGGGACTTAAAGTTGGCAAAAAGCTAGCAGAGAAAGGTACTTTAGAGCGGTTTGGTGTAGATTTTATCGCCGTTGACAAGGGTAATGGAGAGTGGGATATTCAGGCGATCGAAATTAACCTACGTAAAGGCGGTACAACTCATCCATTCATGACCCTGAAATTATTAACGAACGGTCGCTATGACCTTTCCACGGGTTTATTTTATAGTCAACAAGGTCGTCCAAAATACTACGTAGCCACTGATAATCTCCAAAAAGAGCGTTATCAGGGATTATTACCTAATGATTTAATGGATATCATCGCTCACCACAGATTGCAGTTTGACAGCGGTACAGAAACGGGTACAGTGTTTCATCTTATGGGTTGCCTTTCGCAGTTTGGCAAGGTGGGATTAACCAGCATCGGTGATTCACCGCAACAAGCACAAGACATTTATAACAAAGTTGTCAAAGTTCTGGATGAAGAAACCCGCAGCGAAAATCGTGATTTCTCGGCGTTTTCAGATTATTCTTTTCCCATAGTTTGGGATGAATTATAGGGGCACAGCAATGCTGATTGGTGTACCCCTATGAGTAGTACGTCAATTCGCCCAAGTCGGGAGACGCGATGAATCGCCGTCTCTACAACAGACTCATATTGTAGAGACGGCGATTTATCGCGTCTTTGCTTTGCGATCTATAATTTTCATCAAAAAACCTTAACTTAACCGAACCGTATTGATTGAAAACTGATTAGTTCTAAATGCGCTGATCGCTGTTAGGTAAATTTTGCTGGTTGTTTGGCTGTTTACCAGATTGCGATTGAGTATATATATAGGTTACTACTGCTAAAGTCAGCCCAATAGCCAACACCACCCCTACAATTCGCAAGAAATTGGGAGTAATTCTCGTAGTTAGCTGCTCACTTAGCTTTGGTTGGTAAATAGTATCATCCGTTCGCGCTTGTGGTCTGCGTTGATTAGACGGAGGTCGTGGCTGATATAAAGTCACATCTGGTGGCACTTGTTGCCCGCCTTGATTAGATACTGGTCGCGGTTGAAACAACGTCTTGTCTGGTGACACTTGTTGCCCGCCTTGATTAGCTCCTGGTCGCGGTTGAAACAACGTCTTGTCTGGTGGCACTTGTTGACCGCCTTGATTAGCTCCTGGTCGCGGTTGAAACAACGTCTTATCTGGTGGTACTTGTTGCCCGCCTTGATTAGCTCCTGGTCGTGGTTGATATAACGTCACATCAGGTTTGCTGGCGTTCGGATTATTCCCAGGACTCTGTTGATTTTGCTCAACTGGGTTAAATGGTCTGGGAACGGTTTCGTGATTTGAGCCTTGATTGAAAGCAGATGGAGGACGCAGAATCGTGTCGTCGTTTGATTGTCTGGGAACAGTTTCGTGATTTGAACCCTGATTGAAACCAGATGGAGGACGCAGAATCGTGTCATCGTTTGATTGTCTGGGAACAGTTTCGTGATTTGAACCCTGATTGAAACCAGATGGAGGACGCAGAATCGTATCGTCGTTTGATTGTCTGGGAACAGTTTCGTGATTTGAGCCTTGATTAGAAGAAGGTTGCGATCGCCCAGTAATTTGTCCGGGTACACTACTATTATCTGTGGCAAATTTGGCAGCAGCTTGTAAACCTTGATTCAGTTCTTCTACCGTTGCAAATCGGTTAGCTGGGTTCTTGTGGAGGCATTTCATCACCACTTCTTCCAATTGTACGGGTAAATGCTCACACCCTGGTTGCTCGCGCAGTGGTTTTGGTGGCTCATAAGCGTGAGCTAATACCCAAGAAGCCTCACTGATATGACTACCCTTAATGCTGATTCCAAAAGGGTCGGCTGCACTCAGCATTTCATAAAGGATAATCCCTAAGCTGTAAATATCACCTCTAGCATCCAGGTTGCGATCGCTTTGGATTTGTTCAGGAGGTGCGTAACGAAATGTCCCGATAAAGGTACTAGTTATATTTGTAATATTGGAATTTTCTGAAGATTCACTACGAATTTTGGCAACACCAAAGTCCAAAACCTTCACCCACTCTCCCAAATCTGTCGACATTAGAAATATATTATCTGGCTTCAGGTCGCGGTGAACTACCTGAATATGTTCAGTGGTTTTGCCGCCATCCCGTTGGAGAGTAACTCCTTGATGGGCAAGCTGTAGACCTTGACAAACTTGCGCCATAATCTTCACCGTCCGCTCAACAGACAGCCGCTTTTCGCGCAGCAGTAATTGTCTAAGCGTTTGCCCCCGCAAATATTCCATGACGTAAAATGGAAAACCTTCCGGGGTTACACCACAATCACTAATCTTAACAATATGGTCGCTTTGCAAAGCAGCACAAACTGCCACCTCCCGCTCAAAACGCTTTCTCATTTCGAGTGATGCCACTAGCGTATCTTTGAGCAACTTCAACGCTACCTGTTGACCAACACGGGTATCTGTTGCTAGGAAGACTTCTCCCATGCCACCCCCGCCTAACCGTCTGTCCAAACGGTATCGCTGGTTATCACCTACGAAGCGACCATTCCAAGAATTTGAAGAAGGTGGGGATTTCATCTGGGGCAACCCATCCTAGTTACTTTAAATGTTAACTTTAGTCAGAGATAGTACTAGTATTACAAATACGATCGCTTCATAACTTAGATGAATACTAGTAATAGATGCTACTAGTAGTTATTTAATTATACTCAGCTTAACATATTAGGAACTTAAAGTAATGTGATAATTTTGATAAAATGTTTAAACTTTAGACCTAATAGCAGTTGAAATTTGTTCCTGATATTAAGTTAGCGCAAGTTCGACGAGAATCGTCTGCTTCAGTAGTGCTGAGTGGCTAAGAGAGTGAAACGGTAGAGCGTAAACTACGAACCTAGCAAGTCAAACTTTACAGACAAGTAATTGAATTTAACACTCTTCTTAAATTACACTGCTAATTTTGACTAGCAAATCAGGAGGCTAAGATGGAAAGCAACACCACAACATGGTGGATATATGCATTATTGTCAGCTGGCTTTGCAGCATTGACAACTATCTTTGCCAAAATTGGGATAGAAAATGTGAATCCTAATTTAGCAACAGCAATCCGAACTGTTGTCATCTTAGTAGTTGCTTGGGGGATTGTATTTTTTCAGGGAAACGTAGTTAATATCTTAGCTATATCCCAAAAAACCATGATTTTCTTATTATTATCTGGATTATCTACAGGATTATCATGGATTTTTTACTTCCAAGCCTTACAAGCCGGAAAAGCTTCCCTTGTCGCACCAATTGATAAATCAAGCTTGGTATTAGTTTTATTGTTTTCAGTTATTTTCTTGGGAGAAACATTAAGCTGGAAGATCATTTTAGGAACGGGGTTAGTAGTCATAGGTACTTTAGTTTTAATTATTTAAAGTCTTAATTAAAAAGATGTTTTAAAAGTTCTACTGTTCAAGTACGTCAGATAGCTTTAAGTGGAAATTTGCCAACTTCTAACAAGGTGACTTTGATCGTTGCCGAGTCTTTTCAATTGAGATACTAGGTGGATTTACGCCATACTGTACTAATAGTTGACAACGCGCTTTTGTCTGCCGTGCTGATAGTCTTTGCTACAGAATACTTAAAGTTTTGCAAAATATATTCTATTAATGTGCTCTGGCGTACATGATTAATATGTGCTATTGCCATGAGGAATCAGGATGAGTAATGTGCTCTCTATAGCCGCCGTGACAGCAGTACTAAAAGTCTTGCTGGAAAATGGTTTAGTCAGCGATCCGATCGCTGCTAGTGTTGGTGATGTGATTGTAACTGCCCTACCGCCGGATCGAATTTCAGTTGAAGCTGACGAACGTGCCCAAATCAACCTTTTTCTCTATCAAGTGACGCAGAATCGCAATGTCGATTGGGTATCTCAAGAATTTCGGAGCAGGCACTCACATATTAATGGAAACCCGCGCTCTCCAACTCCACCACTAGCCCTTGACCTGCACTACTTACTAACAGCCTACGGAGCCAAGGATTTTCAGGCAGAGCTTCTACTGGGCTATGCAATGCATTTATTACACAAAACACCAGCGATCGCATCTGATATTATTGAAAATACTTTGATAAATGCATCTACAACCAATACTTCAAGTGCTTTTTCGCAAGCTGTAGCAAGTGTGTCTGTATCCGCTTTAGCTGAACAAATTGGGCAGATCAAACTGACTCCAGAGTTTTTTAACATGGAAGAAACTTCTAAGTTATGGTCTGCTTTACAAACACACTATCGACCTTCAGCGACCTATTTGGCATCAATGGTATTGATTGAAAGCACCAATGACAAGTCTGAAAATTTTTACATGATGCCCTTGTCTCAACCGAATATAGAGCAAGTTATAGCTCCAACCAAAACTGAACAAATGATTGTTGCAGGTACAAAATTAGTAATTCGTGGTAAACGGTTACGCGGTGAAATCACACGAGTTCGTTTTGGTAATACGGAGACATTACTAGTACCTCAAGAAGTAAAAGAAACGCAAATCAGTTTATTAGTCCCGCCAGATTTATACGCAAGTATACAGGGTGTCCAAGTTGTACATTTAACAATGGGCAATGCAGAGCAAACGAATCATCTAGTTGAATCAAACGTGGCGGCTTTTGTCTTACATCCAACAATTACAGCATTTGTCGCTCAAGTGGAAAATAGCGGCGACAATTTACGCACAGCAGAAATTACTGTTAAATTTCAACCCAAAGTAGGTAAGGCACAGCGGGTAGTTCTGCTACTCAATGAGGTATCAGATGATAGTCCGGTAGCTTACTCTTTCTTGGTTGCACCACCGACTCAAGACACTGATGCGATCGCAATTCCGGTCAAAAACGTCAAGCCAGGAACTTATATTGTTCGGGTGCGGGTAGATGGTGCAGAAAGTCCACTGCACAAGAATCAGTTTGGGGAATATGATTCGCCACAGGTGACAATTTTATGAATACTACGACAATTAATCATAATTGGGATGAGGCAAACTACCGCTACCTATCAGCAGCTCTCGCCGTGGTGCGTGGTATTTTAGAAAATCATCCGGCAAAAGAGCAAAATCAACCTGAAGAGAACAACCAAGAGCATTTACAGCATGAGTTACAGGAAGCTACTGCTGCTATGCCTACACCATCGGCATTGGAGAGAGTATGCAAAATGTTTCGCCTCTCATCCTTTGAACGCGATTTGTTGCTGTTGTGTGCAGGTATGGAATTAAATGGAGATTTTGCCAAATTGTGTGCTATTGTTCACGATGAATCACAACGAGCTTACCCAACTTTGGGTTTAGCTTTGGCAGCTTTACCTAATGTCCACTGGGATGCGATCGCTCCAAATGCTCCCTTACGTCATTGGCGATTAATTCAAATTGGTGATGGTCATGCCCTAACTCTCAGTCCCGTGAGAATTGACGAGCGGATTTTACATTATCTCACTGGTATTCAATATCTTGATGAACGGCTAGCTGGCATCATTGAGCCATTACAAGAGGTTAGCGATTTAGTACCCTCGCACCAAGATTTAGCAGAGCGAGTAGCAGCAGTTTGGGCGCAAGCTTACAAGGTTAATAGTCTGCCAATTGTCCAGTTATCTAGTGGCGAAACTGCTAGTAAACGTGCCATTGCCGCCGCAATTTGTCAACTTCAGGGTTTAAGCTTGTGGGTAATGCCCGCACAAGTCATTCCTCTAGCACCTAGCGAGTTGGATAATCTCATCCGCCTGTGGACTCGCGAGACAATTTTAAGTAAGAGTGCCTTACTCATAGACTGCAACGAACTGGATACTAATGATACAGCGCGGCTGAATGCGATCGCTCGTTTCATCGAACGCACAAAGGGCTTTTTAATAGTCACGAGTCGGGAACGGATCGGCTTATCACAACGCCTAGTAGTTAATTTTGACGTACATCAACCAACTAGTAAAGAACAAGGTGCAGTTTGGCAAGATGCATTAGGTGCGAGTGCATCGCAAATGAATGGGCAAGTCAAAACCTTAGTGGATCAGTTTAACCTAAGTGCCGCAACCATTCGCGCTGCTTGTGCAGAAGCCGCAGGACAGTTAGCACAAACACCAGAAACCGATATTACTAGTATTTTATGGGATGCTTGCCGCGTACAAGCACGTCCGCGTTTAGATGAACTCGCCCAACGGATTGAGCCATCTGGCGATTGGGATGATTTAGTATTGCCAGAAGCGCAGAAACAAGTTCTCCGGGAAATTGCGGCTCATGTACGTCAACGCAGTACTGTATATAATAATTGGGGTTTTGGGGGCAAGAGTGCGCGGGGATTGGGAATCAGCGCTTTATTTGCAGGTGCTAGCGGCACTGGTAAAACCTTGGGAGCAGAAGTTCTGGCTCAGAAATTGCGCCTCGATCTCTATCGTATTGACCTATCATCAGTAGTCAGCAAATATATTGGCGAGACAGAGAAGAATTTGCGTCGCGTATTTGATGCCGCAGAACAAGGTGGAGTGATTTTGTTATTTGATGAAGCTGACGCCTTATTTGGTAAACGGAGTGAAGTTAAAGATGCGCGCGATCGCTATGCCAATATAGAAGTTAGTTATCTATTGCAACGGATGGAAAGCTACCCAGGTTTAGCAGTTTTGACTACCAACCTGAAGAGTGCAATTGATACAGCCTTCCTACGGCGGATACGCTTTGTCGTGCAGTTCCCCTTCCCCGATACAACACAACGAGCCGAGATTTGGCGACGCGTCTTTCCAGCCGAAACCCCAACCGCAGATTTAGATGCTCTACAACTAGCACGGCTCAATGTCGCTGGGGGTAATATCCGTAACATTGCTTTAAATGCCGCTTTTTTGGCTGCCGATGCCGGGGAAGCAGTGCAGATGAAACACGTATTACGGGCGGCTCAAACAGAATATAGTAAGTTAGAGAAACCCTTGACTGATGCGGAAGTTGGAGGGTGGATGTGATTTTACAAAAAAGACTGGGAACTTTGAAAGCCCCTAAAGAACAGGTACGCAGTACCGCATTCTGTCCTTTTAGGTAGGGGATTAAAAAGGACTCAGGTGGTTTTAACCACCGTCAAAATTAATATTCTAGCTGCATCTGGCTATCTTATACCGTCTATAGTAGTATAAGACAGGAGGTAAAGCGATGCTAGTTTTTGAGTTCAAAGCCTACGGGAAGTCAGCGCAATTATTGGCAATAGATGATGCAATTCGGACTGCAAAGTTCATTCGCAATAGCTGTATTCGGCTATGGATGGACGTTAAAGGCACTGGTAAAAACGATTTGCAGAAATACTGCGCGGTGCTTGCAGCACAATTCCCTTTTGCTAACGAACTCAACTCAATGGCTAGGCAAGCCAGCGCAGAACGGGCATGGTCTTCTATCTCTCGTTTTTACGACAACTGCAAAAAGGGTATTCCAGGTTTAAAGGGATATCCTCAATTTCAAAAAGATTGTCGCTCTGTTGAGTACAAAACATCAGGATGGAAGCTTGCAGACAATCGTAAATCAATAACTTTCACTGACAAGAAAGGTATTGGTCGTTTAAAACTCAAAGGTACTCGTGATTTGCACTTCTACCAAATTAACCAAATAAAACGGGTGAGATTGGTAAAACGTGCAGATGGTGTATATGTTCAATTTTGTATTGATGTAGATCGTTCTGAAAACATAGAAGCTACTGGTAACACAGTTGGGTTAGATGTTGGATTAAAGGAATACTACACCGATTCAGATGGAACAATGGTTGAGAATCCTAAGTTTATTCGCACTGGTGAAAAAGTTCTTAGACGTTCACAACGTCGAGTTTCGAGAAAAGTAAAAGGTTCAAAGAATAGAGGTAAGGCTAGACAGATTTTAGGTAAACGCCACCTCAAAATAAGTAGGCAACGTAAAGACCATGCTGTGAAATTAGCACGGTGCGTAGTTCAGTCAAACGACTTGATAGCCTACGAAGATTTGAGGATTAAAAATATGGTGAAAAATCATTGTTTAGCTAAGTCTATTAACGATGCTTCTTGGTATCAGTTCCGTGTCTGGGTTGAGTACTTTGGGAAAGTATTTAAGCGTGTCACGGTTGCGGTAAATCCGCAATACACAAGCGCTGTTTGCTCTATCTGTGGTGAAATTGTCAAGAAAACCCTATCAACCAGAACACACGCTTGTAGTTGTGGATGTGTGATGGATAGGGATGAAAACGCAGCGAGAATAATCCTTAGTCGAGGATTGGGTACGGTAGGGCATACCGGAACCTTTGCGCTAGACGCAAGCAACGCTTGGGGAGATGAGTCTTCTACTCTTGTTGGTGAAAACCTGCATGAGCAAGTCATGTCTTAGATCCAAGAATCCCCGTCGATTTATCGCGGGGAGTGTCAAAATTTTGACCCTAGTACAGCTTTTGGTAAAACCGAGGCATTAACAATAGACCTCTTGCAAAAATCGTTGAATCACCCCTCCCCAAGCGTCCCCTTTATAAGGGGAGGGAGCAAAATTTCAAGTTTCCCCCCAATATATCGGGGGGATTAAGGGGGGTCTATTCGACTTATGCAAGAGGTCTAATGCAAGCCAACGCATTAACAATGCAAGCCAACGCATTAACAATGCAAGCCGACGCATTAACAATGCAAGCCGACGCATTAACAATGCAAGCCGACGCATTAACAATGCAAGCCGATGCATTAAGATTATTGGGTCTTGCCAAATTTAATTCGCTACGAATTAATGAAATGCTGTACTTGGTATAAAATGCTAGTAGCTAGATAGTTCGTAAAATTTGTGAGCGATGTCTAGGACAGGCTGCACCTACGCCAACTACCATAGCAAACAAAATTACTCTGGTAATTCACCAAATCTTTCCCGATAGCGAGCAAGCATAGACTCCACTTGGGCAAGTTGCTGTTCGGCTTGTTGACGCTGTTGCTGTTCTTGGTGTGCTACTTCTTCTGGCGTGGGCGTTAGTTGTCCATCGGGAGTAAAAAAGCGCAACTTCGATTGATAAACTCCCAAATATAACTGCAATTGCTGACTCCATAACCAACCTGCTTCATTTGCTTGCAGTTCTTGATAACAGCCATCTAATAAATGAAATCCTTTAAATTCTAAACTTACCGGGTCAAACCAAAAATAATCAGGAGTCCGCCAAATATCTTGATAGATTTCCTTTTTCAATCCTCTATCAGTAGCAGCTGTTTTGTCAGAAAGAATTTCTACAATCACATTTGGGTATTTGCCATCTTCTTCCCAAACTACCCAGCTTTTGCGTGTTTTGCGTTGGGTATTTAAAACTACAAAGAAATCGGGGCCTCTAAATTGCTCAGACTTGCGTTGACGGGGACTGTAATAAATCGTCATGTTACCGCAAGCGTAGAAATCTTGACGTTCCTGCCACAACCATTCCAAACACTGAATCAACAGCAGTATTTGCCGCAAGTGAAATTCTGTTTCCAAAGGTGGTTCATCACTGTATAAATCACCAGGAGGAAATATAACATCTTCTAGTGTGTCTTCTAAAATTATTCCTAAATCTTGAGCAGAAGACATAATAATTTCTCTTTTGACAAGATAAATCTAACTTAACCCAATTCATTCACCTGCAAAAGCGATCGCCCCAGCTTTCTAGAATTACAAGTCTGGCTCACACAAAACACCTGCTGGCATAGAATAATTTCTACTTAAGTCGGTAGCGATCGCCACGAAACAAATTGTATAATTTGATTCAAAAATATGCTTGAGGATGTGAGATGAGCGATCGCATATTTAAACCCAAGAAAGCAGGTATATCCACTTCAAATCCGTCGCTGCTCTCAGCAACAACTCCAACGCTGGCAAATCCAGTGCGTGGCTTTGACATCGCAAATAAAGCTTCAATCCAAACATCCTCTGAGGTATCAACCGACCTGCAAGCTGCACAATCTACTGGCGAACAATCCTGGGAATCACAAACTATCAAAAAAAAGCCTGTTCACGACATTAGTAGCATAGCGTTGCGTCGTCCACAAGCAAAACTGACGATTGGAGAACCAGGAGACCAGTATGAGCAGGAAGCCGATAAGGTGGCCAATCAAGTCATATCAATGCCTAATACTGCTATGCAACCGCAGATGACACAAGAAGAACAGACTCAAGAGGAAGAAGTGCAAACTAAGCCTCTCGATGTTTACTTTGGGCAAAGGAAATCGGCAGGAAATAATGAGTTAAGCCATGTAGTACAACAGAAAGGTGGAGTATTGCAAAGAGATGTGTTGCAGAGAGCGCCAAAAAACTCAGTAGTTACAGAACTTTCGACAAAACTGCCACTGACGGAAGCCAATGCAAGATTAATTGATGCTTGTCATAATTTAGGTAGTATCTATGTCGATTTATCTGTAGCAAATACTGATTTAATCAGTACAAAATTAAAAATTTTCTCTATAAATTACGATATGGCTTACAGCAATTACTCAAGAGTAATTGGTCAAGGAAGAGCAGAAGCACAAAATCAAACTCTTTGGAGAGGAATATTTTTAGGAATAGGAACGGGTGTTTTAGCAGGTCTTGCCGCCGCCTATATTGCTCCTTCTACCGCTGCTGGATGGTTTGCTCTCACCCTAGCGGATGCAGGTACAGCAGCCGGTTCTTCATTTTTACAAGGAGCTGCATCTTCAGCAGTAGCTCTTGCTGTATCAGACGCTATTACAACGCGAGGCAGTGATTTACAACCTAATGGTCTTTCACCTGATATGCTGCGAAGTAATATTTGGCAACACGTTGCATCAATGTATCGTGGTGCATTGCAAACCAATAAAGTATTAGCAAACTTACATAAGAATACTGTTATTCTTGAGCGATTAATTGCAGAAATTAGGGTACAAATGGCTGGTGGTGCATCGTCATATTCGCCAGCAGATATACTAACAGCAACTAATACCATGAACGATCGCATTAATGGAATGGCAAGTGTCTTTAGCGAATTGAGACAAAAAGCAACTGCGATGAGTGCCTTTGGTAATTCTATTTTGGCTTATGACCCTACTAAACCTGGAGTGGATCAAATAGAAAAAGATATTTGGATTATGTGGATGGGAACTTTAAGTAATGATGACTCTGACATTCTTGATTTAGATAATATTGAGGATCATTTGAAGAGTATCGGGATTTTAGGTAATGGTGGTTTATTAGGTGTAGATTTTGGAGACTATACCTCAGAAGACGATGAGCTAGCGGCTTTAGCAGCAGCTCGTCCTCGCGCTGCAACCATACGAGGAAAGTACGATCAAACCACTTCTCAATGGACTGCACCAAGTCCCTAAGAGGATGTTTGAAAAGTCCTCTTGTTGGTAGCAAAACGTTATCGATCCCCCCAACCCCCCGATAAATTGGGGGGCTTTAATTCCGGTTCCCCCCTTTTTAAGGGGGGTTAGGGGGGATCTGAAAGTGTCTAAAGTCACAGTAAAATACTTTTCAAACAACCTCTAAGTCAACTTTTAATTATTTACTTTGATTTGTTTGCAGAACCGTTTACTAAATCAAAGATTTTACTTCATTTCCAATCTACGACTGGTGACACAGATTTGAGCAGCGCAGTTTAAAACTTTTTCAACTTGTTTCGGTGCTTTGATTTCAGTAAATAGCTGAATCGCTCGATTAAAATTCATTTGACTTTCATCAAGTTTTGCCATCTTTTGATTAGTTAAACCCAATTGAAAATAAGCTTCAGCTAGATCGCATTTAGCACCTATTTTATCTAAAAGTTCGATTGCTTCTGTATGATTGACAAGAGCTAATGCCAAATCTGTTTGTTGCCGATGGATTTCTGCTAAACCATTGAGTGTTTTTGCTTTTACCTGCATATAATGACTTTCTTCAGCAAAAGTCAAAGCTTGGTGGAATATCTGATTTGCCTGGGAAAATTCGCCTAAATTAACGTAGGTTTGACCTAGAATTTGCATGAAATAGACAAATCTACCCGTTTGTTCTACCAGTTTTTCGTCCGTAATATTTTGATAAGCTACATCTGCTAATGCAGATGAGGCATCATGTAAACCTAAATAGGAATATACTAAAGCTAAACAAACTGAAGCTTTCTCTGCCCAGCGATGATGTTCAGTATTTTGAGCTAAGTAAATTACTTGTTGAAATAACTTTGCCGCTGCCTCTAGTTCCCACAAATCTATTTTGTAAAGACCAATACTTAATAAAGAATCTACTTCTAGCATCCTCAGATAGTAAACTGTATGTTTGTTTTCTGGCTGAGGTACAAGTGATTTGAGTGCTTGGGTTGCGAGTGTAATAGTCTTTTCTTGACAAGCGATCGCTTGACTAATCTTACCTGTTATCCAATATAGATCGCCTAGTATATTGTAAAGTTCGCTGAGATTTTGGTCATTTTCCAGATTTTGAACAACTCGATCAATTGCCGCAAGTATCGGCTGAATTAAACCCATCCGATACAACGTACTACCAAGAGGCAAAAATTGCTGCCATTGATTATTTCTGCTTTTTAAAATTACCTTACCCGCTAACTCAAACTCATTAATTTCTATATAATGATAATATGCTTCCAGAGCTTGCAAAGCATCTTTAAAAGTTTCAATTTGTTTAATACTAGCTGTCCAAAATTCTGCGGCTTTGTGGTTAGTAATTTCCCATTCATCGCTGGGGCGTAAACGTGCGATCGCTTCTTTCCGAATCACCGGATGCAACCAATATTCACCTTTTTCACACTCCACCAAAGACCGATTTCTCAAGGAGGCGATGATTTGGCGATGTTGATCGGCTGGGACATCCCACAGTAAACAAAACAACCCTTGAGATGAAATGCTGGGTATATCTTGGTAACGATAACATCCCAAACGGCAAAGTAGGCGATAAGCTTGGGGGTCAAGAGTTTGCAAACGATTAATTTGACTAACGGCTAAATTTTTTAAGTCGGTTGCTGCTAAAGGATCGGCATGATTTTCTTGCCAATAAAGAGCCATATCACCATCAAAATCCTCCTGAATCGAACCGCAGAGAATTCCCATTGCTTTAGCATTACCGCCATAAGTGCGATGCATGATTTGCAAGGTTGGCAAGTCGATGCTTAATCCACGGTTGCTAAAAAACTGTTGCCACGCGCTTTCATCCAAACCAGGAAGCCGATAGTGATTCACATTTAACCCAGGTTCACAAAGGCGATCGCGACTAGTAATCAAGGTAACAGACTGCACCCTAGCATCAGCCAAAACCCGCAATAATTCTACATAGTTGCGGTGAGAAGCAATCAACCCACCATGTCGATCTAATGCAGGTTCGAGATTATCAATTAACACCCCAATGCGCCGATTGTGGAGTTGGCGCTTGAGTCGCGCCAAAGTTACCCCAAATTCTACTCCAGGTTCTTCGTCAAAATCTTGTTTGAGCCATTCCTCTACAACTCGTTCGGCGGGGGTGATGTTTTGAGTTTCCTTCGCCATCAACAGTTCCAAAACCAAGTCAAACCCCTGCTGGAGATATTGCTGCGCTAGAGTAGTTTTGCCTAAACCACCTTCACCTTGGATAACAATAACTTTCGATCCCTGATTTACCAAAGTATTCAGGTGAGCGATCGCTTCTGTTCGTCCAATAAAATTGGTATCCTCTAATTTTGGGGTGAGTTGGTGCGATCGCGAGTAATCAATCAGACTTGATGATATCGCACTAGTTTTTCTCAAAACCCGTTCCAAAGTAGCACGACAATTACTTTTGGTTATCTTTTCTCGCAATACTTTAGAAAGCAGCTTCCATAACTGAGAACCAGCATCCTTGGCGTGTCCTTCCGTACAACCGTAAGAATGAGCGATATCCAAGTATTTTCTACCCAACCAAACTTGCACAAGAATCACTTTTTGCAAATCGCTCAACCGTTCCCCAGTCTGAGGGGGAATTGTGGCATCTAACCATGCTAATGCTGCTTCAGCGTCCATTGTGTAACGACGAGGGGAGTTCAGATTTTAGGGACAACTATAAATACACTCTACAGTTATGTTGCTGGAGTTTTCGGATAAGATTCTGTAAATCCGACTTTTTTCCCGACTTTTCAGAATAAAGCTTTCTCATCTATAAGTTAGAGTTGGGTAGCATTAATGACCTACGAACAAGTAAAGAGCTTAAAGCCGGAAGACTTCAAACGCTTGTGTGGTGTACGTCCAGAGACTTTTAACCAGATGCTAAAGATCGTGCGATAAGCCTAACGGCATGGCTTCGCTTACCGCAAAAGGCAACAAAACAAAAAACAGGAAGACCAGGTAAACTCAGCATGGAAGACCAATTGTTGATGACATTGGAATATTGGAGAGAATACCGCACGTACTTTCATATTGGTCAAACTTGGGGAGTAAACGAGTCTACAGCATACCGAATTATCCGAAAAATAGAAGATACACTGGTTAAATCCAGAGATTTTACTCTTCCTGGGAAGAAAAAGTTGGCTAGTTCTAATTATTCAGTTAGAAGTGGTAGTGGTTGATGTGACAGAAAGTCCAATTGAACGTCCTAAAAAAACAGAAAAACTTCTACAGTGGTAAAAATAAACAGCATACACTGAAGTCACAAGTAATAGTAGACCAAGCCAATGGTCAAATCATCTGTACCGCTCTTGTCTTGGTAGAGAGCATGATTTTCAAATATTTAAAAATAGTAAAGTTAGGTTAAGAGAAAACATTGAGTGCTTGGGAGATAAAGGTTATCAAGGTATTCAAAAAATGCATAACAATAGTCGGATTCCCAAGAAAAAACCCAGGGGTGCTAAATTAAGTTACGAAGATAAAAAGAGTAATCAAGAATTAGCCAAAATTAGAGTTTTAGGTGAGCATGTAAATCGCAGGTTAAAGATATTTAAAGTTTTGTCTCTTACTTATAGAAATCGCCGAGAAAGACTTAGTTTGCGTTTTAATCTGATTGCTGCTCTCTACAATTACGAGCTTTTTCTCCCCAAAATCAAATCTTCCTGAGTGACTTTTGCAAGAGGTCTACTGTATAGTTTGAGCTATTGCCAGATTATCCTCTCAAGAGTTGCTTTATGATTACTCTACCTGGTATTGCCATTCAAAACAAGATATATGAAAGTTCTAACTCTCTAGTTTATCGGGGCATCAGAGACGATGGAGTAGGGATCGTCGTAAAAATACTAAAGCTTGATTATCCTTCTCCCCAAGAACTGACTCGCTACAGACAGGAATATAAAATTACCCGCTCCCTAAAATTAGAAGGAGTTATCAAAGCATACAGCCAGCAAGACTATCAACGCACTCTGGTGATTCTTTTAGAAGATTTTGGCGGAGAGTCCCTAGAGAAATGGATGCACAAGCGTCCAGATATTTTCTGCCCCATGCCCTTATCCACTTTTCTCAGTGTTGCGATCGCTATAAGCGATATTCTAGGCAGAATCCATGCAGCCAATATCATTCATAAAGATATCAACCCTGGAAATATAGTCCTCAATCTGGATACTGGCGTTGTCAAAATTATTGATTTTGGAATTGCTACCCAATTTAACCGCACGAATCCGACTTTCAAAAGTCCTCATGTTTTAGAAGGGACACTCGCATACCTATCTCCAGAGCAAACCGGGCGGATGAACCGTTTACTCGATTACCGCACCGATTTTTACTCTCTTGGTGTGACATTTTACGAACTGCTCACCGGACAACTACCATTTCCCACCACAGACGTGCTGGAGCTAGTCCATTGTCATATTGCCAAACATCCTATTCCGCCTAATGAAATAAATACAACGATTCCCAAGCCAGTTTCAGATATCATTCTCAAACTGATGACGAAAAATGCTGAAAATCGCTATCAAAGTGCCTGGGGCATCAAAGCGGATTTAGAAATCTGTGCTGAACAATTAAAAGAAATCGGTCAAATCTCTAGCATTCAACTGGCGCTTCAAGACGTTTCGGGTCAGTTTCAAATTCCCCAAAAACTGTATGGACGGGACAAGGAAGTTGCAATGTTACTGGCGGCGTTTGTTCGCGTAGCGTGTCCAGAGTCAAATTGCGTTGCTTCTTTACCAAACAATTCAGAAACAACTTCACAAAGCGAACAAAGAAGCAAATCAAAATTCCAAGTCGAAATGATGTTGGTATCTGGCTATGCTGGCATTGGGAAATCTGCGTTAGTGCAAGAAATCTATAAACCAATTACCCAAAAGCGCGGCTATTTTATCTCTGGTAAATTCGATCAATTTCAGCGCAATATTCCTTACAGCGCGATCGCAGATGCTCTGCAAAAATTGGTGCAGCAATTGCTCAGTGAACCAGACGAACAAGTGCAACAGTGGCGATCGCTCTTACTCACAGCTTTGGGAAACAACGCACAAATCATCATTGATGCGATCCCGGAAGTTGAATTAATTATTGGCAAGCAGCCACCCGTACCAGAAGTGGGAGCAATTGAAGCTCAAAATCGCTTTCATCGAATCTTTGGGCAGTTTGTGCGGGTGTTTTGTTCAGAATCACATCCCCTGGCGATTTTCTTAGATGATTTGCAGTGGATAGACTCAGCAACGCTGAAGTTAATCGAGTTGATGCTGCTGGATGAGCAAACCAAATCACTATTTTTAATTGGAGCCTATCGAGATAATGAAGTAAATCCAACGCATCCATTAGCATTAATGCTAGAGAGACTGCGAAAACAAGGGGCAGTGCTTCAAGAAATTATCTTAGCACCCTTAACGCTCTTGCCGTTGAGTCAGTTGATTGCCGAGACGCTACATCGAAATGCAGACACCGTTCGTCCGTTAGCTGAGTTGGTGTTGCGTAAAACTGAGGGCAATCCCTTCTTTGTCAGTGAATTTTTGAGAATGCTGCATAGCGAAAATTTATTGACCTTTGATGCCCAATACTTAAACTGGGAGTGGAACATAGCTCAGATCCAAGCCCAAGATATCACTGATAATGTTGTGGAGTTGATGCTTCACAAGTTGAAGAAACTGCCAGAAAATACACAGCAAATTCTCCGGTTAGCTGCTTGCGTCGGCGCTGAGTTTAATTTAGATACTCTATCGATTGTTTGCGATCAACCACCTGAAACGATTTTTCAAGATTTACTAACAGCCATACAAGTTGGATTAATTCAACCACTATCTGAATTAGATGAAAACTTGTTAATTCAAGAGTATAAGTTCTTGCACGATCGGGTGCAGCAAGCCTCATACACCTTAATCGATGAGTCGCAAAAACAAATTGTTCATTTACAAATTGGTCGCAATCTCCTCGGAAAAACTTTGCTAGAGAGACTATCAGACCGACTGTTTGAAATTGTCGATCATCTTAATCATGGAATTGAGCTTGTTACAGATCAACCAGAACGCAATGAAATTGCTAGATTAAATTTAATCGCAGGACAGAAAGCAAAAGCTGCGATCGCCTATAGTATGGCTCAAAACTATTTAGCCACAGCAAGAGTTTGGCTAGCAGCTTCTAGCTGGCAAACAAACTATGACTTGACATTAGATTTATATTTAGAAACAACAGAAGTCGCCTATTTGTGTGGCGAGTTTGAGCAGGTAGAATCCTGGGCAGCGAGCGTTCTGCAAGCAGCCAAAAGGGTTCTCGACATCGTGAAAGTTTACGAAGTCAAAATTCAAACTGACATCGCGCAGAACCAGCCATTAGAAGCAATCAACACTGGATTGCAAGTTTTACAGCAACTGGGAATCAGTTTTCCTGAAACGCCAACTCAGTCAGACATTCAGCTTGAACTAGACGCGATCGCATCACTCATTGGCGAGAAGCCAATCGAGGACTTGCTCCATTTGCCAGAAATGACCGAACCGGACAAGTTGGCGGCGATGCGAATCTTATCAAGCATCACGATCGCTGCCTATGTTGCAGCTCCTGATTTGATGCCTCTGCTTGTGTCTAAACAAGTAAACTTATCAATTCAATCTGGTAATGCTGTTGTATCTCCCTTTGCCTATGCCTTTTACGGATTAATTCTTTGTGGAACGAGTGGGAACATTGAGATTGGGTACGAGTTTGGACAACTTGCGCTAAATCTATTGTCACACCTTAATGTTCATTCTCTCAAAGCTAGAACATTACTCATTGTGAATAACTTTATTATTCATTGGAAAGAGCATATTAGAAACACAACCCAGCCCTTGCTAGAAGCCTACCAAAGAGGTTTAGAAGTTGGAGATTTAGAGTTTGCTGCTTATTGTGCTCATTGTTATTGCTTCCAATTATATGCAGTTGGAAAGGAACTCGTAGAAGTTGAGCGCGAGATGACGAAATACAATGAAGCGATTCGTCAAATAAAACAGAAAACGGCGCTAACCTGGAATCAAATATATCAGCAGGCGAGCGCAAATTTGATGGGCTTTTCGGTCAGCCTAACTCACCTAGTTGGCGAATTTTACAATGAAGAAAGTGGATTGCCACAACATGAAATAGCAAATGATGGAACATCAACGTTTGATGTCTATTTCAATAAACTTATCCTCTGCTACCTATTTTCTGAGTATGCTCAGGCAGTTGAAAACTCAACCATAGCAGAACGTTATTTAATCCGAATAACAGGCACACCTGTTGCTCCTTTTTACTATCTATATGATGCGCTGGCAAGACTTGCCATATACTCTGAAAGCAGCACTCAAGTGCAAGAGGAACTCCTCAAAAAAGTTACGGTTAGTCAGGAGAAAATGAAGCAATGGGCACAGTATGCGCCAATGAATTGTTTGCATAAATATCATCTGGTACAAGCAGAGACTGCACGAGTTCTAAGCCAGTGGTTTGAAGCAGAGGAATTCTATGAGCAAGCAATTCAAGGAGCCAGGGAAAATGAATATATCCAGGAAGAGGCGTTAGCTTATGAATTAGCCGCCAAACATTACTTATCTCGTGGTAGAGAAAAGTTTGCCCAACTCTACATGAAGGAAGCCCACTACTGCTATGAGCGATGGGGTGCAACAGCAAAGGTCAAAGATTTAGAAACTCGCTATCCACAGTTTTTCCCTCAGTTGTCCAGTGTGACTTCTACGCCAATCCGCACTACTGCTGGAACTACCTCGAATACCCCAAATATCGCTTTCGATTTAGCGACGGTGATGAAAGCTTCCCTTGCGATTTCAAGTGAAATTGAACTGGAGCAGTTGCTCAGTTCTCTAATGCAGATTTTAATTGAAAATGCTGGGGCACAAACTGGATGCCTGCTTTTGGATAACTCAGGAGAATGGACGATCGAAGCTACTTGTGAATTTAATGATGGTGAACAGGTTTGTGCGACACGAGTGCTACAATCAGTTCCAATTGCAAATCGTCTACCCGAATCAATCCTTCAGTATGTGATACGGACTCATGAAGCTGTCATCTTTAATGATGCAACTCGTGAAGGAAATTTTATCAACGATCCATACATTCAACGCAACCAAACTCAGTCACTGCTCTGTTTGCCACTGCTGAATCAAAGCAAGCTCGTTGGCGTGTTGTATCTAGAAAATCAATTAGCGGCTGGAGCCTTTACACCCGATCGATCGCAAGTTCTGAATTTACTATCCACTCAGGCAGCGATCGCGATCGAAAATGCCAAGCTCTATTCAAAGCTCCGCGCGAGCGAAAGTGAGATGGCTCAATTTTTAGAAGCGATTCCCGTAGGAATTGGCATCATTGATGCGACGGGTCGCCCTTACTATGTCAATCAGAGAGGAATTGAGCTTATGGGTAAAGGCGTTGATCCTGCCGCCACACAGGAGCAACTTTCAGAGACTTATCAATTTTATGTGACGGGAACCGATCAAATTTATCCGAGTGAGAGACTGCCAATCATCCGAGCGTTGAGCGGCGAACGCACCAGAATTGACGATGTAGATATTCACCAAAACAACGCAATTATTCCATCTGAGGCATGGGGAACGCCAGTCTTTGACGAGCAGGGCAATGTGGTTTATGCGATCGCAGCCTTTCAAGACATCACAGAGCGGAAACAAGCAGAACACCTCTTAGCGAATTACAACCGCACTTTGGAACAGGAGGTTGCGGAACGAACAGCGGCTTTACAGCAAAGTGAAGCAGAACTGCGCGCTCATGAACACGAATTGCGGCTCATTACAGACGCTCTCCCGGTTAGTATTGGTTACATTGATGCCGAACAACGCTACCGCTTTGTCAACCGCACCTATGAGATTTGGTGTAATTGTAGCCGAGATGAAATTTTAGGCAAGTCGGTTCGTGAACTGGTAGATCGTATAGATCATATGTCGTATCAAATGATAGAACCTTACATTAACCAGGCGCTGGGGGGAGAAACAACCACGTTTGAAGTAGAAATGCCTCTGCCAGTGGGCAAAAAGTACTTGAGTGTGACCTTAATTCCTGATTTCGATGCAAATGCTCAAGTCATTGGATACTATGCTTTAAACACAGATATCAGCGATCGCAAACGAGCCGAACACGCCTCAATTCTGGAAGAACGCAACCGGATGGCGCGAGAAATTCATGATACACTAGCTCAATCCTTCACGGGTATTCTGCTTCAGGTTGGAGCAGCAACACAAGTGCTGGCGGATGACCCGGAAGCAACCCAAGTACATCTGGAAATGATTGAGGAACTAGCACGCGCTGGGCTAGCAGGGGCACGGCGATCAGTATCAGCACTCCGTCCGCAGCTACTAGAAGAAGGTAATTTAGAGAGTGCCCTGCATCGTATAGTGGCTCAAATGCGATCGACGACCGACACGGCTCTGATTTGCGAAACTCAGGGTACAGCCTATTCCTTACCAACCGAAGTGGAGAATAACTTACTCAGAATTGGGCAGGAAGCATTAACCAATGCGATTAAATACGCTTGTGCTGGCGAAATTCGGGTTGAGTTAGTGTACAACGAAACACAGTTTATCTTACAGATTAAAGACGATGGCAGGGGCTTTGGAGTGGGTAGCATTCCTTTGAGCGGTGGGTTTGGCTTATTAGGAATGAGCGAACGAGCAGAGCGCATTAGCGCACAACTAACAATTCAAAGCCAACCGGGTCAAGGAACAAAAATTATTGTCACTATCAATCGAGAGTGAAAATTACAATGAGCCAATCCACTACGATTCGGGTGCTGATTGTTGACGACCATGCCATAGTCAGAAAGGGTCTAGCAACCATCATTAACCGCGATCCAGAAATGACAGCGATCGCTCAAGCTGAAGATGGGCAACAGGCGATCGCGCTTTTTCGTGAATACCAACCAGATGTAACGCTGATGGATTTACGAATGCCCCAGATGCCAGGAGTTGAAGCCATTACTGCTATTTGTGCTGAATTTAAAGCTGCTCGAATTGTTGTGCTGACAACCTATGATGGTGATGAAGATATTTATCGCGGATTGCACGCAGGCGCTAAAGGATATTTACTCAAAGATGCTAAACCCAACGAACTTCTGAGTGCCATTCGCACAATTCATCGCGGTCAGCAGTATATTCCACCCGAAGTAGGGGCAAAATTGGTGCAGAGGATGAGCAATCCTGAACTGAGTGAGCGAGAGCTAGATGTACTCCGTTTAATGGCGCAAGGAATGAGTAATTTAGAAATTAGCACTACTTTGAGTATCGGTGAAAGCACCGTCAAATCTCACGTTAATCGAATTTTAAGTAAGTTGGGAGTCAACGATCGCACACAAGCCGTGATTACTGCTGTTAAGCGTGGGATTGTCAGTTTGTAGGAAGTTGTACTAAAGTTGGAATCCAAATTTAAACTTTAGTGAGAGCCAACATTCCATTTTAAGATGGACTGATTTATCAATCACTTTATTGAGCAAAAGTTTCAACTTTTAGGGGACGACAAGTTAGAGTTAATTGCATATATTTGTACAGAAAGCCACCAAAGGTTTAACAAAAGTATGTAAACGTTTAGTTGATCGCTGGCGGCGAAATCCTTTAGTTAATTAAAAAAGGCAGAATACAATTATGGATGTTTGGAATTTGGCTAAAGGTTTAGGAGTCGTAATCGTTGGCGCAATAGCTTTCTCTGGAAACTCTGCTATCGCCAAAATCAATCAGGGTGTGACTCTAGAGAATAATCTCAATGCACCTACCTTAAACACAGCGATTAAAAAGCATAATACATTAGGAGACGATGCCCTGAAAATTAATTACAGCATCAAACAAACTCAATCTCAAAATAGAAATGCTGCTCTAGATAAGAAAAAAACTTTGCTAGCCGCCTGCGGGCGACACATGGCGTGTTTTTAAGCCTTAGAGGATGTTTGAAAAGTATTTTTGGTAACTTCTGAAGCTTGGAAACCTAACCCCCCTAGCCCCCCTTCCCTACAAGGGAATGGGAATTTCAAAGCCTCTCTCCGCTTGCCTAACGGCAGGCTGACGCCAACGGGGAGAGGAATGGAAGTGGGGTTTCTGGTATACTTTACGATTTTTCAAACATCCTCTTAGACCTTTCCAAAAACTAGATTTTAGCTCAGGTAGTACAAGGATTTCAGAAGAGATCGCTGACGATGAGCATTTTCTCCTTCGGAGGTCTCAGTGAGTTTTGACCGCGATCGCAGTTTGTTATTTGTCCCACCTTCAATACAAGATCACATAAAAGGTGTGCTGAATGCCACAGTAGTGCTGGTGATGTATGGGGACTATGAATGTTCTCAAAGTGCGGACGTTTACAGGCTGATTAAAGTCATTGGGCGACACCTTAGTGTTTCTTTGGGGGAGAATTATTTGTGTTTCATCTTCCGTCATTTTCCACAGATAGAGATTCATTCTCATGCTCAACGTGCTGCTGAAGCAGCTGAAGCGGCTGCTGTCCAAGGTCAATTTTGGCCAATGCATGAAATGCTGTTCAGCCATCAACAAGAGTTGGGAAACGGCTATCTGGTGGAGTATGCCAATAATCTAGGACTTGATATTTCCCAATTTCTGCAAGATATATCTAAAAAAGTCTACATCGATCGCATCAATGAAGATATTGAAAGTGGATTATACAGTGGAGTAACGGCTGCCCCAGCACTGTTTATTAATGGAATTCGCTATCTCGATCGCTGGACTGTTGAGCAGATAATGGCAGCCGTTGTTGCTGCTGCAAATGATTAAGGTTTTTGATGCTTATCTTAACAAGTATTTCATCGGGGAGTACTTCTTAAAGAAGGCAGGAGGCAGGAGGCAGAGGGCAGAAGGTTCCATTTAGAAGGGGATTCAACACCGTACTTAATGGGGACACCAAATTGAAAATTTGCTGGTGGTCTTAAACCCTTACTCACGAGTGGTCGTAGCAGAGAACAAAGGGCAGTATTCCTTCTGCCTCCTGCCCTCTGCCCTCTGCCTTTATTGATAATTTCTATACGGACGACAAGAACTAGAGATTTCAGCAATTTAGCAAGAATACAGAGGCGATCGCAATGATGCTTTTTACATGGAAAAAAGTTCAAAAATTGTTGCTGTGGTTATTTGCATTAAGTATTGTCGTTGGAATATCAATGCATCCAACACCAGCCACCTCCAAGGAATTACCTCAAGCGTCCAACTCTAAACCTGCAATCGTTCTCGTTCATGGGGCTTATGCTGACGGTACATCATGGCAACACGTTATTCCATTGTTAGAGCAGGATGGCTACAGAGTGACTGCTGTGCAGATTCCGCTCACTTCTCTTGCTGATGATGTGGCAACGACGAAGCGGGTGATTGATGCTCAAAAGGGTTCTGTTGTTGTAGTCGGACATTCCTATGGTGGAAATGTAATCACGGGTGCGGCGGCTGGCAATCCACAGGTGAAAGCTCTGGTTTATGTCAACGCATTCGCACCGGATGCGGGTGAAAAGACGAGCGATTTGAATAAAAGGTACGCAGCGCCTCCAATTAGCACGGCGATCGTGTCTGATGCCGCAAACTTTCTCTATGTAGATCGCGGGAAGTTTCACGAATTTTTTGCCCAGGACGTATCGGAGGCTGAGGCGCGAGTGATGGCAGCAACCCAAAAGCCAATCGCTAGCGCAGCCTTTGAGCAATCGGTGAATGAAATCGCTTGGAAAAAAATTCCTTCTTGGTTTATCGTGACTCAAAGCGATCGCGCTATCAACCCCGAACTTCAGCGATTTATGGCTAAACGGATTGGTGCTAAGACAACCGAAGTTAACTCCAGTCATGTTCCTTTTATCTCTCATCCAAAAGAGGTTGCCAAAGTGATTGAAGCAGCAAGCACGGCTCTGTAAAGTAATCCCAATTTAACGATTTGTTAGTGAGCCAAGTCCTGCGAACCAATGAGACGCAAGTTTGGTTTCTGGCAGAACATTTGGTGGATACACCATTGGTACGCAGTTAAATTCAGCAGATCGGGTGTTGTAAATCAAATAACTAACAGTATCTCAGCGATCGCTCTTTAAATCAGTTCATTCTTGACTCCATTTATCCATTGTAGATAACAGAGGAAGAGAACTTTATGACTAATTATGACTACATTGTAATCGGTGCAGGGTCAGCAGGTTGTGTGGTTGCCAATCGTCTAACCGAAGACAAGGACACAACTGTGTTACTACTCGAAGCGGGTAATCCAGATACGAAACCAGAGATTTTCATCCCAGCGGAGTGCGTCAATCTACTAGGCTCAGAGGTGGACTGGAGCTATTTCTCTGAACCAGAACCCTTCTTGAATAATCGCAAAATCTTTTGTTCCCGTGGCAAAGTCTTGGGAGGCAGCAGTTCGATTAATTTCATGCTGTATGTCCGAGGCAATCATCACGATTATGACCACTGGCAGGAGTTGGGAAATCCCGGTTGGAGTTACCAGGATGTCTTGCCTTATTTCAAGAAATCTGAACAGCAGCAACGCGGTGTCTCCGCCTACCACGGAGTTGATGGGGAGTTGAGCGTTACCGATCTCATTGCGCCTACTGCAATTTCTCAACGATTTGTAGAGGCATCTGTGGCAATGGGATTTGACTACAATCCTGATTTCAATGGTACGCAGCAGGAAGGAGCCGGACTCTATCAGCAAACTATCAAGGAGGGTAAACGGCACAGTGCTGCCGCTGCGTTCCTTGTGCCCATTGTCGGGCGTCGCAATTTGACCATAACGACTGGGGCATTGGTCACTCGATTGTTGTTTGAGGGAACCCGCACCGTTGGAGTGGAATATCTGCACGAGGGAATGCTGCACCAAGTCAGGGTTGAGCGGGAAGTGATTTTAAGTGCGGGCACGTTCGATTCGCCCAAGCTGCTAATGCTTTCCGGCATTGGGGATGCAGCACACTTACAAACATTAGGGATTCCTGTTGTCGTCGATCTGCCAGGTGTTGGGCAAAACCTGCAAGACCACATTTTCTCTCCTGTGGTATACCAAGCAACTCAAGATTTACACTTTGCCAGCACCAGTAGTATCGGGGAAGCTGGATTATTTTTGCATAGCAAGTGGAATTCAGCGGTTGCACCCGATTTACAGTTTCTATTCGGTTCCATTCAGCTCTTACCCCCTGGCTATGCTCCAGCGGCATTTGGATTTACGGGTGCAGTCGCTTTGACCCATCTGCAAAATATTGGCAGTGTCGGTTTGCGTTCGCCTGATCCTAAAGACACACCGATGTTGCGAATGAACTATCTGCAAAATGAAACCGATGTGAAGAAGCTGGTTGAGGGAATTAAATTAATGCGGCAATTGTTTCATAGCAACTTCTTTGATGAGTTTCGTGGTGCAGAAATTGCTCCAGGTGCTGAGGTTCAGAGTGATGAAGCACTCATTGCTTATATCCGCAACAATTGCAGTACAGTGTGGCATCCGGTTGGTACTTGCAAAATGGGAATTGACTCAATGGCAGTGGTCGATCCTGAGTTGCGGGTACATGGGGTTGAAGGATTGCGAGTTGTTGATGCCTCCATCATGCCAACAATCACCACGGGAAATACGAACGCACCGACCATCATGATTGGTGAGAAGGCAGCGGATTTAATTAAAGCAGGTCGCACAGCACGAACGGTTCTCAGCAAATCTAACGTCCAAAATCCGGCGTATTCATCTATTTAGAAACGGGCGATCGTCTTTGATCAATCTCAGATTATCATACCTGTTGAGCTTTTATCAGTCGATGTTAGGCAAACAGAACACTCGGCCTCTGTAAAGGAATACACAATGGCACTGATTACAACACCATTCGGACGACATTCCACCGCCGCCGAGGTCGTAGAAGGAATTGATCTTTCCGGCAAGCGGGCGATCGTTACGGGAGCCGCATCGGGCATCGGCGTAGAAACGGTGCGGGCACTGGCTCAAACTGGAGCGATCGTCACCCTAGCTGTGCGTAATACCGATGCTGGAGCGCAAGTTGCGGCTGACATTATGGCTACTACTGGGAACCGGAATATTCATGTTGCTTTGCTTGATTTAAGCGATCGCAACTCAATTGCCAAGTTCATTGCTGCCTGGCGTGAGCCGCTCCACATCCTCGTTAATAATGCAGGGGTCATGGCACTGCCCGAACAGCGCACACCCGAAGGCTGGGAGATGTAATTTGCCACTAACTATCTCGGACACTTTGCCCTAGCGCTCGGACTACACGACGCTCTCGCAGCAGAGGGTGCCGCCCGTATCGTGTTGGTTAGTTCTAGCGGGCACCTGATGTCGCCCATTGTGTTCGATGATATTCACTTCATGTTCCGTCCTTATGATCCGTGGTTGGCGTATGGACAGTCCAAGACCGCAAGCATCTTCTTTGCTGTGGGTGCTACTGCGCGCTGGTTCAAGGATGGCATTACCGCTAATGCCCTGATGCCTGGGGCGATCGCAACCAACCTCCAGCGTCATACGGGCAGTCTTAGAACCCCACCTGAGCGACAGAAGACAATAGCGCAGGGTGCAGCAACTTCCGTTCTGTTGGCAACCTCTTTGCTACTAAAGGGCGTTGGCGGACGCTATTTCGAGGACTGCAATGAAGCCACTCTCGTCACCAACGGGAACGGCTATATGAGCGGAGTTGCCCCCTACGCCCTGAACCCAGACAATGCCGATCGGCTCTGGAATGAATCGTTGCGCCTGCTCGCTTGACCTGGCAGTAACAGTGAGCTTCACGCTGTTGATGAATTCGAGGAATGGTTGGAACTAGCTCACAGAGCCGATGATTTTCAGAGTTCATAACACCCTCGATGCCGCTTGAAAACTGGTCTATCACTTAAAAGTCAAACTCAAAACTATGAATTCACAAACAGCTCAAACCACCACTACTGCTAACGAGTCGGCAATCCGTGCTTTCCATCGCCAGATGATTGATGCTTGGAATCGAGGTAGCGGCGAAGGCTTCGCTGCCCCGTTCAGCGAAACTGCCGATTTCATCACGTTCGAGGGCACGCATCTCAAGGGTCGAAAAGAAATCGCTGCATTTCATCAGCAAGCGTTCGACACAGTTGTCAAAGGAACACGCCTGGAGGGTGAGGTGGATTTTGTCCGCTTCGTGAACTCGCAACTCGCGCTCATGCTCGTAGTTATCAGGGTAATACTGCCCGGACAAACTGAAACTTCACCGTCACGAGATTCGCTGCCGCTATACGTCGTAACGAAACGCGACGAAGGTTGGCAGATCGAAGGGTTGCTCAATACCCGGAAGTTAACGCTAGAACGTCAATTCTTCTTAGACGACTTTGACTCACTGAGCGCAGAGGCTCAACGTCAAGTGACCGACCTCGTTTCAAGTCTCAAGCAGCCTCATCAAGCAGATCAATCAAAGGAGATGTAAGGAATGGCACGCTTGTTAAGATACAGCCCTTGCCCCAACTGATTCCAACAATGACTGAAGGGTTAAATCTGCTATTCTCAAAGTTGTGATGCAACAGAACCGATAACACTTCAATGGTTCACACAAATCTAGAATCCCCATCAGATTAACATAATGAAAAAACTAGAAGGAAAAATCGCCCTTGTCACGGGTGGCAACAGTGGTATCGGTCTTGCTACAGCCAAACAGTTTGTTGCTGAAGGTGCCTATGTCTACATCACGGGTCGTCGCCAAGTCGAACTGGATGCTGCTGTAGAAGCCATTGGTAAAAATGTTACGGCTGTACAGAGTGATGTTTCTAATCTGGCAGACCTCGATCGTCTGTTTGCCATCATTAAGCAAGAGCAAGGACACCTCGATATCATCTTCGCTAATGCTGGCGGTGGACAAATTGCCCCACTTGGAGCAATCACTGAGGAACACTTTGACAAAACATTCAACGTAAATGTTAAAGGTTTGCTGTTCACTGTACAAAAGGCACTGCCACTGTTGCCAGAGGGCGCTTCTATTATCCTGAATGCTTCGATTACTTCTATAAAAGGTACGCCAGCTTTCAGTGTTTACAGCGCCACCAAAGCCGCCGTGAGATCGTTTGCTCGGAATTGGATACTCGACCTCAGAGAACGCAAGATCCGAGTGAATGCCATTAGCCCTGGTGTGGTTCCGACTCCTGGTTACGATCATCTGGGATTGAATGACCAGCAGTTACAAGAATTCGTGGACAGCCAAGCCAGCACCATCCCACTGGGACGAGTCGGCACACCCGATGAGATTGCCAAAGCCGTTGTCTTTCTCGCTTCAGATGACAGCAGCTTTGTGAACGGCATTGAGTTGTTTGTCGATGGCGGTATGGCACAGATTTGAAGTCCAAAAGGAGTTAAAGATGAAGCTGATCTCTGTTAATGTCGGACTGCCGCGTGATGTTACCTGGAAAGGAAAAGCCGTCCGCACTGGAATTTTCAAAGAGCCGATCGATTCGAGAGTTATGGTGCGTGAACTCAATTTAGATGGCGATCGCCAAGCCGATCTCACAGTTCATGGCGGAGTTGACAAAGCTGTATATGTCTATCCTTTTGAGCATTATGACTACTGGCGAAGCGAATTGCCTGACACAGAGTTAACACTTGGTATCTTTGGTGAAAACTTCACAGTCACAGGATTGAAAGAAGAAGAACTGAACATTGGCGATCGCTTCAAAATCGGCAGTGTGCAACTAATGGTGACTCAACCACGCTTACCCTGCTACAAACTAGGGATTCGCTTTGGGCGACCGGATATGGTGAAACGATTTCTCGCCAGTCGTCGCACCGGATTTTACTTTCGGGTTTTGCAAGAGGGCGAAGTTGGAGTCGGAGACACTTTAGAGTTGGTGAGTCGAGATACCAACAATATTACTGTTGCTAATATCATTCAGCTTTATGTTCGCGAGCAAAACAATCTAGAGTTACTGCATCGTGCAGCTCAACTGGAAGCGTTACCCGAAAGCTGGCGGGACTACTTTCAGGAGCAGATCCATCGTCAGGATGTGAGATAGATTAACCTGGCGTAAAACGCCATTATGTCACTTTTATCACTTACAAGGAATAATCCCATGACTACATATCGCACAGTTTCGATCGATGGTTTAGACATTTTTTACCGTGAAGCTGGTTCTCGCGATAATCCAACGATCCTGCTATTGCACGGCTTTCCAACCTCATCCCACATGTTCCGCAATCTCATATCTGCCCTCGCTGATAAATTCCATCTCGTTGCTCCTGACTACCCTGGCTACGGCAACAGTTCGATGCCAACTATAAATGAATTTGATTACACGTTCGATCGCTTGGCTGAGATTGTAGAGAAATTCATTGCTGCGATCGCTCTCAAAAAGTACAGCCTTTATGTGATGGATTATGGCGCACCAATTGGCTATCGGATTGCCGCTAAATATCCAGAGCGCGTGCAATCTCTGATTGTTCAAAATGGCAATGCTTATGAAGAAGGTCTGCGCGAATTTTGGGAACCAATTAAGGCATACTGGCAAGAGCGATCGCCTGAGAATGCTGAAAAGCTCGAATATCTTGTCACTCTGGAAGCAACGAAGTGGCAATATACCAATGGTGTTCGCAATTTAGAAGCAATCAGCCCCGATACCTGGACTATCGATCAACATTTCCTCGATCGCCCCGGCAACGGTGAGATTCAACTGGCACTGCTGTATAGCTATGGTACGAATCCACCGCTCTATCCTCAATGGCAAGAGTATTTCCGCCAATATCAACCCCCTACCCTGATTGTTTGGGGCAAGAACGATTACATTTTCCCTGCCGACGGTGCTTATCCGTATCAGCGTGACTTGAAAGACGTTGAGTTCCATCTACTCGATACCGGACATTTTGCCCTAGAAGAGGATGGGGATGCGATCGCAGACCATATTCACCGCTTTCTGACCACTCACGTTGTAGAGAATACCAAGCTAACCACTAGTAACAAATAGTTTTGGCTGAGAAACGATGTCGATAAAAAGTGATTGTGATTTTACAATTACTACTGATCAAACAGCAGTGTTAAATCAATTAACTTAACATCTCAACAGATTGTTTACAACTTATTTAAAGGAGAATGTCATGGTTGCTCAAGCAAACTCGCAAGCAGCAAAAATTCTGGAAGTTGCGGATGATCCACGTCTTTCCAAAGGAGTAAAGGAATTTTTGAAAGTGCTGAATTCAGGGGGTGTGGCGCTGGATAAACTCACTGCACTCGAAGCACGTCAAGTCCTTGTAGATGCACAGACTTCCGTTTCAGTAGACCTTTCAGGTATTGAAGAGTCCCAAAAGACGATTACTACTGATGGTTATTCAATTACCCTTAATATTGTACGACCTGAAGGGGTCAAAGGCACATTACCTGTTTTCATCTTTATTCATGGTGGTGGTTGGGTGCTGGGCGATTACCCAACACACAAGCGCATGGTTCGCGATCTAGTTGTGCTTTCAGGGTTTGCAGGTGTCTTTGTCAACTATACTCGCACGCCAGATGCTCAGTACCCACAGGCAATCAATGAGATTTATGCTGCGACTAAATGGGTTGCCGAGCATGGTGAGGAGATTGGGGTGGATGGTAAGAATTTGGCAGTCGTTGGCAACAGTGTTGGCGGTAACATGACAACTGTCACTGCTTTGAAGGCGAAAGAAAAAGGAGGACCACACATCAAGCTGCAAATCATGATGTGGCCAATCGTAGATGCTGATTTTGAAACGAATTCTTATCACCAATTTGGCGATCAGCGTTTTCTGACAGTACCAACGATGAAGTGGATGTATGACATGTACATCGCTGACCCAGAAAAGCGCAAAGACATCTATGCTTCTCCCCTACAGGCGACGGTTGAGCAACTCAAAGGCTTGCCTCCGGCGTTAATTGTGGTTGCAGAGAGCGATATCTTGCATGACGAGGGCACAGCCTATGGACGCAAGCTCGATGAAGCTGGGGTCGAGGTGACAACTGTGCAGTACAACGGTATGATTCATGACTTTGGACTGCTCAATGGTTTAGCAGAGTTGCCAGAAGTCCGCTCTCTGTTTGTTCAAGCTGCTGCTGAGTTGAAGAAATATCTGCAATAGGATGCGATCGATGTTTTTGGGGAAGGAAAAAGATGGTCTTCCATCGCTTTGCTGCTTACCGAGTTATATCATGTCCGGTTAAAGACTTATCATTAATACCGCAGGGGAGCAGGGGGGAAAGAGATTTTCCTGGTTTTTGCACAGATGCACCGAATTATAACTAATTAGGCGGACATGATATTATACCAATTCACAATGGGCTACGAGACGCTACGCGATCGCTAACGCAATTAAAAAACTTAGATGCAGCAAAGCTTTCAGGGTTTACATCTGTATCAGATTTTTCGTGAAATGGTCTTACCTACTATGAACAGCCACACACCGAGCGCTAGGGACATTATCGGATCATCACCGTTGATTGCGATTGAAAACGAAGCACCACCCAAGCTGATTGTCGATCCACCGCTTCCCGAACCGCTAGCACAGGGACGCGTCTTCATCCAGTACCGGACGGAGAATTTGCGCGTGTTGCCGGTGTTCGGCAAAAGTGCCCTCGAAGTATCGCCGCGCATCGGTCATATCCACATCACCGTTGACGATGCGCCGTGGCATTTTGTAGATTCCAGTGGGGAAACGATCATCCTGGTCGGACTGGAACCTGGCGTACACAAGGTGCTGATCGAACTAGCTGACCCCACGCACAAAGTAATCACTCGCGAAACTGTGGAGTTCACGCTGCCCGATCCTAAGAAATCATCATGAAAAAACTAGAGGGAAAAATCGCAGTTGTGACGGGGACATCTGGGGAAACGCTACACATCGCGGATGGTAGTCATTGATCTGTATTAAACTGCTTTTAAGGTAATTCGGTCGGGACGGATTTAATGCCAATTAAATCATACTGAAACGATCGCAATTCCACCGCTTACATACTATGAACAACCCTGAAAATTCTCGACTACCCCTGCCGCCTTTTGATAATGAATCCGCCATCCAAAAAGTCAGAATTGCAGAAGATGCTTGGAACACACGTAACCCGGAACTAGTATCACTCGCTTACACGTCGGATAGCATTTGGCGCAACCGCTCAGAATTTCTATCTGGTCGTGAGGCGATCGTCCAGTTCTTAACACGTAAGTGGCTTAAAGAATTGGACTACCGTTTGATAAAAGAGCTTTGGGCTTTTCAAGACAACCGCATTGCTGTTCGATTTGCTTACGAATGGCATGATGATGCTGGCAACTGGTTTCGTTCCTATGGCAATGAAAATTGGGAGTTTGACGAACATGGATTCATGCGATGGCGTATTGCCAGCATCAACGATCTGCCAATTCATCAAACCGAACGCAAATACCACTGGATACTAGGTCGTCGTCCTGACGAGCATCCAGGATTGTCAGACCTCAATCTTTGAAAAGCCCAACGACCATATCACCCAGTTTTTATCCTACAAGAAGTCCACTGCTATGAATGCAAACAACGGCATCATTAGCCAGCTTAGTCAATATTCAGTGCCTGTAACCATTGATCGATTAGAAGCCGTCCTTGAAGTAAAAGGCATCACCATTTTTGCCCGCATCGATCAACAGGCTGAAGCCGAAAAAGTCGGACTAAGCCTGTGTCCTACACAGTTGTTGCTGTTTGGCAACCCGAAAGCCGGAACTTCCCTCATGGTGGCAGAACCAACGATCGCCCTGGATTTACCCCTGAAAGTACTGGCATGGGAAGCGACTGACGGCAAGGTGTGGGTGAGTTACAACGATCCTAATTACTTAAAACAGCGATTTTCTCTCTCCGATGAATTGGTGAAAAATATCGCTATCATTGCACCTTTAATCTATCAAGCACTTAGTTCCGCCGATCGCAAATAAGTTGCAGAATTAGCACGCGATCGCACATTGGCGTTTTAGAAACAGCATTTAGGCAGTGGTGTCAAAGTCTGAAATAGGGCGACTACTGCCAGATAATTCGCCCACCGCGATCGCCCTGACAACCAAGATATTCTGATTTTGAATCACTGGGAAAACGCTGCATATCGCGGGTGGTTTTTAAGAAAGAGAACAGTGAAAATCAACCAGCAAGGAGAAAAACCATGAACATCAACAAGAATGACATCGCAGTAGTCGTCATCGATCCGCAAAACGATGTCTTGAACGAAAAAAGGGTTTCTTGGGATTTGGTAGGTAAGAATGTCAAACTCATTAATTTTGTAACACTCATGAAAAAATCTGTCTTACTTCTTGCTCTGCCAATCAGTATCTTAGCTAATTTTTCCTTAAGAGCTTCTGCTGATTCTACTGCTGGCATCGTCCTGAGTACGAAATGCCGGGGCGGCTACAACGTAAATATTTGGCAGAAGTATACTTCAGGTGAACTGCTTTATCGCGCCACTAGTCCCAACGGTAATTTAAGTTTGGGCAAAGGAACTAGCCAAGCGACAGAAGGTGTTCGAGTGTATAAGTTTCGGAGTGGAATTTATCAATACTGGGTGTGGGATGGCACGTTGGATAACCCGCAGTCTGGAACTTTAGAGGTGTATAAAAACAACCGTATCTTGATGAAGCAAGCTTGTAGAAAAAGTTGAATCTTCTAGCAGGTGTTATATACTTTTTGGAAACCCAGCTAGGGCAAGCATCTTGAGTTACGCTCGCCAAATACATTATCGCTAAAACCCTCTTAGTCAGTTTTTTCTGAAATTCATAACACCTTCTAGAAATCGTATTCACCTTATCAAACTCAAAGGATATGGAAGTGAACGCTCAACACTATGACGATATTATTATCGGTGGCGGCAAAGCGGGTAAAACACTAGCACCAGCGTTAGTCGCTGACGGACGTAAAACCGCTCTGGTTGAACGCAGTTTAAATATGATTGGTGGTGGGTGCATAAATATTGCCTGCATTCCTACTAAAACTATGGTGGCGAGTGCCAATGTGGCAAACACAGTGCGAAACAGTGCCGCTTATGGGGTTCAAAGCAACACACCCACCGTTAATTTAGCAGAGGTGATCCAACGAAAACGAGCGGTTGTGCAATCTGCGCGTGAAATGAACTTGCACAATTTAGAAACGGCTCTCCATAACAACTTGATCATCGGGGAAGCAAGGTTTGTTGCTCCTAAAACAATTGAAGTAACGACGATTGAGGGGAACAATCGCTTACTTACCGCCGAACGGTTATTTATTAATACAGGCACACGACCGTTAATTCCATCCATTCCCGGACTCACAGAAGTTGAGTTTTTAACGAGTGAGTCGATTATGGAGCTAGAATACCTGCCTGAACACCTGATCGTTCTCGGTAGTGGCTATATTGGTTTAGAGTTTGCCCAGATGTTTCGGCGCTTTGGCTCTGGCGTTACTGTCGTTGGGCAAAGTGAGCAAATCCTGTCACAGCAAGATTCAGATATAGCGATCGCAGTTCAAACATTACTGGAACAAGATGGGATTGAATTCTTGCTGAAGGCAAAGGTGTTGAGAGTCGATCGCACTGATAATGAAACCATCCTGCAAATCCAAGTTGGCGATCGTGAAATCTCCCTCCAGGGTTCGCATTTGCTCGTCGCCGTTGGTCGTGCGCCCAATACCGAGAGCTTAAATTTAGCTGCTGCTGGTGTGGCAACCGATACACGCGGATTTATTCAAGTTAGCGATCGCTTAGAGACGAACGTACCCGGAATTTGGGCGTTAGGCGATATCAATGGCGGTCCGCAATACACTCATATATCGCTTGACGATCATCGCATTATCAAAGCTAATTTAATTGATGGGGGCAACCGGAGTACAAGCGATCGCCTGGTTCCATCCTGTCTGTTCATCGATCCAGAACTGGCTCATGTGGGTTTGACTGAAACTGAAGCACGGCAACAAGGATATGCCATCCGCGTGGCGAAAGTGGATGCGTCAGCTGTTCCCAGAGCGAAAACGCTCGGTCAAACCGATGGACTGCTAAAGGCGATCGTGGATGCAGATACAGGTCGTATTCTAGGGTGTTCCCTGTTGTGTCATGAAGCAGGTGAAGTGATTTCAACAGTGCAGATGGTGATGCAAGCTCAAATGCCCTACACCATTCTGCGCGATGGTATTTTGACTCATCCCACGATGACCGAAGGGTTAAATATATTGTTTTCCAAGTTGTAAAAAGACAGCAATTGCAGACCCAAGGACTTACCAAACAAACGACATTTCATTCTTGAAGGTCAAGTAGATATAGCATGATTAGTAAAACATCTAAAGTCGGTATTATTGGTGCAGGTAATGTAGGTGCAGACGTTGCAAATGCTTTAGTTTTACCCCACATTCCGCACTTCAATAAGTAGCATAAATAAACTACATAAAAAAATGGGCTGATGAGAATTTGAACAATCAAGTAACCAGAAAATAAATAAATTATCCAGATACAAATTCTAGATTTTTACACCATAAAAAAGCTGGTTATTCAATAATATTTAATTAGGATTTTGCAATCAGTTAGGAAAACATCAGATTAAGCAATACTGAATTAGAGAAAAATATCTCATTGATTTTTTCTACAATTCCTATCTCATCTATTATTCCGGCTATGATTCTTAAGCGATCCAAGTTTTTACTTTCAAACTCTTCTGTTAGGTAATTCATTTTTTTGATAAATTTACTTAATTCCGACTAATTTTCCCATCTTTTTTCCGGCATTTACTATCAATATCATGAGAATTTCAAACAGTTGGTATTTTCACCATACTGTTTATATTAATTACTAAATAGCTTGTGTATTTATACTTTAATAAAACTGTGTTACTTATTACTGATACATGTATGACAAAATGAAGTGCGGAATGTGGGCTAAAAACAGACACCTTGAAAGGGCTGATCCTATTTTCTATAACCAACTTTTTCCCCGACTCTTGCAACTCCATCACATAAAACTGCCGACTTCAGCCGACTGACAAACAATAGTGCGATCGCTTAGGCTATTGGGCATAGAGATAAAAATTTAAGTATAAAAATATGCTTAACACCCTCAGCCCAATCACAGAAGACTTAGCAGATCAAAGCTATCCCAGTCCTCACTACCTGCAAACACAGCGCCGCATTCGCTCACTCCTAGACAGATATATTGCAGTCGAAAAACTACATGACCGTCTGCAAGATTTACCGATACAGTTTGCCAATCCCCAACCGCGTCCCTGGAAACCCATCGATTGGCAGACGATTAACCGCAATCAAATTATCGGCTTAGACGCAGAGGTATTTTTATCTATCTTGATAGGTGCGATGGATACAGAAGCACCGATTCGCGGTTATACCCAAACCAGTCGGCAGTATTTGGAATTGCATCCTCAGATGGCTCGGTTTGTTGGTGGAACTATCGGTGAAGATGGCGAACTGCTAGAACTTGGTTTGTGGGAAAAAGAAGAACGTCAACACACACCTGCATTAATCAAAATCTACACCCAATTAACAGGCGAGAAAATTACCCCAAAACTTCGGACTGTTAGAAGCTATCTTCCCACAGATGATCCTCACGAAGACCTATATCGCCACGGCTTACACCGCATTGCCACAGAATACGGTGCAACCTGTCTTTACATTTGGTTGATGGCTCACACCACAGGCGCACTCCAGGATGTTCTAGAGGAACTAGCGCAGGATGAAATCAATCACATGACCAAATTTTGGGGGTTTGGAGTCTGGAGTTTTCCTGATACTGGGTTGATGCGAATTGGACGCACACTGATTAAAACGCGATCGCAAAACTATCAGCGTAACAACCTTATGCGTACTCTCCGCCGCATGATGGGTACACTCAACTGGAATGCTTGGTCATTGACTAACAAAACAACTCTCCTTTTCACCTTCACCTACACAATGCATCGTCTGTGGAGTTGGAACAATAGCCTAACCCCAGAGTATTTGCAAGATTTATTTGAAATGAATCATCAGTAATAACAAATCACAAAGGACAAATGACAAAATTACCCACCGATTTAAATCCCCAAAAAATACCCCAACATATCGCCGTCATCATGGATGGTAACGGACGATGGGCAACCAGTCGAGGATTACCGCGCATTGCTGGACATCGCCAAGGAGCAAAAACGCTTAAAGAACTATTGCGTTGCTGCAAGGATTGGGGAGTCAAAGCGTTGACAGCCTATGCTTTCTCCACAGAAAATTGGCAGCGTCCCGTTGAAGAAGTAGATTTTCTGATGCATTTGTTTGAGCGATTACTACACCGCGAGTTGGCTCAGATGCATCAAGAAGGAGTAAGAATCTCGTTTATTGGAGATTTATCAGCTTTACCCAAGTCTCTACAAACGGAAATGGAACGTTCAATGACAGAGACATTGAACAATCAAGCAATTCACTTTACTGTTGCAGTCAATTACGGTAGCCGCAACGAAATTACCAGAGTTTGCCGTCAACTAGCTCAACTCGTGGAACAGGGCGAACTCAGCGCCCAAGAAGTGAATGAAAGTCTTGTAGAACAACACCTCTACACCGCAGACACTCCAGAACCCGATTTACTGATTCGTACTAGCGGTGAAATGCGATTGAGTAATTTTCTCTTGTGGCAAATGGCCTATACAGAAATGTATTTCACCGATATTCTTTGGCCAGATTTTAATAGAGAAGCATTTCATCAGGCTTTGTTGAGCTACCAAAATCGCGATCGCCGTTTTGGTCAAGTCAAAGCTTCAGTGTCAGCTTAGTGTACCAAACACCAGACATCTTCTCAAAATTAAACCGGATTTTTGCCATCAGCGATAAAGTAAAAGCACCCATATTACCAGGATGGTATATGAGCGCTCACAAATAAAACATTATCGAGGATAATCTATCTGCTATGACAGACCGAAGTAACTATAAGAATAGCAGGCACTGGGTAAATAAACTGCAAGGGTAGTTACAAATGTTTTGTTAAAAATATTACTTACCGTCAATATGATCCTTGATTTAGGCAAAATCCAATCGATTGCGGAATCCTATTCTCCCCAAGAACTCTTCGCTGCCTTGGTTTGGCAGCGTCGGTTCAATGAGTTTGATGGCGAAGAAGTAATTACTGACCTTTCCAATCACAGAAATTTATGGGCCAGCTTTCTGTTCACAAAACCAATATTTGCACCAGATGAAAACGGTTTAAGCTTTGGTGGTATGGTCGATACCCTACTTGCAATGGCAAACTATCGTCCCATGCCTGAAACCAGCATCATCCATTTCATTGCCTATCCTGCCGATACACTATACATCCTTGCAGAGAACCAAGACACAAAAGTGTCAGAGCTTTTAGACTTGGGCAAAAAGTGGCGAGCTGATTCAGTAGAGGTAAGTGATGGCACGAATGAAGATTATGGTTTGCGGCTTAAGCGGCGACTGAGAACTAGATTGGAAGGGGCGTTATGGGGTGAGGATGTTCACCAGGATTGTGATGCGGTGGTTGTTGCCTATTGGTAGGATTGAATACTTGAAATATCTCAATCAGAAAAATCGTGGACTACAATATGCTGTTTTCTTGCCGAATCTTAGCCTACACCCAAATTGAGCAGCGATCGCAGTCTCTTAATTTTTTTTGAGTAAATTATTCTTTGTTAGGTATTGAGCCGAAAATTTCGGCTCAATATCTATATTCATTATCACAAAATCAGACTTATGTAAATTATTATTTTTTCAATATAGCAATCCCATTTATATTTGAACAGAGAAAATTCAGAAGGCTTATGAATCAAGTATTTTACGCAATCCATTGCTCAAAAACCATTTAGGATTACTATCGTAATTATAAAAACTATCAATATGATGTATTGTTAATTCTTTCCAAAAATAGTATTTACTATAATTTAATACTTGCGATATAAGCTGATGTTTTGATAAGTCAATTCAGAAAAAATCCTGATATCCAAAATTTAAAGTTAACAAGACTCTCTTGCTAAATCTACTTTAAATTTACTTATCAATCAATTTTAAAATCGCAATCAATTTTTTCAGTATTTTATAGGTGTTGGGAGTTATGATGGCAAAATATCTACTAGCTTTTGCTAGTGGGATGGGATTTTTATGTTTAATTGCCGGGTTATCACCTGTGCAAGCCCTTCCTAGTTTAAAAATTGCAGATAAAAACGTAGCTGTTAATCAAGACGATAGCAGCTATCAAAAAAATGATTCTCATCAAAGCGATTTAGCAAATAATATCTCCAGTAAATTGCTGATAGCTAATGAGAGTCAAAAAAAATTATCCTCAGTCAATGAACAGCAAAAAAATCAAGATATAGGAGTAGATTCTGCTGTTAACTTGTGGCAGCCAATCACACCACAACCTGCAAGTTCATCTCCAACTTCATACAAACTTGCACAAGTAACATCCGTATCCCAATTGTCTGATGTACAGCCGACCGATTGGGCTTTTCAGGCACTCCAATCTTTAGTCGAGCGCTATGGTTGTATCGCAGGTTATCCCAATCAAACCTATCGCGGTAATCGGGCGATGACTCGCTATGAATTTGCTGCTGGCTTAAATGCTTGTTTAGAGCGTATCAACGAACTGATTGCCACTGCAACTGGTGATTTGGTCAAGAAAGAAGATTTAGCCATGTTGCAGAAACTACAAGAACAATTTGCGGCGGAATTGGTAACATTGCGGGGTCGAGTAGATGCTGTAGAAGCTCGCACAGCAGAACTAGAAGCAAATCGGTTTTCTACTACGACCAAACTCAGTGGAGAGGCAATTATTGCTGGTGTTGGTGCTAGCGGCGGCGCTCCTAATCAGAGTGACCCGAACATCATCCTAGTCAATAGAGTGCGGTTAAATCTCACCACTAGCTTTACTGGTAAAGATTCATTAATTACTGGATTGCAAGCCTATAACTTTTTGGGTGGAGCCGATGGACAGGGTAGCTTACAACAAAGTTTAGGATTAGCTTCGCCGCTTTTAAGTGCAAGTAGCGCTCGTACCAGTTTTGAGCCGCAATTTCCGGGGTTAAATGTCAATACTTTGTCGGGTGTTGGCGCAAACAGCGTTCAGCTTTACAAATTGCTGTATATCTTTCCCGTCGCTAATAAATTAACCTTGTTTGCGGGAACTGCGGCGGAAACATCAGATGCTTTCCCAGCAATTACGCCTTTTTATGGTGAAGGACAAGAATCAATTTCTCGTTTTGGCAACTTGAATCCTGTGCTACGGGTTTCTGGTGGAACTTCGGGTACTGGTTTAGCATCGGCGGCGGGATTTATTTTTAACATTTCGCCAAATTTTGATTTAAGAGCTTTATACGGCAGTGTAAATGCAAATTTACCCGAAAAATCTGCTAATGAAGCAGTACCAGGAGTTTCTACTACACCTTTGGGAGCAGGTTTATTTAGTGGTAGTAGTATTATTGCTACACAGTTAACCTTCAAGCCAAGTTCTGCTGTGGATATTGGTTTAAACTATGCCCACAGTTATCACGAAATCAATATTTTGGCTACAGGATTAGTTAGTAGTGATATCGGTGCTTTATCAGGGGTTGCAACTGGAACACCGCTCACACTCAACTCTGTTGGCGGTACGGTAACATGGCGATTGTCTCCCAAGATAGCCTTATCTGGCTACGGTGCAGCAATATTTGTTGATGCTGCTTCAAATAGCGTGGATGCTTCCACCACCTTTACAAGTTGGATGGCGGGAATTCACTTCAAAGATTTATTCAAATCAGGGAACACTGCCGGGATTCTTTTTGGTCAGCCGCTTTTCCGTAGTGATACTGGTGGTTCTGCTCAACTAACGCCCGCAGGCGAGAATCGGGCGACTCCTTACCATTTGGAAGCCTATTACCGCCTTCAAGTTAGCGATAATATCAGCATTACCCCTGGTGCGTTTGTTCTCTTTAACCCAGAAGGTAACAGCAACAATGAGACTACGACTGTAGGTGTACTTCGGACTACTTTTACCTTTTAAGAGATTGGGAGTAGGAAGTCAAAGTCCCCCAAAAAATTGGGGGATTTAGAGATTGGGTAACAAAGTTCAGGGTAATAACAATATTGCCCTGTCTCACTAGTAGTCTGTCAAATACATTTTGATGGATAAAGGAACGAACCGCAAAGGACGTATTCGCGCAGCGTCTCGTCAGAGAAGAGCGCTAAGGAAGAAGGAAAGAAGAAAAATTGAAAGATTTACTTACCCGTCAATTAGTTCTTGACAGACTACTAGTATCGTGACAAAAAAATCTTTACTCGATGCTGAACCCCACTAAGGTTTGTATTACATTTTGTCAAAACAAATTAGATGCGTTTCCCCTCTCGTAGATATCGCCCTACAGATAACCTAATTATTTCTTTTGCCTGATTTACCGGTTTGATTTGAAAGGTGGTGCTTTTGTATAACCTGCTCAATCTGGCAAGTCACCGCATCTATTCTATGTTTAACCTTATCAAAATCAATATTTACCCAAATATAGGCTTTATCAGGTTTTTCCCGATTGTTATTCATATATTGTTTTACTTGTCAATATATTTTGTTATATCTATACAATATAGTCTTCTTAATTTCTAAACTACTTTCTCTAGATATATAAGTAAATATGCTTAACATTTACTTAAGGTTTTATGAATCAAAAGCCCTCTTCCAAACGTGGGAAAGGGACTTTGAAATTAGGTCTATTGAAAGAGACGCGATATTTCGCGCCTCTAAGAACTAAAATCAAAATTCTAAGTATTAGCTTAAACCTTTGTTTGTAGATATTGAACTAACTGCGGTGCTTGCATCACTCCCTCGATCCTATCCACAGGCTTACCCTGCTTAAACAGTACTAAAGTTGGGAGAGACGCAATTTTATACTCAGTAGCCAAGTCGGTGTATTTTTCTGTGTCGATTTTGACAATCCTTAAGCGATCCTTAAGTTGGGCATTGACTTGCTCTAAAATTGGCACCATCATTTGACAGGGACCACACCAGTCAGCATAAAAATCTACTAATACAGGTACATCAGAAGCAGACAGCATCTCTTCAAAGCTGTTGAATTGCTTTTTAGTTGCCATGTGACACACACCGATTTTCAATTGTTTGTTTCAATAGTAATTCTTAGAAAATAAAATAGGTATAGGTTCATGGGTTTTTGTTGGGAAAAGATTAAATTAGTTAATATAGAACGATTTAGTAGCCCAAAATATTAAATTATTATAATAAAATACGTATTTTTTTGAGGTTGTGCATCTGCATTATATATGTATTTAAACCTATCCTGACCAACCAAATAATTATAAAGGCGTTCACGAGAGTGATATCTACGAAGGGTGTAGCTGCAACACTTTCTAGTTTATCCAGCCAGGTGAATATATTGCTTCAAGTTATTCATCTATTCACAGAGAAATAACTATCTAATTTGGAGCATGACAGCAAGATTGTCATCCCGCAAGAGTGGGATTTTACTCAGACAATATTCAGATGTTCCCGAAATCACCATAAGATAATTAGCGCGGTATTTCTAAGATTGAGGAACATTAAATGACACTATTACAAGATAAAGTCGCAATTGTCACAGGTGCATCACGAGGAATTGGCCGCGCGATCGCAATTGAATTAGCCTCACAAGGAGCGATCGCAGTTGTCAATTATGCCAGTTCGAGTGCGGCGGCTGAGGCAGTTGTTACAGAAATTATAGATGCGGGAGGTCAGGCGATCGCTATCCAAGCAGACGTTTCTAAAAGCGATCAAGTAGACGCACTAGTTAAGACTGTCACCGAAAAGTTCAGCCGTGTGGATATCTTAGTCAACAACGCAGGTATTACCCGCGACAATCTGCTTTTGCGTTTGAAGACAGAGGATTGGCAAGCCGTGATAGACCTTAATCTAACTGGTGTTTTCTTATGTACACGCGCCATCAGTAAAATTATGCTCAAGCAGCGATCGGGGCGGATTATCAACATTACCTCCGTTGCTGGGCTAATGGGCAATCCAGGACAATCAAACTACAGCGCCGCCAAAGCAGGTGTAATCGGCTTCACCAAAAGCGTTGCCAAAGAACTAGCTACTCGCGGCATCACGGTTAACGCCGTCGCCCCTGGATTCATCACCACCGACATGACCAGCGATCTCAACAACCCCGAAGATATTCTCAAATACATCCCACTCGGTCGCTTCGGTCAGCCGGAAGAAATCGCTGGTATGGTACGCTTCCTCGCTGCCGATCCCGCCGCCGCCTACGTTACCGGACAAGTTTTTAACGTCGATGGCGGTATGGTAATGGCTTAAATCGTTGAGCTAAATAATTGAGGGGTAGCGATTTTTCGTAGTTGGAGCTAAAGCGCCAACTACGAACTTATTAAATAAAATTTGACAGACTAATTATGAAAACAGACTCTATTTTTTATCGTTTATTTCAAACTTTTCCCAGTGCTTTTTTTGAATTAATTAATCTGCAAGCATCAGAAGCAAATGCATATAATTTCAGTTCAGTAGAATTAAAGCAAACAGCATTTCGCATTGATGGAGTTTTTCTTCCTGTTGCTGATACTAGTAGTCAGCCGATTTATTTTGTGGAGGTTCAATTTCAAAAAGATAACGAATTTTACGCTCGTTTATTTTCAGAAATATTTCTGTATTTACGACTTTACGCACCTACTACAGATTAACGAGCAGTAGTTATATTCCCTCGCCGCAGCCTTGAACCAAGCCAAATACAACCGTATCGAGTCTTACTTGAAAGCCAATTGGTAACGAGGCTATATTTAAACGAGCTTGGAGAATTAACTGAACATTCTTTGGGAGTTGGTATCATCAAATTAGTAGTTGTAAATAAAAAACAAACTCCCATATTAGTCAAAAGTTTGATTACAAAGACACGTTCGGAAGTGAGCGATAAAGCACTTCAACAAAAAGTGCTAGATTTAATAGAAACAATTGTAGTTTACAAACTACCGCGTATCAGTCGTCAGGAGTTGATAAAAATGTTTGGACTCGGTGATTTTGATATCAAAACTACCAGAATTTATGAGGAACTCCATGAGGAAGTTCGTGATGAAGTCAGGCAAAAACAGACTCTAGAGGTAGTCATACGTCTGTTGCGACGACGCATTGGTAATTTGAGTCCGCAATTGTCAGAGCGCATCAGTCAGTTATCTATTGAACAGCTTGAAAATCTAGCCGAAGCACTGTTAGATTTTTCCACACAAGGAGATTTAGTTGTTTGGCTGCAAGACAATTTAACTCAAGCTTGAATTTTTTGTGGACAGAATAAACCATAGTAGGGCTTGCATTGTAATGCTCACCCTACAAGCAACTAAGGCTGTTGGCGTATCCTTTGCCAGACAGTAAAGGCTAAAAGAAGGATAATGCTACTGGCGGTAGCCAGCATCACAGCCAAACTCATACCTTGTATTCTCATCGCCAGCAAGTTGAAAACTAAGGTAATTGACCAAAGCGTAAACGCAGCATTGCGCTGGGAGAGTCCCCAAGCAAGTAAGCGGTGGTGCAGGTGGTCTTTGCCAGGAGTACTGAGAGGGTTATTTCCTGCTAGTAGCCGCCGCACAAATACTTGAGTGGTGTCTAGCACCGGTAACAACAGAAATAAAACCGTAGGAATTAGCGCATAAACTGTGTTTTGTTGCAGTTTTCCTAAAATACTAGTTGCTGCCAGGACATAGCCGAAAAAGTATGCCCCGGCATCACCCATAATAATTCGTGACGGATGGAAATTATGGCGCAAAAATCCTAGTGCAGCACCTCCCAAAGCTGCAAGTACTAAGATTGCCGCGGCACGATTGTTAAATTGAGCTGCAACGCCCAACAAACTCATGGCGGTAATAAAGCTGATTCCTCCTGCCAAGCCATCCATACCATCCATCAAGTTGATGGCGTTGGTAATCCCTACTACCCATAGTACTGTTAGCAACATGGACAGAAGCGAGTCGATGGGAGTGCCAAACAGGACTTTGACGCTGATGCCATTAGCTACCAGCAAAAGTGCGGTGACAATTTGCGCCCACAATCGAACAGAGGGCGGTAAGCCAAATTGATCGTCGATAAAACCTACAAGGACTAATATCGAACCCCCCAACAGAATAGTGAGCACCTGAGCCAATACGTTTTGGAGTTCGATCGGTCGTAAAAGGCTAGCTAATACCAGCGCGGCAATCACGCCCGCGTAGATAGCCAGCCCCCCGGCATTGGGTAAAGGTTCTCGGTTGAGTCGCCGGGCGTTGGGTTGGTCAGCCCAACCTACCCGCAAGGCGAATTTGCGTACTGTCGGAATTAAACGCCAAGTTACAACCCAAGCTAAAAGGAACGTAAATACTACTGCCAACCAGCCGGTGCCGCTAGGGTCGGCAATACCAAGGGACTTAAGGGAGTTGTCTAGATTCATCTCCCAATTCAAGCATTACTGCCTGTATCTAATATGAGCATCACCTGTATATTAATCAATTTTTTATTTCCATTTGTAACTTGAGCCACTTGAGAGATTAGCACTCTGGCGCTGTGAGTGCTAAATTGTCTAATGGAAGCGCTGGAGAAATGAAACATGGCGAAAATTATTGCATTTGACGAGGAATCTCGGAGAGCTCTAGAAAGGGGTGTTAACGCCCTTGCCGATGCTGTAAAAATCACCTTGGGGCCTAAAGGTCGCAATGTCCTTTTAGAGAAAAAATTTGGCGCACCTCAAATTGTCAACGATGGTATCACTGTTGCCAAGGAAATTGAATTAGAAGATCCTTTGGAAAATACTGGTGCAAGACTCATCCAGGAAGTGGCCTCAAAAACTAAAGATGTCGCTGGGGATGGTACAACCACCGCCACCGTTTTAGCACAAGCCTTAATTCGAGAAGGTTTGAAGAACGTCGCGGCAGGTAGTAACCCTGTTAGCTTGAGACGCGGGATCGACAAAACTATTGAAGCATTGGTACTAGAAATTGCCAAAATAGCCAAGCCAGTAGAAGGAAGTGCGATCGCTCAAGTTGCTACTGTCTCTGCTGGTAACGATGAAGAAGTTGGCCAAATGTTAGCTCAAGCAATGGAAAAAGTCACCAAAGATGGTGTAATTACCGTTGAAGAATCCAAATCCCTAACCACCGAACTAGAAGTAGTTGAGGGGATGCAGATTGACAGGGGTTATATTTCTCCCTACTTCGTCACCAACAACGAACGGCAAATCGTCGAATTTGAAAACGCCCGAATCTTGGTTACTGATAAAAAAATCAGCAGCATCCAAGATTTAGTACCGATTTTGGAAAAAGTTGCCCGTTCTGGTCAGCCTTTGCTAATTATCGCTGAAGATGTCGAAGGTGATGCTTTGGCAACTTTGGTGGTGAACAAAGCGCGGGGTGTACTGGCTGTGGCTGCCATTAAAGCACCTGGATTTGGCGATCGCCGCAAAGCTTTGTTAGAAGATATTGCTATTCTCACCGATGGACAGTTGATTTCGGAAGAAATCGGCTTAAGCTTGGATACCGCTGCTTTAGAAGCGCTGGGAACTGCCCGCAAAATCACCATTGACAAAGAAAGCACCACAATTGTCGCTGGCAGTGTCACCAAGCCAGAAGTACAAAAGCGGATTGGTCAAATTCGCAGACAGTTAGAAGAAACTGATTCTGAATACGACCAAGAAAAACTCCAAGAACGCATCGCCAAGCTCGCTGGCGGCGTGGCAGTGATTAAAGTGGGTGCGGCAACCGAAACCGAACTCAAAGACCGTAAACTGCGGATTGAAGACGCGCTCAACGCTACTAAAGCTGCTGTGGAAGAAGGTATTGTTCCTGGTGGTGGGACAACCTTGATTCACTTAGCTAAGGCAGTAGAAGCGATTAAAAAGACCTTACAAAATGACGAAGAAAGAATTGGGGCTGATATTGTCGAACGAGCGCTAGAAGCCCCCTTGCGCCAAATAGCAGACAACGCTGGTGCTGAAGGTTCTGTAATTGTCTCGAAAGTCCGCGAGAGCGACTTCAACATTGGCTACAACGCTGCTACTGGCGAATTTGAAGACTTGATTGCTGCTGGTATTATCGACCCTGCCAAAGTTGTGCGTTCAGCTTTGCAAAACGCTGGTTCCATTGCTGGTTTGGTCTTAACCACCGAAGCGATCGTTGTTGAAAAGCCAGAGAAGAAATCTGCTGCTGCTGCCCCTGATATGGGCGGTATGGGTGGCATGGGCGGTATGGGCGGCATGGGCGGCATGGGCGGCATGGGTATGTTCTAATTTCTGCTGACCCAGATAAATATTTTTTAAACAGTTTGTCTTGCCAAGGCAAACTGTTTTTTTGTAACATTGCTCATTCAGAGGCAATATGTTATACCAATTCGTAATTCGTCAGATTAAATCTGGGTGATGACCAAATTAGCAACCTAAATAATTGCTTAATTTAGAAAGTACCGTCTTTATATTAATTTTTGTAAAATAACGTGTAAGTTATCCTTATGTCCTTTGTTATTTACTAATGACAAATGACCAATGACAAATGACTATTAGGTAATATTGCATGGCACGAAAACTACGTCGCCTTCCTAAAATACTCACCAAGCTGTATGAAGACGAATTCCATCACCAACCAGGGACTATACCTGGAACCATTTTTATTGATGCAGATGCTCCACCACCAATAATTTTTTTGATTGACTATAACCAAACTAATTTCATCCGCGAACAAATAGAAACCCCAGAGGAATGTGTCTCTTATCTGGAAGCAGAATCGGTTTCTTGGGTAGACGTACAAGGTTTGGGTAGTCAAGACATATTACAACGATTGGGTAACGTTTTTAAGTTACATCCTCTAGTTTTAGAAGATGTAGTCAATGTACCGGAGCGTCCCAAAACAGAGGATTATGAAGATCAATTACTTTTCATTGCCCGGATGGTAGTGCCAAAAGAAAGAACATGTGGTTTTTATAGCGAACAAGTGAGTTTGATCTTAGGAAAAAATTATCTGCTGACAGTGCAAGAGGAACCAGAACATGATTGCTTTGAAGCGGTGCGATCGCGAATTGAAAAAAACAAAGGTATCATCCGTAAACAGGGAGCAGATTATTTAGCTTATGCTCTATTAGATGCAATTATTGATGGCTTTTTCCCAGTGCTGGAGCTTTATGGCGAACGAATCGAAGAGTTAGAGGAGGAAGTAATAGTTAAACCTACTCCCCAAACATTGCAAAATATTTATCAAATTAGACGAGAATTACTGCAACTACGTCGTGCTATCTGGCCCCAACGGGATGCAATTAATTCCTTAATTCGAGATGCTCCCGATTTGATTTGTGAAGAAGTGCGAATCTACCTGCGAGATTGTTATGACCATACAGTGCAAGTGATGGATATGGTAGAAACTTACCGAGAACTATCATCTGGATTAATGGATGTGTACCTTTCGGCAGTGAGTAATAAAATGAATGAAATCATGAAGGTACTAACGATAGTTTCAACAATTTTTATTCCCCTGACTTTTGTGGCCGGAATATATGGTATGAATTTCAATACTGAGAAATCACCATATAATATGCCTGAGTTAAATTGGTATTGGGGTTATCCGCTTTGTTGGGCAGTAATGTTAGCGATCGCACTTAGTTTACTATTCTTTTTTTGGCAGCGAGGCTGGCTACAAAATTCTGTAGTAATCAAGCGCAATTAAAAATTGTAGAGTAGCGATGAGTCAAATATATATTCATTAGCACCGGGAGTTAAGATTTTTGAGTTATGAGGAGTAGCGACCAGAATTTAGTAGTTTTGACGATTTATATTATCGGTGTTTCATACGTTTTCAACCGCATGATTGAATCCATCGATGACCAAGTGAAATTTGAGTTTAAAAAAGGAACCGTTGACGAGCAACTCAAAGAACACAATCTAGACGATAAAATTGGAATTTCCTTTAAACTCAAACCCTCATACCCAATTGATGATTTGAAAGATTTAGGAATTAGCATTGAAAATAAATCAGATAATGTTGCCGTATACGTTGACTGGGATAATAGTTCTTTAGTTGTTGAACATAGTAAGCAATCTCGCCGCGTAATTCGGAAATCACCAGACTTAACCCGCGATTTAGCAGTACCCCAAAGTCCTAGCCTGATTGCTCCCAAGAAAACACTTTCTGAAACAGTGACAGCAGAAGATGTTTTCGAGCGCGATCAAGTAGCTGGAACCTATTCAGCAAAAAAACCACTAATTGATATCAATGGGCTACAAAAAGGGCAAAAAAAGTTGTACAACGACTTTATTAGTAGAAAAAAGGAGTTGGACTTTTCCTTGCAACTGGTGCTTAGGATATCTGAGGTGCGTTTAGGTCTAGCCCCAGGTCGTGATTTTCCTCCCATTAGTATTATCAATTGTCCTTTCACGGTCAGGAAGCTACCTTGGACTTACGCTCTACCTTGGAATAAAAAAAAGCAATAGCAACCAGACACACTATGCCATCCAAGATTACACTGGATCTAAGGAGAGAGTAGGCGCAGGCGGTTGCAGATCAGTCATAGTTACTGGTTTGAGGAAAGTCCGGACTCCCGAAAGACCAAACTTGCTGGATAACGTCCAGTGCGAGCGATCGTGAGGATAGTGCCACAGAAAGATACCGCCAAAACAATTTTAGATTTTAGATTTTAAATTTTGGATTGAATCTAAAATCCAAAATCCAAAATTCAAAATTGTTTGGTAAGGGTGCAAAGGTGCGGTAAGAGCGCACCAGCAGTATCGAGAGGTGCTGGCTCGGTAAACCCCGGTTGGGAGCAAGGCGATAGGAACTACGGTTGGTCTTTTACCAGTTCCGCTCAATGAGAGCCGCTTGAGGCGTTTGGTAACAAACGTCCCAGATAGATAACTGCCCTCGCAAGAGAACAGAACCCGGCTTATGTCCTGCTCTCTCCCCTTTAATGGAGTATGAACCTTTGACGGTTTGTACTCTATTATTTTTTGTACGGGTTTTATGCGTAAGCGTTCGCGTAGCGTCTCGTAGAGAAGCTCGTCGTAGACATCGCTAATTCATCATTTAAAGCATTCCCAATATCTCTAATGCTGTATCCAAATGCCATTTAACTCGATAGAGTCCAAACAGTTTCTCTTGACTGTACCGTGCTGGGTACTCTAGTTTCCTCCCCTCCATCGTCACCTTGAGCAATGCTGACTGCTCTGGTGTCGGTGTTCCCATAACTTCTAGTGTCCCTTCTAGCGCTTCTACTTGAGAAAGCATAGGAGACTTCAATCCTTTATTTTCTGACACTTGCTTGCAGGCTATAACAGGAAAAGTCAGGAGTGCATTAATGTATGATGCCTTATCAGCAGGGTTTCCTATTGCTTGGATGCCATACTGTATCAGACATAAATCGCGTAACGCTCTCAAGCTTTTAACTTCTAATTCTGTGCGCGTAAACATAAAATAGAGTTACCTCTTGTAAAAGTGGAATCGGTGGGCAACAAGTTTCTCAGGCTAAAATGCCCATCGATTTAATATTATCCACTGATATACACGTGGAGAATAAATCTATTTGTATTTCTATACAATGTCTAAAAATAAAGGTAATCCAGATAACTTAAAGCCATTCACCACGGACAGAGAGCGACCACTAACTGAATATCTACATTTGCGTGTCACTAAAGAAATGAAGGAAGAAGTGAAAGCTAAAGACGATCCTCCTGAATTTTGCCGTCAAGCTATCCAAGAGAAGCTAGATAGAGAGAAGTAGCAAAAAGTTGTTAAAGTAATAGTCCAAGAGATTTAGATATATAAAGATAGCTTCCCCTGCTCCCCCTGCCCCTCTGCCCCCTTCCCGTAATGCCCCTTGCCTATCCACGCCGTCAACGGCAACTTGAAAGTTTAGTCCAAAAATTTGGTTTGTCGCTAGAAGCACCTATAAAGTGGGAACTACTGGATTTAGCGCTCACTCATCCCACTGTCTCTGATTCGGCAAATTATGAACAGCTGGAATTTGTTGGTGATGCAGTGGTGCGGCTGGTGTCGGCTGTTGTGTTATGGGAAAATTATCCCGATTGTCCAGTAGGGGATTTTGCGGCAATTCGCTCGGTGTTGGTGAGCGATCGCATCCTCGCCCAATTAGCCAGAGTTTATGGTTTGGAGTTATACTTACTAGTCGCTGGCAGTGCTACCGCTGATAAAGTTGGTCTAGAGTCACGACTGGCAGATGCTTTTGAAGCAGTTTTGGGTGCGCTTTACTTAAGTACTCAAAATCTGGAATTGATTCGCTCTTGGCTAGATCCCCACTTTCACCAACTAGCAACAGAAATTCGCCTCGATCCTGCCAGACTTAATTACAAAGCTGCTCTCCAAGAATGGACTCAGGCGCAATTTAAAGTTTTACCAGAATATCGCGTTGTGGAAGTCACTCAACCGCACCGCAATCAAGAACGTTTCCTGGCTGAAGTGTGGCTGCACGGAAATAAACTCGGAGAAGGTAAAGGGCGATCGATCAAAACTGCTGAACAAGCCGCAGCTAAGGTGGCTTTTTTAGCAATACCTAACCCGCAAATACCCTGAGCTTAAAATAAGAGCAATTAGCCGATAATCAGTTGATTGTCAGTGGTCATTTGTCCCTAGTCCTTTGTATACAAATGACAAATGACAAATAACAAATGACAAATGATAAATGACAAATGACAAACCAAATTAAAATTGCTGTTATCGGAGTTGGGCGTTGGGGAGTGCATCTGCTGCGGAATTTCTTAGCACATCCTCAAGTAGATGTAGTTGCTGTAGTAGATCCCCATCCAGAACGATTAGCGGCGGTTAAACAGCAGTTTAATTTAGATGAAAATGTAATATTGACAACCCAGTGGGAAGATTTAAAAAAAGTGCCAGGGTTGACAGGAGTGGCGATCGCAACTCCTGCTACCACCCACTATGCTTTAATTAAAGACTCTTTCCAACAGGGATACCATGTTTTGGCAGAAAAGCCCCTAACTCTCAATCCAGCAGAATGTCAGGAACTTTGCCAGTTAGCAGAGCAGCATCATTTAATACTGATGGTTGACCACACTTATTTATTTCACCCAGCGGTTGAGCGAGGAAAAACTGTAGTACAAGCGGGTAAATTAGGTGATTTACGCTATGGCTATGCGACACGCACCCATTTGGGGCCTGTCCGCCAAGATGTTGATGCACTGTGGGATTTAGCTATTCACGATATTGCTATCTTTAACGCTTGGCTGGATCAAATTCCTGTGCAAGTACAAGCAACGGGTACTGTATGGCTACAGGGAGTAGGGGAGCTAGGGGAGCAGGGGGGCAGGGGAGCAGAGGTGAGTCCATATACAGATTCTGCTGTGCCTCAAGGTTTGGCTGATCTAGTATGGCTGACACTCACATACCCAGATGGGTTTCAAGCTTATATTCATTTGTGCTGGCTCAATCCTGATAAACAGCGACGGCTGGGGATTGTGGGGAGCCTTGGCAGCTTGATTTTTGATGAAATGTCAATATCATCACCTCTAACCCTGCTACATGGTGAGTTTGAACAGCAAGGGAATCAATTTATTCCTGTGAATCAAAGACAGATAGTGCTGGAATTAGAGCCAGGAGAACCATTGGGGCGGGTTTGCTCCTCCTTTGTTGCCTCTATTCTCAACAATACTCCCTCAGAGATTTCATCTGGCTGGGTAGGCACTGAGTTAGTAGAAATTCTTGCTGCTCTAACATTATCTCTTAGCCAAGGCGGTAAACCTGTTTTTTTGAGCGATCGCATCGTCAAGGATCAAAAGTTTCAGGAGTACTGATGAATATGGACTTTTGACTAAATTACTTCTTGAAAGTCCCATTTGCACAAACTCCTCCTTTTGGAAGACTTACCAAAATACTTTGCAGAGGCGAAAGACGAATCTCGCAAGTCTCATTTCCAAATAGCAACTGGGACTTCGGGAGCTTTTCTTTGTCTACCTCTACTTTCACAGACTTGTTGATCCCCAGAGAAGAACTTCCCCCAGATTCCTGTAGGTTGGGGTAGCGGCTTGCCTTTACTGGCTCATTCCCAGAGGAGAACCCCAAATCCCCGACATTTGCTTCTTTATTTGGAACAGCTAACAGCGAGATATCAATCAAAGGTAAGGTAATTTTCAGTGTCGTACCTTGATGAAGTCCCGCACTCTCAAGAGTAATGCTACCTCCCATGAGTTCGATTAAGTTTCGTGAAATTGCTAGTCCCAGTCCAGTACCTTCAAACTGACGCGTTGTAGTGCCATTCACCATTACAAAGGGGCGAAATAGTTTGTGCTGTTGAGTCGGATCGATGCCTATACCTGTATCCTTGACAGCTACTACCACACTACTAGATTGAATTTCTGTAGCAATGGTGATGCTGCCGGTGTCGGTGAACTTGGTGGCGTTGCCGATAACATTAATCAGCACTTGCTTCAGTTTTCCCGCGTCTGCCTTAATTGGGATCGCTTTGGAGGCTAACTCACATTTCAATTGCAAGCCCTTTTGTTGGACATTAACTGATTGTAAATTAATCACTTCTAACAATAGTTGTCGGAGGTCAATAGGCGTGGAAACAACTGAAAGCTTACCTGCTTCGATTTTAGAAATGTCGAGTAAATCATTAATAATACCTAACAAGTGAATCGTTGTTTCATCGGCACGTTTAAGAAACTCCATTTCTTCTTCTCGGTCATCACATAAGCCTTCTTCAACTAGGCGAATACAGTTAATAATAATATTTAATGGGTTTCTCAATTCATGGGAAGTCGTAGCCAAAAACTGGCTTTTAATTTGGTTAGCGCTTTTTGCTTCTTTCCAAGCTATTTCTAATTCTTCCGATCCAGCTTTTAGACGTTCTACCATTTGGTCTAAGGCTTGGGCCAGTTGATTGAATTCCCGAATTTGAAAATTATGCGGAACTGGTTGTGCGGCATGGTGAGAGTGAATATTGAGAGCATAGTCTCGCAATTCTTCTACAGGACGGGCCAAGTAAGGAGCTAAATATAGGGATGCTAACAAACTTGTACCAATCAAACCAACTGTCAGAACGATAAGAATTAATTTGATTTCCTCTAAACCAAACAGCGCATTATCGACACTACTAACAGCTAAAACTATCCATTTTTGCTGTTGCTGTTGAGTAAGTGGATTTGCAATAACTGTATAGCCAGCGACTAATTCTTCTCCCTGTCTAAAAGACAAATTTATCGAATCATTTTTTCCCGTAATTGCATTTTTAATTATGCTCTTGATTTGGGAAGCATGAGGGTGCTGAGTGATATTAGTTCCCACCCAATCTGTGAATGGGTGTGCCAAAATTGTGCCATCTTCAGCAATCACTACCATAGCGCCCGTGAGCGATCCCGGCGGATTTCTGGTTTGTTGGTACAATGCAGACTGAATACTTAAGCTGTAAATTGAATTTTTTCGGCTATCGGAAACTGGTGCAGATAAAACTACTTGCAGTTGATTTTGTGCATTTCTTTTTCCAGTCGTTCCTGCCTTTGGCGGAAAGATTGCTTTGACATCAATTCCATCACTGGGCAAAGGTAATCTCAATTCTCCAATTTCTCGATCCCCACAGCTACTAGCAATGATCTTCTGGTTTAGGATATTTGTTAGTTGGATGCACTCAATACTGGCTGGAAGTTGTTGCCTTAACTGCGTAATAATTTCTTGCTCTTGTATAGGCGAACCCGACGGAATAACCGTTGTTTTGCTTACACTCTGCAAATTAGCTTTTAAGATTGCGATCGCATCACCAATTCTCTCTCCTTTACTGATGGCGCTTTCTGTTAAGTTTTGCCGTGCAGTTCTCAATATACTAGTACGTGCCTTATTCAAGGCAACAAGTTCCCCTACTAGTAAAACTGGAACAAACAGCAGCAATATTCTCGTTACTAAAATTCGACGAAAGGAAGATTGGCGGGAATTAGTCATCAAGTGTCTCACTTTGCACCTGCAATCTACAACACCAAAGATATGCAATTAAATCAGCTAGATGAGACATTTTATTAAATTATCAGAATTTTATTTTCAATGTTTAAAAATAACAAATTACTATAATTCAAAAAGAAACGTGGTATACCAAAACTCGTATATGCTAGATGTAGAAGCGATTTGTGTTGCATATCAATACAGTGGTGAAATTATAAAAAAGTAGCTTGCAGGTATGGTTTTTTTGAAAATCTACACACGACTAAAGTAAATATTAAAACTATCAAATCAATTTAATGTTGCAACATCGTCCTCATACTACAGTTGTTTTAGCAATGAGTGCAGATGGCAAGATAGCAGATTTTAAGCGATCGCCTGCTCGGTTCGGCTCAAGGGTTGATAAAGCACACTTAGAAAAACAAATTGCTGCCTCTGATGCCGTTTTGTTCGGTGCTGGGACTCTGGACGCTTATGGAACAACACTTACTGTAACCGATCCAACTCTAGTGCAACTTCGGGCGCAAGGAGGGAAGCCTCGGCAACCAGTTCATATAGTGATTACAAACTCTGCAAACCTTAATCCGGAAATTCACTTTTTTAAGCAACCAGTTAGACGCTGGCTACTCACGACAACAGCAGGAGAATTTTCGTGGAAAGAACGCTTACAGACGCTTCACTCAACTCTGGGAATCGGAGTACAGGAGTACCCTTCAGAATTTGAGAAGATTCTGGTTTTTGAAACGCCAACGCGAGAAATTGACATTTGCGCAGCTTTGAAGTATCTAGCCACTCTACATATAACACGCTTGGCGATCTTGGGTGGAGGTGAATTAGTCGCTTCTTTGCTGGAATTAGACTTAATTGATGAATTATGGCTAACTGTATGTCCGCTGATTTTAGGTGGTAATACCGCACCCACACCGGTCGAAGGGAAAGGATTTTTACCCCATTTGGCTCCTAAGTTACAACTTATAGAAGTTCATACAGTTGAGCAAGAAGTGTTTTTGCACTATCGTCTGCAACGACCAGCAGATTAGATTACGCTAAGTTAAGTTATTTATTGGGCATTGGGCATTAGTTATTTCTTCCTTACTCCCCTGCCCCCCTGCTCCCCCCACTCCTTACTCCCTACTCCCCTAAGATGGTGGAACAACTTAAGCCTCGCTATTCTGTCGTTTGGACGAACAAAATCGCTGAAGTACCCCAAAATGCCTGGAATGCTTTGGCAATGCCACTCAAAACGCCGTTTTTAGAATGGGAGTGGCTGAACAATCTCGAAACCTCTCAAAGTGCTACAGCTAAAGCTGGTTGGTTGCCAAATCACTTGACATTGTGGCGAGATAGAACGCTGATTGCGGCTGCGCCACTTTATCTCAAAGGACATAGTTCTGGTGAATTTGTTTTCGATCACCAATGGGCAGAGTTAGCCGATCGCATCGGAGTCCAATATTACCCAAAATTGCTGGGGATGACACCATTTACTCCCGCTGAAGGTTATCGGTTCTTAATTGCCCCAGGAGAAGATGAGGATGAAATCACGGCGATGATGGTGCATGAAATTGACACTTTTTGCTCCAAAAATCGGATTTCTGGGTGTCATTTTCTCTATGTCGATCCCCAATGGCGTCCGATGCTGGAACGGCATGGTTTTACAACTTGGCTACACCACAGCTACATCTGGGAAAATGCTGGTTTTAAAACTTTTGATGACTACTTGAAAGTTTTCAACGCCAATCAGCGGCGCAATATCAAGCGGGAACGCAAAGCTGTGGAGAAAGCAGGTTTACGATTGCAACCGCTGAGTGGGGATCAAATTCCTCAGTCTTTGTTTCCCTTGATGCACCAATTCTATGCTGACACCTGTGATAAGTTTGGCTGGTGGGGTAGCAAGTATCTCACACGGAGATTTTTTGAGCAGCTACACACCGATTATCGCCATCGAGTCTTGTTTGTTGCCGCATATAGCGAGGAAGATAATTCTCATCCTTTAGGAATGTCTTTTTGTTTATTTAAAGATGACAAACTGTATGGACGCTATTGGGGAAGTTTTCAAGAAATAGATTGCTTACATTTTGATGCTTGCTATTATGCACCGATTGAGTGGGCGATCGCTAACGGCATCCAAATTTTTGATCCTGGCGCGGGCGGGCGCCACAAAAAACGCCGTGGTTTCCCCGCTATGCCCAATCACAGCTTGCACCGCTTTTACAATAATCGTTTAGGACAAATTATTCGTCCCTATATTAAGGAAGTGAATCAACTCGAACAGGAGCAGATTGAGGCAATTAATGCAGAGTTGCCGTTTAGTGAGAAAAATGCTTGAGAAAAAGGAACTAATCGATAATCAACACAGCGTTGATGTTGTAAATAAGTTCAGGAAAATATTTATGAATCGCGATGAGTTGATTAGAAGATATGCTGCTGGAGAACGTAACTTCGCTCTAGTTAAATTTTCCGATCCTGGCTTGGACGGGATTGACCTGAGTGGCACTGACTTGACTGGGAATAATATGGAGGAGTTCTATCTTGCTCGTGCTATTTTGAAGGCAGTTAGTTTAGTTAATGCCAGATTGTTTGAAGTTTGTCTGAATAGTGCCGATTTGACCGAAGCCGATCTTAGAGGATCAGACTTGCGACGTGCCAGTATCAATGTTGCTAACTTGACTTATGCCGACCTAAGAGGAGCGAGATTTCATAACACTAGCTTCTATAAGGCTAATTTGATAGGAGCTAACTTGAGCGGAACTGATTTGGGGGGATGCGATTTCTGGGAAGCTAACTTGACTGGAGCCAATTTGGAAGGATCTAGTCTGCATCATACTAATTTTCGTAACACCATTATGCCAGATGGCACTATTCGGAATAGTTGAGTCTAATTCTCTAATTTTCTTTTAAGTAAAAGGAATCAAAAATATCTGAAAGATATCAAGAAGACTAAGGAAGATAGGAATTACACTTGATATAGAGTGTAAAAACCCTGAAAAAAGAAATTTCCTTTTTATAATGCTTATGGATTTAATACTTGAAGATTTAGCCGCAATTGATGATAAGCTTTCCCAGCGCCATATTGACCTCGATCCCGGTGGATATTTCATTATTTACTTAGATCGAGACGCAGGATTAATTTATGCCAAGCATTTTACAAATGTGATTGACGATCGCGGTTTAGCTGTCGATCCCGAAACGGGAAAGGTAATTCCGGCGCGACAAAAGGTAGAACGAACTCACATGACAGTTTTTAGCGCAAGGACGGCGAAAGAACTTTGCGTGAAAATTTTTGAAGAAACTCAGCCCCCTCCTGTAACTCAATTAGATCATGCAGCTTATTTGGGTCGAGAATTTGTCCGGGCTGAGGTAGCTTTAGTTACAGGGCAAGAGTATGTTCAAGATTAAGCCAATTTTAGATTTTAGATTTTAGATTTTAGATTTTTCTTTCAATCCAAAATCCAAAATTAAAAATCTAAAATTGAACAACTCTCCCATTACCCATTAGATGAAGGCTGATTTATCTGATAGATATAGTAAGTTGCCATTGGGATAACGGTGGCAGCAATTAACAATCCTACTACCCAAGCAGTAGCATTACCTTGGTTGGTTTCTTCTGCTTTCTTGTAAGTGCCTCCAACCTGCACATTATCAGTTATTTGGGGTGGCCCTGGATCGGTTTTGCCAGAGAGAACGGCGACAAGGCGATCGCTTGCATCGAGAAATGCCTGATTGTATTTGTCACCATTGCGTAACGGCACACTTACTGTTTCAGTAGCTACACTCTCGGCAATAGAGTCAGTAAGAATTGGCTTGACTTGATCCCCAGTAATAATGGCGGTACCATTGGTAACTGTATCAAGAACCAATAAAGTTTGATTAGCTTGGGCTGCTTTTGTCGGAAACCATTTTTCAAACAGTTCTTTAGTAAAGCTTTCTGGTGTTTCGCCGTAGTCTAGTCGGCGAACAGTAACAATTCTGACTTCCTTATCTGTTTGCTTTGCCAAATCCTTAAAAGCGCTGCTAATCTTGCCTTCATTTATACGGCTGATAACTTCACCTTGATCCAAAACCCAGGTGTCATTTCCTGCTGTCAGGCTAGGTATTTGATATACACCTGTGGCTGAAGCAGGTGTGGCAAACAGCGAGGCTGCGAAAATAACCGTCACCAAAGGTAGAATTAGCCGTATGAGGTGTCTTTGACTGCTAAAAACTTGTTTGAGGAGCTGTTTCATCGTGTGATCCCTAAGACAGACTTGCACCAAAAATACTACAGAACCACTGCAAAAATCACCTCGTTCCCGATTTTCTTCAGTGTAAAATTTCTGATATTCCCAGCAAATATGTATATTGTACGGGATTTTTGATTACACAAAATTCTTATGAGAGCAGGTGCAAACAATTAACCTGACACTAACTGTCTTGCTAGTGACAGGAAATACCGCCCATTTTGGGAATTAACCCAAATGCTGAGGGCGGAATTTGCAAACCATCTAGAAATCATATCGTATGATTCATATTTTGGTTCAGCAACGCCATATTTTTTCATATCTGCGAGTAGCTTTTCCTGACGTACTCATTAGACATCTGAGTGAAAAAGGGCGTTGCATATTTGCGGGATGATTTTGCTAGTTTTGTGGGATGGGCAACATGAGCGTCCCTTGTATTTCAGGGCGCTCGTGTCGCCCACCTACAAGAATCATCCCTTGATTCAGCAACGCCTGAAAAAGAATGTCAAAACGTTATACTGCTACGTCTCTACAAGGGTTCTAGACAAGGCATATTTAGTTTATATAAATGTCTATGTGATGGTTGATATCTGCATTTTTCTGATATTTTAGCTAAATCAATATCATATATACATGACTATACTTTTAACTAACGACGATGGCATTGATGCCCCTGGTATCCAAGCGCTGCTCAAAGCTGTAAATGGCAAAAATTCTATTATCGCGGCTCCTGCCGATCATCAGTCTGGCTGTGGACATCAAGTTACTACCACTCGTGCTATCAACCTCCAGCAACGTTCTGAGACTGAATATGCGATCGCAGGTACTCCTGCTGATTGTGTGAGAATTGCAATAACACAAATTCCCGCAGATGTCAAATTTGTCCTTTCAGGTATTAACGCTGGGGGCAATTTGGGAGTCGATGCCTATATTTCTGGCACAGTAGCCGCCGTGCGAGAAGCCGCGATGCATGGGATTCCCGGAATTGCCATTTCTCAGTATCGCAAAGCCAAACAGGATTTTGATTGGGATCTGGCTGCCAAATTCACTGCTGAAGTTTTAGCGGATTTACTCAAGCGTCCCTTAGAGGCAGGAAGCTTCTGGAATGTGAATCTGCCGCATCTGCAACCAGGAGAACCAGATCCTGATGTAGTATTTTGCCAAGCCTGTACGAAACCTTTGCCCGTGAACTATCGAATTGAAGGCGATAACTTTTATTATGTAGGGGAATATGGCAAACGCGATCGCACTCCTGGCAGCGATGTAGATGTATGTTTTTCTGGCAATATCGCCGTCACCCAGTTAAGAGTTTGACATTGGCCATCAGTCACTAGTTAACTGCTACCACCTTTTAGTGGATATTGAGGAGAGCTTGCAGGGCTATTAATTAATCTTATGGGTATGTGGTGCGATCGCGATCGAAATTTTCAAGGATTTGAAATCTGGTAAAGTTTCAATGGTACTGAACACTAATTTCAAAAAAGGAGAAATATATGCAATTTCTCAAAATTGTTCTTGTCGCTCTCGTATTGATGGTGAACCTGCTAATCGCTCAACCCTCTTGGGCAGGTAAGGATTTCACTAAGGGAGCTGACTATGCTGAGGTAACTCAGGCGCTCAATCAACTTCTAACTGTAAAGAATACACCTGAGCAAGCTGGCTATACACCTGAGCAGTTCCAGCAGCGACTGGCACAATTGCAGTCTCAGAAAAATGTCATAGAAACAGCTAGAAAGCGGGCGCAGTGCCGCAATGAAACTGGAAAGACATTGGCTGTCTATGCCAATAAACCAAAAAAATCTCCAACCCAACTCTACTTCCTGGGCGCAGGAACAATCACCGATGATGATTGGGATTGCGATGGCATTTACTTACCCGCAGGTTCTCAAGTGGTTTTAGGCCCAAACGCTCAACCACAAGAACTGACTGAACCCATTGCTGTTAAATTTGTCGATGGTACACAGTCTCTTGCTAGAACCAATCTAGCCACTGGTGCAATTGAATTGAATGTTGAACCTGCCAAAGTATTCAAGGCGGGTGAGAGTACTTGGTTGCTCCCTACTTTTTCCCAAACGGATATCGATACGCAAATTCCCACCCCACAACTCATTGACTAATCTCATTTAGATAATTCAACTTTTATGCGGTAAGGAATGAGGATTAAATAAGATCCATAATTGAATGGCAGATGGCATCAAGCCTTAGAGCTGATTCGTAAAGAAAATCTTAAGGATACTCAGATCGTTACGAGGTCTGAGTTTCAGCGAATAAGTGCTTTATTGACTTAAATTCCTGAAACCTTTACAAGACAAGTACTTTACTTGAGTTTACAAATTAGCTCTTACGCTTTTCTTGCCAATCAACATAGAAAAAGAGAATTGTAAGCGTTATATAGCTAATAGCCCAAGGCGTACCAGTTCCCCAGCCGAAATTAATAAATGTAACTTTTCATGTTTTATTTCCCTAAAGGATAATAAAACATGAAAATATTAAAAACCAGTATTTATAAAGTTTGATTTTTCATATTCTTGCGTTATTTTGCGTTTTATAGAAATTCAGTAACAACTATCAAAAATGGGAGTTTATTGAATATGCAAGTGAAAGCACTCGCAACAAATTTAATGAAATTTAATCGGATCGCTACACTCCTAGCAGTTGGAATAGCGGTTTCTATAGGAATACCTTCTTTAGCGGCTGTTTCAAAAACTCAGGTGAAACCGAGTATTAGTAATTCTAGTCGTTATATTACAGGTGGAACTGAGGATAATGGTAGAAACACATTGTATATTTGCTCTACCAAGGTTGATGGAGAATATACACCTGGAAAATACTATCCACCAAATCAAAGGTGCTACGTTTCATGGGGAGGTAAAGAATATTCCTACAAATCACCTCTCATATTGTACAAAGCTAATAGCTGGACATGGGGAAATTTTCCGGGGTATATTGTTGGTAATAATGTTGCTGGTGGCACTGAGAATAATGGTAAGAACACATTATATTTTTGCCGAGCCAAGGTTGATGGAGAGTATACACCAGGGAAATACTATCCACCAAATAAAACCTGCTACATTCCTTGGGCTGGACGAGAATACATATACAGGAGCAATTTCCAGATTTTATTTGCAAACTAAACTGGTTCTTAGCAAATATCTATACCTTTCCATACACTAGTCGATCCAAGGGTTGAGGGTTACTCCTTGTATGCTAAATTTGGGTGATTTTTAGCACTACAAAAAGTGAAGTGTTCTTGTCGCACTCGCTCGTATTTAAAGTCAATATGTATTTAGTGTTTTCCAGTGTTAAATAAAGTAATTCAACTTTATGAAGAAGAACTTGCTGTTTTAGAAAAATCTACAAAGGTATCAGAAGAACAAATTCTGCGGGTTCTCACTCAGTGCGATCGCGTTCATAAATTATTACGCGATACTAGTGATATTTCAGAGCATATCCTCATAAAATTGTTTTTTTTAGATACTCGTTTAAAGAAACAAGCGAATAAAATTAACCAACAGATACAACTAGCTGACTGGCGTGCAAGTTTGGAAGTACCAACAACATTTTGGTGGTGGTCTTTGCAATGTGAAAACCATCGCTTAGACCAATTTGACTGGCTGTGGAATGCACTAACAATCGCTTCATTAACCGCATCTGTGAGTTTAGTTGTGGATATTTCCACTCGTTTTTTAAGTGGAGGTACAAGTCTGATAAGTTCTTTTGCTATTATTTCTCAAAGTGTCTTAACATTGCTTACGGCTGGTGGTGTACTAACTCAAGCAGGACGCATAGGAGTAGAAAAGTTGCTGTTGAGTGTGGGAATTAAAACCGATCTGTGGCAAGAAACCAAACTAGGAATATCAGCACTACTTTTATTCAGTTTAATTATATTTAAAGTTTCCCTTCCCAAGATTGCTGAACAATATAATCAACAAGCTTTAACAGACTATGAGGCTCAGAACTGGGATAATGCCATTTCTAACTATCAAAAATCAATTAATCTTGATGCAGATAATGCTAAGGCCCACAGACAGTTAGGACTTATTTATGAACAGTTACAAGATTTAGATATGGCTTACATGATATCTGTCCAAACAGCCCTCCAGATTGGCAATAATATTTTTGAGGCGTTGCATAATTGAAGTATGAATTCAAGCGATCGCTGCATAGGGCGAAACTACTCACCTTCAATAATTGATTGAGATACCTAAAAGCCCAGCTAGAGATGACTGGGCTTTTTTGTATGCGATCTCTACTTTAAGAGGCTGTGACGCTCCTACGTCGCTAACATTACGCTATCGGTATCGCTCTCTTTTACTCTAAGAATTGGGGGCGATCGCTGTACTGTTACTGAATTTACATTAATACAATTTTTATCCGTTGCTTGAAATTTCCTGTGACTTTGAGTCAATTTTATTATCAAAATTCCAAGTGCAAAAGTAGTTATAAATAAACAGAATAGATATTACTATAATTTTCATAATATTTGCAATCTTATCCTGCATTCAAAGTTTAATCAAGACGATCCTTGATTTTTGATTTGTTTAGATGTAGCTTCCATAAAGTCAATAAAAACTTTTATGAGCTTATGAATTCCCTCGCTACCTCCTGCAATTAAACCTCCTGTCAGCAATGCATCTAAACAACGGAAAATAACTACTTGTATGGGATTATCTAAATCAATAACTACAAGTGGCTCAATTGAGCGAATACCTATTGCGCTCATTAAGAGACCGAATAAAAGAGATGTCCATAGAGCAATTATCCGTGTATCAGATTTATAGGCTGTTTTTTGGCGCTCTTTTTCATTTATATCATCCATTTGTGGCTTGAATATTTTTAATGGTTCTTTTTGGTTTTGTGTAAAATTTTGGATGATTTGCTGTTCTAAACTCATTCCTTCAGGCGGGAGTCCGCTGATTTGATTAGATTCTAATAATTGGCTCTGTTGTACTTCCATAAGTCTTATCTTCTCAGACAGTAGAGCCTTTTTTTGCTGAATGCTAATATCTAATTGTTCGACGAATGGGCCACGCCAAGTAGTTATAAAAACTTCTAAAGAACGCTCTAGCAATAAAGAAATAAATAATTGTAATGTGAGTAGTTGGACAATATCATTAACTCCAAATGGTTTTAAAACAAATGGTTTAGATGATAACCAAGTTGATAAAGTTACTACTAAAAAACTAATAATAATTAATACAATAAATAGAGGAGATTCTGGAGAAAGCTTTAGCAACGTATTTATACTCCTGTTTCGCGTCACAATATCTATAGCGGTTCTCGACAAGCGTAAAGTACAATTTTGACCTCTCTCCTTTTAGGAGAGAGGTCAAAATTGTACTCCCCTTCCCGAAGCGGCAAGGGGGTTAGGTCTATTTGCATACCTGTACCTCACCGGATTCAAAATGGCCATAACACAGCCTGGAGGTGAAAACTACACCTGCTGAGTAACTTAACAACGTTAATTTGATAGAACAGTAAATAATTTATGACCTGTCCCTTTTTTCTAAAAGTGTGATGAGTCACGCCGTTGTGGGAGCAGAAAGCATTCCAGTGCTACTGTGCATGGGACGACGCTAGAGCAAGTAGCAACCCTAGCACCAACTAAAAACCCCTCCAAGGTGTTGGAGGGGTGAAAGTAATTTTTGCTAATGCGATGATGATTAGGGGGAGACAGCAGCTTTTCCTGCTCGGTTACGCATTTTCTTGTCAAAGCAACCAGATGATAGTACAGCATTTTATAAATCCATTACGAACCTCTGCAAGTCTGTACTTAGTAAGATAAATTATTAGTGCTATCGTTTGATGTCAGCTGCGACTCAACAGCGTTTAGATAACCTTTATGATTCAAAGCTTGTGCTGGTAACTTTTTAGTGTTCACAGCACTCTTAACTACATTTAATGCAGTCAGGTTTCCTGTTTGGTATTGAGACACCAAAGCGCTACCGCTAGGACTACCCTGTGCTTTCAGATTACTTTGATAAGCTACAAATGCAGCATCAAAGGGTTTGAGGTAGCTGACGTTAGATGAATTGTTAGAATTGATAGCTATAGGTTCGCCACTATTGTTAGTAGCTATTTGAACGCGACCGATTCCAGGCAATAAAGCAATAGAAGTAACAATGAGTACAGAATCAATCAAGATAGAGAGTTTCATGGCATTATCCTTAGTTATAGTAAAGTGCAATTAGTCTTCTTGAGTAATAGAGTCTTATTTTTTATCTGTCTTAACTTCCTGCACCCGGTTCACCTGAACGGTTGATTTGCTCCTCACCCATTCGGGTGATTTAATTGAGCGCATCCTACGGTTCATTCAAAGTTGCTAAGACCCATCATCTGATAAGCAAGAACAGCAGTATCAAAGGTTTTGAGGCAATTGATATCTGTAGAATCGTTGCGTAAAGTATTAGATTTAACAGCTGTGTTGATTGATGTGCCACTTTTGCTATGAGTAGCTATTTGAGTCCTAGCGATTCTAGATAGGACACTAGAATCAAGAATGTGTGCAAAATTAAGTGGGGGAAAGAGTTTCATTATTGATGCTGTGTTGGTTAATAAATCGGGAGTAAAGTTCAAGACAAACTTGAACAGATATATATTTAACTGAGGTTATCTAAAAATTTATGCAGCGCTGTTACTTAGTTTTAGGCATAGCCCAACTGAGGTATCGTATTTCTGCGCTATCGCTTCAACAGCAGATTTATTGATTTAGTATAATTGAATTTAATTTGTCTATTCTGGTTTACCGAACAGACAAATTAGAGTAAACCGTAAAATTTTTTCTATCTAATTTGGTACGGTAATCATCAATTAGTTGGTGTCAAAAACCGAATTTACAGCAGCTTTAACTTTACCTAATATGAATATCTAAGTACAAGGTTAAGTGCAAAACTTATTAAACAATAGTAACTAATGCGAGGAAGAGTTATGACAATAGTTCGTTGGAATCCTTGGAGAGAAATTGACACTCTACAGCACCAAATCAATAGTTTATTTGAAGATACCAGACTACCATCTGCATTGTTTGACAAAAGCTTAACTAAAGTTCCGGCTGCTGAAATCCAAGAAACTGAAGATGCGATTCATCTGAAGATAGAACTACCAGGGATAGAAGCTAAAGACCTGGATGTACAAGTCACAGAAAATGCTGTTTACGTTAGCGGTGAGCGGAAGTCCGAAACGAAAAAAGAGGAAAAAGGTGTTACCAGAAGTGAGTTTCATTACGGTAAATTTCAACGCGTAATTCCTCTATCTGCTCGGATTAAAAATACTGACGTTACGGCAGATTATAAAGATGGCATCTTGAATCTAACACTGCCTAAAACTGAGCAAGAAAAGAATAAAGTTGTCAAAGTGAATTTGGAACAATCTGCTAACTAATGATTTGCTTGCGATGTCTACGACGGGCTACGCCTACGCACTACTTTACCTGCAATAATTGATTGAAATAGTTAAGAGCTTGGTCACTTACATGACTAAGCTTTTTTCTAAGCAATTTAGCGTTGATAAAAAAGTACTAAAGACCTTCGAGATTTTTAAGCACGTCTCCGGCTGACTGATATCGTTGAGTGAAGTCGAAATGTACCATTTTATTTAAAATAATAACCAACTCGTCTGTAGCGTCAGTGAATTCGCGCCAATGTTGCCAAATCTGTTGATTAGCATCAGTTTGACTTTGGATAATTATTTCACCAATATTTGTGTCTCTACGAAACTCTCTAGGTTCTACCCCAGTTAAACCTTGTATTCCCATAATTCCCAACGCATAAATATCGCTGTTGAGTTTTGGCAACCCACTCATTTGTTCCGAAGGTGCATAACTAGGAGTGCCAATTGAAATTGTCTGAGCTTCTTGCTGCTGGGGTTGAATCTGCTTAACAGCGCCAAAATCAATTAAAACAATGTGCCCATCTGATTCTCGCCTAATTAAGTTACTAGGTTTGATATCTCGATGGATTACGCCATAGCTGTGAACAAAAATCAACACGTTTAAAACTTCTTTGAGTATTTCCACAACTTCAGCTTGTTTTAGTCGCTTCCCAGCAGTTAGTTCTTTATCCATAGCGTGCCCTCGAACAAATTCTTGCACTAGGGAAAATTGCCGATTTTCTTCAAAAAAAGCTAGCAGTTGGGGAATTTGTGGGTGCTTACCCAAAGTTTCTAAAATTTCTGCTTCCGCGTCGAATAGGCGTCTGACTACATTTAAATATTCTGCATCTTGGCGGGGAGGTCGCAACTGTTTAACCACACACTGCGGATTACCAGGACGCTGGATATCGTCAGCCAAATAAGTATTGCTAAATCCCCCAGAACCCAAGGGTTGAGTAATTTTGTAGCGGTTATTTAGTACCGTTCCTAGTGCAATTTCTTGCCCAATGGAATCAACAATTACCGTTGGCGCTTCATTTGAGGCGTTGCCACGCTGCCGTAAAAGACCTTGCAATTCTAGAATTAATTGTTGGTGTTCTTGAACCCGTTGGGTAATTTCTTTTTGCTCTTGCTTGGTTTGATAAGCACTATAGGCAAGGACACTGCCGGCGGTAAATACTAACCCCAACGCCGGAGGTATGACTGGGAACCATCCAGCTTGGGTAAAAATGACAAAATTGGCTCCAAATAATACTGCCAGGGCTGTTGCTGCTGCTAATCCTAAGCCTAGCGGATGTTGAATCCGCCATACCAGCAACCCACCAATTACAGTCCATCCCCATATCCACAGGACTTTTCCCCACTCAGGCAAAAACCAAAATAGAGGTTGTTTGTTCAGAACAGCACTGAGAATTTGACTAACGCTGTGGGCATGAATTTCAATTCCGGCCATTTTGCCAGAATTATCTGACTTCCCGCTAGCAAAGGGCGTATTAAAAATATCATTTAAACTATTGGCTGTTGAACCAATCAAAATAATGCGGTTTTTAACTAAATCTGGTTTAACTTGATTTGCAAGTACTTCTGTAATAGTTACCTGCTGGGCAACTTGATGACCAGAACGGTAGTTAAGCAGGATTTGGTAGCCATTGGTATCTGCTTTCTGATAACCGCCAGCGTTACTTTGCAGAGGTTTAAATACAGTATTACGTAGTTGTAGTTCCTTTTTGGGCGTAAATTCTAGTTGGATGCCTCCAACTTCTAAATATTTGAGCGCTAGTTGTAAGCTAAAAGAATAGGTACTTTGACAAGAATCGGATTCTTCTGCACTTACCAATAAGAGGTTGCGGCGAATTGTGGCATCAGTATCTTCTACAACATCATTAAATCCTACTCGCTCTGCTTCAACGCCCTTTGGAGGGGCTATTCCCGGATTGTTAGAACCAGAATGTTTGCAAATAGGAATGATGATATCGCTCTGTTGGAGGCGTTGCAGTAGCTTGTCATGACCAGGCGGTACTGGTAAGTCACGAAAAATATCTAGACCAATGACTCGCGGTTGATATTCTTCAAGTTTGCCTAATAGCCGGTCTAGAAGTTCGCTAGACAGGGGCCAATTCCATTTTTGGATATCTTTTTCACTTAAAGCAACAATCAACAAACGAGTGTCTGGGCCTGGGTCGGCACGTAATTGCATCATTTGGTCGTAGACCTTCATTTCTAGAGGCTCGAAAACCCCCAGTTTTTGAATTCCTACTAGTAAAATTGTAGCGATCGCACTTGAAAGAATAACTGGCTGTCTAAATAAACTTTTAAAATTTACAACCATTTTCTTAAATACATTTTACTTTAAAATATACGTATATTTTGAGATTAAATTTTATTATTGAAATTATTCTACGCAATTTGCAACTTTTCAAAAAATATAGTAATCATATTTTACTTTTAAACACCAAAATGCTCAAATCCCCGACTTCTTTAAAAAGTCGGGGATATTTTTGTTCATAACTCATTTAGAATTACTATATGTGTTTCAGATAATGCACAATCGCCTCTGCTGTTGACAAGTTAGTAGCCAATAAAACTTGATTAATAGTGCATAATCTTAACAGTGCTTCTTCATTTGCTTGACCTGGCTGAGGTTGCAGTAAATCTCGCAGGAAAATAACTGCTACAATTTCTCCGGCTCCAACCAATGAAGCAATTGTTTGATATCCTCCAGAAGTTGGTGCGGGGGTTTGTTGACTAATTGTTATCCCTGCCTGCTGATGTAAGACTTCACTGACAGATGGCCAGGTAATTGTGAAACTCTGCGCGAAAAATTCTTGATGCTGAGAAACCAATTCAGCAAGTTCTGATTTCTTGCTTTCATGAGCAATCAGTACTATATTTTTTTCAATGATTGCTTGAGGAGACTCACTGACGTTTGTTTCTTCTGAAGTTTCATCAGGTTGAGTTACTTCTGCTTCAGAAATTTGTTCAATAGTTTGACTGAGGTTCTCAGTAACTCCACTTTCTGTTGTTTCCAAAGATTGAATATCAGCTGAGTCAGAAACTTCACTTACTGGTGCAGAAACATCATCAACATATACATTGGCTTCTTCAGTACTTGTATTACTCAAATCAATGTATTGATTGCTTAAAACTTCCGCAACGGCATCATCAGGTGCAGTTGATGCTTCAGAAACTTCGCTGATTGTTTCATCCACCGCAGAAGTAGGTTCTACTTCGTCAACATCTGCACTATCTGCTGCTGTAACTGACGCATCCCAATCTATCGCTTCATCAATGATATCCTGTGTAACTTGGCTTAATGCTTCTGGTGGCTGAATTTCTGCGTCTTCAACAACTTCACTGCTTTCTTCTGCGACTGGCGTATCCAAATCTACGACTTCATTATGAGTAGCTTCGGGAATGTCACTTTCTGACTCAGATATTTGGTGGAAAATATCGCGTGGCTGTACGGAGGTGACTTCTGCTGCAAGTGCTGCTTCCAACTCTGCATTCTCATCAGAGGTTGCTTCTGGAATAGCACTCTGTGCAGGAACTTCGTTGAAAATATCACGTGGCTGTACAAAGGTGACTTCTGCTTCTAGTGCTGCCTCTAACTCTGCATTCTCGTCATCGGCAGTTTCTGGAATAGCACTTATATTACGCTGTTGTACGACAGTAGATTCTGTCACCCGTGCTGCTTTAAAGTCTACAGCCTCATCGTGGTTAGCTTCTGGAAGGACACTTTCATTTTCGGGAGTTTCAATGATGTTTTCAGGTGCAGCGATGGCGTCATCAGGTTCAGGCAAAGAAACTTCTGAAGCTTCGCTGACTTCTGGAACTTCGACTTCCTCACTATCGGCGCTGACTTCTGGTGTAACTAATGTCCGCAAATCCACAATTTCATTACGCACATCGTGTCGAACTTCGCTAACTGCTTCTGGTGACTGAATGATGTTTTCAGGGGCGATTATCTCAACAACTGGGATGACATCATCAGGTTGAGTCGAAACAACTTCTGAAATTTCGCTGATTTCTGGGGAAGGTGTTTCTATTTCTTGGCTAATAGGCGCTGGATTAACGACATTGGGAGTGCTGATATTTTCAGGCGATCGCGGCCGAGAAAACAGTGAAGGATCTATAATTCTAAAGACTGTCTCTGCTTGCTCATAGGCGGGAACAACTGCTTCCAAAATCAAAACATAATCTGCAATCCGAATAATATCTCCATCACTCAAAGAATATAGTCGATCTTTTTCAGCTTGTTTTCCATTAACTATTGAACCATTTCGACTGCCAAGGTCAGAGAAGTAGTAATTTCCACCTTTAACAAAAAACTTAGCATGGACTCGACTGATATCAGGGCTATCTAAAAGTAAATCAGAATCAGGAGAACGACCTATTAGCCATTCTCCTCTCGTTGGAGTTTCTGTGGTAAGGTCAACTTCATTGACTTCACTTAAATTTGGTGAGTAGCTAACTTTAACTTTCATATTAATTTTTGGTTAATTTTATTGATTTCTGCCACCCAGCGCTGACGGGTAGTATGTTCTAAATTTAAAATATCATCTTGTGACCAGTGGAAATGATAAGCAATAAAAGCTACCTCCTCATATAAAGTATCAGAGGGGTAGCTTACGACTCCCCCGCTAGTTCTAGCTCCACTGAAAATTGAGTATTGCAGTGCGGACATTGTGTCGGAATGTGTACATTACCTTGTTGATTAATTCGATTGTAAAATTCTCGGAGATAGGCAATGTCATGTAAGAGTAGTCCTTCGAGTAAATCAGGACTAACAGAATTGAAACTGCCCAAGCGAGTGATAACCCTTGCAAGCATTACCAAAACACCGTAAGCCGGATTTTCTTGAACTTTGCGTTCTTGTTGCACCAAAATTTCATCTTTGGCGGTGGCTAAACGCATCACCCCATGACGATGTACTCGTTGTTCGCCATCACTCAATCCTCTAGGAAGAGTGAAAGCAAATTCTGTGCAGAGAGTATCCTTTTTACGGCGCATAGGTTATTGAATTTGGGCATTGGGTATGAGTCTCTGACTGGTTCCCAGCCTGAAGGCTGGGAGGCGGAGCCTCCTTTTTGTTGACAAGAGGTAGAACCTCTGCGAATACATTCCTAGCCTCCAGGCTGGGAACGAGGCTAATGAGGCTTTATTTTTTGTTTTCCTGCTCCCTGCTCCGGTTACTGAGCGGAGTCGTACCACTTCGTGGAAGCAAGCTACGCGCAGCGTCTTGTAGAGAAGTATGCTCCCCATTCCCAATGCCCAATTCAATTATGAAGAAGTGCTTCGGGAGAATTTACTGTATCTTCTGGTATGGAAGTTTCGCCTTCCAATCCATTGATTCGACGGTAAAAATCTTGGAGGTAATTTAAATCTTGGGAAAAAAAGTTTTCCACGATTGCCGGGGTCACTTCTGATAAAGCACCCAAGTGGGTAATCACTCGCGCCAAGATAATAATTGTGGCATAAACGGGATTCGCTTTAACACGTGGGTCACGCAAGGGTGCAATCTCGTCTATCGCCGTTGATAACCGCATTACACCTTTGCGGTGGAGGTTGCCTTCAGAGTCTAGATACCCTTTTGGCAGTGTAAATTCAAACTCTGTGGGAAACATAATCCTCCTAATTACTTCACGCGTTTAAATTCCTCAAAAGCAACCTCCACCTCCTCAATTTCGATGTCATGGCTGCGGGCGTTGACATCGGCAATTTTGTAACTCGCAGGCCAAGCACCGGCTAACTCAAATCTAGCGACTTCTTGATTTGCCTGATTATAAATAGACAAAGCAACAAGTCTACGTTGCTGAGACCAATTACCCTTTTCGACTTTTTCAAACCACTTCCAAAAATCCATAGAGTTAGTGGTTCCTCTACGCAGAATGAGATTACCACTCTTGGGATTACTAGGAAGCTTAGTTCTCACCACCTGACCTTTTGATTGCCCTTTTGTACCCCAGGTTTGAGAAGTGACTTCAGTAATTTCAATAACCTCTTGTGTTCTTTTAAAGCCTTGACACTCCAAAAAGAAACAATTGGCATCATTTTGACCTTCTAATGTCAGTTCTAAATAGAACCGATGGGCTGTCAGAACTTCTGGAATTCGGCTTGCGGATTGTACCACTGTTAATTACTGCAAATGCTAATTATTTGATCCTTTTAATTCCTTCGTGAACCAATTCAACTGTTTCATTTGCCATATCACCACCAGAGGCTGTTAAGGTAGGCCCGGTGTATTTACAGGGATAACAATTGACAATGTTCCAGCGTGCTTTTTCAGAGCCTTGTTGGTCGTAAGCAACCACTGAGCCAGTCTTACGATTCTGTGCCCACTTCCGAGGGTCGCCCATGTCTTCGTTACAATCTTGATACCATTTATAAAGGTCTATATCATCAGTGGCGATGACTTTTACTGTAATATTGGTAAATTTAACAACAGTTGGTGTAGCTTGACGCATAAGTTTAGCGCCCTTAGATGAACCGTGGACTTCTTGCGCTGGTGTATTTTCAACGCCTAGTCCGCTAATTTCTTTGATGAATTTATCAGTAATTCCGTCAGCCTCGAAGTAAAATTTACAAGAGGTTAAAAATTCGCCTGCCATACTTTTAGACTCCTTTGTGTGTAGTTAATTTGGGAATGGGAATGGGAATGGGGAAGCAGAGGAGCAGCACTTCGACTACGCTCAGTGACCGGAGCAGAGGAGCAGCACTTCGACTACGCTCAGTGACCGGAGCAGGGGAGACAAGGGGGACAAGGAGGACAAGGAGGAATTATTGAAACTCTCTGCTTTGTCTCCCCCTTCTTCCTTGTCTCCTTTGTCTCTTCTCCATGCCGAAGGCCCAATGCCCTATTCGCTGTCTTCAATGCCATTCCATTGGCTGATGCGGAAAACAACAAACTCCGCTGGTCTGACGGGACAAACTCCGACTTCAATATATAAACGTCCTAAAATTCTAGTTTCTGGTGGGTTCAATTCTTCGTCACATTTGACATAAAATGCTTGGGCTGGAGATGCCCCAAACAAAGCACCTTCACGCCAGATACGCTCTAAGAAATTACTGACGGTGCGGGTGACACGTGCCCATAAATCTTGGTCGTTTGGTTCAAAAACTACCCACTGAGTCCCTAATTCTAGAGATTTTTCAATATAGCTAATTAGCCGACGCACACTGATGTAACGCCACTCTGTTTTATCTGGCTCAACTAAAGTGCGCGCGCCCCAAATACGAATACCTCGATTTGGGAAGTTGCGAATACAATTTATCCCCAGGGGGTTTAATAGTTCTTGTTCGCGGAAGTTGGTGTCATAGCCCAAACCTATTACGCCTCTGGGAACTTCATTTGCCGGGGCTTTGTAAACTCCTCTGGTTTCGTCGGTGCGGGCCCAAACACCCATCACATGGCCGCAAGGAGGTACTAAAATTGGATTACCGCGATCGCGTGGATTAGGTACTTTAATCCAAGGATAATAAAGGGCCGCAAACATCGAACGACGGTTAAATCTATTCAACCACTCCACTACTTGCTGAGGTTTGACGGCATCCGGTGGCGCATCCAGTACAACCATCCGGTTAGGCGGATTGGGAATATCGCCACTGGCAGAACCCTCGCACATACTAATCATCAGTTCGATGATGCCGTGGACTTGATCTAAATTCAATACCTGCTCTTGATAAGCCCGCATCACATCAGGACAAGCCAGCATTGTGATTTCATCAACTTCAAAGATACCGCGTACCCCGGTGCGATCGTCTCGAACCCCTTCTAAATTTTGCGAAAATCTATCGGGTGGGGCGGCAACAATGGGCGGTGCTAGTTCATATTGACCATTCACGGGACGACGAGCTAAAGGCTGTCCACTTTGAGTTATGTCTTCTACGGTGATGTACATCGAATTTCTCAATGCCGTCACCGCATAAGTCGCTGCTTGAGCAGCAGGTTCGCGGTTCATTGTCAAGTTCTCGTATTCCTCTAGAAGCTCATCTCCCCGACGAATTTGGATAGTAAAATATTCACCTGTATTTGGAGGCGCTTCTCCTTCAGTACCTTCAGGTAGGGCGCGGGGTGAACCATCAATAATTACAAGATTTACTAATCCGCCTGATGCTTGTTCAGCACGCAAAGTAAAGCGGAGGGCTGGACGATTACCTCTAGAGTTGATTCTGAGGGTAGCCGGTTCTGGAGTTGCGGGTCTGGGTGCGTTTGGTAACTGAGTTCCAATGCTTGTTACCCAACAACGACCGCCACCATTCATAAAGTAGCCGTAAACTGAAAAGGGTAAATAGGCGTTGAAGTCGGTGAAGCCATCAGAGTTGAGACGGGCAAAGTAGTTTAAGTATTGCGTCCAAGTGGTTACTAACATGGGCTTGTATAACTCAGCCCCACCGCGAACGTCTTCTGTAAAGCCTACAAATCCGGCAACTGCTGTGCTAACACCTTCAATTGGTCGGCTACCCCGGTCAATTTCTTCGATATAAACACCAGGAGCAAAGTAATCAAGTCTAGCCATGAAAGTCTCTCCAAGTCAGTAAAAATCTAATTATTCAGGAGTTAGAAATATTTCTTTGAAAGTATTACTTTGGTTATCTACCAATGCATTGACGTTTTGAGGTAAATAGCCAGGATGATTCAGAGTCAAAACATAATTACCTAAATGAAGGTCTTCAAAGAAGAACAGCCCTTCTTTAGTAGTTGATATGGACTTGTCAGTTCCTCTCACAGCCACTTCTGTCGCTACCAGCGGCAAATTTGTCACCGCACTTTTGACAATACCCGCGATCGCAACTCGCCTGGTTAATACTAGACTGTCACTATCGCGAGACGATTGATTTCGTAAATTGAAAATTCGCTCCCAAACCAAAGGTACTGGAGTAGGTTGTGGCTCGAAGGGTATTGTAACTGTCAAATATAAGGCTGAACGCAATGGCACATTGAGAGCGCTCCATAAAGAGCCAATCTCAATTGGCGGTTCTAGAGCAACTGTCATGTTCAAATTACCATAGCCCCGTAATTCAGGAACCAAAAACTCCTCTTCCAAGGTGCGATGGCGCAACAGCACAGTCAACGCCTCACTAATAAAGTGATGCTCACCTAAAGCTGTTCTATCCCAGGCTGTTAAAAGCAGCGAAACATCAAACCAAGCGGGTGCCCAATTTACAGTAGCAGGTTGTAGAGCGCGTGTTAGCTTGCGCTCAACTTGCCTACCAGAATGTTGTACCTGCTTACTCTCACGTATATCAAAAATATATAAATTGAGAGTCGGCCCTGCTCCCTCTTCCCTTCGATTACCAGGATGGCTAAAGTCAATTTGCTCTGTACTGGTAAGTGAGGTTCCTCCAGCTAGAATATCGGCTAAAGTTTGAAGAACGAAGATAAGCATGAAGGTGTTCTGCTGGTAGCTAATCCAGATGCATCTACAGTATATGTATCGGTCTTCTAAAGTTAATTAGACTTTTGTCGATATTTTTTAAATGGGGTATTGGGTCAAGAATCCGTAAAGCAACAACTTCAGTTTGTAGATTAATCTGGAGCAGTTCTTAATTGGACACACTACATTTTTTCATGTGGGGTGGGCTGAAAAGCATTGGTGTCAAGTTAAGGCAGAAGCCCAAATGTTAAAGGTATGTTCATCGAATTCGGGGTGTCGTTTATTAAATTCGGGCAGTCCTTTATCGAATTCGGGCAGCCGTTTATTGAATTCGGGCAGCCGTTTATTGAATTCGGGGTGTCGTTTATTGAATTCGGGGTGTCGTTTATTGAATTCGGGCAGTCGTTTATTGAATTCGGGGTGTCGTTTATCGAATTCGGGCAGCCGTTTATTATTTTTGTTCAATTTTAATTTGAGGAGGATAAAACCTAAACACAAAAAGACTTTTCATCCAGTCCCCAGCGATGCACTGCGCCGCCCTGAGGTAGTCGAAGGGAGCTTGCCGTTCGCGCAGCGTCTCGTAGAGAAGTGTCCCCAGCTATACTAGTTGACCCCAGTGATTTCATCTTAACTTGACACTAATGGCTGAAAAGACATCCTAAGTAGTCCATTAAGCTAACGAAAGCTGGGGTACGTAGTAAGCATTTCAGTGTTTAAGATAGGACTAAAGTCCTTACTACAAACTTTTTTACACAGCAAAGTTGGCTTGATACACGTGTGAATACAAACCTTAGTAATTATTTGGATGAATTATCTCAAAAGATAACTTAACAAAAAAATAAACATTACTGAGACTGCATAATTTTATACTGGTCAGCAGAAGATTAAAAACATTTGGTTGCAAAAAGCGAGTGAAGCTATGACACTAGGCTTTTCTGTACAAAAACTAGACAATGGCTCTAATTATTTGAATTCCTCAGATATTCAGAGTTTTTGTCAGCTTGAGTCTGAGCAATTAACTAGTCAATATCCAATTTTATTTGCTCGGATTGTCTATCACGATCCATTATTGAAAACTAATCAAGAAGTTATAAATTATGGTCAAGACCAAGCTCCTTTTTCTCGAAAAACTTTAGCTTATTTGCGGTCAGAAGCGTGGCTTACAGATTTTCCGGCTACTTTTACTTTACATAAATTTAAACTGAAAGACTTTTCAGCTATTTCTTACATTTGCCCAATATCCTATAGAAATCAAAAGCCTGAATACATTCAAATCATCACTGATGAACCTCTCTCATCGAGTTTAGAATTATATGTAAAACGCTCTGCTATACTCCTGAGTAAGTATGTAGATATTTACTTAAATTATGGAAGACAAAAAACTGAAATTCAACTCCTAGAAGATATTCTGCATCGAGTAGGACATCAATTGCGTAACTCTCTAGGACTTATAGGATTGTATGCACATAATTTATGCTTAGGGTTAGAGGATAGCCCTTGGCAACAGCAAGCAACAATCATTGGCGAAAGTATACAAGATTTAGATACTAATTTAAACGAACTGATTGATTGTGGTCAGAGTTCAAAATTAAGGGTGACACTTCAAGATTTAAGAAGTTTGGTAGTTGAAAGTATTACAAATTTACAACCATTAATTAATCAGAAAAAACTTCAAGTTTCAATTCCTGATATATCAACATTGCTAAAAATAGACAGATTACAAATGAAACAAGTTTTTGACAATATCCTCAGTAATGCTGTTCATTTTAGTCCTAATTCAGGAACGATTACTTGTAGCTGGCAAATTTTTCAAGATGAAGTTTTAATTAAAATCTCCGATCAAGGATCGGGATTATCTCAAGAAGATTTACAAAAAGTATTTACCCCATTTTATTCCCGACGTAAAGGAGGCACAGGACTAGGTTTAACTATTGCTAAAAAAATTATTCTAGATCATCAAGGAAGTATCTGGGCGCAAGTTTTATCAGAAAAGGGGGCACAATTCTCTATGATTTTGCCTCGACCAAGGAGCGTAAATTAATTCGTAGTTCGTAATTCGTAGTTTAAAAAAATGGCTAATGATAGTAAGAAACTTTCAGTTTTATTAGTAGATGACGAAGAACGCTTCCGTCAAGGGTTACGTACTCTACTCAATTTTTATAATATTAATTCTGCACTACCTATAGAAGTTATGGGTGATGCCGATTCTGTTGAGCAGGTTTTAAAGTTTACAGCCCAGAAGTGTCCAGATTTAATTTTGCTGGATATGCAATTAAAAGGATGTGATGGGATTACAGTTTTAGCACGTCTTAAAGAAACTGCTTACACTGGGAAGGTTTTAGTATTGTCGGCTCATCAAGAAGACGACTGGATTTTTAGAGCGATGCAGGGGGGAGCCGCAGGTTATGTGTTTAAAAATCGTGTAGCAACCCAATTGTGTGAAGCTATTGACACTGTAACTAGGTCAGAAATTTATCTACCTTCAGAAGTTGCTAGTCGATTTTTCCGGTTTTTTCAGGCTTATTCAGATTCTTGTGTAAAAGCGTGTCATGAGGTGCATTTAACCGAAAGAGAGCAAGAAGTTTTATACTGGTTAACTCAAGGTGCTTCTAATGAAAAAATCGCTAAACATTTATATGTAACAGTTGCTACTGTTAAGGCGCATCTCACTAGTATTTTTGAAAAATTGAAGGTTACTAGTCGGACTCAAGCTATTGTGACTGCCCTCAAGTTAGGATTAGTTCACGCTTGAGCGCGACGGCAGTAATCGGGGCAATTCACGAAACTTTTTGTATATGGCTTCATTTGAATCTTTTTATCGAGAATACCCCTGTTCGTATAATTCTCCCTTAAGTTGCGATCGCCCTTTCCAAACGGCACAGCAAATCAAGGGTGCTAAATTTTGCTTGGAATGTGGTTTTCCAGCAACTTTACCACAGGAGGCTGAGATTAAAGGAAGTCAGGGAACTTATCAAATAACTAGTTTTGTCGGTGTACGGGGTTTAGGCCGCTTATACTCAGGTGTTCAACTTAAAGACAAAGAACCTGTAATCATCAAAGAATACTTGCTCCCCAATCGTTCTTTTAATGAAAGTGAGACTCAAAAGCGGAAAGAGACTTTTAAACGGGTGGGTGGGATAAGTTTAGCCGATAGTCGAATTCAAAATTTCCGTCTGGTGGAAACTAAAGAAGCGATCGCAGATGAAAAAGGAGAACGCTGCTATCTTATTACTCAAGGAATAGAGTCATCTCAAACTTTAGGTAAGTATCTCATAGAAAAAGGAGCAATGACATCTCTTGATGTGCGTGAGGTACTCAATCAAGGTTTACAAACTCTCCAGTTTCTCCACACTCAAAAGCTGCGTTTTCCCTCCAATCAAACACAACTAGGTATCACTCACGGCAATATCAATTTAGATAGTACTTTAATTAAAGTAGAAAATAATCAAAAATTTTCTATATATTTTTGTGATTTAGCTATCTGGGAAAACTTATTTATTCCCCCGCTTATTCCTCAACCTGCTCCCGTCAGACCTGACCAAGATTTAGAAGCGTTAGGATTATTAGCCTTTTATTTATGGGTAGGGCGAACAACTAATTTTTCATCTAACCAGCCTCTCGACCCTAGAGATCATCAACAATGTCCGGATACCGATAGCTATTTAAAGCAGTTTATTTATCGCTTAATTGGGCTAGAAACCCCTTTTGAGAGTGCAGAAGCGGCTCGTAAAGCACTGCTAGAACTTCCTCAAGAAGATCGTGCTAAAAGTTCAAGTTCAGTGCGATCGCCAGGTTCTCAAGAAATAAAAAAGCCTTTGCCAACGCCCTTACTTTTGCTAGTAATCCTATTTTTATTACTACTTGGTGGAGGAATTTGGTATTGGCTTTGGGGCAGGAAAACAGATAATCCTAATCAATATATCCAATGGTCTAGACTTGTGCGAAATTTTTCCGAAGTCCCTAACGTTCCTTCTGGACAATTTACCTACACAGGAGAAAAAGATAGTACATGGAGTTTTGTTTTAACGCAATTAGTGGACAACAGCCGTTTAGGAGATTTATTGACTAGACCAAAGCCAGATGCAACAGCAACATTTGACTATAAATCTGTTTTGTCATCAAATATAAATAATCCGATTAAAAGTCTCGAAGAAGTCCAAACAAACAAAAAAGATTTTGCAATTACTAGTTTGGTAGACAACATTACAGACAAACTTGCGAAAAAAGCAGTAGCCTATGATGGGTTACTTGTTTTTGTCGCATTTAATAAAAGAGACTCAAATCTTGCCAATGCTCTTGGAGGGCAAATAAATCTTGAACAATTGCGCCAAATTTATACAGGCAAAATTACTAATTGGCAGCAGATTAATCCTAAACTTCCAAATCTGCCTGTGAAGCCTTTTGCCCCAACTGAACCGGAAGCAATCAGTAAATTTCAACAAATAGTTCTGCAAAATGCCCCTCAAGACGAAGCTTTATTTGCAGCGAAAGTTACTAAACTTGATACAACAAAAACCCAAAACTTGATACGCAGTGAAACTTTAGATGGGCGAACTACTGGTATTATCAGTTTTGGGATTATCAGTAAAACTTCGAGTCAGTGTACTGGCTATCCTCTAGCGATCGCAGATGCTAAAAAGTCTGCTATTCAACCTCTGTTTCAAAAGCGCGATCGCCGCTCAATAAATCCCTCAGATGATTTGTGTCAACATGATGATTATTATGTTGATGTCACAACTTTCCAAAGCTACCCCTTGGGATACCCTATTTTTGTAGTGTACCCTAAAGACAGCAACCGCCTACCTGGTGGTTCTACATTTGCCCAGATGCTAACTACTCGTCAGGGTCAGTGTTTACTTAGTAAAGTAGGTCTTGTAGCTTTACAACCTATGCCTGATGATATAAATTCTTATGCCTGCAAATCGGTGCCCTAATCCTAGTTGCGAATATTTTAACCGCGCCCTGCCTAACAATGCTAAGGTTTGTCCCTGGTGTTCCACCCCTGTGGGTAATGTAGTTTCTCCTACACCACAACCGCCTAGTCAACCTCCACCTATTCAACAACAACCTAGTCAACCACCTGTTCAGTATCAGCGGCCGCCTACAGAGCAACCTAACTACCAAGCTCCCCAACAAGCCCCCATTGATTATTCAACAGTCTATCAGCCACGAGTTTCCTATCAACCAACACCACCTGTTTATACCCCTCCGCCTCAAAGAGCGCCAGCCTTAAAGCTGATTCATAGCACTGGTAGGGAATTTCACCTTGTTGGGGAAGGAGGTTATATTGGTCGCCGCAGTCAGAGTCCAGGAATAGCGCCGCCAGAAATTGACTTGACCGGCATTCCCAGTGAGGGAATAGTCTCTCGTCGTCATGCGCGAGTCGATTGGGACTGGTCGCAAAATTCTTACATGATTGTTGACATGAGTACAAATGGTATTTATTTAAACAACAATCCTCTGACTGCCGGTATGCAGTATCGGCTGCTTAACGGCGATTCACTGCGATTTGGTCAAGATAACCTAGTTAATTTCACTGTATATGTAGTGTAGTAATAACCTAATTGGGTCATCAGGATTCTCTGTTTTGGAAAGAGACGCGATGAATCGCCGTCTATACAATAATCAGTCGTTTTGTAGAGACGGCGATTTATCGCGTCTTTGCGATTATTGAGAATTAAGTCAATCAAGCGCTATACATCGTTACAGCGATTTTCAATCGGGCACTTGCCTTCTATTGTTTCGCAACACTGACCTTAATTTTAATACCGTCCTCTTCTTGCAGTGCTTGGCGTAGGCGATCGCGAACCTCTGTCAAATCTGGCTTTAGTCCGATCGCTCGCTGATAGTATTTGATTGCAGCCTTGATATCTCCTGATTGGTGGTGAACTTTGCCCAAATCGTAATTGAGTGCAGCATAGCGATCTCGATCTGCTGCGGATAACTTGTCTTGTGCATAGAGGACGGTTGCGATTCCTACTTCGGCTTCAAGGTAGTTAGGTCGCAGGGCTTGGGCGCTTTGGTAATGTGCGATCGCGTCGTCCAAGCTTCCTTGTTCTTGTAGGACAAATCCTAGATGATAGTGAACTTCTGGTTGGTTTGGATTGAGGACGATAGATTGCCGATAGTATTCCGTTGCAGTTTCTAAATCATTTGCCTGTTTACAGTGGTTGCCTAATTTATAATTGAGGACAGCAGAATGCGCTTGTTTTTCTAAGGGCAGCTTTCCCTGAGCATAAAGAGCATTCGTTAAACTCACTTCGGCTTCAAGATAGTCGGGTTGCAGGGCTAGGGCATTTTGGTAATGTGCGATCGCCTCGTCCAAGTTTCCTAGTTTTTGGAATGCGATGCCGAGGTGATAGTGAGCATCTGCTAGAGTGGGCTGCATTGTGATGGATTGGCAATAGTATTCGATCGCAACCTTGAAATCACCTACCTGTTTTCGTTTGTTACCCAATTCATAGTTGAGGGTGGCGTAATGCAGCTGCTTTTCTGGGGGTAATGTTCCCTGCGCGTAGCGGGCATTTGCCAAAATTACTTCTGCTTCGATGGAGTTGGGCTGGAGTTCTTGGGATTTTTGGTAATGTGCGATCGCAGCTTCCCATTGATTCTGTTGTTGCAACGTATAGCCAAGATTATGATGGATTGCTGATGAAAGCATTGAGGATTCGGAGGGTAGTGCTAAAGCTTGCTGATATGCTGCTTCTGCTTCTGGTAATTGATTTTGAGCTTGATGCAAGTTGCCTAAACTAAACCAGGCTTTCACATATTGAGGTTGCACCTGAAGGACATTTCTGAACAACTCTTCAGCGATTGAGTAATTTCCTTTCTGGTGCATCAAGACTCCTAACCGATAGAGTGCGTCTGGGTGTTCAGGTTGCACGTTGAGAATTTGACGATAGCCTTGTTCTGCTAGATCGAGTCGGTTGGTTTGTTGGTAATGGGTAAAACGGTGGAGTGCTTCCGGAATTGTTCTTAAATTTAGCGCTTGATTTTGGTGCCGCTTGGGCTGGATCGCCATAGTTTTGATCTGACGGGCTTTGGCTCCAAACGAAAACTTGTATGCCTCGTTACCTATCAAGAAATCATAGACTTTAAATTTATTGTCAATCGCATATTTAATCCCATAGGCATGAAGAACCAGACCAGAAGAAAGCTCTTTCACAGTGTCGTCGCGACCTGCAATGAAGAAGAGAGCCGTTTTGCGATCGAAATCCATTAGGTTTGCGATCGCACCCAGCGGTTGTTTCCCTTGCCAGAGTACTGGTAAGTATAAGCTTTGGTGTTCAAAGCTATGACGCAAAACCAACCCGATACTCTCTACGGCTTTTTTGCAGTAGTCTGCGCCTTTTCTGCCTTCCCAATTGGTTTGCCAAAATCCTAAGAGGATCTCTAGATGAAGATCCAAATTCTCTGCGTTGACCTGAGTCAGGTGGAACTCGTTGGAGCTTTCAACTTTTCTCAAGAGGCGTCTGATTTTCTGTCGAGTGTTGGAGCTAACGACGGTTTGCAGGTACTCTTCCCAATCACCTGGCAAAGCGATGTACGGAACAATGCTATTGTCGATTTGATCTACGAAATCGCTCAAACATTCCTGTTGTGCCAATTCAAAGGCTTCTGTGGAGAACCGATCCAGGAACCGGCTCATTCGACCTTGGCTCGTTTCAATATTTTCGACTTCAAAAATAGACCAAGTTTCCTGCTGTTGCTGAAAGAATTGGGCAAAGGCAGAAGTGACTGCTGCTTCGTATTCTGGCAAGCAAATAAACCCAATATGCTCTGAATCTGCAACTCCCATCATCGATAGACGACTCTGGAGGCAGCCTTCGGGATGTTCTGCAACCCCAATTTCTAGCGGAAAAAATGCCACATACTGTGAAGTCGGGGAAGTTGATTTTGCCGCTAATATAAACCACGCGGCACGAGAATGGCTGCACAATCTTTTCACCACACCAGATAGCCAAGTCCAAGATAAAAAGAATTGAGCTTCAGGATCGGTTTTGTATATGGAGTCCCAATGGTTTCTAATCGTTAGAAACGTTTCAAAATTATCAACGATCTCAATCTCAATTTCGATGTCTTTCATACTGGCTCTCTGGCAGATGGAAGGTGACGCAGTTGCAAAAAATCTCCTGGCTCTTGAAAGCGGCCAAGTATCGCTTTCGAGAGCCAGGAGATTTGTGAACTATCAAAAGCTAAAGTGGAAATTTCTTTTCTTAAAGAGTAGAAAAAACCTGGATTGCTGCGGCGACCCCGGTTACACGAATGACGTGTTAAGATTTCTTGCCCTCAGGCGCCTGTTGTTTAATAACTAGCAGTAATTAAGCATATAACACAATCTATCTAAAGTAGTATAAAAATTTTGGTTATTCAGTAAAGAATATGCCAAATACGTCTGTAAATCGCTTTAAACCTTTGTTAGGCAATAATACAAAGTCTTTATTCTTGGCATTTTAGGCTGGACGATCAAATTGATGCTAAAACTGCCTTTAAGTCCTGATTTTCAAGGCATTTTACAGACTTTAGACATTGTAGTGTTTTCAATTTCCTTGTCAATTTAATTGCGGGTTTGACTGCTTATACCTATTTGCCTTAACAACCATTTCTTGACATCTACCCCAAAGACCTACCTGCCCTACATCCAGCTATTTTTAGTTCGTCAAACTCACGTTTATTTATTAAATCCAAAATCCATAATTCGGTCATTAGCCATTTTCGGTTATTCACGGACAATGGACAAATGACAGTGGACAAAGGACAAAGGAAAAATGAGCAATGTATTTCGGGAATTTCTGCAAAAAGTAGGCAGCGGAAACCACACAGCCGAGAATTTAACTCGCGCCCAAGCAGCCACCGCTACTAAAATGATGCTGCTGGGTGAAGCGACACCAGCCCAAATTGGAGCCTTTTTGATTGCTCACCGAATTAAGCGTCCAACGGGAGAAGAGTTAGCTGGAATGTTGGATGCTTATGAGGAACTGGGGCCAAAATTGCAACCCATAGCCTCTGGGCGACCAGCGATCGCTCTTGGCATTCCTTATGATGGTAGGACACGCACAGCCCCAATTAGTCCCGTCACAGCTTTATTGCTCGCCGCAGTTGGACAACCAGTGGTAATGCATGGTGGCGATCGCCTACCCACGAAGTACGGCTTACCGCTGATAGATATTTGGCAGGGTTTAGGAGTCGATTGGACTACTTTACCCCTAGCACAAACTCAACAAGTGTTTGAGCAAACGGGAATCGGCTTTATTTATCTACCTCAGCATTTTCCCTTAACTACAAGTATTTGGGAGTACCGCGACCAAATTGGCAAACGTCCACCGTTGGCGACAATGGAGCTAATTTGGTGTCCTTATGCTGGGGATGCTCACGTAATTGCTGGGTTTGTCCATCCGCCAACAGAAGGGATGTTTCAGATCGCTCTAGGACTGCGGGGAGTGACAAAATTTACATTAGTCAAAGGATTGGAAGGTAGTTGCGACTTACCGCGCGATCGCACTGCAATCATCAGCTTATCTTCATCCGTAGCACCCCAAGAGGTAGGACGATTGCACCTCGTACCGCGCGATTACGGTTTTACTACCAAGAACGTACCCCTTGGAACTACTGAAGAACTGGTGGCGGATATTCAAGAGGTTTTGGCAGGTAAACCAGGTGAATTGATGCAAACAGCTTTGTGGAATGGCGGATTTTATCTATGGCGGAGTGGTATTTGTTCAGATATGGCAGAGGGTTTAGCGAAAGCAGAAGAATTATTAACCAATGGTGTAGTAGCAGCTAAACTCCAAGAACTGAGCCAAGTAGTAAATTCAGTGTCAGCAGATATACCTTTTAGGGTGTCAACGACTTCTCCAAAATAGATTTTTGTTCCAACCAATCTTTACCTACTTGGATACTGATATCTGAGCCGAGGTTGCCAGTGCTTTCCACCCGCACTTCTCCAAATCCCAAAGTGCCGCGAATTGATTCGGCACTGTCACCATCTCCCTGTTGGGCGACAATGTGAGTTACATCTAGAGGTTCACCCCATGCCTTGGCCACATAGATGTTGCGATATCCAGATTTTTCCAAGGCTCTAATTAACGGTTGGAGATTAGAGCGATCGCCACCTGTACTATCTTGAATTGCTACACGCAAAGAGCGGGGGTTAGTTGTAGTTGCCAGTTGTTCCTGTTCTGACTCCAAACCAAAGTGTTGAGCCATCAGTTTGGCAATCCCATCTTTGTTGGGCAACCAATAGCTAGCATCATACTCGCCTTTCTCGCTAAAGCGACCTGGCAGCATTAACATTTGCATATTAGAGCGATTTGTCCGCACCCCAAAACCCATTAGCGCCACTAACTCTTCAACCGTCAAGTTAGTATCAATGTGGTCTTTCACGACATCAAGAACTTTAGGTAATTGAGCAACAGTAGCTGGGTTGAGTGTTTGCTCCATCAAAGCACGCATGACCATTTGCTGGCGCTGAATCCGACCAATATCACCAAGCTCGTCATGGCGAAAACGCAGTAATTGCAATGTCTGCTCGCCATTTAGATGCTGCTTACCAGCCTTCAAATTGATGTACAAATGCTGAGAATCATCTTGATATTTCATATCTTTAGGGACGTAGACAGTCACGCCACCCAAAGCATCAATCAGCTTGGCAACTCCCAAAACATTAATTCGGATATAGCGATCGATTCCCGCTCCTCCTAAGAGATTACTGACAGTTCTGGCAGTCAAAGCTGGCCCACCGTCAACATTGGCAGCATTAATTTTTTTCACTCCATAACCCTCTATTTGTGTGCGGGTATCTCTGGGAATGGAGAGCATATTTATTTTTTTCGTCTCTGGATCAAATTTGACCAAGAGCATCACATCGGAAAGACCATCAAAGGAGTTGACTTGGGGCAGGTATTTGAGATTTTTGGTATCTTCAGGAGGGTTTTGGATATCTGGGGGAAGCACACTCATTCCCATCACCAAAAGATTCACTGGACGAGTTAATTCTGAAAATCGCAGCACACCTCCAGAAATGCGATCGCTATCAAAAGCCGCCTCATCCTTGGGAGTTAGCTGCGCTTGTTGCAAAGGCGTACTCGTCAAAGACACTGCTAAAAGCGCCCCCGCTGTTGCAGATACCATCGCAATACCACCCATACCTACCCAAAACCACAGCCAACGTCCTGATGTCGAGTTTTGGGGAATTTTTTTATTGGATTTTGAGGCTTTTCCCGACTGGTTTTCTTCCGCCGAACTTCTTTGAATGGTCACAGACTTCCTCACACTTACTCACTAATCAAATTCAGTAATTTTGCAGACTAAAAACACCCAAATAAATCAACCCATAATAGCTAACTCTTAATTATCGGTGCTAACTTTTTTAATGTAGTGTCAACAACAACACTTATAGCAGCATTTATTCTTTTTTTGGGACAACCTGGAGATGTTTTACTGAAGTATGGCAATAATAAACTGGATTTGACTAGATATATAGAGAAATCAGCCAGAAGTTTTCCAAAATTCAGTAAAAACACCGACAATTTATCACCATAAAAAATTAAGATAAATACTTGCCAAGCACTCGTTCAGCTAAATTACTAAACCCTGGTAAACGACTAGATTTGCCCTGCATTAGGCGCAAAATCAACCAAATACTTACTAAAAAGTAACCTGATGTGAGAAAGCTATTGAGGATAAATAGACGTAGCGGAAAAAAATCTGAAGTTGCTGCCCCGGTAGCTAATAATAGATAACTCAACAACCAAGTAATTGCCAAAGTAATAGACAGACGACTAATAGCAAGTTGTTCCCGACTACCCTGGCCCCGATAGAGCGTCCACAAGGATGGAAAAAAGCCGACGATCGGAACTAAATGTAAAAGCAACTGTGTTTTGGGCATTGGGAATGGGACATTATTATTCTCCCCCTGCTCCCCTGCTCCCCTGCTCCCCTGCCCCCCTGCTCCCCTGCTCCCCTGCTCCCCATTCTCTTTTGGTTCAAAATTCTTCATTGGGGTTAGTCTAACTCCTAAACTAGAAGGATGAATAAGACTCATATAGTTAGAGATAATAAGCTGTAAAGAAAAATTTCATTTAGTTCTATTCCGCAATCAGCTCAAAATGCAGACACGTAAGCTACTCGACTGGTGGCAAACATTTACTCCAATAGCGCGAATCGGGGCGATCGCGCTATTCGCTCCGCTGCTAGTTATCAATGGTTGGGCAATTTCGGTATTTTTCAATTATTTCCATTCTCTCATAGTCATTTTAGTCGGAGCCTCAGTGCTGGCATTTCTGCTCAACTACCCCGTGAGCTGGATGGAGCATCATGGTGCTAGGCGAGAGCAAGTTGCTATTTTAGTATTTCTCTTGGCTTTATCGATTTTATTGGCGTTGGGTGTGACACTTTTTCCCTTGGCTCTTACCCAAGCTCAACAACTGGTGGCGCGTTTGCCAGATTTAATCGACTCTGGACGCTCTCAGTTAATGATCTTAAACGGAAAAGCTGAGACTTTTGGCTTACCGATTAACCTCGATGCTCTGGTGGTGCAAATCAACGATCGCGTCAAAGGACAATTACAAGCGATCGCTGGACAAGTTTTAAATCTGGCTGTACTCACAGTTACTAGTCTGCTAGATATTCTTTTGACGATGGTTTTGACTTTTTATCTTTTACAGCACGGGGGTGAACTCTGGGAAAGTTTAGTTGAATGGCTACCTAATAAATTTCGCGAGCCTTTCTCTAAAACAGTCCGCTTAAGCTTCCAAAATTTCTTCATCACCCAGTTGATTTTATCTACCTGTATGGCTTCAGCCCTTATTCCTACCTTTTTGTGGCTGAAAGTGCCATTCGGGTTGCTATTCGGACTAACTATTGGTTTGATGGCTCTCGTCCCCTTTGGCGGTTCTGTAGGCATTGCAATGACTACACTGTTGGTTGCGTTGCAAGATTTTTCAATGGGTGTGAGAGTGTTGATCGCAGCGGTAATTGTACAGCAAATTCTCGAAAACTTAATTGCCCCCCGAATTTTAGGCAGTTTTACCGGTTTAAATCCAGTTTGGATTTTAATTTCGGTCTTAACAGGGGCAAGAATTGGCGGATTGTTGGGTGTAATTGTGGCAGTACCTACGGCTGTTGTGATTAAGACTGCTTTAAGTGCCTTGCGTCCTGGTAGTGGGACAAACGACAGCACCATTGGAGAGATAACTGCATCCGTTCCAGCAAATGAGTCCTCGAAAGCTGACGCCAACAAAACTTTGAGCATTTCTGAAGCAACATTGCCTTAGTACAAAAAGGCAGGAGCAGGAAGTGTATCATCAGTTATTTACCCTGAACGGTAAGGGGCAAGGGAAAGGGTAATAAAGCTATTGCTCGTATGGTGGGCGACTATTATCAACCCTTTACCCCTCTTATTTATTTATTAAATTCTGTTGCGATCGATTGTTTAATATAAAAGATTTTCCAAATACTGTGAAAAGTCAATCCTTGCCACAAGACCTAGATGCCAATTGGTGTTTTGCTTCGATGTTCTAGATAGCCAAGATCCGAACGGGTGCGTTCTCGTTTTTTCGCAACCCGTTTCTGACAACTTTTTCAAACTCAACAACGACGGCACTCATAATCATGAAAAAACTAGAAGGAAAAATTGCAGTCGTTACGGGTGCATCCAAAGGAATTGGTGCCTCTATTGCCAAACATCTGGCAGCCGAAGGTGCAGCAGTTGTCGTCAACTATTCATCTAGCAAAGAAGGAGCCGATCGCGTTGTCGCCGAGATTCTCAGCGAGGGCGGTAAGGCGATCGCACTACAGGCAAATGTTGCAAAAAAGGCAGAGATCGAACATCTTTTTGCAGAGACGCAGCAGGTATTTGGCAAGCTGGATATCTTGGTCAACAATGCCGGAATTTATGAATTTTCCCCAATCGAAGACATCACAGAAGAGCATTTTCACAAGCAGTTCGATCTGAATGTGCTGGGATTAATCCTCACCTCACAACAAGGAGTAAAGCATTTCGGATCGGCGGGCGGCAGCATCATCAATATCAGTTCAATCGCTAGCACCCTTGCGCCCGCTAACGGTTCGGTCTATAGCGCCACTAAAGCGGCTGTCGATGCCGTCACGAAGTCGCTAGCCAAAGAACTGGGTTCACGCAACATCCGTGTCAATTCCATCAATCCTGGTATGGTGGAAACGGAGGGCACGCACACAGCAGGAATGACCGTAGCCAAGAGCGAAGCCCGCCAGCAGACTGAAGCGCAAACCCCCCTTGGCCGCATTGGACAGCCACAGGATATCGCACCTGCCGTCGTCTTCCTGGCATCCTCTGATTCAGCATGGATCACCGGCGAAACGCTGTACATATCGGGTGGACTTCGCTAGGTGTTCGGCGCAGTTACTTTAACTCAATAGACATCTGGTGAAATTAATGATGCGTTACCTGAAACCCTTGTAGAGACGTTAAATATAACGTCTCTACATTCATTGTCGGAGATGTCTTAAATCATTTTGAACTATTTTTTACATAAATCTAGGACTTACGCATTGACAAGAAATACTAAATATGAATAAGTTTAAAAACCACATCTTTTGTAAGGGCACAGCATGGTCTATTTACGATCGCAGGATAATTAAGAAAAGCCTGAAATAACCAATTTTAGTTAATGCACATCACGATGCATTTGTACAGTGCGTAAGTTCTAAAATCTAATTTTCAGAATAATTATCGAATTTCTGATTTAGGGAAGGAAACCACTTTGCAAGAAGCGCTTTTAAATTGCAGCAGCGGTGAAATTGCTAGGTTCTGCACTTGCCGATCGATACCATCTCCTTGAATAATCACTTGGGAACGTGACTGAATTAATTCCTTTATCTGTGGGCAACCTAGAACAGAAGTCAGTTCTGTTAAAGCAAAGAGAAATTCTGTGTTTAATTTATCTAACGATGGTCGCAATGTCTGGTTTAAGTCTGGCACGTTATCAAAAGATTTAATGCCTTGCTTTTGCCAGTTTTGAAAATCAGCGGTTTGGATGAGTTTTCCTGCTTCTATTTGTGCTTGAAAAAATGCTACAACTCTATCGGGCTCTAGACTATGGGTTGTAGCTTGTTGCCTAACCTTTAATAGTAACTCTTGTTCGCGCTTTAGATCCTCAATCGGACGTTTTTGATTCCATTTCCAACGGGCTACATCATGTGCAATTAACAATCGCTGCTGGATCAATTTTAGTAATTTATCTACAGGTCGTTGTTGTTCTGCCCCCGTAACAGCTTGGGGATTTACTAATTTTACTGACCCAGAGTTCTGGGCAGCAACTACTGTACTACTGAAAAAAAGCCCAAAGAAAATGATGATGACAAACAACAGTGGATGCTTTCTAAAAAAACTTAAGTTCATCTCAAAAAGTTTATACACCCTGCTACTTAGTAGGATTATCAGTAAATATATAGGAATACAGTACTTTTAATCTCAAACAAAATATCTCATAGTTACTGACAAAAAGCAAATTCCGGCTTATATGGGTATTGAGGAAATACATCATCAAGTTACCTCGCGATGTTCGGAAAACGTAATGTAACAAATCGCACAATATATTTGCTGTAATGTACAATTCTTGACGGCTTAAGGTCATAAACAATTTGTAAATCAGTAATAGTTGGCAAGAATACACTTGGTTGTGCATTGATGAGATAGGCAGATGTAGAGCCGATTTCTTTGTTAAAGATGACTTTTCTCAGTACTGGCACAATTCACGCCTTGAGATTACAGCTTGAAATGAACTCTGCAAGAATTGCTATTTGCTGAGTAAATTGGGATATAGATGCGGAAAATTTTTCTGGGTAAACTTGACCAGCAAATGGTAATGAAAAACTATTATCAAGATTTTTTAATTCGTGATTGGGTGAAAAGCGATCGCACAAGAGCCGCTGAAGTCATCAGTTATGTATTATCAGAATACGGTCTGGCTTGGGAACCCAAGGGTGCTGACCAAGATGTGCTGCGAGTAGAGGAATGTTATTTAGCTACTGGGGGAGAGTTTTGGGTAATTGAACACCAAAGTCAGTTAGTAGGTACTGGAGCATACTACCCCATACACCGAGGTAAAAAAGCTGTAGAAATCCGCAAAATGTATCTTTTACCCAGCATCAGGGGTTTAGGATTAGGGAAATATTTGTTACAACAGCTAGAAGCAGCGATCGCAAAGCGTGGTTTTGGGCAAATTTGGATTGAAACCGCCAGTGTTTTGGTGGAAGCAGTCAAATTGTATGAAAGCAATGGCTACACTCCAGCAACGGGAGTAGAAACAACAAGATGCGATCGCGTGTATCTCAAGTCATTAATCAAAGATTAATGACTAACGACTAATGACAAAGGACAATTCTAAATGCACGCTTGGATTAAAAATCTCACAGGCTTACTCAATCTTTTTCTCCAATCCCATTGCCCTCTATGTCAACGCGCAACTTCCCAAGAATTTTGTCAGAACTGCACCAGACAACTGCAAAAATGTCAACGTAAAGACCCGATTTCTCTATGGCAAGAGCCTATACCTGTGTTTGGCTGGGGGGAATATGGTGGCCCAGTGAAACGAGCGATCGCAGCGATGAAATACGAAAATCAACCCCAAATAGCTCGTCCTTTAGGTCAATGGTTAGGGGAAGCATGGTTGTTAAATTCACCGAGGCGAGATAGCCAGCCTGTAGTAGTTCCTATCCCACTTCACGCTAGCAAACAAAAGCAACGCAAATACAATCAAGCCGCACTGATAGCACAAAGTTTCTGTGAAATAACCGGATTAAAATTGAAACTAAACGGTTTAGCAAGAGTGCGAGAAACTGAAGCCCAGTTTGGTTTGTCGGTATCTAAACGAGAAAAAAACTTGAACCAAGCTTTTGCTATTGGGCAAGAATTTCGCCATCGTCCTCCAAATGTCCCAGTGCTGTTAGTGGACGACATTTATACTACTGGTGCTACTGCTAGGTCTGCTGTGCAAACACTTAGTCAGTATGGAATTGTGGTCTTAGGATTAGTTGCTGTAGCCACTGCCGTCAAAGACGGATAAATTAAGAAGCAATAGGCAAACTTTGACAGATAAGTACGTAAATTGACCGAATTACCCTATTTTTGTAGAAAAATTGCTTGAAATGTATGAATAAAGTTTTTGCGGCAGGTTTAAAACAACTCATCATCATTCCTGCCACATTGCTGGCAATAGGCATTAGTACCAGTGCAGCTTTTGCTCAAAATAAATTGTATAGTCCAATTCCTTTATCTAACAGTACTGAAATTGACGATCGCCTGTCTGACAAAGACATTCCCACAGGTCAAGGTGGGTTTGCCCGTGATTACACAGTGAAGTTGCAGAAGGGCGATAATTTAGCAGTTGACCTGTCATCGGAAAACTTTGACAGTATCATCACACTGCTGGCACCTGATGGTTCGACTCTGGCAGAAAATGATGATGGCCCTGATGGTAGTAGCAATTCCTTACTCTTTACTCGCATCGTAGAGACAGGGAATTATGTTATTCGTGTCCGGTCTTTTGGAGAAACTGGGGTTGGGGCTTTTAAACTCAAAGTGACAAAGTTACAACCGATTAAATGAAGTGGGCATTGATTATTAATTCTTTTCTCCCGCTACTCTCTCTGCTTTCCATTTCTTACAAAACGGTGAATACACAAAGAAATAAGGCTTCAGTCCACTCAACAACTGCGCCGTAGGTATCTCCTGTGTGTCCACCTAGTTTGTGGTTGAACCATGCACCAGTTAAAGTGGCGATCGCACTTCCAACAACTATCATTGTCAGTGCGAGAAATAGCTGCTGTTTATCTATTAGCCAAAGTAAACCACTCAAACTAAACAACAATAACAATCCCGGTAACAAATCTTTGTAAGAACGAATGGCTTGTTTGTGAAATGCGCCTTTACCAGTTGCTTTCAGATAAGGATATCGGGCGATCGCTAATTGTTGTCCCCAACGTCCCCAGCCACAAGCAGCCATCAGCAATAACCAACGGTTTTCTGGCATATCTGTCAAAGCTGTTATTTTCAGTATCACCAAGGCGATCGCTGCCATTGCTCCAAAGGCTCCTGTAGCACTATCTGCCATCACCTCCAATCGCCGATCTGGGTCGCCTACTGCTAAACCATCGGCAGTATCCATTGCCCCATCTAAGTGCAATCCTCCAGTTATGGCAATCCAAACACTTACTACCAAAGCACTACGAGTTAACACGGGCATCCCCAGATAATCCATCCCCGTATCCAGAAACCCTAAAATTCCCCCGATTATCAATCCTACAAGCGAAGCAAGATGTGCTACTCCCCGAAAGTCCAATCCGTTTAAATTCGGCAGTGGAATTATTGTGTAAAATATGATACTAGCTGCCAGCTTTAACAGCAGCTTTTTCCACCACTGTTGCTGTTTCGTCATCTGAATTACATTAATTTTTGGTAAATTGCTGGATAATATTCATAATTTCGGTACAACCGACATCAGTAGACTTTAAAACTTTAAATAAGATTTACTTCCATTAAACATTGTCGTTGAAAATTTTGTTATGCTGGTCTAAGTAGTAAACAAATAATCTTATGTAATTTTTTATACAAAGATTAGTAACTTAGGAAGTTAAAATTGCATCAGGGAGCAAATATTTGTGTTTTGTATTCGTTAACTAAAAACTTACTCCAAATTATTAGACGATTGCCCCACAAAATTGATATTTTTTTAAATGTAGGGAGTAAACAAGCTATTCAATTATGACAGTTTAGCTATGTTGTTGCTCTCCTTAGCTCAATCGCAATTTTCCTATGAGTCACCATCTACCCGACACCAGGATACCAGCTCCGTGCATTATTAACACGGGCATCATTGTGAATAAGCTCGACATCCGGCGATTGCTGGCAGATTTAGGTCGAGTCCACTACATCTACACCCAAGAAGATAAGGTACTGAGCGAGGGTGAAGGGGATGTGATGGAAGTTTTTGCCAATCCGCAAAGGTCTACCTTAGTGGCTAACCGCGCGCTATATCTGAATGTTTGTAGTTTTGATTACTTGGAACTAAAACAGTCGTCGCAACAAGAAACCTACTTCGATTTGATGCAAGAAGGAGTGTGTCTGCGGTTAATTCCTCGATCGACTCCTTTACAAGAGCGACGAGAGCGAAGCTTCAATGTCAGCGCCATAGAAGCGATGATGGAACAAGTACTCTCAGCCAAGTGGGATGCAGAAATTGACGATGACTGTTCTGATTCTTTCTAAATAACAATTATTTAGAGTATATACTCGTAAAGTTGGTAACTAGGTTAGTAATGAATGCTTAAGTGTTCGCTAAAACTAAATTACCAATTTTGATGTTTGGTCATAATTTAGCCAAATAATATTATTTTTGCCCTAATACCATTTGGTTTTATGGCTGCTAGTAGCGCAAGGCAAAAGTCAAAAAGCTTTCATTTTGGGCTTTCTGGCTGTAATGAAATGATAGGTTTATTTGTGCTGCGTTGTACTAGTTATGGATTTTTGAAATTCTTTACCTATTAGTGTTTCACAATCCAAAATCTAAAATCTAAAATTCCAAATGGCATGAGTGCGAATTTTTCTTTTCAATGTCTTGCTTGCTGTAGTCAGACAAAAGCTAGAGCAGGAGTGTTTTTCACCCCTCACGGTCTTGTAGAAACCCCCAGATTTATGCCAGTAGGAACGCTGGCAAATGTCAAAACTATTACTCCATCTCAGCTACGAGAGACTGGGGCGCAAATGATCTTATCCAATACTTATCATCTTCACCTACAACCAGGGGAAGCGATCGTGGCTGGGGGTGGTGGATTGCATAAATTTATGGGTTGGAACGGCCCAATGCTCACAGATTCGGGTGGGTTTCAGGTCTTCAGCTTAAGCGAGATGCGAAAAATTACTGAAGAAGGCGTAACTTTTCGTTCGCCCCATGATGGAAAAATTATTAATTTAACACCAGAGCGCTCCATTGAAATTCAAAATACTTTGGGGGCCGATGTGATTATGGCCTTTGATGAGTGTCCGCCCTACCCAGCGACTCGCCAAGAGGTAGAAACTGCAACTGAGCGCACTTACCGCTGGTTAGAACGCTGTATAACAGCTCATCAACGCAGCGATCAGGCATTGTTTGGGATTGTGCAAGGGGGCGTGTATTTGGATTTGCGTTGCCGTGCGGCGGAAGCTTTGGCTAAGTTGGATTTGCCCGGATATGCCATTGGTGGCGTGAGTGTGGGAGAACCGCCAGAATTGATGGCTGAGATTGTAAAAGTGACAGCACCGCTTTTACCGCCCGAAAAGCCGCGTTACTTAATGGGTGTGGGTACTTATCGGGAAATGGCGATCGCGATCGCATCTGGTATCGATTTATTTGATTGCGTTATTCCCACCCGCTGGGCAAGACATGGTACAGCGATAGTCCAAGGCGGACGCTGGAATTTAAAAAATGCTAAGTTTCGTGAAGATTTTACGCCATTAGATGAAACTTGCCCATGCTACACTTGTCAAAATTTTAGCCGTGCTTACATATCTCATTTGGTGCGATCGCAAGAAATTTTGGCTTATACCTTGTTGAGCATTCACAACATTACCGAACTAATTCGCTTTACGCAAAAAATTAGAGAAGCAATATTGAGCGATCGCTTTGTTGCAGAATTTGGTCACTGGCTCAACTCATCTGAATCAGCATCAGATGAGGGTGAAATTACAAATGACTATTGACCAATGATTGAGACTCAAACCATGTTAAGATACTTCTCAATTATGAAAGCTGTGTTGGATAGGTGGATTTAAACAAACATGGAAGCAGCACTTTTATTAGCAAAACTGCCAGAAGCTTACCAAATCTTCGATCCTTTGGTAGACGTTCTCCCAGTCATCCCGGTATTCTTCTTGTTGCTTGCTTTTGTTTGGCAAGCAGCTGTGGGATTTAGATAAGTTAATCTATTGTTTAATTTATAGGACAGGTAGACTACCTGTCCTATTTTTTTGCAGCCTCGTGTTTGAGAAAATTAATATTTATTAATATTTTGCAATGAATTATTATAATAAATAAGATGTTAATCAAGCTATGTCAATATGAAGCCTTGAAAGCCAAGCTTACAGTCAAAGAGGAATCAATTATGGGTAATATCAAATTCGTTAAAGAAAATAAAGAAGTAGTGGCAGCAGATGGTGCTAATCTCCGGCTTAAGGCGATACAAAATGACATTGATATATATACATTTATTGGTAAAATGACCAATTGCGGTGGTAATGGTCAGTGTGGTACTTGCGTTGTCGAGATAGTCCAAGGACTAGAAAATCTTTCCCCGCGCACAGAAGTAGAAAACCGGAAATTCAAGAAAAAGCCAGAAAATTATCGCCTTGCCTGTCAAACTTTAGTGAATGGCTCAGTCAGCGTAGTCACGAAGCCTTAAGTTCTCAAATCTGCCATGTATCCAGATCCAGTCAGTAGTCAAAATACTTACCAAAATTGAGTTTCCTCTCTACGAGACGCTACGTGGACATTTTGAATACTTCTCCTGGCGGAGAGGCTACGCCAACGACAAGCTCAGTACAAGTTTTGAATTTTGAATTGGTATAATTCTGTCATCGATAATGCTATCCTAATGTTGTTGACTGGAAATTAAAGAGAGGTTTTCTTGCCATGCAAGTTAATGACCTGGGGTTCATAGCGAGCATTTTGTTCGTACTAGTCCCCGCCGTGTTTTTACTAATTCTTTACATCCAAACTGCTAGCCGCCAAGGTGGAAAAGATAGTTAAGAGTTTGTGTATAAAATAAATAACCCCTGCACCAATAGTGTAGGGGTTTTTATTTTTCAACTATCAATTTAGTGCTGTTAGCGTAGCCTGTGCTGGGTGCTGAATAGTAAAGACGAGAAAAATCTTACTTCTTTACTATTTTATTACAACAATTATTATACTCAGCACTGTTTACTTTAAGCGATTGTCCGCGCTAACAATACCGGACAAGTGGCATTAACTCGAACATAGTCAGACAAGGAAGATCCGATGAGCCTATCTATATCAACAAAACTCTTAGCGATCGATGGACGACGATCTGGAGAACCGAGTAATAATAAGTCTATATTCAACTCTTCTGCCAATCGACAAATTTCTTCACCAGGTTTGCCACTGCTGATATAAGAACGAGATTGAATCCCTAGTTTTTCAGCTTCTGCAACTGCGGCTGCTAAAACTGGATTTTTGTCTGAGTTAACCTTAGTTATTTCCGATTTTTTACCGCCTAAATCTGTACTAATATTTGCCAAAATTAACTCGCCACCCGGAATATCCCGGAGTAAAAACAGTGCCAATTTCAAGCAGTTTTTTGCTGAGTCAGAGTTATCTATTGCCACCATAACTCGCTTAATTCTTTTAACATAAATGTCATCTTTTACCAGCAGCATGGGGCGAGAAGATAGCTGAAAAACATACTGACTGACTGAATTCGATAAAATCGATTGCAGCCGCTTCAGTCCGCGTGAACCCATAATAATCAAGTCAGCGTCGATTTCATCAGCTACTTGGCAAACTACATCTTTGGGATCGCCTTCACGCAAAATTGAAGAAACTTGGCTAGGATCTAAGTTCAAGGTTTGAATGGCATTCGCCAGAATTTTGCCACCATTTTCCCATTTAGTTGTCATGGTAGCAGCAGCATTTTGTGCTTGAACAACATGCAAAATCGTAACTTTTGCAGATTGAATTGAAGGGATTTCTTTCAGGGTTTTGAGCATTTCTTCTGCGTGTCCCAATCCCGATACAGCCAGCAAAATTCTTCTGATCATTTTACGTAATTTTTGTGAAGTTTACTTTTGTTTTCGCTGTTGGTACTTGGCTCTGGTCGGATTTTCACCACCTTGTTTGACAGCCTAGTTAGTAAGTTGGCATAAATAAACTTTATTTTTTAGTATTTAACACTCAAACAAATGGCAAAGGATAAAAAACTAAACAAATGTTTAAGTTTATTTGCACTTAGCCACTTAAACTTTCAACTAGACTTCAACTATTCAGCATACTCTTAATTTAGTCTGATGAACTTAATAAATTATGATGTTAGTTATTATTTTTAATCTATGTTTACTTTTGTTAATTAGAAGTTAGTTAAGTATTGCAAATAAATGCCAAAATAACTCTAAAGGAAAATTGATTCAGTGTAACCTTTAATAGGCGATCGCTTCCTACTTGAATAGTCTACATTCCACCTGAATTTCTCATACAGCACTTGCGTCTATTATGAGGTACACTAGATTAAAATATAAATCCTTTTAAATGAAGTCCTACTCTGTCGATCTTCGAGAAAAAATAG
>NZ_JBALDU010000036.1:0-18422 GCF_036917235.1 Nostoc sp.
GGATCTGTAATTCTACATCCATTGCCCTGCTTACCTTCCAGAGTTTTTTCTTTTAATCCTTTTATTAAGAATACTCGGAAAGTGACAGAACAGGGGTAAGTATCAAATACTCGTTAACGGAGTTCAGAGGTGGATTCATCCAGTTCAAACACTCGTTAACGGAGTTCAGAGGTGGATTCATCCAGTTCAAATACTCGTTAACGGAGTTCAGAGGTGGATTCATCCAGTTCAAAGGCTCGTTAACGGAGATAAAAGGTGGATTCATCCAGTTCAAATACTCGTTAACGGAGTTCAGAGGTGGATTCATCCAGTTCAAAGGCTCATTAACGGAGATAAAAGGTGGATTCATCCAGTTCAAAGGCTCGTTAACGGAGATAAAAGGTGGATTCATCCAGTTCAAAGGCTCGTTAACGGTAATGCACTATCAGTAATTGTGTAGTTATCTGCTGTAGTAAACTACATCTAAGCCAGAAGCTTGCATTCAATAGTTGATAGCGCTGTGAAAAAAATCCTGATTGTGTCAGCTAATCCCACAACGACAGACAAACTCCGCTTGGACGAGGAAGTAAGGGAAATTCAGGAAGGGTTGCAACGCTCTCGCAGCCGAGATAAGTTTGAACTAATTACTAAATGGGCAGTGCGTCCTGATGATTTGCGGCGGGCGCTTTTAGATCATAATCCTCATATTATCCATTTTTCTGGACATGGTGGCGGAAATCAAGGTTTAGCCTTGGAAAATAATACAGGGGCAATGCAGCTGGTGAGTACAGAGTCACTGGCAAGGTTATTTAAGTTATTTAAAGACAAAGTTGAGTGTATCTTATTAAATGCTTGCTATAGCGAGGTGCAAGCTGAGGCTATTTACCAACACATTAACTGTGTAGTTGGGATGAATCGGGCAATTGGGGACAGGGCCGCAATTAAATTTGCGGTAGGCTTTTATGATGCACTAGGTGCTGATAGGTCTTATGAGGATGCTTATGAGTTTGGCTGTAGCGCGATTGATTTAGAAAGTATTCCAGAGTCTTCTACCCCAGTGCTGAAAAGTCGGAATAATCCCCAAGGTGCTTTCTCTGTTAACGAAATGATTCCAGATACCGAGATTAAAACAGCAATCTCCTTAGAAAATCCAGAAGGACAGGTATCTCTCAACTCTGCTTTTTATGTCGAGCGATCGCCTATTGAGGTAGACTGTTATGAAGCAATTCTGCAACCAGGGGCCTTAATTCGCATCAAAGCCCCCCGGCAGATGGGCAAAACTTCCCTCATGTCGCGGGTTCTCCATCATGCATATCAACATGACTATAAGACAGCACCTATAAATTTCCAGTCAGCCGATGCAGAATTTCTCGCTAATTTAGATCAGTTTTTGCAGTGGTTCTGTGCCAGCATTAGCAACGAACTGAATCTACCGGATAAGTTAGATGAGTATTGGAAGGGTGTTTTAGGTAGCAAGAATAAATGTACAAATTACTTTCAACGGTATTTATTACCAGCCATTAATAGACCTATAGCTATAGGTTTGGATGAAGTCGATGAAGTCTTCAAGCATCCGATAATTGCGGCTGATTTTTTTGGATTACTACGAGCTTGGCATGAGCGTTCAAAGAATGAGACAGTTTGGAAAAATCTCCGGTTGGTGATTGTGCATTCTAAGGAAGTTTATATTCCACTCAATATTAATCAGTCGCCTTTTAATGTGGGCTTACCCATTGAGTTGCCAGACTTAAATCAAATACAAGTACAAAACTTGGTACAGCGTCACGGACTCAATTGGCCTGACTCACAAATTGAAGAATTAATGACACTCGTCGGTGGCCATCCTTATTTAGTGCGGGTAGCGCTTTATGAAATTGCCCGTGGTAGGATGACGCTGGAAAATCTGCAAAAAATCGCGGCAACCGAGGAAGGCCCTTACAGCGACCATTTACGCCGCCATTGGCTGAATTTGCAAGAGGATGCAGAATTGCTAGCTGCACTCAAACAAGTTATGACAGCAAATCGCGCCGTGGATGTAGGCACAACTGAAGCGTTTAAACTCCGCAGTATGGGGTTAGTTAAGTTTCAAGGCAATGAAGTGATGCCACTGTGTGAATTGTATCGTCAATATTTTTTGAATAGATTGGGAATTAAAAATTAAAAAAGTACATTAAGAAGACCTGAAATACTTTCATCTGCAATTACCATTTAACTAAAAGGCTCAACAATGGTTCAACTTATTCAAGGGAAAGATATCACCCTAGCCCAACTCATCGATGAACTTGGTCTACACCTTGCAGACGACGAACTTTTTTTTTCAGAGTGGCAGCAAGATTTACCTGAGTTGAGTGATTTAGAAAAGCAATCTCTCAACGAAGTTAAGACAGAATATTTGCATCTATCGAAATATCCTATTTTGGAACCTGTAGTCAAAATGGTAGTGCTATCTCCACTATTGCGCCTAGCAGGTTTTTATCAACCGCCTTTCTACATCGCCTCAGAACAAGAGGTCAGAATTTCTTCTGAAGACGAAGGCATGATTATTAGAGGACATATTGACATCTTGGTGTTCCATCCTCCACTTTGGGTTCTCGTTATTGAGGCGAAACGAGCAGATTACTCCTTAGTGCCAGCAATTCCGCAAGCGTTGGCTTATATGTTGGCAGATGCAACTTCGGCTAAACCTGTTTTTGGGTTTGTCACCAATGGTAATGAATTTAGATTTATCAAACTGCTAAAAACTGAAACTCCACAATATGCTCTATCTGATTTGTTTGCTTTAGATAGTCGTGATGACATATATATTGTCTTGAAAGTTTTAAAGCACCTAGCTCATTTAATTCGTAATTCGTAATGTTGTTGGGTGTGTTATGCCATTGGCTAACACACCATCCCAAGACCAAACTAGCTTGGATTTCATAATTTTGAATGAGTGAATTTTTAATTGTTTATGACCCAGTACCAATATCAAGTCGGTGGTAGTCTGCCTCAAAATGCACCAACTTATGTTAGACGGCAAGCTGACCATGACCTCTATGAAGGCTTGAAGGCTGGGGATTTTTGTTATGTACTCAATTCTCGGCAGATGGGGAAATCTAGCTTGCGGGTGCGGGTAATGCAGCAGTTGCAAACTGAGGGATTTGCTTGTGCTGTTGTTGATATTACAGCTATTGGGACGGCAGATATTACGCCAACGGAGTGGTATGCCGGGGTGATTGATACTCTGGTGGGAAGTTTTAATATTTATACAACTTTTGATTTAGATACTTGGTGGGTTGATAACGCTTTGCTTTCACCAGTGCAGCACTTGAGCAAGTTTATTGAAACAATTTTACTAAAAACAATTGCTGAAAAGATTGTTATTTTTATTGATGAAATTGATAGCGTTCTGAGTCTTTCATTCAACTTGGATGACTTTTTTGCAGTTATCCGCGATTGCTACAACCGACGAGCAGACCATCCTGAATATAACCGCCTTACCTTTGCTTTGATTGGAGTGTCTACGCCTTCAGATTTAATTCAAGACAAACGCCGGACACCTTTTAATATTGGACAGGCAATTGATTTAACTGGCTTTCAACTCCGAGAGGCGCAACCCTTGGCACAGGGATTGGCTGAAGTGGGTGATTCTCAAGAGTTGATGCGGGTTGTGCTCGACTGGACGGGGGGACAGCCGTTTTTGACGCAAAAAGTTTGTAAGTTGCTGGTGCAGGGGGGACTAGAGACTAGGAATTGGGGAATAGAGGTTAGGGACTGGGTAGAAGAGTTGATACGCGAGGGGATTATTGAGAATTGGGAGACGCAAGATGAGCCGGAGCATTTGAAGACGATTCGAGACAGAATCATGCGGAGTGGGGAACAGCAGACTGGGCGATTGTTGGGGTTGTATCAGCATATATTGCAGCAGGGAGAGATAGTAATTGATGATAGTGCTGAACAAACGGAACTGCGGCTGACGGGTTTGGTGGTGAAGCGGGAAGGGAAGCTGCGAATTTATAACCGCATCTATGCAGAGGTGTTTAAACAGGAATGGTGCGAGAAAATCTTAGCACACTTGCGCCTCTACTCCGATACATTTAATGCCTGGGTTGAGTCGGAACGTCAAGATGAGTCGCGGTTGTTGCGGGGAAAGACTTTGCATGATGCCCAAGAATGGGCAGTAGGTAAAAGTTTAAGTGACTTAGACTATCAGTTTTTAGCTGCTAGCCAGGAGTTGGAAAAGCGCGATGTGCAAAAAAGGCTGAAGGCAGAGGAACAGGCAAAGCAAGTTTTAGCAGAGGCGAACCACAAAGCTAATCAACGAATTCGTATTGGCTCTGTGGTGTTAGGTTTTGCTCTGGTGGGGGCGGTAGCATCATTTATAATTACTCAACTAAGTCTTCAGGCATCCAGGAATGCTATTGCAGTAGCAAAATTAGCTAAGGCAGAAACAGATAACGCCCAAAGAGAGTTAAAAAACGCGAAGACAGAAACCGCAGCAACCAAGCAAGATAATCAGCGTATATCAGTTGAAAATAAACGTATATCGAAACAAGCGGTACAGGTAAGAGGGAATCTTAGTAATGCAACTTCAAAACTAAATACAGCAAATGCCAAAGTGAATCAGGCACAGCAAAACCTGACATTGGCTCAAAATAAAGTGGCCGCAGCTAGCGCTAAGGCTAGTCAAGCTGAAGTACAGGCAAACCAAGCAATTAAACAACGGCAAGAGGCAGTCAATGCCCGTAAAACTTCTGTGGAGGAACTAAAAAAGGCAGATGCAGCAAGAATTGTTGCTTTAACGGCTACGCGATTGGAACAAAGCGGAACAAATGCATTGCAGCTTTTTGAGACTTCCAGAGAATTTGATGCTCTGCTATTAGCAATGGAGACGGCAGGAACATTAAAAAGTCTGGTCAAGGATAAACAATCTTTAGCAGACTATCCAGCATACAGCCCTTTGTTTAGTTTACAGAGAATTCTATCTAGTACTAATATTCGTGAACAAAATCGCCTGGAAAGGCATAGCGATTGGGTCAACAGCGTCGTCTTCAGCCCGGATGGCAAAACTTTAGCTTCCGCCAGTAGTGACAAGACGATCAAATTGTGGAATCTCGATACTGGCAAAGAAATTACCACTCTAAGTGGGCATAACGATTTGGTCAACAGCGTCGTCTTCAGCCCGGATGGCAAAACTTTAGCTTCCGCCAGTAGTGACAAGACGATCAAATTGTGGAATCTCGATACTGGCAAAGAAATTACCACTCTAAGTGGGCATAACCATTTGGTTAAAAGCGTCCTCTTCAGCCCAGATGGCAAAACTTTAGCTTCCGCCAGTGCTGACAAGACGATCAAATTGTGGAATCTCGATACTGGCAAAGAAATTACCACTCTAAGTGGGCATAACGATTCAGTCAACAGCATCGTCTTCAGCCCAGATGGCAAAACTTTAGCTTCCGCCAGTAGTGACAAGACGATCAAATTGTGGAATTTCGATACTGGCAAAAAAATTACCACTCTGAGCGGGCATAACGATTTGGTCAACAGCGTCGTCTTCAGCCCAGATGGCAAAACTTTAGCTTCCGCCAGTGCTGACAAGACGATCAAATTGTGGAATCTCGATACTGGCAAAGAAATTACCACTCTAAGTGGGCATAACCATTTGGTTAAAAGCGTCCTCTTCAGCCCAGATGGCAAAACTTTAGCTTCCGCCAGTGCTGACAAGACGATCAAATTATGGAATCTCGATACGGGCAAAGAAATTACCACTCTGAGCGGGCATAGCAATTCAGTCAACAGCGTCGTCTTCAGCCCGAATGGCAAAACTTTAGCTTCCGCCAGTAGTGACAAGACGATCAAATTGTGGAATTTCGATACTGGCAAAAAAATTACCACTCTAAGTGGGCATAACGATTTGGTCAACAGCGTCGTCTTCAGCCCAGATGGCAAAACTTTAGCTTCTGTCAGTGATGACAAGACGATCAAATTGTGGAATCTTGATACGGGCAAAGAAATTACCACTCTGAGTTGGCATAGCAGTTGGGTCAACAGCATCGTCTTCAGCCCAGATGGCAAAACTTTAGTTTTCGCCAGTACTAACATCATCAAATTGTGGAATCTTGATACGGGCAAAGAAATTACCACTCTGAGTGGGCATAGCAGTTGGGTCAACAGCATCGTCTTCAGCCCGAATGGCAAAACTTTAGCTTCCGCCAGTGATGATAAGACAATCAAATTGTGGAATCTCGATACGGGCAAGGAAATTACCACTCTGAGTGGGCATAGCAATTCGGTTAACAGCGTCTTCTTCAGCCCGAATGGCAAAACTTTAGCTTCCGCCAGTGCTGACAACACGATCAAATTGTGGAATCTCGATACGGGCAAAGAAATTACCACTCTGAGTGGGCATAGCAATTCGGTCAACAGCGTCGTCTTCAGCCCGAATGGCAAAACTTTAGCTTCCGCCAGTGCTGACAACACAATCAAATTGTGGAATCTCGATACGGGCAAAGAAATTACCACTCTGATTGGGCATAGCAATTCGGTCAACAGCGTCTTCTTCAGCCCGAATGGCAAAACTTTAGCTTCCGCCAGTACTGACAAGACGATCAAATTGTGGAATCTCGATACGGGCAAAGAAATTACCACTCTGATTGGGCATAGCGATTCAGTCTACAGCATCGTTTTCAGCCCGGATGGTAAAACTTTAGCTTCCGCCAGTGCTGACAACACTATCAAATTGTGGAATCTGAATCTTGATGATTTATTAGCACAAGGTTGCAGTTGGCTTAAGAGTTATTTGGCTAGCCATCCTGATGCGGCTAAGGTGTGTCCAAGGCGGTAGGTAGATGAAGAAGATGTGGTTCGACTTCGCTCACCAACCGGGGGATGAGGGAGCGATCGCCCTTTAATATTCAAAAACAGTGATCGCTTGGTAAATTAGAGATGCGATCGCTGTTTAAAACTCTTGGTGTCCAGTGATTCTAAACTTAAATGTAGAGCTAAAGGCGTAAGCGTAGCCCGTCGTAGACATCGCTCGGTAATAAGGAGACAAAATTCAAGTTCAGAACTCGGCGTTTCGAGTTCCGAACACAAACGGCCGAGTAAAAAGGTCGAACTTCCGAGTTCTGAACACTAACGGCCGAGCAAAAAGGTCGAAGTTCCGAGTTCCGAACACGAACGGCCGAGCAAAAAGGTCAAAGTTCCGAGTTCCGAACACGAACGGCCGAGCAAAAAGGTCAAAGTTCCGAGTTCCGAACACGAACGGCCGAGCAAAAAGGTCGAAGTTCCGAGTTAAACCTCCGGTTCGACTCCCAGCGCTTTTAACTGAGCGGCCAATCTCTCTGCACGCTGCCGTTCTTTTGCTGCTAACTCCAAACCCCACAGAAATAATTCGCCATTGTCATCCCACCAACGTAACCAATAACCTGTGCGGTTTTCTCGGCTTCCTTGCCATACACCTAAAAACAAGCTCATTTCGGCAATCCAGTGACGATTATTTGCATCTGGTGTTTGCAATTCATAATGTCCTAAATCAACTCGCCGATAAACTTCTAAAACTCCGCTATCTGGTTCAAAAATGGCATAGTTTGGCACTTGTAAAATCTGCTCATAATAAAACCATTTACCAGGGGGATACGTCGGTTTACTCGAATACTCTCCACCTTCGGTATCTGAGAGAAATTCCATCACAATTACCGGAATATCACCTTGAAGTCGTGGCGTATAACTGCGCTTCACTTCTTCTCGTGAGACTCGAATAGATGATACATATCCCCAATCTGGCGCTTTGACCACAAATCGATTATTCAAGGTGGCGCAGATACCATAGTTAGTGATGGTTAAAGCATCGGCGGGTAATCTGCTGGCAAGTTCTAAGCTTTCTGTTAAAGCAGCAGCCAAGAGTGGCTGATTAATGTTATCTACTGGCTCGTTGTCTAAAACAAAATCATCAGGTAACTTTTCCCAGGTGACATCATGGGTGGCTGCATTGGCTAGCATGATTCAGAATATCTCAAGTACAACTTCAATTTAAAACAGTACGATTGTTCTACTATAAACTGATTAAAGATAGTATTATTAAGGACTGTTTCATAAGAAACTCCTTCTTTGCCGCCCAATATGTCAGACCAACAGCTAGCAGCATCCTTGAATGGACATCTTCCGTACCCCAGCCACAACAGCCAGAATACCATTCGGATTCGGGGTGCTAGGCAGCATAATCTGAAAAATATTGACTTGGAATTGCCACGCGATCGCCTAATCGTATTCACTGGCGTTTCTGGTTCTGGTAAGTCTTCCTTAGCCTTTGATACCATTTTCGCTGAAGGGCAACGTCGCTATGTGGAATCCCTCAGTGCCTACGCACGGCAATTTTTAGGACAACTGGATAAGCCGGATGTCGAAGCCATTGAAGGCTTAAGTCCAGCAATTTCTATTGACCAAAAGTCAACGTCTCATAACCCCCGTTCTACTGTCGGTACGGTGACGGAGATTTACGACTATTTGCGGCTGTTGTTTGGTCGGGCTGGCGAACCCCATTGTCCGATATGCGATCGCTGTATTGCACCCCAGACAATCGATGAGATGTGCGATCGCATCATGGAATTACCAGATCGTACTCGCTTCCAAATTCTTGCACCCGTTGTCAGGGGGAAGAAAGGCACACATCGTAAGCTTTTGTCAAGTCTGGCATCCCAAGGTTTTGTCCGCGTGCGGATCAATGGCGAGATCCGCGAACTGTCAGATTCCATTGAATTGGATAAAAATTTTACTCACACCATCGAAGTGGTAATTGACCGCTTGGTGAAAAAGGCTGATATTCAAGAGCGTTTGGTTGATTCCCTGTCTACGTGTCTCAAGCAATCGGGTGGGATTGCAGCCATTCTGGTGAGTCTGCTTGGTGACGACGGACAAGAAAAAGAAGAAGAATTAGTATTTTCGGAAAATTTTGCTTGTCCAGAACATGGCGCGGTAATGGAGGAACTATCACCGCGATTGTTCTCGTTTAACTCACCTTATGGTGCTTGTCCGCACTGTCATGGCATCGGGACTTTAAGAAGATTTGCGCCAGACTTGATCGTACCCGACTGGGAAGCGCCAGTTTATGCTGCGATCGCGCCTTGGTCAGAAAAAGATAATTCTTATTACTTGGAATTACTCTATAGTGTAGGGCAGATTTATGGGTTTGAGTTACAAACAAATTGGAGCAAGCTGACAGAAGAACAGCAGCAAATTATTTTGTTTGGAGAGAAAGATGAACGAGCCGCAGAGGCACAAAGAAAGCAGAGCTTTAAAGGTGCTATTCCAATTTTGCAACGGCAGTATGAAGGTGGTTCTGAATTAATTAAGCAAAAATTAGAGCAGTATTTAATCGATCAGCCGTGTGAGGTTTGTAAAGGAAAACGGTTAAAACCGGAAGCCTTAGCGGTGAAGTTGGGACAATATGGAATTTTAGAATTGACTACCGTATCAATTCGGGATTGTCGGGAGAGAATTGAGCAATTTAAGTTGAGCGATCGCCAGTTACAAATTGCTGATTTAGTCCTGAGAGAAATCAAAGCTAGATTGCAATTTTTGTTGGATGTCGGTTTAGATTATCTCACCCTTGACCGTCCCGCCATGACCCTTTCAGGTGGCGAAGCCCAACGAATTCGCCTAGCAACGCAAATTGGTTCTGGTTTAACAGGAGTTCTCTATGTTTTAGATGAACCGAGTATTGGTTTGCATCAACGAGATAATGGCAGATTGCTCAAAACTTTAACGAAATTGCGCGATTTGGGTAATACATTAATTGTCGTTGAACACGATGAAGAAACAATTCGTGCAGCCAACTATATAGTTGATATTGGCCCTGGTGCAGGAATTCACGGCGGAAATATTATCGCCCAAGGTGATTTTGAGGCATTATTAGCAGCAGAAGATTCTTTGACAGGTGCATATTTATCAGGAAGACGAGTAATTACCACACCAGCAGAACGCCGAGAAGGAAATGGGCGCAGTTTGGGAATTAAAAATGCCCATCGCAACAATTTACAAAATATAGATGTAGACATTCCACTAGGTAAACTCGTTTCCATAACTGGTGTGTCTGGTTCTGGCAAATCTACCCTGATTAATGAATTACTATATCCATCTCTGCAACACCATTTAACAAAGAAAGTTCCCTTACCCAGACATTTGGATAAAATACAGGGATTAAACGCGATTGATAAAGCGATCGTTATTGATCAATCTCCCATTGGACGCACACCACGTTCTAACCCTGCAACTTACACAGGAATTTTCGATGCCATTCGGGATGTATTTTCCCAAACAGTAGAAGCCAAAGCTAGGGGTTACAAACCCGGACAATTTTCCTTCAACGTTAAAGGTGGACGTTGCGAAGCTTGTAGCGGACAGGGTGTGAATGTGATTGAAATGAACTTTCTCCCTGATGTTTACGTGCAATGCGAAATTTGTAAGGGTGCAAGATACAACCGCGAAACTTTGCAGGTGAAGTATAAAGATAAGTCTATCTCTGATGTCCTGAGAATGACAGTTGAGGAGAGTTTAGACTTTTTCCAGAATATACCCAAAGCGATCGCGCGTTTGCAAACTTTATTTGATGTCGGGTTGGGTTATGTCCAACTAGGACAACCTGCGACAACCTTATCAGGTGGTGAAGCGCAACGGGTGAAATTGGCAACAGAACTATCTCGACGCGCCACAGGTAAGACACTTTATTTAATAGATGAACCGACAACAGGGTTATCTTTTTACGATGTCCACAAATTGTTAGATGTGTTGCAAAGATTGGTAGATAAAGGCAATTCAATATTAGTCATTGAACACAACTTAGATGTAATTCGTTGTTCTGACTGGGTGATAGATTTGGGGCCAGAAGGTGGCGACAAAGGCGGAGAATTGATTGCTGTGGGTACACCAGAGGAAGTTGCAAAAAATCCCAGGTCTTATACTGGGCAATATTTAAAGCAGGTCTTGAAGCAGTATCCGGCGGTGAAGAAGTAGTAAGGGGGTGAGGTATTTTATTAAAAATTAAAGCATCTCATGTAAATTATTGAAAACTTTCTTTACTTTGGGCTTCACTTTAACAAGTATGTAATTAATTATAGTATTAATGTAGTGCAATATAATTGAAGCTGCATACAAGTAATTATTGTTACAAATGAACACTAGTACTTCAATATACGATAGCTTTATAAGCCTTGATAATCTCAAACTCGCTTGGAAGCGCGTTCGCTACTTTGATCGCTCTGATTCACGAGACTGGATTGGCCTAAAAGTATTTGCTGCCAATCGTGACCACAACCTTGAACTACTTATACCAATTCTCTATGAAGATGCATAGAATAAAGCTTCATGAAATAGAGCTTCAAGGATGAAATCATAGCTTGTTAAAGAGGAGATTAACTCACAAGACATTTGAGCTAACTCATGTTGAACCCGTTGTCGTAGTTCCTGTAAATTTAAAAAATTCTCACCTTTGAACTGACGTTTGATAAACTGCCATAATCTCTCAATCGGGTTGAGTTGAGGACTATGAGATGGTTGAAATATCGGGATGAGATTTTCAGGCCAAGACAAACCCAAAGCTTGGTGTGCAGAAGCTTGAACCCTAAAGCATGAGTGCCATATCATCACCCAGTTCTTGGGATAGAGCATCAAGGAATTTTTGAAAATTCTCACTGTCTAGATGAGGATATTCCTGACAAAAATGCCATCCTCTAATAATTTTTCTAGTCCCCCTTGCCGATACTTTTGTAACCATCTGGTTACGGTTGAGCCATCTCTACCCAGTCTCTGGCTCAATTGTTGATGCTGTGTCACTTGTCCTGTTTTGATCCACCACAGAAGAAGCAATCGTTCTTTTTCCGCTGATGTCCGCGCCTTAGTGAGACTTTTGGACAAATACTCAACACTCTCCGATATTTCTAGATTGAAAGCGCGTGCCATTGTTTGCTTCTGGTCTTGAGTTTTTCCCTCTCCTCTATTCTACAGTTCTATGCAGCCTCACATAGAATTGGTATTAGACAAACTTTGGCGGGGAGAACTTTTGAAGCTTCATACCCAGAAATTAAGTATCTCCCCAAGGCATCTCAGACTTTGCGTCCAATGGCAATACTGGCAGTTAGCGATCGTGTTGTCTATCAGGCTATAGCTAATGTTGTGGCTGAAAAGGCTAGACCAATTCTGTCTACAGCAGCTAATCGACAGTCTTTTGCTAATGTTTTGTCTGATCCAGTACAGAAACCTATGTTTATGCTCTGGAAAATACAGTATCGTCTTTTCCAAAATAAAGTTTCAAACTCTGTATGAAGAAGGTAATGTCTGGCTAGCAGAAACAGACATGGCCGCTTTTTATGAGACGATAGACCAAGCGATGTTGATCAAGTATCTGCGTGAACAACAGTTAGTTGATGACCTAACAGCTGAACATCTCCGCACATACTTACCTATCTGGGCTTCAGTTAAGGGAGAAGAAACAATCAATCGTGGACTCCCACAAGGGTGCTTGGCATCAGATTTCTTCGCAAATACTTTTCCTGTATGGATTTGATAGAGAACTTTCTGTCCAAGAGTACCACTATATTCGATATGTAGATGACATTAGATTACTTGCCAGGACTAGAGAAGCGGTTCAGCAAGGACTTATCCGAATTGACAGAAACTTAAAAACTTTAGGACTTCTTATACAAACTACTAAAACCACAGTGCGTCAAATTAGCAATTTTGCGGAAGAAGCGGATCGAATGGCATCTAAACTATCAGAAGTAGATCGCAGATTTCGTGAGCTAAATGAGATACCAGACACAACATTACCTGATTCTCTAGCAGAACCATCATTACATGATGTTGCTCTTTTGGGTGAGGATTGTGAAATAGGCAATCGTAGCCTAGATTTATTAATAGCTAGTTCAGGATTACAAGAAGATTTATTTGAGTTGTTTTGGCAATCGAAGAAATCCATTGATACTAGTGGAAATGATCCGTTTGCAGAACGTCATTTAAAGTTCTGTCTGTATCGTTTAGATCCGAATCCTGAGATTGTAACTGCAATACTACCATACTTGCTCGATAGACCTTGGCTCACCGAACCGTTACATAAATATTTAAGAAAATGCGAACTTGACAAAGATGCTCTTGAGTTTCTTGATAAGAATATTATTGCTAAACATAGTGTATATGACAGCACTGTAACATTTGCAATTGAAACCTTGATGCGTCAGGATTTTTCACTTCGTTATCATCATGGTTTATTTAGAAAATGGCTAACTGATAATAAGCGCGACTGGCCCTTACTTTGCGCTGCTGTGATGGCGCTAGGAGATAACCAAGAGAACATGAGTGTTTTGCTCAACATAATTTCATCTTCTTCATATAGTCCATCAGTAAGACGTACAGCAATTATTCAAGCCTTACGACTAGCAATTGATGAGCATGAAGCTCTATGCATTCTCAAACAGAGCATTTGTGACAAGTCACCAATTGTGATTGATACTTTGCTATACCAGTTATATGTTGAACATGGTCTAACAATGGAGAAATTGGGTCTTGATGAAACCCAGCAACTCAGTGAATACTTGAGAAACTCTGCCAGAGGGTATGATAATTCGTTGCCTCATCTTCAACCATGCTACATACGGTACATTTTCACAAAATTTTACAGAGTGAAGTTTTCTCAGCCAGTAGACTTTCATGGTTTACTAGGTTTGGCATATCAACGTGCAACTGATTTCCTATGGCAATCTGATAAATCATACCTTCCTAACCCTTCGAGATATGCGTCTCAGTTAGATTTGTTCCATGAAGAATTACTCTACCCCATACTTGTAGAAAAACTAAAGTTGAAACCCAATAGGGAAGATGTTGCAAAAATGCCTTTGCCAAGCAGAATGCAACACATTCATAGTCAAGAACAAAAACTTAGGATATTTGCTAGTGGGTTACTCAAGTGTCATGATTTGAGATCATCAAGTACAGAAGCTCATACTCGGTTAGATAAAATTTTAGATCCAACAAACCCAGTTAGCTGGCATGAGCGCGATGCTCTCAAAAAGCAACTATGTGGTGCTTATCAAGAATTGGTAGATTGGCTGTTGCAAAATAAGTAATGATATTTGTGTATCATATCAATTATCTACTATTTGCAATACCGCTAGTTTAATATATTTAAAATAATTTTATTCTAGCAGTATAAGACTAACTAATAGGGTGAAGAAGTAGACTTTTGTCTCAGTCATAGACGCAAAGAAGCTTACCGTAGGGTAGATGTAAATAAAAGCAGATCCCTAACTTATCGAACAAGTTGAGGATCTGCATTTTACAATTCTTATAAAGAAAATAGGATTCCAATAAATGTTTATCAAGTTATAGCTAAAGCTGGTTCTGCCAAAAAATATTTCAGATTTTCTTGCTGCGTGGCAAATTTCAAATATTGAGATGCCATTTCTGGTGTTAGCAATTCAATCATTAACCTGTTTTCCACCCAGAACTCAATCACATCAAAGAAAGAATCGCGGTTACAGCGCACTACACGCCAACCTTCACGAGCACCAATTTTTTCAATTTCTTGCTGACTAATTGGTACAGAGATAGCTGCATGAACATCTGTATACCTGGCAGTAATAGCAGTATGTACAAATACGCATTCTTCATCACCTTCACCAGGTTCTATTTGAGAACCTAAAGGATAAAGTTCAATGGCTGTACCGTATTCATCAAAAGGTATAACCATATAACTTCCTGAGTTAGGAGGAAAGGGAACAGCTTGCGCTTTTAAGATTTCTCCCAGAACTTGAGCAACATGACTAGGGTTTCTAACAGCAATTGAAATATGGTGAATCATAGAATAGACTTGTCGCTAAATAAGAGCAAAAAATGATGAAATAGAATTCTCGATATCACTCATCAATTTATGCAGCCATCAAGTAGAAATTCCACAGACCCGCAGCAGTCAACATGAAACGATCATCTAAATCACGAATGTGATTTCTATATACTGCTGTAGCAACTTTGTATCTCTTAATACCTGATATTGTGTGTTCACATTTAACGCGATCGCTACTTTTTTCTCGATTGGATTGTTTTTGTTCTTCAGTTAGTTGTTTGCCTCTGGGCTTTTTGTCTGGAATGCGGATGTTGACAAATTCTTTTTGTAATCCCTGAAACCCCAAATCCACATGAATCGGAACTTCATCTGGAACAAAATCTACCAATTTTTCCTCATCTAACTGTCTTTTATCATGAACCTTACCTTCCCTTGCTTTTGATAGCACTAGTACCCGTTTAGCTTGGTCTGTCATTACGAGGTGTTTGCGAGTATGGCGCTTTTTTTACCCGAGTAATGACTTTTCTGCTTCTCTTCGTCTTTGGGACGTTGAATCAGGCGTTCCGTCCCATCAATCATGACTTCTTGAGCATACGGGAAACGAGCAATAAACTCCTCTATACTCTCCAACTTACGTTCTGGTAATACCATTTTCTTTCCCAGGACAGTCTCGAGCAATGGTTGTAGTCTTAACATCCAACGGTGTGCCCGACTGCGATGTAGGTCAAACAGTACTCCCGCCACATCAAAGGTGGGGTAGCACTTGAAGTAGAACAATATGAAAAATAGCTTGTCTTCTACTCGCTGCAATCGAGGCTTTCTACCCCCACCCACAGACCGTTTCCGAGGCTTTTGGCTGTTGGCGTAGGCGTAGCCCGCCGCAGGCATCGCTTCAATGTTAAGTACGTGCGATTCGTTGGTTAGTGAATCATGGTAATCAGCCCGTACATAACTAACCCAGCCCGACAGCAGATTACTGTCACTTGCAGGCTGAACTCTCGGTCAGATGTAGGTGAAAGTCCTACCATTCAGACTCAGAATTGACTCCTTATCTGCCCACACCGAACAAGCTCGTTTCTTGTAGAGTGAAGCTGGGAACAGGGCGCAATCAGACGACCTTTGCGGGTTGACACTGGCGCTAATAGGGAGTTCCTATGATGAAACAGAGCCTAAAAAAGCGACTTAATATCAGGCAGGGCGCAACTCAATATCCCTGACCCTACTGGAGCTATTCCCGCCGTATCCGTACTCAATAACGGCAAGAGTTCAGGGAATCCAGTAGTCGAATTGGCTACATCTAACGGAACAATCAATCTCTCCGAGGGAACGAATAAAAACGATTTGTGAGTCCTGGGGCAGTCGAACCCCAAGTAGGCTAGACGAGAAGCGGAACTCTCACAAGTCGGGTAGGACAGACCGTAACTGGTCTGAGGTGTTCAGAAAATACAAACCCTAGAAGAGAAAATGATTAGACACAGTGTAAAAACTAGTGAATCTTGGAAAGCTTTACCGTGGAAGAAATTCCGCCGAAATCTTTTCCGCCTTCAAAAGCGCGTATTTAAAGCGGTTCTTGTTGGAGACAAGCGGAAAGCTAGGTCACTCCAAAAGCTTATTCTAAAATCCACCTCGGCTCGATTTCTTGCAATAAGACAAGTATCTAAGCTTTATGCTGGTAAAAAGACGGCGGGTATCGATGGTAAGAAATCCCTCTCATTTGAAGACCGCTTCAACCTTGAAGAACTACTGAAAATGAATAGTGGAAATTGGAAGCATCAAGGACTACGGGAAATCCCCATCCCCAAGAAGGACGGGACTACCAGAATGCTTAAGATACCAACCATCGCGGATAGAGCTTGGCAATGCCTAGCAAAATATGCACTAGAACCAGCACACGAAGCCACTTTCCACGCTAGGAGCTACGGTTTTAGAACTGGGCGCTCTGCCCATGATGCACAAAGGTACATCTTTCAAAATCTATGCTTCACCAACAATGGAACAGAAAAACGGGTAATCGAACTCGATATTGAAAAGTGCTTCGACAGGATTAACCACTCAGCAATAATGGACGAACTCATTGCCCCAAAAGGCTTAAAACTCGGAATCTTCCGATGTTTAAAATCAGGAGTAAACCCAGAATTCCCTGAACAGGGTACACCTCAAGGGGGAGTGGTCAGTCCCTTACTAGCTAATATTGCACTCAACGGGATTGAGAGTATACATAGATACCACAAGATACGAGGAAACAGAATTACTGATAAAACCTCAAAAAAGGATATCAAAGAGCCATCAATCCGGTACGCGGATGACATGGTTATTATACTCCGACCTGAAGATGATGCGACAGAGATACTTGAAAGAATCAGCGAGTTCCTCCGCAAACGCGGAATGAATGTAAGCCTAAAGAAAACCAAAGTTACCGCCGCGACAGATGGATTTGATTTCCTCGGCTGGCACTTCAAAGTGCAGAGCAATGGAAAGTTAAGAAGTACTCCCTCAGTGGATAACTTCAAAGCTTTTCGTAAGAAAGTAAAACACATCGTCAACAACTCGAATTATGGTGCTACCACAAAGGCTGAGAAATTAGCCCCGGTAGTCAGAGGTTGGAGAAATTATCATAAGTTCTGCAAGAAGGACGGGTCAAAGCTAAAACTTTGGTTCATGAATCACAGAGCCTACACGGTATTCAACAGGGAAACCAAACAAACACGCCACACTAGCAAAGAGTTAGTTAAAAAGGCATTTCCATCGGTTTCCTACTCCGATAGTAAATACGTTATGGTCAAAGGAACAAAATCCCCCTATGACGGAGATACAGCCTACTGGAGCGAACGTAACAGCAAGCTCTACGACGGCGAAACCTCTAAAGCTCTTAAAAAGCAAAACCATAGATGTGCATCCTGCGGCTTAAAGTTCATTGATGAAGAAAGGGTTCACCTACATCACATCGATGGAAATCACGCCAACTGGAAGAAAAATAATCTTGAAGCAATTCATGAGAGTTGCCATGATTACAAACACATGAGCAAAAGCGCAAGCTAAGAACATCGGAAGCTGGGTGCGGTGAAAGTCGCACGCCCAGATTTAACTGAGAGGTGCGGGGAATAATATCCCCCATCGACTCAACCAATTTCAAGGGCAACTGACAACTCATCAAATGCTTTACGATTCAGTCCACTAAATGCTCTAAGCAGACGATCTTCCTTGAGCACCCGATTGATGTCTAGCATTTTCTTGTCTCATCCCAACGGCTAATCGCTAATTTTACCTTATTAAGCGACATATCTATTTATTTAGTATCCCATCGATAATCGGGGGTAGCAGAGAAAAATATTTACGATCGGGTCATTCCGAATGCACAGTCTGATATCAATGATATCGCCACACTAAATATGGCATTACTTCTCTCATACCCACCCACTTGGGATATCAGCCGATTTACTTTATCTTTTACTCCATCTATATATATTGGGCGTTGGATAGCATCTGTTTAGACTGAAGCACAAAGGAATTGATCTATCAATAATTTAGGCGCTAGGAAAGCGATCGCCGCGGCCAATATCCTCCAACAACCAGGTACGCAACAGAGGATCTAAAACCAGCCAGGGCGGCAAAACAGCAGAATAGCTCACAAATT